>NZ_JBZYWF010000007.1:0-310139 GCF_058932855.1 Pontibacter sp. LHS1
TGGCTATACCTATCAGCTGATTGACAATCTCACAAAAAAGCATTCCTATTTTTTTTGTTTTAGCAAAAGCCCCTCTTCAATCCCTCCTTTTTTTACGAATTTTAAATTAGGATTTTGTGCCAGCCCTGAGCCCGAGATTCATTTTCAACAATTCCTTTAAGGCTATTCGCACCTGATAAACAGGCAATTATAGACAATATTTAATATTGACGTAGTTTTGACGTAGTCGAAAAGTAACCATGCAGTGTCTACTTTTTATGTGTTTATCAATAACATGACTAAAATTATAACACAAAGTAGCCGAAGAGATAAAGCAAAGAGCCTTGCCAATTCAGAGTAACCTGTCATATTCCGATTTGGGATTGAAGGCCAGACAGACTTTGCCTATAGCTATTTCCAAAAGTGCAATTACCAATTTCTCACCTGTATATATTGAGTTTAATTATTTAACCAAATAATTTATGAGAAAATATCTATACACATCTGTGGTTTGCCTTACCATAGCGACCTGTATACCTTGTGCAGCTTTTGCAGCAGAGGCAGGCATGGTAAGGCCAAACAAAGAGAAGTACTTCGCCAAAACAATTTCGGGCAAGGTAACTTCTGACACCGGAGAGCCCTTGATTGGGGCTAGTGTATCCTTAAAAGGAACAAGCACTGGCGCTTCAACCGATGCGAATGGCAACTATACCATCACAGTGCCCGATGAGGGAGGTGTGTTGGTGGTATCCTACATTGGTTTCCTGCGACAGGAAGTCCCTATCAACGACCGCACCACCATTAACATCGTGCTGCAGACGGATGCAAAATCGCTGGAAGAAGTAGTAGTGATTGGCTATGGCGTGCAAAAGAAAAGCGTCGTAACAGGGGCCATCTCAAGCGTTCGCTCCTCTGACCTTGAAAACCAACAGATTACACGTGTGGAGCAAGCCCTACAGGGTAGAACATCAGGCGTAACGGTAGCATCTAACTCAGGAGCGCCGGGAGCAGCGTCAACGGTTAGGGTACGTGGTATTACCACTCTGAATAGTAACGAACCACTTTATGTAGTAGACGGTGTAGTGGTGAGCGGAGGTATAGACTACCTGAACCAATCTGACATTGAGTCCATCGAGTTACTGAAAGACGCTGCTTCGGCTGCCATATATGGTACGCGTGGTGCGGCTGGCGTTATCCTGGTAACGACCAAGAAAGGTCGTCAGGGCAGCATGAGAATCAACTACAATGCTTATCTAGGTACGCAGGCGCCTGTCAGAAAGCTGGATCTGCTCAACGCCACGCAGTATGCAACCCTGCGCAACGAAGCTTATGCGAATGGCTGGCAGCCTGGGCAGCCTTTTAACCTCCCCTACCCTGATCCACAGGCCTTGGGTGAAGGCACTGACTGGCAATCCACTGTTTTCAATGACAATGCCATCATCCAGAACCATGACTTTGCATTGAGCGGTGGCAACGACAAATCTACTTTCTATGCCTCCTATGGCTACCTGAATCAGGAAGGTATTGTCACAACAGCCATTTCGAACTTTGAGCGCCACAACATCCGCCTCAACTCTACTCACAAGGCAACCAAATGGCTGACCATCGGCCAGACACTGGGCTACTCCCATATCAAAAGCCAGGGCGGTCTCAATCCAAACACAGAATTTGGTGGTCCGCTGAGTTCAGCCATCAACCTCGACCCCACTACCCCAGTACTCATCACAGATCCGAACATTCTCAATAACCCTGAGAGTGTGTACAACAGGCAACCTGTAGTCAGAAATGGGCAGGGCTTCCCGTATGGCATCTCCAATACAGTGCAGCAGGAAATGACGAACCCACTTGCTTACGTGCAGACACAACTGGGCAATTATGGTTGGTCTGACAATATTGTAGGCAATGCGTTTGTGGAAGTGGAGCCACTCACAGGCTTGCGCCTGCGCTCTACACTAGGCGGCAAGTTGGCCTATTGGGGCGGTGAAAGCTTCAGGCCAATCTACTACCTCAATGCTTCTACCGCCAGTCCTCAAACTGCCAGAAGCCGTGACCGGAACATGGTGCTGGACTATAATATTGAGAACACCATATCTTATGCCCGCTCCATTGGTGGCCACAATTTCTCAGTTATGCTGGGACAGGGTGCTTACAAGGACGGTGAGGTAGACGGTTTGGGCGTTTCTTACAATGCTATACCTGCCAATAACTTTGGTGATGCTTCTTTCAACCTGCAGGTGCCTACAGCCAATATCACAGCCTATGGTTACGACAACGTAGCGCACACCATCAGCTCGCTGTTCAGCCGTGTGACGTATGATTATAAAGAAAGGTACCTTTTGACGGGTATCATCAGACGTGATGGTTCTTCCAGATTCGGTGATAACAACAAGTATGGCTACTTCCCATCCATCTCCCTTGGTTGGGTTGCCTCTAACGAGTCCTTTTGGCCAACCAATCCAGTTGTAGACTTCCTGAAAGTTCGTGGTTCGTATGGCGTGGTTGGTAACGACAACACCGGCAACTTTGCATTCGTGTCTACAGTGGGTGCTGGCAGAAACTACACCTTCGGTAACGAGGGTTATACCATCGGTTACAGCCCGAACGCCCCGGCTAACCCGGATCTGCGTTGGGAAGAAACTGCCCAAACGAACATTGGCTTCGAAACCACCCTCTTCAATGCCATCAACCTCACGTTCGACTGGTATAACAAGAAGACCTCTGGCATTTTGAGACCATTGGAAATACCGGGCTATGTTGGCTCAACGGGCTTCCCTGTGGCTAACATTGCTGACATGCAAAACCGAGGTATAGAACTGGAACTGGGTTACAATCGCCAGGTGGGTGACTTCAACTTTGGTCTGACCGGTAATGCCTCCTATGTAAAGAACAAGATCCTTTCGCTGGAGGGCGGCAAAGAGTTTACGGAAGACGGCGCTGCTTCGATCCACACCTTCAATGGACGCCTGAACCGCATGATCGTGGGTCAGCCTTACGGCACCTTCTATGGCTACAAGACAAACGGCATCTTCCAGAACGAAGAAGAGGTAGCGAGTTATGTGAACTCTGCCGGCCAGGTGATACAGCCTAATGCCAGACCAGGTGATTTCCGCTGGGTTGACGCAAACGATGATGGTGTGATCAACGAAGCCGACCGCATGGTGCTGGGCAAGCCACTTCCTGACTGGACATTCGGTGTAACCTTCAACGCCTCCTGGAAAAACTTCGACCTGATGGTGTTCGGACAGGGCGTGACTGGCAACAAGATATTCCAGGGACTGCGCAGACTGGATGTGGCGAATGCTAACTGGCAGACCAGAGCACTGGGCCGCTGGACGGGCGAAGGCACCTCGAACGAATACCCAAGACTGTCAACAAGCGATCCGAACAACAATTTCTCCAACCCATCTGACTTCTACCTGGAGGATGGCGATTACTTCCGGATCAAGACCTTCCAGATCGGCTATACCTTGCCAAGCAGCCTGACCGATAAAATATCGCTGCAGAAGGCCCGATTCTACGTGAGTGCCAACAACCTGCTCACCTTCACCAACTACACGGGTTACGACCCGGAGATCGGTGGCAACATCATGGGTGTTGACCGTGCCTTCTACCCGCAGGCGCGCACCCTGATGGCTGGTATTAACATTGGTTTTTAATCTGACAGATTTTTAGAAGCGTAGCGATATGAAAAATAGATATCTCACCTACATGGCATGCATCGTTTTAGGCCTGCCCTTATTAAGCTCTTGCAAAGACGATTTTCTGGACGTGGACCCGAAAGGCACCATCCTGGAGTCAAATTACTACAGAAACCCCGAGGAAGCCTATGCCGGTCTGGTAGCCGCCTACGACCCGCTCGGCTGGCAGGCCAGCAACACCTACCACAACTTTGGGGCAGTAAACGCCGCCTCAGACGATGCCCATGCAGGCGGTGGTGGCCCATCAGACATGAACACCTGGCAGGTATGGAACAGGTTCTCTCTAAACCCAGCCATTGGTCCGCAGGAAGAGTACTGGAACAGAAACTTCAGAGGCGTAGCACGTGCCAACACCATCCTTTCTAAAGTAGAGGCAGGCGTACCCGGCATGTCAGAGGCGATGTCAGCACGGTTTATCGCGGAGGCTAAGTTCCTGCGTGCCTACTACTACTTCGACTTAGTGCGCCTTTTCAGAAACGTGCCCCTGTTCACGGCTCCGCTCGAAACTGCTGAGCTTTTTAACCAGGAACAGACTACCCCAGAGCAGGTATATGCTCAAATTGAGAAAGACCTGAGAGAGGCTATACCTAATCTGCCGACTACGGTGCCTGCCTCTACAGAAGGCGGCCGCGTAACGCAAGGTGCAGGCAAAGCGCTTTTAGGCAAGGTATTCCTGTATCAGAAAAAATGGACAGAAGCCGCCGCACAGCTAGCTGATGTAAACGGCACCCCAGGAGGCACGAGCATGTATGGCTACAGATTGCTGGAAGATTACGGCGCCATCTTCAGCCCGGGCAACAAGTTCAATAGCGAGAACATCTTCGAGATTGTGCACACCTCGCTTGGCAACGCCGGCTGGGGAAGCTGGCCGAACTTCGACGGTAACATTGCTGTGCTCATGTTTGGCCCGAGGGGCTACTCAGGACCAACGTACGAAGCTGGCTGGGGCTTTAACCCACTTACCAATGACTTGGTGACTGCCTTGGACGGTGACCCACGCTACGAGCACACGGTACTTGATATCAAGAGCATACCTGATGCTACCTACGAACCTGGCTTCGACGACACGGGCTACTTTGTGAAGAAATATGCGCCAACAAAAGAATGGCTGAGCACAGGTGGTGGCGACATCATTCTGAACTACCCGAATAACTACATCGAGATCCGCCTGGCAGACACTTACCTGATGGAGGCAGAAGCGCTTGTACAGGGTGGTGGCAACAGCACAAGAGCAGGTGAACTGCTCAATGCCGTTCGTGCCCGGGTAGGGTTGGCTCCTGTAGCTCCTACCCTGGAAAACATTTATCGTGAGCGCAGACTTGAGTTGGCAACAGAAGGTCACCGCTTCTACGACCTGGTGCGTACCGGCAGGGCCGCTGCTGTGCTTGGATCCATGGGCTTTGTGGAAGGCAAGCATGAAGTGCTACCGATACCGCAGAACGAGCTGATCAACACCAAGCTGGTTCAGAATCCTGAGTATAGATAACAGGCAGACACTAAAACTGAAAGACATCATGAAATACAATAAGATCATATCAGGCCTTTGCTTCTACCTGGCAATTGCGCTGACGGCGGTGAGCCACACAGGCTGTACCCCGGATGAAATAGATGGTGGTCTGGCACCTGCACCAAAGTCAGAAATGGTGCAGTTTACTGCCACTCCTACAGCCGACAACCCTAACATCATCACCTTCACCAATACAACCCCTGGTACTTTCAAGGCCATCTGGGATTTCGGGAACGGAAACTCTGCAGAGGGTAACCAGGTGAGCGGGGCCTACCCGGTTGAGGGAAGCTATACCGTGAAGTTAACGGTGATCACCAACGGTGGCCATGCCTCCAACACGCAGACCGTTACCATCGCCGAGACGAACGTGACGATGCTCGACAGAGAGGACTATAATACGCTCACTGGTGGTGGCGCTTCTAATGCAGCTGGCAAAACCTGGGTAATCGATCGTCATAAAGCAGGCCATATGGGTGTGGGACCAATTGCAGCGGCAACGCCAGAATGGTGGTCAGCACCGCCAAACGATAAAGCCTCCGAGGGTCTGTATGACGATGAGATGACCTTTAACCTGAACGGCTTTGCCTATACCTACCAGAACAACGGCAACACTTTTGTGAACGGCTCAAATGCAGCAGGACTGGGTGGTGCTGCGCAAGGCGATGACTATACCTTGTCGTATACCCCGCCGGCCAACATGACCTGGAGCATTGCAGAGGAAGGTGGCAAGAAGTTTCTGGTACTCTCCAACAATGGCTTCATTGGTTATTATACCGGTGTGTCACGTTACGAAATTCTGACGCTCTCAGAGAACGAGCTATACCTGAAAGCCGGTGACGGTGCAAATGCTGCCAATGCCTGGTGGCTGCGCCTGGTGCCGAAAGGATACGAACATCCGGTAGAACCACGTGCCATCAAAATCGAAAACATGTTCGACAGTTTCGACGGGAACGGCAACATGGTCTGGAAGAAGGACAACCTCATGTTCAATGAGAGCTACGACAACCCTGCCCCACTTCCGATCAATACATCGCCAAAGGTTGCCATGTACGTGAAGCAGGAAGGAGAGCAGTTCGCATTTGCAAACCTGTTTGCCGACTATGAATACAACTTCGACCTGACATCGCGCAATGTATTTAAGCTGAAAGTGTTCATGCCTAGCTACAACGACTTCACATCCATGGCAGGCTACGACTGGGCAATCAAGAACATGCTGAAGCAGGTGTCGGTGAAGTTGCAGGACGGCACTTCGGGTGCCCCTTGGGAAACGCAAGTAGAGATCAAGAAAGAGGTGACACAGCTGGATAAGTGGGTGGAACTGAGCTTCGATTTCTCGCCATACGCGGACAGAAAAGACCTGAACAGAATCGTGATTCAGATTGGCGGCGAGGGTCACTTTATCCCCGGCATATTCTTCATAGATGATTTTAAGTTAGAATAGTAGTAGTAGTAGTAGTGATGATTGAAAGCAGCCAGGCTCCGCTGTTGACCTGGCTGCCTTTTCACTATTTCAACAACCTTCCGACACAATACTACATCAGGGAACAAAGCACATGCTTTACACTTACACCATTAAACCAATGCATATATTATTTGCAGTTATAGCCTACTGCCTATCCTTTACTGTATGCTCCTGCTCTTCCGGCAAGGAGGAGCCACAGCCTTTCATATCACAGCCTAAAATCCCCGAAGACCTCAACTGGAAGTTCGAAAGCACCCCGGTCTGGTCCGATGAATTTGACTACAACGGCAAGCCTAATTCAGAGAAATGGGGCTATGACATTGGCGGCACCGGCTGGGGCAACAACGAGCTGCAGTATTATACTGATCACTTGAACAATGCCAGCGTATCGGATGGCACTTTGAAGATTACAGCCCGAAAAGAAAACACGGATAACAGAGAATACTCCTCAGCCAGACTAGTTACCAAAAACAAGGGAGATTTTCTGTACGGCCGCTTCGAGTTCAGAGCCAAGCTCCCCACGGGCAGAGGCACCTGGCCCGCCATCTGGATGCTGCCAACTGACTGGGCTTACGGTGGCTGGCCAAAGTCTGGCGAGATCGACGTGATGGAGCATGTGGGTTACGACCAGAACAATGTGCACATTACTGTGCACACCGAGGCTTATAACCACAGCAAGAACACCCAGAAAGGGAAAAGCAAAATCGTAGAGACAGCCAGCACAGATTTTCACCTATACCGTGTCGACTGGACGCCTTACGCCATCAGGGGCTACATCGACAACATACCTGTGTTCGAGTTCATCAACGAAGGTAAAGGCTCTGATTACTGGCCTTTCGACAAACGCTTTCACCTGCTCATGAACATTGCCGTGGGGGGCAACTGGGGTGGTGCACAAGGTGTCGACCCAAGTGTATACCCACAGACGATGGAAGTTGACTATGTGCGGGTTTATAAGATGATCGAAAAGTAAATTATTGAAGCGCTATACCTGCCAGCGTGCACGGTGTAAACACGCCTTCATGCACTAGCAAATTTCTGCCAAACAAGTTACACTGCCCATGAAACACTTTGCCTCCAAACGGTTCGGGAAAGCCTTATTGTTTCTCTTATTCGTGCCCTTGCTGCTTTCCTGCAAAAAGGAAGTGGCACAAGCCGAACCAGAAGAAACGACAAAAGGTACTAAATCAGGCAAAGTTGATTTCTGGCTGACAGACCCGGCCAATGCGGTGCTGTTCAAGCAGCAGAACACGCAGCTTATCTTCCAGGAAACTGCCAATCAGCACCTTACCATTACAGTAGACACCACTGAGACCTACCAGACAATGGATGGCTTCGGCTATACCTTGACCGGAGGTAGCGCTTTGATGCTCAACAGGATGTCAGCCGCTGACAGGACCATTCTGCTTAAAGAGCTTTTCTCGACGGAGGGCAATGGCATCGGGGTAAACTACCTGCGCCTCAGCATCGGTGCTTCGGACCTGAGCAGCTTTGTATTCTCTTACAACGATCTGCCTGCCGGACAAACCGACCCGAACATGACGAAGTTCGACCTGGGTCCAGACCGTGCCGACCTTATACCTGTGCTGAAGGAAATTCTGGCTATCAACCCGGATATTAAACTGATGGGATCACCTTGGTCCCCTCCTACCTGGATGAAGACCAACAACAGCTCCATCGGTGGCAGCCTGAAGCCAGAGTTTTACGATGCCTATGCCAAATATTTCGTCAGGTATGTGCAGGAAATGGCCGCTGAAGGTATACACATTGATGCCATTACGGTACAGAACGAACCACTGCACCCCGGCAACAACCCGAGTTTGCTGATGCTGGCCCCTGAGCAGGCGCAGTTTATCAAGCAGAGCCTCGGCCCCGCTTTCAGAGCTGCTGGGCTTGATACCAAAATTATCATCTACGACCACAATGCCGACCGCGTCGACTACCCGATCAGCATCCTCAACGACCCGGAGGCGAAGCAGTACATCGACGGTTCCGCCTTTCACCTGTATGGCGGTACTATCGATGCGCTGAGTCAGGTGCACGAAGCGCACCCCGACAAGAACCTGTACTTCACGGAGCAATGGGTGGGCGCACCGGGTAACCTGGCCGGAGATTTACACTGGCACACCAAAAACCTGATCATAGGCGCGACCCGCAACTGGTGCAAAACGGTACTGGAATGGAACCTGGCAGCCGACGCAAACCAGGACCCGCATACCGAAGGCGGCTGTACCGAATGCCTGGGTGCGATCACGATCGATAAAGGTATAACCCGCAACCCGGCCTACTACGTGGTGGCACACGCCTCCAAATTTGTGCGGGATGGTTCTGTGCGGGTGGGCTCCAATATGCCGGATGGCCTGCCCAATGTGGCTTTCAAAACTCCAAAGGGCAACAAGGTGCTGATCGTACTGAACGACGGCCAGGCTGCTTCGACTTTCAACATACAATTCAACGGAAAATCATTTACCACCAGCCTCGCAAAAGGGGCAGTAGGCACTTATGTATGGTAAAGCACGGAGCAAAAAAATCCCTTAAATGGAAACCTGTTAACCTGTGGAAGACGAATCACTTCTGTGCATTCCCGCAGAGCTTTAAGAACAAATCCTACTTCACCAGACGAGGCGAATTGCTGCTCATTCTGAAGCCAAAAGAAACAGAAACAACTGAATAACAGCCGCTATGCAATAGAGCACGGCCTTTGAAATACGTTTACAAAACCGATACAGCATGAAATTAAAAAATGCAACCCTGACAGCTTTTGCAGCCTGTTTGCTGCTCGCTAACTGCCAGACCCCCAAACCAGCCGCTGAGTCCGCTGATAGCACGGCCACGAACGTGCAGGAAGCACCACAACTTTCCGAGATCGACCGGAAAATTGAGGACATGCTCAGTAAGATGACGCTGGAAGAGAAGGTAGGCCAGATGGCCCAGATCACACTCGATGTGGTGGGCAAAGGCGAGAACAGATTCAGCAGTTATGAGCCTTTTGAACTAGATATGGTGGAGCTTCGCAAAGCACTGGTCGACTACAAAATAGGCTCGATCCTGAATACGGCCAATAACCGCGCCCGCACACCGGAGCAGTGGTATACCGTCATCAGCGCAATCCAGGACATGGCCATGAATCAGACCCGCATGAAAATCCCGGTGATTTACGGTGTGGACCAGATTCACGGGGCTACCTATACGGCAGGAGGCACCATGTTTCCGCAGCAGATCGGGCAGGCAGCCAGCCGCAACCGCGAACTGGTTCGTCGTGGCGCCGAGATAACCGCCTACGAAACCCGTGCCAGCTCTATCCCCTGGAACTTCTCCCCTGTGCTGGACCTGGGCCCCGATCCGCGCTTCTCACGCCAATTCGAAACCTTCGGTGAAGACCCTTACCTGATCACAGAACTTGGTTTGGAGATGATCAAGGGTTACGAAGGCGAAGATAACAGCATTGGGCATCACGAGCATGTGGCTTCGTGCATGAAACACTTTTTGGGCTATCAAGTACCCACTTCCGGCAAAGACAGAACACCGACTTATATACCGGAGGAGGCCCTGCGAGAATATCATTTACCCCCATTCAAAGCTGCGATTGAAGCAGGTTCTCAAACCATCATGATCAACTCAGGCATCATCAACGGCGTACCGGTGCACTCCAACCCTGATATTCTGACCAAGCTACTGAAAGAAGAGCTCGGCTTTAAAGGCCTGGTAGTAACAGACTGGGGCGATATCGAGTACCTGCATACCCGCGACAAAGTAGCTCCTACCATGAAGGATGCCATTGCGCTTGCCATCAATGCGGGCGTGGATATGTCGATGATCGCGTACCAGTACGAACCGTTTTGTGAAGGACTGGTAGAGCTGGTGAAGGAAGGCAGAGTGAAGCAGGAGCGGATAGACGATGCCGTACGCCGCATTCTGCGCGTGAAGCACAACCTGAACCTGTTTGAGAAACCAACTACCAACCCGAAGGATTACCCAAAATTCGGAAGCAAAGAGTTTGAGGAGGCCGCCTACCAAATGGCTGCTGAGTCAATTACTTTGCTTAAGAACGACAACAATGTGCTGCCGCTCCGCAAGAGTATGAAAGTGCTGATAACCGGCCCGAACGCCAACAGCATGCGCACCCTAAACGGTGCCTGGACCTACTCCTGGCAGGGCGAAAAAGTAGAGGAATTTGCTGGCAGGTACAACACTATTGTGGAGGCACTGCAGAACGAAATAGGCGCTGCCAATGTGAACTTTGTGCCGGGCGTGAGCTACAAAATGGACGGATTCTACTACGAAGAGTATGCCGACAAAATGGAACAGGCCGTTGCCGCCGCTAAAAAAGCTGACGTGATCATCCTCTGCCTCGGTGAAAACACCTCTACCGAAACCCCAGGCAATATCAACGACATCTACATCTCAGATCTGCAAACCGAACTGGCCAAGAAAATGGCAGCTACAGGTAAGCCGGTGATCCTGGTGCTAAACGAGGGCCGTCCGCGTGTGATCAGCAAGTTTGAGCAGCAGATGCAGGCCATCGTGCAGATTTACCAACCCGGCAACTTCGGTGGCGACGCCCTGGCGGATGTACTGTTTGGCGATGTGAACCCTTCGGGCAAACTGCCTTACAACTACCCACGCTACCCGAATGCACTCGTGCCTTTCATCCACAAGCCGTCTGCTGAGCAGCGAAAGGCCGAGGGGGTGTACAACTACGAAGCGGATTACAACCCGCAGTACGAATTCGGTCACGGCCTGAGCTATACCACCTTCTCCTATGAAAACCTGACCGTGAAGGAAAACATTAAAATGGACGAACCAATTGAAGTGACAATCAAAGTGACGAACACGGGCAAACGAGAAGGTAAAGAATCGGTGCACCTCTATACCTCCGACCTGTACGCAACAGGCATCACACCAGACGTGAAACGCCTCCGCCGCTTTGAGAAGATCAACCTAAAACCACAGGAAAGCAGAACCCTTTCGTTAACCCTAACTGCCGATGACCTGAGCTATACCAACCGTGAAGGTAAAAAGGTAACTGAAGCCGGTGAATTCGAGGTACGCATTGGCAACCAGGTGAAGAAGTTCACCCTGCTGGATGCCGACGCCAGAGTATCGAAGTAATTAGAATGGAAGATTAATTATAGTGAGTATATTGATTAGAAAAAGCGCCCGGTGATGCCGGGCGCTTTCTTTATTATGTATTCTGTTTTTGTCATTATTCAACGCTGCCGAGGTATAAGCTCCTGCACTTAATATCTCAAAATCACATCCGCCAGGTTTTCGTCCTGCTCCAGATTCATTTTCTTCCGGATCCTATACCTGCTCGTCTCTACACCTCTCAGCGAGAGTTTCAGTAGCGCAGCAATGTCTTTACTGGACAAATTGAGGCGGAGGTAGGCGCACATTTTCAGGTCTTTATGGGTGAGCTCGGGGTAATCCTGGCTCAGGCGTTTAAGGAAGTCCTGGTGTACCTGGTTGAAATGGGTCTCAAACTGTTCCCAGTTGTTTTCGATCTTGATCTCCTCTTCCACAGCCCGCAGAATCTTGCGCAATTGCATGCGGGTCTCTTTCTCGCTCACATCGTCCATAACACGCTGCAGTTGCTCCTTCACTTTGTGCACCGCCTCCACATTGTGCATCACGTGAAGGGCTGAGGAGGTCAATTCCTGGGTTTTGTGGTTGAGCTCGCTTTCCAGCTTTTCATTGTTGAGTCGGATGATCTCTTTTTCGGCTTTCAGCACCTCTTCCATGTGCTGCGCCTCTTTGAGCCTAAGCGCCTTCTGCTGTTCCTGCTGCAGCTTTATCTTGGCCAGGTATATTCGGCGGTCCATCATCTTCCAAACCAGATAGCCTGCCAGAAGCCCCAAAAGCACATACGCGGCATAAGCCCAAACCGACCTGTACCACGGCGGGGAAACAGTAAAGGCATAACTTGCTTCTTCACTTTCCTGGTTGTACACATTGCGTGCCTTTACCCGAAAGGTATAGGTGCCCTCCCGCAGATTGGTATACTCCTTTTGCAGGGTACTGCCCCAAGGCGACCAGTCCTCGTCAAATCCCTCCAGATAGTAGCGGTACTGCACATCTTCGATGCCATCGTAGAGAATCGCCCCGAACGTGAACTTAAGTGAATTAAGCACATACGGCAAGGTCGGGATGCTGTGGCCGGGCTGCGCGTTTTCAATCAACCCATTATTCACAAACGAGCCACCATAGATCAGCGAGTCACCGGCCTGTTTTCGCACTTCCACCTGACGGATCAAGGTATAGAACTTCTCTTGCAGGCTGTTCTTCTGCAAAAAGTTGGGCTGGTACTGCACAAAGCCTTCGTCTATACCTATCAGCACGTTTTGGTTGTTGTAGTAGGCCATGTGCTCAAAGCCGCCCACCAGTTTGCCTTCCAGCTTATTGAACACGTTTTTGATCACTTCATAACTGCCGTTGCTCAGCTTCCGGATCAGGCCCATTTCGTCGCCCGCAGAGAACCAGATGTTGCCCTCTTTGTCTTCGACCAGCTTACGTACCTGCACCCGACTGTCAAAGAGCTTATTCAGCTCGTCGTATACCTCAAATCTGTCGATTCTGCTGTTGTACAGGTATACGCCCTGTAGCCCCGTGAAAACCAGCTTGCCGTTTATCTTATACACATTGATGCCCAGGTTGGAAGGCAAACCGTTCTGCTCGCCATAAAAAGCCACCTGGTCCACCTTTGTCAGGTCTTCGGACAGCTTGAGTTTGAACAGACCGATATAGCCGTGTGCCACCCAGATATTGCCTTCACTGTCTTCTTCCATCACCCGGGAGGATTCCCCGAACCCACTGATCTTATTCTGAAAAACCAGTCTACCGTCAACCATTCTATAAAGCATCAGGCCGTGGTAAGTACCGCAGAGGTAGTAGCCTGGGCGGGACTGAAGCGGTAGAAACAGCCATGCGCCCCGGTGTTCCGAAAGCCTGACCGCTTTGTTATCGACGATCTCGAAAGGCCCATTGTGGTGCGAGAGAATAATCTTCCCGCCAATCTGCTGCAGGTTGTATACCTGCCCTTCTGTGTTCTCTACTCGCTGCAGAGGTAGTGGACTCAGCGGGTTTTCGTCGTCAGCAATCGGTTTGTAGAACAAGCCGTCGCTGGTACCCAGGTATAGCGTGGATTGATTTACCAGGGAAGCATAGCCTGTTCCCGGCAAACCCAGCCTGTTGTTGAAAACCTTAAAGGGTGAGTTAACCTCCACGTAATCGATGCCGTAATTCAGGGCCAGCCAGAGGTTCTCTTTGTGGTCCTGATAAATGCTGCGAACGGTGCTGTTCTGCAGGCCCTTGCTGCTGTTGAGGTGCTGAGTAGGCCGGCCGTCCATGTCGATGACCACAAGGCCATTTAAGAGGGTGCCAATGGCATAGCCTTCTGTAAGGGTAGTGGCTGTGTTTACTTTATTTCTGATCAGGAAGTCCTCCACCGGCCAGTTACTAGGGCTAAAGCCGCTATACCCATCATAGATGAAGATCCCTTTTTCCTCTGTTACGATCAGGGCTTTTCCTCCGGGGTATGGCAGGATGGAGGCTATGTTATAGTCAGCGATCCGCTCGCTTCCCTGCACGTGTACCAGCCGCTCGTTTTTCAGTTCGTAAAGCCCCTGCCCTAGCACGGGCACCAAAAGCCTGCCCTGCACATAAAACGGGAAGCCAGTCGGTTCGAAGGGTGTTTTGTATACCTTGATGCTGTCGCCATCGAAATGGTAAACACCCGACACGGTGCAGAAAAACACTTCATCGTCTCTGGTGAAGATGTTCCAGACATCTGCAAATGTTCTGTGTTCACTGCTGATAAGCGGCTTGAGTGACACATAGGCCATCATACCTGATTCGTTGGGCTGCAGGTAGCCGAACTCATCCTGTCCGCCTACATAAACCCGTCCCTCCTTGTTTACGGCCAGCGAGTGTACCGTAGACCGATTCGGGAGTCCGAGTCTGCGCCAGTGGTTGCCGTCGAACTCCAGCACACCATAGTTGTTTCCGAAGTACATGATGCCCCGGTGGTCCTGCACCACGGCCCAGTTTTGCGGGGAAGCCTGGTATTCTTTAAGCGAATAATTTTTGATATAGGGCACTCCCTCTCCCTTTGCCTGGATGCAAAGCGAACAGCATAGAAACAGAATGAAGATTAATAAGAAAGAAAGCTTTTTCACAATGCCCTTGTGTAATTTGAGACTTTGAATATCAACAATTCAAAGCATATTTCAAA
This sequence comes from Pontibacter sp. LHS1, assembly GCF_058932855.1. NCBI lineage: Bacteria > Pseudomonadati > Bacteroidota > Cytophagia > Cytophagales > Hymenobacteraceae > Pontibacter > Pontibacter sp. LHS1. Next base: position 14,877 of record NZ_JBZYWF010000007.1, read on the forward strand.
TTCAGCCAAAACAAGACACCGGTAATACTAAAAAGGAGCACTAACCAGACAAAAAAGTCTTCTGACAGTGAAGCGTTAAATTTAAGGTATAGACTATTATTTTAATAGCTTTATATAAGCCTAACAGCATAGGGAGCGTTATGCCTATGCAGGATTAAGATAAAGCGTGCACAATTCTGACAAGTCGCGACCTGTCCCTACAAAACCACAAATCGCACATCCACTCAATCACTAACTTACTCAATCAGTAATTCCACGGGTATAACTCCGGCTCTTTGGCGCCACGGGTTTTCATGTGGAGCGGGTGTACGCCCTCGGTCTCGTCGAAGTAGAGGAAGGCATCGTAGCGATCAGGTATAACAGTTGGTACGTAGTTGCCGAATTGCTCGAATTTAGGATCATAGACCACCCCGATGGCACGGTGCGGAATGCGGTGCTGCAACTCCGGCACCTCTCTCAGATCCTTGGAAAGGATGATCTTGTCGTCTGTGCTCATTTCGTGGAGCATGTGTTCCCAACTGCCTGGCTGCGCAGGCGGCACGTCCATCTTTTGCATAGGCGCCCCCCACGATCGGCCAGCGATGACATTGCCTTGGTAGGTGCCGAAGCCAACCAGTTTCACCTGCTCACGCCCATACCTTTCACGCGCCAGCTGCCCGATATTGAACATGCCGTCATCGGCCATATCGGTGAAGCGGGCATCGCCGATGTGCGTGTTATGCTCCCATACGATGGCTTTTGCGTCGGGCTCGTGGAATTCCAGCAGGCGGTCCAGCGTCTCCATCATGTGCGTATCGCGCACGTTCCAGGAGTTCACCCCTCCCCTGATCATGGCGCGGTAGTACTTTTCGGCATTTACTGCCACCAGCGCGTTTTGGGTAGTATTAAACTCATGCTCCGGATCATCAGGGTATATGGCCCGCTTCGATACCTGCTCCAGCATTTGTATCACTTCACTTTCGCAGTCGGTCGGCACAAAAGCCGTTGCCTGCGCATAGGTTTGCGGATCGCGGTGGAAGGGCTCGAAACACTGCACGGCGGCTCGCGCAGCCTCTGCGGCTTTGCCATCATGCTGCTCCATATATTTGAGCACCTGCTCCAGCGATTCCCACAGGCTGTAAACATCCAGTCCGTAGAAGCCTATCTTCTGCTGTGCGTTGCGGGTGTGATTGAAATCCCGGATCCACTCCACCAGTGCGGCTACCTCCCAATTTGCCCACATCCAGGTAGGCCAGCGGCGATAGACACCCAGCACATCGGCAATCTTTCGTCCTGAGTTCTGGTAACCTTTTACGAAGCGGTTCACAGCGTAGCATTCGGGCCAATCGCCTTCCACAGCTATGAAAGTAAAGTTTTTGTCTTCAATCAGCCGCCGCGAAATGGCCGTGCGCCAGGTGTAATACTCTGAAGTGCCATGTGAGGCCTCTCCCAGCATCACCACCCGGGCATCACCGATCTCTTCGATCAGCATATCCAGATCCTTCTCTTTGGTGATAGGGCTGTATTTGAAGCGTTTGTTTTCCATAGGTATCAGGGGCGATTAAGCGTAGCTAACTCATTCTTAAAATTTTGTGTATTGTACTTTCAATCTGGTTTTAATGTTTTGCAAAAAAGAAAGCCCACCGTATCAAACGATACAACGGGCTTACAGAAATAGTATAACAGGGATAGCTTAGGACTGATTTTCCTTGGCAAACACCCTGCGAAGCAACTCAGTCGTGCGGGCAATCGGATTTTCGCGGATGTTAGCTTCTTCCTGGGCAATCAGCAGAAACAGACCTTCCATAGCTTTTTGCGTAGCATACTCGTCCAGGTTCGGGTTCACCTTCTGCACCAGCGGAATTTGGTTATAATGGGTCACCAGATCGGTATAATAGCGAGTGGCATTCGTCTTCTCCAGTGACTGTCGGATTACGGGCATAAAAGCAGCCTGCAATTGCGTTGAAGTCGTGCGCTTGAGGTACTGCGTAGCGGCGTCTTTGTCGCCTTTCAGGATACTCCAGGCATCTTGAATCGTCATTTGCTTGATGGCATTTACAAAGATCGGCGCAGCACTTTTGGCGGCATCCTCGGCTCCACGGTTCAGCGTCATCACGAAGCGGTCCACTTCCTTACCCAAGCCTACCTGACGCAGCGTGTTTTCCACCTTTTGCACATCCGGCGGGAAAGGAATACGGATCAGAGAGTTTTTGTAATAGCCGTCTGTCTGAGCGGCTTGGTTAGAGCCTTTGTTTATACCTACTTCCAGGGCCTGTTTCAGGCCAGAAGCTACTTCTTCGCGGGTAACGGCTCCTCCGGTTCCGGCCATCACACCATCTACAGTTCGTTGAATGTCAGCCACTGTGCAGGCCGAGGCACCCAGGGTAAGGGCTACGAGTGAGGTGTAGAGTAATTTTTTCATGGGTTGTGCTTTTTGTTTGTCAGGCTATACCTGCGCATTGGCTAAAATTACGGAAAATAATGCTTGTCCTGCGCCAAATTGCCCGAACATCTTTAACTTGAATGAGTTTTACTTGGCAACGCACAAATCAGACCAAAATTAATTTTATGAAAGCGGTATATGCAGAAATTATCACGGTAGGCGACGAGATCCTGTACGGGCAGATAGTGGACACCAACTCTGCGTGGATGGGAACCGAACTGACCAAAATAGGCGTGCGGGTGAAACAGATCACCTCTGTTTCTGATGAAGCAAGCCACATCGTGCAGGCGCTCGACGATGCCCGCACCCGCGCCGACATCATCCTGATCACCGGCGGCCTTGGTCCTACCAAAGACGACCTCACCAAAAATGTGCTGGCTGACTACTTCCATACAGAGCTCAAACTGGACGAGCAATCGCTGGCTGACGTGACGGAACTGTTCAAAAGTCGCGGCTATGAGCTGACGGAGCTGAACCGGCAACAGGCTTTTTTGCCGGCCTCTTGCACACCGGTGCGTAATGTGCTGGGTACGGCTCCCGGTATGTGGTTTGAGGATGCGGGCAAAGTGTTTGTGTCGATGCCGGGGGTGCCATTCGAGATGAAGCGCATGATGGAAGACACGGTGCTGCCACAACTTAAAGCTTACTTCAAACCCCCGCATATTATCCACAAAGTGATTCAGACAGTAGGTATACCTGAATCGATGCTGGCCGAGAAGCTTGAGGATTGGGAAACGAGTTTGCCTCCACACATCCGGCTGGCCTACCTGCCCCACCTCGGTGGCGTGCGCCTGCGCCTGACCGGCACCAGCGACAATGCCGAACAATTGGAAAAAGAGCTCGAGGTAGAAGTAGGTAAGCTGACGGCTCTCGTACCAAAGCACATCTTTGCATATGGTGAAGTGCCGTTGGAGGAGGCCCTGGGGCAGCTCCTGAAAGAGCGCGGTCTGACTATCTCCGTTGCCGAGAGCTGCACGGGCGGCTATCTGGCGCACCGCATCACCAGCGTGCCGGGCAGTTCAGCTTATTTTATGGGTGGTGTGGTAGCCTACGACAACAGCGTGAAAATGCAGGTGCTAGGCGTGCAACCCGAAACCCTGCAACAGCACGGTGCCGTGAGTGAGGCAACGGTGCTGGAAATGGCCAAAAACGTGCGCCAGAAGCTGGGAACGGATATTGGCGTCGCCACTAGCGGTATAGCCGGACCGGACGGCGGCACAGCCGAAAAGCCGGTTGGTACGATCTGGATCGCCTATGCCGACCAGCATGGAAGCCGTGCAAAACTTTTGCAATACAATAAAAACCGACAACTCAATATTGAGTATACAGCCTTGGCCGTGCTCAACCTCGTACGCCAAAGTTTGAATATAGCGGTTGAGGAATAGGCTAAAATCATTAACTTTGTTTGCAAATTCGGGTCGCCAGGTATAGCGTGGCTTTGCTTTTCTGTGTCTTCCGGCCCAAAAACTGTCCCTTAATAGAACAACGAATAAACAAAATATGGCACTTGTAGAAATGGTTATGCCCAAAATGGGCGAGAGTATCATGGAAGGTACCGTTCTGAAATGGCTCAAAAACGTGGGTGACACGATTGAGCAGGACGAATCGGTGCTGGAAGTAGCTACAGACAAAGTGGACACGGAAGTACCTGCCATTCAGGGCGGCGTGCTGAAGGAGATACTGGTACAGGAAGGTGACGTGGTAGCCGTAGGCGCCCCGATCGCGATTATCTCTACCAACGGCGAAGATACTGCCGCTCCAGCTCCGGCCGCTACAGAGGCTCCTGCCGCCGATCCGGCACCACAGGCAGCCGAACAGCCTGCAGCCGCTTCTTCTGACGCTTCCGTTGCCAAACTCGACCAGCCAGCCTCCGGCCGTTTCTACTCTCCGCTTGTACTCAACATTGCCCGCGAAGAAGGCATCTCTATGCAGGAACTGGAGTACATACCAGGCACTGGAAAAGAAGGTCGTGTATCTAAGAAAGATATTCTGGCTTACGTAGAGAGCCGCAAAAACGCACCACAGCAAGCAGCCGCTCCGCAGGCTCAGCCGCAGGCACAAGCTCCTGCTGCAGCACCGCAACAGCAAGCCGCTCCGGCACCAGCTGCTCAGCCACAAGCGCAGGCTGCTCCTGCCGCCTCCAAGCCAGCTGCTTCTTACAGCGGAAACGTGGAGATTATCGAAATGGACCGCATGCGCAAAATGATTGCCGACCGCATGGTAGACAGCAAGCGCATTTCGCCGCACGTAACTTCTTTCGTGGAAGCCGACGTGACCAACATTGTGAACTGGCGCAACAAATGGAAAAACGAGTATAAGAAGCGCGAAGGTGAGAACCTGACCTTCACGCCTATCTTCATCGATGCGATTGCCAAAGCGATCAAAGACTTCCCGATGATCAACGTGTCTGTGGACGGTGGCAACATCATCCGCCACAAAGACATCAACATCGGTATGGCCGTGGCCCTGCCAAGCGGTAACCTGATCGTGCCGAACATCAAGAATGCCGACCAGCTGAACCTGAACGGTCTGACCAAGAAAGTGAACGACCTCGCCAACCGTGGCCGTATGAACAAACTCACTCCGGACGACCTGGCCGGCGGTACCTATACCGTATCGAATGTGGGTTCATTTGGCAACGTAATGGGCACACCGATCATCATGCAGCCGCAGGTGGCTATTATGGCCGTTGGTGCTATCAAGAAGAAGCCAGCCGTGATCGAAACACCAGAAGGTGACCTGATCGGTATCCGTCACTTCATGTTCCTGTCGCACTCTTACGACCACCGCGTAGTGGACGGCTCGCTGGGTGGCATGTTCGTGCGCCGTGTGGCTGACTACCTCGAGAACTTCGACGTGAACCAAACGATTTAATTTCTGACAAAAGAGTTTTTTGACAAAAGACAAAAGACCTCAGGTATAAACAGAAAGCCTGCCTCCAGAAAATGGGGCAGGCTTTTTTGCAGGTATAGCTTTAAACATACCTTTTTACTAATATTGATACATCTGTTTCAAACCGCTTCCGTTTATGTGGAAGTATAACCCATCATTAAAACTATGAGAGTTGCCATTGCCTGGATTTTAGCTGCTATTTTTCTTTTTGCAGCTGTTTATTTCTACTGGAAGAAGAATGACGCCGAAAGCCGGCTGCGTATAGCCGACAACAAACTGGCCGAAACCGGTCAGCAACTGGAGCAGGAAGAAGCTGAAACTGATACGCTCGGAGACATGATGCTGCCGCCTGATACCATGGCAGTCGTGCCTCCAGGTGGTGTGGAGTTCGTAGACGAGATGGGTAGCCTGAGCGAAAGTGATGTCCAAAGGCTCCGTAAAAAAGGCCTGCGCAACCCTGAAGTAGACCTGATGAATGACCTGAGCCGAAAGCAAGGGCAGCTTATACCTAGGGAGGGCGTAGTAGGCGGAACCATGACTATCCGTGACAGCCGCATTTTGAACGACCGCTATGCCATGGCCTATTATGAGGACGGCCACATCGGTGGCTATATGATCTTGAAATACGAAGTGAATAACGGTAATATCACCTGGAGAGTGATCGATAGCTCAAGTTTGTAGCCTTCTGCACGATATTTGAGTATAGGAAAACAGGTATAAAATCCAAAGATATGGCGCCTCTCTCCTTCCTGCTTCCTGTATTCATCGCTTTCATCTTGAACCAAGGCAGTAATCTGCAGTTGAGTCAGGATCTCAACAAAGACGTCAAGATACTTGCTAACACATCTGTGTTCATCAGCGACAATGCTACACTGAGCCCTTCTATGCGGACTGTAGAAAGCGATCTGGAGTTATTTTACGTCATGGCCAGCATCAACCTTTCAGAAAGTAAGTATAGCGCCAGGCAGCAAGGCAAGCACCATGTGCAGACGTGGCGTTTCGATGAAGGCAATATCAAGGCTATTCACCAGATCGAGACGACCATAGCGCTTGACACCGTTGTTACCCAGCGTTACCTCGAGAACCGGGCACCCACGCAGCAGCGCATCCAAAACAACTTTAAGTTTCGCACCTACGCTGTTTCCACCGCAGATGCGCTGATCAAGCTCTACTACCTCACCGAAGACGAGCAGGGCTTAATCGAATATAAGATTGACGACCGCCACGTGGAACTTATGTATTCGAAGAAGAAGCTAGGCCTGAGTGATGTCATGCCGAAAGTGAAAGACGAGCTGGATCAGTTGGTGGTGGGGTTGAGCAAGGAGTAAGGTATATAAAAACAGCGGCCGTTCCCTCACGAGAACGGCCGCTGCCATTTATAAAAGCTATACCTTACAGAGACGCCAGACTCTGCTCAATCGCATGAATCTTCGCTTCGGCATCCGCTTGCTTCTTACGCTCGTTGGCGATTACCGCTTCCGGAGCACCGCTCACGAAACGCTCGTTACTCAACTTCTTCACCACTGAGTTCAGGAAGCCTCTGGTATACTCCAACTCCTTCTGCAGACGCTCCCGCTCGGCTTCTACGTCGATATTACCCTCCATCGGGATAAAGAACTCGTCGCCGGCCTCTACAAAGCTGATCGCGCCCTCCACATTCTCCTGCACCAGCGTAATTTCGTTGATGTTCGCCAGCTTGCGGATGATGCTGATGAAATCCTCATAGCCGTCCTGGTTCATCACCTTGATCGCCAGATCAAGGGACTTGTTAGGTGATATGTTTTTCGAGTTGCGGATGTTGCGGATGGCGGCCACGATCTTGAGCACACTCTCCATTTTCTCCGTCAGCTGCTTGTCAAACTTGTCCTGCTTTGGCCAAGGGGCTACGATCAGGTACTCCTTCTCCTTACGCTCTTTCAGGTCATGCCAGATTTCCTCTGTGATGAACGGCATGAACGGATGCAATACCTTCAGCACTTTCTCCAGGAATTCCACAGTCGTGTCCAGCGTTTGCTTGTCGATTGGCTGCTGGTAGGCTGGCTTGATCATCTCGAGGTAGCTCGAGCAGAAATCATCCCATACCAGTTTGTAAACTGATAACAAAGCATCTGAAATACGGAACTTGCTGAAGTGGTCTTCTAGCTGAACAAACGCCTCGTTGAAGCGGGAGTCGAACCACTGCATAGCCGTTTCGTTCGGGCAAGGCAGGCTCTCGTCTACTTCCCATCCTTTAATCAGGCGGTAAGCGTTCCAGATTTTGTTGCTGAAGTTACGTCCTTGCTCTACCAGTTTCTCATCGAACAGCAGGTCGTTACCCGCTGGCGAACTGAACAGCATACCGGCACGTACGCCGTCGGCACCGTACTGGTCGATCAGGTCAAGCGGATCTGGTGAGTTGCCCAGTTGCTTCGACATCTTACGACCTTGCGTATCACGCACGATACCGGTCAGGTATACATTGCGGAATGGCGGCTCATTGCGGAACTCAAATCCGGCCATGATCATACGCGCTACCCAGAAGAACAAAATCTCCGGAGCTGTTACCAGATCGTTGGTCGGATAGTAGTAGAGGATATCCTTGTTATCCGGATCTTTGAAGCCGTCAAATACAGAGATCGGCCACAGCCAGGAAGAGAACCAGGTATCCAGCACATCGTCATCCTGGCGCAGGTCTTCTGCCTGCAGGTTGTCGTTACCGCTTTGCTTACGGGCCAGTTCAAGGGCCTCTTCAGCTGAAGTTGCCACTACAAACGAACCATCTGGCAGGTAGTAAGCAGGTATCTGCTGTCCCCACCACAGCTGGCGTGAAATACACCAGTCGTGCACGTTCTCCATCCAGGAGCGGTACATGTTCTTGAACTTCGGCGGGTGCAGGCGGATTTCGTCATTCATCACCGCGTCAAGGGCTGGCTTGGCCATCTTGTCCATCTTGCACCACCACTGCATTGACAAGCGCGGCTCAATTACAGCACCTGTACGCTCAGAAGTCTGCAGTACGCTCGCATACTCTTCTATCTTCACCAGCAAGCCAGCTTCCTGCAGGTCCTTTACGATGTTGCGACGTGCCGCAAAACGGTCCTGCCCCACGTATAGCTGCGCCTTTTCGTTCAGCGTACCGTCGTCGTTCAGAATGTCGATGGTCGGCAGCTGGTGCTTCTGGCCCAGTTCGTAGTCGTTCAGATCATGTGCAGGAGTTACTTTCAGGGCACCTGTACCGAACTCAATCGACACATACTCGTCCAGAATCACCGGAATTTCTTTGCCCAGCAAAGGAATACGCACGGACTTGCCGTGCAGGTGGGTATAGCGCTCGTCATTTGGGTTCACAGCCACGGCCACGTCGGCCATAATCGTTTCCGGTCGTGAAGTCGCCACGGTGATATAAGTTGGCTCTGCAGCACCTACTACTTCATAGTTCAGGTGGTACATCTTGGCCATGGTGTCTTTCGGAACCACCTCTTCGTCAGAAAGAGCGGTTTTACCCTGCGGATCCCAATTTACCATGCGCACACCGCGGTAGATCTGGCCTTTGCGGTACAGGTCCACAAACACCTCGATTACGGCCGCGCTCATGTCGTCTTCCATCGTGAAGCGGGTACGGTCCCAGTCGCAGGAAGCGCCTAGTTTCTTGAGCTGCTCCAGGATGATGCCGCCGTACTTCTCTTTCCACTCCCAAGCATACTCCAGGAACTCCTCACGGGTCAAGTCTGCTTTGTTGATGCCTTTCTCCTTCAGCATGGCCACCACTTTTGCCTCTGTGGCGATAGAAGCGTGGTCAGTGCCCGGCACCCAGCAAGCCTCCTTGCCCTTCATGCGCGCGCGACGAATCAGCACATCCTGAATCGTGTTATTGAGCATGTGACCCATGTGCAGCACGCCTGTTACGTTTGGCGGCGGGATCACGATGGTGTAAGGTTCCTTTTTCGGGTTAGGCGTAGAACGGAAAAAGCCGCGCTGCATCCAGCTGCTGTACCACTTCTCCTCTACTTCTCTGGGGTTATATTTCGTTGAAATCGACATCGTAAACTAGTTTTTTCTGCTATTTGCGCTAAAAGGCAAAATTAGGGATTTTGATTTAATTGTTGATTGCTATTTGTGGATTGTTACCCTACAGGTATAACAAAACTCCTCTGCCTAGTTATACTCAATAAGACAGTAAGTATAAGCGTAGGAGGTATCCATTAATTATACCTTTCAGACGAGTCGAATGTCATACCTCGTCAGCAGGCCTGCCAATCCATTCTGCGAGAATCGGGCTTTTTTGATGCTGTTCAGCTCTGGGTCGATGACGTAATTGTAGGCTGTGGAGAAGTCGGCCTCACTGAGGTTGGTTCGTTCAAAGACAGCCCCGGCAAGGTCTGTGTTGTCAAATCTGGCCTTTGTGAGCGTAGCTTGCTCAAACACTGCATTTCTTAAGGAACAATCAACAAAGTGTATCTTGGGCATTTTACGCCTTAGGAAAGAGGTGTAGTCCATGAGGCAGCTTTCAAACCCCACCGTGAATAGGAACTCTTCGCATTCGCTGAAGTTTATACCTGTAAGCTTGCACTCTCTGAATGTCACGTTGTTTAGTGTTGAGCCGTGTAGCTTAAGCATGGCGAGGTTGCAGCCTATAAACTGGCAGTCAGTAAAGCGATTGTTTGAGAAATCACTGTTAGAGAAATCGCAGTTTTTGAACACACAGTCCTCAAACTCACGCCCTTTGATGGCTTTGCCTGGGTACGTGATTTTATCGAATGTTTTATCCTGGTGTAGTTGTCCTTCCATAGGTATAGCCTGTAAAGATGAAATAAAAAAACCTGCCGTGAAAGACAGGTTTTTACGCTTTTGGTGTTTGCTATACCTTAGCTGGCCTGGTGCAGCCAGTCTTTTTTCGCCAATAGCTCTTCTTCTGTCTCGCGGTAGTCTGGGTCATCGACGCAGCAGTCAACCGGGCAGACAGCAGCACACTGAGGCTCTTCGTGGAAGCCCATGCACTCGGTACACTTATCTGATACAATGTAGTAGAACTCGTCGGAAATAGGAGGCTGTGCCGCATCGCCGGGGATGATCTCGCCACCGTCGATCTCTACTTCTTTTAGAGCCGTGCCACCGCCCCAGGTCCATTCCGCACCGCCTTCGTAAATAGCAGTATTCGGACATTCTGGTTCGCAGGCGCCACAGTTTATACATTCATCAGTGATCATTATCGCCATAATCGTATCTCCTGTATATTTTTAGTACTTTTGTATCGCTTTATTTATCGAACAAAATTAGGAACATTAAGTATCCCTATCAAATAAATTTTAACACAGCGGCCAGCCATGACATTAGAGAACAGAATCGAAGCTTTTGTGAAGTTGGGGAAGCAACTGCAGGACATGACACCTGAGGATCGCCAGGCCCTCGCCTTTGTGGCAAAAGCCCGGAACCCCTGGTTTGACGAGGCCAACGTTTCGGCTGCCCTGCAAGGCATCATCACCCTGCTCGATGAACAGTATCTCCGTGAATGGCTTTACCCCTACCACCTCAAACAGGTTACACCTAAAAAGGTTGGCGTGGTCATGGCGGGCAACATCCCGATGGTTGGTTTCCACGATTTTCTGTCGGTTTTGGTGAGCGGCCACTTCCTGCTGGCCAAGCTAAGCTCCGATGATGATGTGCTCATGCGCCGCCTTGCCAGCATGCTGGTAGGTATAGAGCCGGCTTTTGCCAATCAGTTTGAGTTCGTGGATTTGCTCAAAGAGGCCGACGCCATCATCGCAACCGGCTCGGACAACACGGCCCGCTACTTCGAGTACTACTTTGCCAAGCGCCCGCACATCATCCGTAAGAACCGCACCAGCATCGGCGTGCTCACAGGTCATGAAGAGGAAGAGGACTTGCGCGCGCTGGGCAACGACATTTTCCAGTACTACGGACTCGGTTGCCGCAATGTGTCCAAGGTGTATGTGCCGGAGGGCTATACCTTCGACAAACTGTATGAAGCCAACGAGCATCATAAAACGATCCTCGACCATCACAAGTACCAGAACAACTACGACTATAACAAGTCCATCCTGCTCGTCAACCGTGTGCCGCACTTTGATAATGGGTTCTTGTTAGTGCAGGAGAGTGAGCAACTGGTTTCTCCTATCTCGGTGCTGTTCTACGAAACCTTCACCTCCCTTCCTGACCTGCGCCACAAGCTGACTGCCGTAAAGGAGAAGACACAGTGTGTGGTATCCGCACACGGTTGGCTCGAGGGTAGCATCCCTTTCGGTGAGGCCCAGTGCCCGATGCCGTGGGATTATGCTGACGGCGTGGATACGATGGCCTTTTTGCAGAAGCTGTAAGGTATAGCCGTAAATATGAGGACTCACGTTCTTTGGTCTATACTCGCGCTTATATTAGCCACAGCTTCAGGTTTAGTTGTTTACAGTTTGCTTAAACCTACTTATACCTACAGCCGTCCCGCACAACCAGCTTTTGTCATCAGTTTTGACGATAAGTATGTCAGTGAATGGCATGCTCACAAAGAACTTTTCAAGAAGTACAAGGTTAAAGCCACTTTCTTTATCACAGTGCCACATCAGCTCTCCAAGTCTGAAATAGAAATGCTACAGGAGTTAGCTGCAGATGGACACGAGATCGCCTCCCACGGTTATCAACATGAAAACTCCAGCAAGTTCATCAAGGAGCATGGTGTAGCCGCATATGTTGCACATGAAATCACGCCTGCTATTAAAGCTATGCAGGCAATTGGATTCTCTCCCTCCACATTTGCTTACCCCTATGGCGCACGCTCCCTTAAGCTTGACCAAGAGCTTACAAAGTACTTCCATCTGCTGAGAGGCGATTCGTGGAAGGTGACGGGGAAAGGTATAGAGGAACTGGACAGAATTTTTTACAAATATGATGGCAGCCGATTGGTTCACGGCCTAGGTGTAGATAGCAACAGTGGCGTTACGTTGCAGGATTTGGAGGCAGGCTTTAAGCGGGCTTCTCAAAACAAAGAAGCAATCCTTATTTATGCACACAATATTTCAGAGGAAACAGCAGGCTACAGCATATCACCTGAGACACTCGAAGCAATATTTCAACTCACTCAGAAATACAAATTAAGCTCGCTTACTTTCAGGGAGCTAGTCTTATAAGATCCTCAAATACAGTTCCTCTACAGAACCAAAATATTGGTGTGGCATGTTTTGTGGTTATATACCAGCCCACACTAAAATTTTACGACTATGAAGAGGACCGATAAGAAAGCCAACCTGATTGAAAAGGAGTGCATTCCAATGCTCCACTTTAGCACCGAAGACGTGCTGAAAGATCCCACTGCCCGCAGTATACGCTACTACGAGGCCAATCGTGCCGCCATTCTGGGTAACGCCTACCGCAACAAAGCGATCATTACTTTTTGCACCGATGACGGAGATGTGAAGAAAGTGGAAACGACTGTTTGGTGCTACGATGACAAGTTTGTGCTGCTGAAATCGGGTACATTTCTGCCGTTGAAATCCATCCTGAAAATTGAGAACAGCTAATGGCGCAACAATCTACTCACCTGACCTCCCGCTATACCTGTAGGCGAAACGCATCTAAACCAAAACAGCCCGCCTGAGACGGTAAAAATCTCTGCGGGCTGTTTTGGTTTTCGCGAGTAACAGACTCGCTTTTATCTGTAGGCACGGGAATGATTCCCCGCCAGTACGTAGCCAGTTATAAAAAATTACAGGTCGGTTTAATTGGAGAGTGATTGTAACAGGTATATCTATTTACTTTCTACCTCTTCAACTCTCAAACGCCTAAACTTTCTAGATTCTCTCCAGCACCTTCACAATCAAACTATCAATCACTTCTTCGGCATTTGCTGCGAACTCCTGCGAAATGCGGTTGGCAACAATGGCGTTGAGCGACAGCATTTCGTGCCCCAACAGGCGGCCCATGGCGTAGTAGCCAGCTGTTTCCATTTCGAAGTTAGTAAGACGAAAGTCGCAAACTCGAAAGTCCTGGTATACCTTTAGCAGATCCGGATTGCGCAGTCCACCGCGTAGCACACGGCCTTGCGGGGCGTAAAAGCCCGGACAGGTCAGTGTATTGCCCGGAATCATATCAAAGGCGATCTTCTCGATCAGATTTTTTGAGCCATTCACCACGTACGGCCGGAAGCCTACACCTAACTGTTCTTGCAAGGCTTTAGAGATGCTTTGCTCGTTCTCGTCTTGCTCCAGCGGATAAAACTCCATCAGTGAATCCAGACCTATACCATAGTGCGAAGCCAGATGACTACCCAGCGGAATGTCTGGCTGCAGCGAACCAGAGGTACCGATGCGCACGATCTTCAGCGATATCTTTTCTTCATTCGGCTCACGAGACTGAAAATCGATGTTCACCAGCGCATCCAGTTCGTTCATCAGAATATCAATATTATCGGTACCCATACCTGTCGAGATGACGGTGATGCGCTTGCCTTTGTAGTAGCCGGTGTGGGTCACAAATTCACGCTTGGTGATCTGCACCTCTATCTCATCAAAATATTTGCTCACCATAGGCACACGGTCCGGGTCGCCTACCGTAATGATGGTATCTGAAATGTGCTCTGGCTGCAGGTTGAGGTGGTAGATCGTGCCGTTCTTATTGATAATCAGTTCTGATTCTGGAATTGCCATAGGATTGGTTGCGTTAGAAACAAAGAAAAGCGTGGCTGGAAGGCGCACGCTTTTCTGAGCTTTAGAGAATACTTATTTAGATACGGCAGAAGTCTTGCGACGGTTGAATCCTTTTAGCGGATTGTAGCCATTTAAGTTCTTCTGGTAATAGCCTGTGCCGTCGTACGGACGCTTCTCCGGGTGCTCTTTGCACTCGGTAGAGCAGGCGCCTTCCAGTTCCCAACCGCACTTCTCGCAGATTGGCACGTGCAGGTTGCACACTGGGTTGGCACAGTTCACCATGCGGTCTTCTACAGTACCACAAACTTGACACTTCGAGATTACTGTTGGGTTCACGGAGTTAACATCCACGGCCACACGGTTGTCGAACACGTAGCATTTGCCTTCGAAGTCTTCGCCGCCGGCCTCTTTGCCGTATTTGATGATGCCGCCATGCAGTTGGTACACGTCCTCAAAACCCTGTTCCAACAGGAATGCACTGGCTTTTTCGCACTTGATACCGCCGGTGCAGTAGGTCAGAATTTTCTTGCCTTTCAGCTCTTCTTTCAGGGCGTCGATCTTTTCCGGAAACTCACGGAAGTTCTCGATGTCCAGTGTCACGGCGTTCTTGAAGCGGCCCACGCTGTACTCGTAATCCGAGCGCATATCCATCACCACTACATCGTCGCGGTCTTTCATTTCCTTGAATTCCTTTGGAGAAAGATGGGTGCCGGTGCGCACGTTCGGGTCGATGTGCAACAGGCCGGAGTGTACGATCTCAGCTTTGGTACGCACATGCAGCTTAGCAAATGCGTGCTTATCCGACTCGTCTACTTTGAAATCGACTTTGGCAAAACGTGGATCAGCTTTCACGATCTCCATGTACTTGTCGCAGTCGGCTTTCAGACCCGAAACGGTACCGTTGAGGCCCTCTTTAGAAATGATGATACGGCCGAGCAGATTCAGCTCCAGGCAAAGTAAATGGTGCTCCTCCCGGAACGCCTCAGGGTCTGCTATCGGTGTGTAGCAGTAGTACAGTAGTATGCTGTATGGCTTGTTCATAACTGCTTAGTTTCAGCTAAGTGTTAAAGTTAAATTGTTTGCCCCTGCGGGGCTATTGTTGATTGCTAAATTGTTGGGTGCACGATCCGGACTGGTCACGACCTGTCGCTACGAACGGGCTCGCTTTTATACCTGCCCGACACGACGTTACGGTGTAACGTCGGTACTTTTCAAATTCTAAACCCTTGCAAATTTCCTGCTTTTCTTTTTAACCAAAAATGACTTTGGTCAGTTCGGTTTTCGAAGGCAGGACAGGTATAAAATTATTTTATCGGAGCAGCTGGGTTGCCGAACACAGTGGCTTTTGCTGGTACGTTAGCGACCACCACAGAGCCTGCACCAACGCGGGCATTCTTGCCAATCTTCACCCCTGACACGATCACAGCGCCAGTACCGATAAAGGCACCGTCTTCAACCATCACTTCGGAGTTGATCACAGCACCCGCACCTATTTGCACATTGTCGCCGATCTCAGCTTTGGTATCTACCAGCGCACGTGATTCGATGATGTTGTAGTTACCGATTTTCGCATTGTTGTTCACGATGGCGCCTGCGCCTACCATGTTGCCGTGGCCTAACCAAGCGTGTTCTGACACAGCACTGAATTTATGAATGGCGTTGACAGGTACTACTTTGTACTCGTCTTTGAGCATCTTGATCAGGCCTTTGCGAGCGGCTGAGTCCTCTACGGCCACAAACACGTCGCATTTCTTGCCGATCAGTTTCAGAAATTCGTTATCTTCTGTGCTGCTCATCACCGACACATTGTTCAGTTCCTGCTGCTGCAGGTCCTTGCTGTCGTCGAGGAAACAGTACACCACCACGTTGTTGCTGTTAAATATATCAAGAGCTGCCGTACCCAGTTTCTGGGCACCAAGTATAATTACCGGATTTTGCATAGCCTATTTCAAATAAGGTGCAAAGGTACAAAGAATAGTGCTAATCTGCAGCGATTTGTGAAGGCTCGTCTTCTTCGTGCTGCGGCTGACGAACAGGCAGCAGGTAACGGAGCAGCTCGCTGTTCGTTTTGCAAAGCAGCAGCAGGTATACTGCAAAAGGCAACACAACCACTCTATACCTGTTGAGGGTTCCCAGATTCGGCATACTGTAAGCCAGCAGAACGCCCATCACAAAAACGAAAACAAGCACTGCAGTGAGTAGGTAGCCATAGCGCCACTTTATACGTCCAGCTTCGAAAAGGTCGCGGAGGAACCCAAATGCCAGCACCAACAGCAGGGTATTTTCCAGAGCCGCTGCAAAAGTGCGCACGTTATATACCTCCCATATAAAAGGCCGGAACAGCATACCAATAAAAGCCAGCTGCGAGTGTAGCGCAAAGCTCAGGTAGGTTGGCTCCAGGAAAGGAAAGTCGATGCGGGGCTTGCCCTGCGAGGCCAGCAGACTGACCTGGTAATTGCCATAAACCACATCCGGAAGGGTCTCCAGGTTCAGATTAGGATTGAGTTGTGTCCCCAGCCAGGCTATACCTGAAAACAGCACCAGCAGTGCCAGCCCCTTTAGCAGCCAGTGAATGTGCGCCAGTCTCGGACTGTAGAAGATTACTTTCAGTAGCAAGGCCAGGGCCACAGTCAGTGCAAGTGCCACTGCCACAAAGTATTTCACGAGCCAGATCAGGTATAGGCCCAGCACTGCCAGCAGCAGGTATAGCAAGGGTTTGCGCTTCAGCTTCCCGAATAGCAGGTATAAGCTGCCTCCCAGCAGCAGCCCCATCCCCCCCATCAGCACGCTCTCCTTTAGCACCCCCGAGGACCAGTACACAACTGAAGGGAACACCAGAAAGGCCACTACGGCAGGTATAGCCGTTGTTGGGAAATATCGGGCCAGCGCATTCACAAAGAACCACAGACCAGCAAAACTGAACAGCGACAGGTAAATCGAACTGAAGTAGTAGTTGTCGCCCGTCAGTAGCATTGGCACGCTCAGCAGGCGCGGCATGTTCCAGGCGCTTTCGTAAAAAGGCTTCTGCAAACCTTCCAGTGGCGTGCCGCTTGGGTCGTTGAAAAAGAGGTAATGCAGGTATGTACCTATACCTTCTTCATGAACCAGGTCGGTCATCAAGAGAGCCCGTTTGTAGTAGAGCTGCGTGTCGCCTTTATCGAACACGTAAAAGCTCAGCACCCCGATCAGCACCCCACAAGCCAGCTTGAGCAGCAGCGTCGGGAAAAAGAAAGGCCGCAGCTGCGGGTTCCAGTCCTGTTTCCAGAGCCACCAAATTAGTCCAGCCAGCACCAGCAGGTTCAGGCCGTAGATCAGTATACTCACGTAGTTGGTAGATTTTGCTTCATAATCTTGTTGCCAATGGCGCAGCGCAGGCAGTTGACTGGCTGGCAGTAGCGTTTGTAGAGTCCAAGGGCTGCCTGGTTGTCGGCGGCAGAGGCGGCTTTCCAACCCAGTTCCTCGTACTGGCGCGTGATGCGGTTGCTGGCCTCCTTCACCTTTTCGAGCAGGTCCACCGCTTTATCCAGGTGCTCCAGCTGATCTGTGTGCACAGCATAGGCTGCTAACAAGGGCGCTGCCACATTGATAGTCAGATTCTGCGCACTCGACCTTCCCAGTTGCACCTGCACTGTCTTCGACTCAGCCCCAAAGGTATAATGTTTTTGCCAATAAGCCGACATCGGCGCCTGCCACAGCGCATCGTAGTTCTTTACTCCCTCGGTGTGGATGATAGTGGAAAACAGGCTTTTGTGCTTGTGCAGCAGTGCCGCCAGTTGTGCCAGTCGCACGGTAGGAAAGTTTGCAGGTCGCATGCGCAGGAAGTTCCAGTGGTGCCGCTGCATAGCAAGCTCCTGCAGGTTATACTTGCGGCTCAGGTAGGCATGTTCTCTGGCCAGCCTGGTGCTGTACTCGTCTAGAGGCTCAGCCAAAAAACCCGCCTGACCGAACAGCAGGGACTCCAGCTGAAACAAGTCGTGCTGATGCTTGCGCACTACCTGCATCGGCAGCGCACGGGTCAGCCGCTCGAATGGCTCCTGATTGATCTTGAACCCAAAGGTCTTGCAGAGCACCTGAAAGGCAGTGGCCTCCCAGTCGTTACCGAGCTGACGGTATACCTGCAGCACCTCCTCCCCTTTCAGCTCCAGTCGCTCGGTGAGGGCGCGGCCCAGCATCATGGTCTTAGTGATATCCGGCACCTGCGGCCAAAAGCCGGCGCAGGGTATAGCAAAAGGGGTCCGCCGCAGTTGCTCGTAGGTTTGCAACAGGGCCAAATTTACTCTGTTTTTCAGTTCCAGTGTAGGTATAAAGGTACTATCGGTTCGGCGTACAGCCTCGTCGGCCTCCCACACCACATGCAGTACCACCTGATTATACTTGAAGTCGAGCTGGTGCTGGTGTCTCCGCCAGTCGGAGCCGCGAAGGTGTATCTCCACACTCCCCGACCATTCTACTTCTCCTACCCGGATGATCGCTTCCTTGAAATCAGGCCCTGCATCGGTGTTGTACATCCCTACCCGCAGCACCTGCACCGCTTCCCCCTCTACCGTGTACAAATCCGTTTTGTCGAAATACTGATGCTGCCAGATGTAGTGCAGGAAGTCTTCTTTCATGCGCCTTGGTTGTGGTTGGGAAAGTTTACGAGTTTGGGAGTTTAGGAGTTAGTGAAGTTTGAGAGTTTAGGAGTCATGAATGAAGATATTAGAATGGATAGTTTGGCGAGGGAAAGCAACTTTGCTTTTGGGGAAAGCTTTAAAAAGCGGACAAAGGAATTTGCATTGCGATGTATACGTCTGTTCAGGGTACTGCCTAAGCAGGCCGATGCCTATATTTTAGGAAAACAGTTATTAAGATCAGCCACATCGGTTGCTGCCAACTACCGCGCAGCCTGCCGCGCGCGTTCTAATGCCGAGTTTGTAGCTAAGATAGGTATAGCGCTTGAAGAAGCCGACGAATCACTTTTCTGGTTGGAACTGTTGGAAGAATCAGAAATTGTAACAGCAAGTCGTCTTGCGTCATTGAAGCAAGAAACCAATGAACTGACCGCTATCCTAGTCACAATAAGAAAATCATCCTATAAACGCATCAACTCCTAAACTCTCAAACCCTTAAACTCCCAAACTTTACTATCTTTGCAGCCTTAAAATTAAACGATTATGATTTCAGTTGACGCGGTGAGCGTGGAGTTCAATGGTGCAGCCCTTTTCAGCAATGTTTCTTTCAACATCAACGAAAACGACCGCATCGCCCTCATGGGAAAAAATGGAGCAGGCAAGTCTACCCTGCTCAAAATTATAGCGGGCGCCAGCAAGCCTACCCGTGGCAAGGTGTCAGCGCCGAAAGATGCCGTGATTGCCTACCTGCCGCAGCACCTGCTCATCGACGACAACTGCACCGTGTTCGAAGAGGCTTCCAAGGCTTTCGCCAAAGTCCTCGACATGAAAAAGCAAATGGATGCGCTCAATGCTGAGTTGGAAACCCGCACCGACTACGACTCCGATGAGTATTATAAAATCATCGAACAGGTATCGGAGCTGGGTGAAAAATACTACTCTATTGAGGAGATCAACTTCGACGCGGAGGTAGAGGTTACCCTTAAGGGCCTTGGCTTTACACGCGAAGACTTTACGCGCTCCACCAACGAATTCAGTGGCGGCTGGCGCATGCGCATCGAACTGGCTAAGATCCTGCTTCAGAAGCCGGACCTGATCCTGCTCGACGAACCGACCAACCACCTCGATATTGAGTCGATCCAGTGGCTCGAGGATTTTCTGGTGAACAACGCCAAGGCCGTGATCGTGATCTCGCACGACAAAACCTTTGTGGACAATATCACCAACCGCACCATCGAAGTGACAATGGGCCGCATCTACGATTATAAGGTTACCTACAGCCAATACCTGCAACTGCGCAAAGAGCGTCGTGAGCAGCAGCAAAAGCAGTTTGAGGACCAGCAGAAAGAGATCGCCGATATCCAGACCTTTATCGACCGCTTCAAAGGCACTTACTCGAAGACCCTGCAGGTGCAGTCGCGTGTGAAGATGCTGGAGAAAATGGAGATTGTGGAGGTGGACGAAGTAGATACCTCTGCTCTAAACGTTAAATTCCCGCCTGCACCGCGTTCCGGCAACTATCCGGTTATCGTGGAGGAACTTACCAAAAAGTACGGTGACTATACCGTGTTCAAAGACGCTTCCATGACCATCAACCGGGGTGAGAAAGTAGCTTTTGTGGGCAAGAACGGCGAGGGTAAGTCTACGCTGGTGAAAGCTATAATGGGTGAGATCGACTTTGAAGGCAAGCTGCAACTAGGCCATAACTGCATGATCGGCTACTTTGCTCAGAACCAGGCCGCCTTGCTCGACGGTGAACTGACCGTATTCCAGACCATCGACGAGATTGCTGTGGGTGATGCTCGTACCCGTGTGAAAGACCTGCTAGGCGCCTTTATGTTCAGTGGCGACACGATTGAGAAAAAGGTGAAAGTACTTTCCGGTGGTGAAAAGACCCGATTGGCGATGATCAAGCTGTTATTGCAGCCAGTGAACCTGCTTATTCTGGACGAACCGACCAACCACCTCGACATCAAGACCAAGGACATCCTGAAAGACGCCCTCAAAGCTTTCGACGGCACGATCATCCTGGTTTCGCACGACCGCGACTTCCTCGACGGACTGGCCGATAAGGTGTTTGAGTTTGGCAACAAGCGTGTCCGCGAACACTTTGAAGACATCAACGGCTTCCTCCGTAACAAGAAAATGGAAAATCTGCGGGAGATTGAAAGGAAAACGGTGTAAAACTCCTCACATTGCAATACATAAGCTAAACAGAAGAGCCAATACGATATGTATTGGCTCTTCTGTTTACATTGTTGCCGAGGCCGGCAGCGCCATGACCGCTGAATCTAATGTGCTCGTCTTTGTTCGCTTTCCAATTATTGTGCTGGACAGCCTAATGGCTGGGAGGTATGTTTCTGTATTACCAGAAGCTACGCCACAAGGCAAAGCGCCAGCTTTGGAAAACGCAGGTTGCTTTTAAGAAGGCAACCCCGTCGCTTTATCTAATACAGGCGCTTCTCGTAGCTTTCTTTTAATATAGCGCTGATGTACTCTTCGCTATAGTCCGGTTTCCTGATGTGATCTGCCAGCATTGCAGCCGGGCGTGGCAGCATTTCCTTCTCTGGCCACTGCTCAGGCTTCCAGAGGCCCGAACGCTTAAACGCCTTTGCGCAGTGGATGTAACACTCCTCTACTTCCACCCCTATACCTACAACAGGCACTTTTCCCTGCGCCGCAAGCTGCGTCAGGATGATTTCGTCTTTGATGATACAAGCCTTGCCATTTACACGGAGCGTTTCTTCCAAACCCGGAATAATGAAGATCAACCCGACTCTAGGGTTCTCCAGAATGTTCCGAAGCGAATCGCATCTTTTGTTGCCGGGTCGCTCCGGTATAACCAGTCGTTTTTCGTCGAGCACCAGCACAAAGCCAGCCGCATCTCCCCGAGGGGACACATCGCAATTGCCTGCGGCGTCACTCGTGCTTACAAAAAGCATAGGCGCTTTGGAAATGAAGTCACGGCAGTGCGCATCCAGGTAATCTATCGATTTGTTGTTGACCAGCTCGCTAGGTGTGCCCAGCAATGCTTGCAATTCCTCTTTCGTGCTGATAATCTCTGAAAACCCGTTGTTCATGCTATTGTCTTATTATACCTATCACAATATAAAATATAAACGCCATACCTGCGTGCCTGGCTTGGGTATGGCGTTCTATTATTATTTCTCAGGAATTGACTCTAAATTCTTACAAATGCGTCACATATTGCTCCAGGTACTGCTCCATCTCCTTCTGCACTTCCAAAGCAGCTTCTCTGGCACGATCTGCGAAATCGCGACCGGAGGAAGCATAGATAATGGCACGGGAGGAGTTGACTAGCAGTCCGCATTGTTGGTTCATACCTAAGCGGGAAATCTCTTCGAGACTGCCGCCCTGTGCACCTACGCCCGGTACCAGCAGGAAGTGATTCGGCACAATGGCTCGCACCCTTTCAATATACTCGCCCTGCGTAGCGCCCACCACATACATCATCTGCCCTACGCTGGCCCAGTTGGCACTCTCGCGCAGCACTTGCTCAAACAGGTATTCCTCATTACCATCCGACAGCTTCAGCATTTGAAAGTCCTTACTGCCCGGGTTAGACGTAAGCGCCAGCAAGATCACCCAGCGGCCCGGCTGTACCAGGAATGGTTTCACCGAATCGGAGCCCATGTAAGGTGCTACCGTCACGGCATTGAAGTTCATGGTTTCAAAGAAAGCGCGGGCATACAGCTCAGAGGTGTTGCCAATATCACCACGTTTGGCATCAGCAATGGTAAAGATCTCTTCAGGTATAATCTCCAGTGTCTTCTCCAAACTCACCCAACCTTTCGGGCCCTGTGCTTCATAGAAGGCGATGTTCGGTTTGTAGGCCACACACAGGTCGGCAGTAGCTTCCACGATCTGGCGGTTGAACTCAAACACAGGGTCTTCGTGGTCGAGCAGATGCTCGGGCAGGCGCTTGGGGTCGGTGTCGAGGCCAATGCACAGGTATGATTTTTTCTGGAGTATCTGCTCAAACAGCTTTTCTCTGGTCATGATAGGTATAGGAGCTAAAGTTCAGGTATAGCAAAGCTAGTTTTTTTAGAGGCAGCTACAAATTTTTTATCCCTGCAAAGACCACTAATTATAGCCCTTGCCCAAATCCGCCAAGCCTTGCAACCATTTCAGCACAAAAGGGATCGACATAATAACCAGCACCTTAAAACGAAAAGCTATGATACGACACCTGTGCACCCTCACATTGATTCTCTTAACTGCCTCCGGATGCTCCAAAGAAGATTCAGAACCTCCGGTGCAGGAGCGCCCTGCTCCTATTGTCCGTGTAGAGGCCCCTGCAACCGCACAAGTAGGTGAAACTGTAACTGTGAACGTTCACTTTCAGGTTAGCGGAGGCTGTGGCCAGTTCGGCTCTTTTAATGTCAGCTCTTCTGGTAAGGAAACAGTCATACGGGTGGTGGCGAAGTATAAAGGGAACGTCTGCACCGATGATCTGCCTATCCGTACGGCTCCCTATACCTTTCGCCCAACCGAGGCAGGAATCTATACATTAAAGTTCCGTTCCACTCCTCAAGTGGGGTTTATCATTGCAACTATAGACGTCGGGGGCTTTTAAGCGTCTTTATAAACCAGCAACAAAAAAGAGCTGCTCTAAACAGAGCAGCTCTTTCCTTTTATCATAAATCGGTCGGGTTATCTCAAATCTACCACCTGCACGCCTTTATACTTGGCTTTGTTGAAGCTGAAAGCGTCGGAGGCTAGCTCAGGGTTAGCCTGGAAGTTTTTGATGGTATAGGTATAGCGGTTGCCGTTGTTACGGAACATCTGCCAACTCTTCAGGGACTTGTCTTTCTGATTGATATACAGACGCACCTTAAAGATAGGGTTGCTGCGGTCTTCCGGAGCCAGCTCGATCACATCAAACGTGTCAGCGCCTTGCTTCTCAGAGCCGGCGTAGGCATACTTGTAACCTTTCTTATACATGTCGAAGATTTTGCTTGGCGCCATGGCCTCAGCTTCCGCGTCGGTCTCCGTGATGGTAACTTCGTTCACTTCTTTCAGGTAAGTCCACATCAGTTTACCATCGCTGATGATCTCCTGTCCGCTTACGGCCAGTCTATACTTAGGACCGCTTACCAAAATGTCGCCTTCCATTGTTTCTTTTACCTTGGCAGAAGGGTTCTCCAGCGTCTGTGCAAAAGTAGCTTTGAAAGCTTTCATACTTCTGTACTTCTGGCTCATCTGGTCCAATATCTTGCCTGCTTTCGGGTCCTGCTGCGCATTCGCCAGGTTCACAAACATAAATACGGCCAGCAAAAGGGATAATACTCTTTTCATGATGTTCTTTGAGTGTCGTGTTTTATTCTTTTCTACAGCGTATTCAATAACTGTTCCAAACTGTACTCGTCCGGAATTAAAACTTCGCGGGCTTTGCTTCCTTCGAACGGCCCCACTATACCTGCGGCTTCCAACTGGTCGATCAGGCGGCCGGCTCGGTTGTAGCCCAGCTTGAGGCGGCGCTGCAGCAGCGAAGTACTGCCCTGCTGGTGCTGCACAATAATGCGGGCTGCTTCCTCAAACATCGGGTCTTTGGAACTCGGATCGAAATCGGTTTTCTCAGAGCCGCTTTCATCGCCCACAAATTCCGGCAGCAGATAGGCGTCGTTATACCCTTGTTGCTCGCCAATGAAGTCGCAAATGCGGTCTACTTCCGGCGTGTCCACGAAGGCGCACTGAATACGGATCATGTCCGAGCCGATCGAGAAGAGCATATCACCCTGACCAATCAGCTGGTCAGCACCGCCGGCATCCAGAATGGTGCGGGAGTCAATCTTAGAGGTTACTTTAAAGGAAATACGCGCCGGGAAGTTCGCTTTGATAATACCTGTGATCACGTTCACCGACGGACGCTGTGTGGCTACTACCAAGTGTATACCAATGGCTCGAGCCAGCTGCGCCAGACGGGCAATCGGCGTCTCCACCTCTTTACCGGCTGTCATCATCAAGTCCGCCAACTCGTCAATCACAAGCACGATGTACGGCATAAACTTGTGCCCTTTTTTCGGGTTCAGCTTACGCTCCACAAATTTCTTGTTGTACTCTTTCAGGTTGCGGCAGCCGGCATCCTTGAGCAGGTCGTAACGCATGTCCATCTCCATACAGAGCGAGTTAAGCGTGTTCACCACCTTTTTTGTATCCGTGATGATCGCTTCTTCTGTATCCGGCAGCTTGGCCAGGAAGTGGCGCTCAATTTTGTTGAATAGCGAGAGCTCCACCTTTTTCGGGTCGACAAGCACAAACTTGAGCTGCGATGGGTGTCGCTTGTAGAGCAAGGAGGTCAGGATGGCGTTGAGACCAACAGACTTACCCTGACCGGTGGCACCCGCCATCAGCAAGTGTGGCATTTTGGCCAGGTCGGTGATGAACACTTCGTTTGTGATGGTCTTACCGAAAGCGATCGGCAGGTCCATATCACTCTTCATAAACTTCTCCGTCGACAAGATCGATTTGATCGACACCATCTCCTTCTTCGTATTCGGCACTTCTATACCTATGGTACCCTTACCCGGTATAGGCGCGATGATACGGATACCCAGGGCTGCTAAGCTCAGGGCGATATCATCTTCCAGGTTCTTGATTTTGGAGATACGCACACCGGCATCTGGCACAATTTCGTAGAGCGTTACGGTCGGGCCGATGGTGGCCTTGATGCTCGCTATACCTATGTTATAGTGACCAAGTGTGGCCACGATCTTGTCCTTGTTAGCTTCGAGTTCTTCCTTTGTTACCGACACTTTGGTGGTGCCGTAGTCGTTGAGCAAGTCGATGGTCGGGTATTGGTAACGCGCCAGGTCCAGCGTCGGGTCGTAGTTTTCGGTGGCCATCACATCGGCGGCTTCCTCTTCCGGCGTCTTTTCGATCTGCAAATTGAGGTCATCTTCTTCTCCCTCGGCTGTGTCGAACTCCGCTTCTGCCAGTTCTTCCTCAAACTCTGTTTCAATGTCGAGCTCCAAAGTAGGCGTTGGTGCAGGTGTGGCAGTTTTTGGTGGCTCTGGCTTGAGGGCACTCAGTTCCATCTCCAAGGCACGGTTGATCGCCTCTTCCTCCTCTTCATCAAAGGCTAGCTCATCTTCTTCCTCGGCATCCAACGAAGCAGTTGGATCGGCGTTGTGGTTGATATTACGGGCTGAACCATGCACCACATCCCGCAGCGACGAGGCACCTCCACGTTCAACTTCTACATCATCGGCTTCCTCAGCAGCCGGTTTACTCCAGTTGATGCTCGTGATATTAAAGAAGAACACCAGGAAGATAAGCAGCAGGAAACCCAGCAGCAGACCACTGCCCCAACCGATCAGGCTGCTTAGCCAAATGGCAGTTTCTATACCTATACCACCACCCAAAAAGCCTAATTCGCCTACCGTACCTGTCGTGAGCACAATGTACCCCAGCGTCAGGCTCAGCCACAGCATCGAGAAGGTGCAGAGGCCCAGTATATAAGACATCGAAATGGATTTCCAGCGGAACACAATGCGGCTGCCGGCAAAAAATGCGATCGGGATCAGGAAAAAGGCTCCTATACCTAATAAGTCATAAATAAAATAATGGGAAACCCAGGCACCGAACAGCCCCAGCCAGTTCTCAGCCTCCTGCCCCGATTCCTTCAGTCCGGTACCCTGCACCGACTCCACCACACTCTGATCAGCCTGGCCTGTAAACAGGTAAGACACAAACGCAATGGTCATAAAGAAGGCGATCAGCAGAAAAGAGAAGCCGATGAACAGCTTAAAGCGGCGGTCTGTCAAAAAAGCAGGTGCCTTCAGGTTGAACCGGAAAGACGGCAGCCTAAAAAAAGGCTTTTTCTGTTTCTTCTGTTTGGTTTTTTCACTGGTAGAGGCAGTGCCGCGTGGTTCATTACGGCCACGCACTTCATTCCTCGCCCTTCCCGTGCTCACCGCATCGTTTCTGTAAGTGTTCTTTGCCATACCCTTCGACTAATTAAGATTTCAAATTTACATTTTTTCGGCACACGCCGCTCAGCAAATCCGAAGGCTTTTCAGGAAATGTGCTAAAAAACCTCCCCCTGCCCCCTCCTAAAAACAGGAGGGGGTGTTAAGAGTATATCCAAACTGCTTTTTTAGAACAATGAATAGCTTAATGAAACGCAATCAACCGCGCTAGAAAGTAAGTTTACTCCCTCACCTAATGGTTTTAAAGCTATTAAAGAAAGAACACTCGAATAAATATGTTTCCATTTGAATACCCCCTCCTGTTTTTAGGAGGGAGGCGGGGGGAGGTTAACCTAATAACCTCTTATTTATACCCGCGACAAGCGCTGGACCTTCATAAATAAAACCTGTATACAGCTGTACCAGATCGGCGCCGGCATCAAGTTTCTCCTTGGCATCCTCCGGCGTCATAATACCACCCACACCAATGATCTTGATATGCTGCGGCAGGTGCTGACGCAGGTAGCGGATGATTTCGGTGGCGTGTTTGGTCAGCGGTTTGCCGCTTAGTCCGCCGGCGCCGATCTCTGAAACTTGAGTAGAAGAGGTATGCAGACCATCGCGGCTGATGGTGGTGTTCGTGGCAATAATACCACTTAGCTTGGCGGCGATGGCAATCTCGATTATATCATTTAACTGAGCTTCGTTCAGATCCGGGGCGATCTTGAGCAGCAGGGGCTTTTGCTTCGGCATAGAGCTGTTCAGCTCCTGCAGTGCCATCAGTAATTGCTGCAGCGGCTCTTTTTCCTGCAGGGCACGAAGGTCGGGTGTGTTGGGCGAACTCACATTTACTACAAAGTAATCCACCACATCATACAGCGCTTTGAAGCAATAGAGGTAGTCATTTAGCGCATCTTCGTTAGGTGTCACCTTGTTCTTGCCAATGTTACCACCGACGATGATGTTGCTCTTCCGCTCCCGCAGTCGCTTCACGGCAGCGTTCACGCCTTCGTTGTTAAAGCCCATGCGGTTAATAATGGCTTGGTCTTCCGGCAGACGGAAAAGGCGCGGTTTTGGGTTGCCTTCCTGTGGTTTTGGAGTAAGCGTACCGATCTCGATAAAGCCAAATCCTAATTCAGCTAGCTCATCTACCAGTTTGGCGTCTTTATCAAAGCCAGCTGCTAGACCTACTGGGTTAGGAAATTTCAGGCCGAATAGCTCCCGCTCCAGCCGCTTGTCCTCTACCCGGAACATACTGCGGCTGATGCTTTTGGCAAAAGGAAGGCCAAAAGCTGTGCGCAAAGCATCTGTGGTGAGGTAGTGAACTTTCTCAGGATCTAGTTTGAAAAGAAGCGGACGGATGAGGCTCTTATACACGGCAGCGGATTTGGTTAGAGTTAGCTGCCCGCAAAGATAGAAAGCGAATTTATACTATCCTCGATAATTATGCCTCGCTTAGCTACAGTACTATGCAGCCTGTTAATCTACTTGCTACTCTGATAGCAGCTCATCGATCTTTGCTTTTAAATCATCACTCCTAAACACATAACTCTTTTCTCCTTTCGCATCCGTTGAGACCTCAACCGGCATAGTGCCGTTATGTACCTCTCTCACCATTCCTGCCTTATCAATTAAAATTGTTTGAGGCACGGAGTTGACAAAATTCATCATATAATTGGCACTGCCTGGAAGTATGATGAAATCAAATACATGCTTTTTCAGAAACCTTTTGATGACCGGCTTATCTTCGGGCGACATC
Source organism: Pontibacter sp. LHS1 (assembly GCF_058932855.1). NCBI lineage: Bacteria > Pseudomonadati > Bacteroidota > Cytophagia > Cytophagales > Hymenobacteraceae > Pontibacter > Pontibacter sp. LHS1. Next base: position 43,121 of record NZ_JBZYWF010000007.1, read on the forward strand.
GAGACAAACACTACATCCTTTCCCGTATAACTTTGCTTTAACTTATTTAGCTCTGGCATTTCCAGGATACAAGGTTTGCAGAAGGTGCCCCATAGATTGAGTACCACCACTTTCCCTCGCAACTCATTGGATGAATAAGTTACACCTGTTATGTCTTCAGCTGCAAATGGTATCATAGGAGCTCCCACATGCTTGTCAACTAACTGCTGCTGCGCCTGAACTGTAAAGGCAAGGCACAGGGCAAAAAGTATAAACAGGATTCTCATGATAAATTTCATTTTAAAGCGCTTGATTCGGCTGTAGTATACCAGAACTTTTACCTGTTTATCTTCCTTTCAGCTGCTCCCAGTGCCGCTCCAGTACCGGGTTCTTTTTGTAGGGCTGCTTCCTCTCCCCTATCAATTCATTCAGAACCTTAATGCGGTCTCCTGTATTGGGGTGCGTGCTCACAAAAGCAAGCACCTCAGATTCACTCCCCATTTGCAGGCGCTCCATCAGCAAAACGGCGCCCTGTGGGTTCAGCTCGTTCCGGCGAAGCAACTCCAGCCCTTCCCGGTCGGCTTCCAGCTCCAGGCTGCGGCTGTACTCCAGGTTGCGCAGTGCCGATGCATTGTCTACCAGCACAGCGGCCACACCGCTCACATCCCCGAACAGAACCGAGGCCAGCATGTAGTAGGATAAGCTCCGCGTCATGGCCCGGAGTGAATGCCGGTTTTGGATATGCGCCAGTTCGTGCCCCATCAGAGCGGCCAGCTCCTCGTGGTGCTCCATTTTATCGAGTATCCCTTCATACACCACCACATAGCCACCAGGTATAGCAAAGGCATTTACCTCGTCGCTGTTCACAACGGCAGCTGTGATCGGGTAATCCAGATCGGTGTTCAGTTCGCTCAGGTACTCATTCAGTGCGGCTGTTTTCTCGTCGTTCACCTGATAGCCCTGTAGCAGCTTGGCATAGAGTTGCTGGCCGAGCTGGCGTTCGTAACTTTGCGGAAAATGCATCGCCACCCGGTCGGCAAGAGCCGGCACGCCCCAGATGATAAAGGCTACCAGCAAGCCAAGTAGACTCAAGCCCATGATGCCTATACCTGTGCAGCCCAGACTCAGCACGCTGTTGTAGCCGGACTTCAGGAAGGCCGCACCGCGATAGTGCTGCTGCAGCGCTTCCTTAAACCCTCTGTCTACTACTGATATACTCTGTTGCGGGAATTTCCCATAACGCAGCAGCGTGGTTGCATCGTTGAACTCCGACTGGTGTATACCTGCCGTTTCCCAATGCACTGAACCACATACCTCGTCTGCGCAATAGTCGATGCGCAGTCCGTCTGCCAGCATAGTGATCTGTGCCGGCATGCCTTTGGAGCTTTGCCCGTTATAGTATTTCCCCTCAAATGTCATGTTAGATAACACCGATATCCATCATATCCGTCATGCTTTCATAAGTAGCCGAATCATAGGCTTCTTCGGTCTGCACCAATGCGTCGGCGTCGAAGTGTCCGCTCATCACGGTGTTGTTCATGATCAGCGACAGGGTGCGGGTGGTGGTAAGCGGTATGCCCAGCCCCAGCGTGAACACCACGATCAGGATGTTGCCAACCGTCAGCTTCAACACTTCCCAACCCGAAACATGGCACTGCAAGCGGCTGTAGGTGCCGTCTTACTGCAGCACCACAATATTGTTCACATAAAAGTGCAGTAGGTTTTTGGTGTACCAGAAAAAGTATATACCCAGCGTGAAGATTGATAAGAAATAGCCTTTGAGGTTGATCAGGAACAGATCGGCGCCATCGCGCAGGCTCACATTTCCGAAACGCACATTATCAATCATCTGTTTGCGCAGCTTCACCACAAACCACGATCCGTAGATGCCGAATGTGAAAATCGAAAGGAAGAAACCCACCAGGTAGGTCGTGAACATGTCAGAAAGCTCCCCACGATAACCCATGTGAATGCCACGCCAGCTTGTGCGGGATGTGCGGTAACGCATCATACCATGTAACGCCACGGGTATAAGCGCCAGGAAACCCAGCAGAAACACAGCATATGAAATCAGCAGGGTACCAACATCTTCTGAGAAGATACCATATAACAGTACGCCATAAAGAAAGGCAAACACTGCCAATCCTTTGATGAAGCCGATGAACATTTCTTTGCCGGTACCATGAAACACGAATGATGTACCAGCCAGCTCCGTTTTACGGTACAGGTACTGCATGGACTTGGCTTTTGCCCAAGATAGTAAAGCCCCAGCGTCACGACAGTGAGCAGAAGGTTTACAATTTCGATGGCGAAGTACTCAGAGCCTTTGCCGGTAAAAGAGAAGTAGGTAGTCTGTTTTTCTTTTTCGAGTAAAGTTGTTGTCATAAGAAGCTTAGGAATAGGTGAAAAATGGTTGAAAAAAATAACACAGGCCATGCATGAAACACAGCCTGTGTTATTACAGCTTCTAAATATAATAAATATCAATTACCTACTATACATTCCGCTGACTTTCGCCCAAAATTTAAAGCCTCATTTTTCAGCCGTCCACTGCTCGAAATTGGGAAAGTATTTCGCCTTCCAGAAGGTATAGCGCGGAATGATGGCTGTTTTGAGTCTGCGTTTGAAGTCCGCATAATCTTTTTTCCCCTGTGGCGACCACAGCACCTCACTCAGGGCTGTCATACGTGGGAAGATCACATACTCCACCTTGGCTTCACTGCCTATGTATTCGGTCCACACATTGCCCTGTGCCCCGATGATGAAGTGGTCAAGCTTTTGTTCACGCAGGGCCTTTGGTACCGGCTCGAAAGCATACACCGCATCCACCGGGTTATAGCCGTGTATGGCCAAACTGTCGTTCGGGTCTTTGGACTGGTAGTGGTCGAAGTAGAGCGGCTTACCCGGCGACATGATAACCTGGTGTCCACGTTTGGCAGCGGCTATACCTTCTTTCTCCCCTCCCCAGTTCATGATCAGGGTCGAGGTGTTCAGATCGCCTTCCAGAATCTCGTGCCAGCCGATCACTTTCTTGCCTTTGGCGGCCAGGTAGCCTGCCACCTGCTCCACAAAGTAGGTCTGCAATCCTTTTTCGTCTTTCAGATTATGGTCTTCGATGAATTTCTGTGACACCGGATCGGCTTTCCACCACATTTTGCTCGTTTCATCGCCCCCGAGGTGAAAGTACTCCGAAGGGAACAGATCAGCTACCTCGTGGAATACTGTCTCTAAAAACTGAAATGTAGCCGGATTAGGCTGCAGCACATTGTTCTGCCGATTGTACATACCCCAGGTCGTGGCTACGTTCCAGGTCGTATCAGGGCGGGTGCTGAACTCCGGATAAGCGGCAATGGTAGCGCGGCTATGACCAGGAATATCAATCTCCGGTATAATATTGATGCCGCGTACAGAAGCATAATTGATTACTTCCAGCACCTCGTCCTTGGTATAGTAACCACCGTAGCGCTTGCCATCATACCTGGCTGGCTGGTCTTTGAAGTGCCCGATCAGTGTTTCCTTGCGCCACGAGCCGATCGTGTTCAGTTTCGGGTACGACTCAATTTCGATGCGCCAGCCCTGATCATCAGTCAGATGCCAGTGAAAGGTGTTAAACTTATGGAACGCCAAATAGTCGATGTACTTCTTGATGAACTCCAGCGGAAACATATGGCGTACCACGTCGAGGTGCATGCCCCGGTAAGCAAAACGTGGATAATCCTTGATCTGCACGTCGGATATCTTCACCTCACGTACCTGTTTGAGCGGGAATAACTGCAGCAAAGTCTGGATGCCGTATACCATACCGCCGGTGTCTTTGGCGCGGATAGTCACGTCTTTGCCCGATACCGTTAAGGTATACATCTCGGCTTTATCAACGGACTTACTATCGAAAACTAACCGGATGTGGTGACTGGCTCTGGGCTTGTCTGGCGTGTTCGGGTGTACGGGCAAGTTCAGTCCAGTCTGGGCGGCCAGCATCTCCTGCAGAAACTCAGCCTGCGCACCATATTGCTTATCGAAAACGATCTGAGCTTTCCCGTCAATAGTTACATGGCCTCTGGCCTCCTTGATCACCTCCACAGGTCGCGGCGTAATGTCGTCAACGGACTGACCGGTGGCGATGTAAGGTATAGCTAAGGAAAGCAGTACAATGGTGAGTATTCGGATGAAATTAGCTAGCATGCGGCTGTTTTGAAATTGTGTTGCTTATTGACTTCTGGAGAAACGATTGGTTTAATGGCTTTGGTATTGGGTTGGTCTAGCTCCGATGGACCAAACGGTAATGCTGCGTAGCACTACGACGTTACACTGTAACGTCGCTACAACCAAACTCTCTAACTCTTAAACTCCTCTCAGCTTCTAGGATGGTAATCTTTGATTACCTGCTTCAGGTAATCGCGGTCAAGGTGGGTATAGATCTCGGTAGTGGTGATGGACTCGTGGCCCAGCATTTCCTGCACGGCCCGCAGGTCGGCACCGCCTTCAATCAGGTGGGTGGCGAAGGAATGGCGGAAGGTATGGGGACTCACCGTTTTCTGTATACCTGCTTTGGCGGCCAGGTCTTTGATGATCGTGAACACCATCACCCGTGTCAGTTTAGCACCGCGGCGGTTGAGGAACACAAAGTCTTCGTGGCCTTTCTTGATCGTGAGGTGGCAGCGCACACCTTCTCGGTAGAGTTGTATGTGCTTGAGCGCATCGCGTCCGATCGGCACCAGGCGCTCCTTGTCGCCTTTACCGGCCACTTTCAGGAAGCCCATGTCCTCGTAGAGGTTGCTCAGCTTCAGCTCCAGCAGTTCCGACACACGGAGTCCCGAACTGTAGAGCGTTTCCAGCATGGCGCGGTTCCGAGTCCCTTCTGGTGTAGAAAGGTCAATGGCGGCCAGCAGCTGCTCTATTTCATGAAAGTGCAGCGTGTCGGGCAGTTTGCGGCTCAGTTTCGGGGCTTCGATAGTCTCTGTCGGGTCGGCGGTGAGCATGTCTTCCATGATCAGGAACTTGTAGAAAGCCCGTATACCTGACAGCGTACGCGCCTGTGAATGCGGCGTCATACCCAACTCAGCTACCCACTCCAGAAATTCCCGTAGTATAGGCGGGGTCATCTGCTCCGGCTGCACGCTTATACCTTTGATATCCAGAAAATCAGTCAGTTTGCGAATATCGCGCAGGTATGCTTCCACGGAGTTCCCGGAAAGCGACTTTTCGAGACGCAGGTATTGCTCGAACTGGGTAATGCAGATGGACCACTTCATAAGTTAAAATTTGGGCAAAAGAGGAGCTGACAAAACTTTCTTTTGTCAAAAAAATCAAAGCAAAGATAGTTAATCCTTAAATTGCAACCGCTTAATTGAGCTGAAATCACAAAACGCCCCAAAACTATGAAAATCCTCATCCTAAACGGCCCAAATCTTAACCTGCTCGGTATCCGCGAGAAGTCTGTCTATGGCTCCGAGTCATTCGAATCATATTTTGAAGAGCTGAAGGAGGCTTTCCCGGCCATGGAGTTGTCCTATTTTCAGTCCAATACCGAAGGGGTGCTGATTGACAAACTGCACGAAGTAGGTTTCAGCTACAATGGCATCGTGTTCAACGGCGGCGCCTATACCCATACCTCGGTAGCCCTCTCAGACGCCATCAAGGCCATCGAAACACCGGTGATTGAGGTGCACATCTCCAATGTATATGCCCGCGACGCCTTTCGCCACAAAAGCATGTTCGCTGCTTTTTGCAAAGGGGTGATCACTGGTTTTGGGCTGGAGAGCTACCGGCTGGCGCTGCAGTATTTTGAGCGCATGAAGCCGAAGCAGATCGGTTTTAACTCAAAAAAATAGCGTTACGACAGCAAAATTCCGTTTACTAAATAATTGCCTCCGCATATAGTAGGCATTCTATACTTTCTTTATATTACCCTCCATGTTGAATTTCTATCCAGGACCATCTAAGATTTATCCGGAAGTGCGCAACTACCTTGTGGATGCGTATGACGAGGGTATATTGGGGGCTCCGCACCGCGGAGAACAGTTTGTGCAACTATCACGCACGGTGGTGGGCTCGCTCAAGCGACGCCTCAACATTCCGCAGGACTATTCTATTTTCTTTACCTCCTCCGCCACCGAGTGCTGGGAGATCCTGATCCAGAGTCTCACCAAAAAGAAGAGCTTTCATATTTACAATGGTTCTTTTGGGGAGAAATGGTACGAGTACGCTAAAAAAATGCGGCCCGATGCCCAAGGTGTTCGCTTCGACATTAACGAAGCCATGCCAGTGGAGGAACTGGACATCAGTACCGACACCGAACTGATCTGCTTCACACAAAACGAAACGTCAAACGGTACGCAGGTAACGGCCTCTTCCATTCTCAATCTGCACAACCGTTTCCGTGATACACTTACGGCCGTAGATGCGACTTCTTCTATGGCAGGCCTCAACTTGAAGTACATTAAAGCAGATATCTGGTTTGCCTCCGTGCAAAAGTGCTTCGGTCTGCCGCCGGGGCTGGGTATACTGGTTTGCTCGCCGCGTGCCATCTTCAGGGCCAAGCAAATGAACGAGCGCAACCATTACAACAGCCTGGTGTCGCTCTACGAGAAGATGCTCAACTACCAGACCGTGCACACACCGAACACGCTCAACATCTACCTGCTCAAGCGCATGCTCGAAGACAGGCCTTTTATCAAGCAACTCGATATTGACCTGATTGATCGTGCCAATGAACTGTACGAGTTCTTCGGGCAATTTACCGACTTTAAACTGCTGATCGAAAACGAAGAGGTACGCTCTAAAACGGTGATTGTACTGGAGGCGAACGAGCGACTGGTGGAGGACATCAAGAAGCGGGCACTGCACCACAACATCCGGCTGGGCAACGGCTACGGACCATGGCAGCGCAACACTTTCAGGGTGGCCAACTTCCCCGCTATTGCTAACGAAGAGTACGAAGAGCTAAAGCGCTTTTTCCTGCATTATTACGCCTAAGAATCCTACCTTTGCGGCTTGTTAACAAATTGCGCCAGCGCTTGCAGGTATAGCTATACCCCATTTGCTGGCTTTAACATTTTAACAACCACCAAACCCATGCTTCAGGAACTGTTCAGTTTCAAGGAAATCGCATCTGTCACGCTTATCCTGTTTGCGGTAATCGACATACTTGGCTCTATCCCCATTATCATCGACCTGCGCAAGCGGGAGGGCAAGATCGAGTCAGAAAAAGCCACGATCATTTCTGGTATCCTGATGATCGTGTTCCTGTTTGTGGGCGATGGTATTCTGAAGCTCTTTGGCATCGACTTTGAGTCCTTTGCCATGGCCGGTGCCATCATCATTTTCCTGATCGGTCTGGAGATGATCCTGGGCAAAGACCTTTTTCACTCCGACCCGGAAGTAAAAAGCGGCTCGATCGTACCGCTGGCCTTTCCGCTTATCGTGGGAGCCGGTACCATGACGACACTGCTCTCTTTGCGTGCCGCCTATTCTTTGCCAAATGTGCTGGTGGGTATAGTACTGAACCTGATGTTCGTCTACATCGTTCTCAAGGCTTCGGCATGGCTGGAGCGTAAACTCGGCAAAGCCGGCGCCAACGTGCTCCGCAAGGTATTTGGTGTTATCCTGCTGGCCATCGCTATCAAGCTGTTCAAAACGAATTTACCAATTTAGTTGTGAATGAGTGATTGAGTGAATGAGTGAGTAATTTAGATGACGTTAAGACCTCTAAGTTTAGGGTAATAAATGACGACGAACACTCATATGCTCTTCACAACTCAAAATACACTCAGCCATAAGTTAAAACTCACTCATTTACTAATTCACTCATTTAAAATATGATCGAGCTTTTTACAGACGGTGCTTCAAGAGGAAATCCGGGTCCGGGAGGTTATGGCGTGATACTGCGCTGGAAAAACCATGTGAAAGAGCTATCAGCCGGTTTCCGGAAGACCACCAACAACCGCATGGAGCTGCTCGCCGTGATCGTAGGGCTCGAGGCGATTACCAAGCCCGGTATACCTGTCACGGTATACTCTGACTCCAAATACGTGGTAGATGCCGTGGAAAAGCGCTGGGTTTTTGGCTGGCAGAAGAAAGGCTTCGCCGGCAAAGCCAACGGTGACCTCTGGGCCCGTTTCCTAAGGGTGTATGCCAAGCACAACGTGAAGTTCGTTTGGATCAGAGGCCATGCTGGTCATCCTGAGAATGAGCGCTGTGATGAATTAGCGGTTGCCAGTGCGCTGTCGCCGAATTTATTGATTGACGAGGGCTTTGAGTCTGGGCAGTTTAATTCAAAATAATGGAGAGCGAATAGTTCAAACTTACCCGTTCTTACTCTCCATACCTTTTCAACCATTCCTAATTCTTAATTCCCTTGCCTAACACCTATTTCCAATTCAAACAATTCCGCATCAATCAGGACCAGTGTGCCATGAAGGTATGCACCGACTCGTGTGTGTTTGGGGCGTATGTGGAGGTGCATCGGGCGAAGCGGGTACTGGATATTGGAACAGGCACGGGTTTGCTGGCCTTGATGGTGGCGCAGCGGTCGGAGGCGGCAGTGGAAGCGGTGGAGATCAACCCGGAGGCACAGGCGCAGGCGGTGCAAAACTTCGCTGAAAGCCCTTGGGCGGAGCGACTGAAACTACACCCGATGCCCTTGCAGGAATTTGCGAAAACCTGTACGCAGCAGTACGACGTCATTCTGTCGAACCCGCCATTTTTTCTGGCTTCGCTTAAGTCCGATGATGCCGCTAAGAACGCAGCCAAGCACATAGGCGATCTGCTCTTTGAAGACATCCTGACTTTTACACAGAAGCATCTTACTCAAGACGGTAAGCTATACCTGCTCCTTCCGCCAGCCGAGGCAAATCACTTCGCGGCACTTGCCAAAACGCACGCGCTGTACCTGACCGAAACACTGGAGATTTATACCCGCACCGGGGGCAAGTGCATTCGTTATGTGCAAACCTATACCTGCAAGCCGACGGAGAAGGCTGGTACAAAGAACTTAAACATTCGTGAAGAAGACGGCACGACCTATACAGCTGACTTCACAGCCCTGCTACGGGATTATTATTTGATCTTCTAAAATTACCTGGCAGCTATACCTGTTAGTGAATCGTCTTCACCCGCTCATCTTCCAAAAAGTCAATCCCATAGCCCTTCAGTTCTTCTAACACGGGTTCATACAGATCCGGGTAAATCGGTATAACTACACCGTGGCGGTCGATCCTGCCTTGTAGCAGGAGCTTTGCCAGTATACCTACCGGTAATCCCACGGTTTTGGCCATAGCCGTTTGTACAGCATCATCTCCCAGCACCACCAGTGAGGAAGTCAGCTCGTGCTGCTCACCGTTCAGTTCGAACTCAAACAGATGCTGCATCACAATCATGTCTTTGTCACCTGGCTCCAGTTTCCATTTGGCAACCAGTATTTTTTCAAGCACCTGCGCAGGTGTGGCGGCTTGCATATCGAGCGGTGTTTCTTCAAACAGCCCCAGCCACTCCAATTTTTCCATGATCTCACCTTCAGGCGCGATACCCAGATAGCGGCACAGGCGCTGCTGCAGTGTTTCGTCGGCAGTGGAGGCCGGCGGCAGGAACGCTTCCAGGTAGCTGCGATTGGTTATGCGATCCACACCTTCCAGGTCGTAGCTGTCGTCGGTGAGGCCTAATTGCACAAACACATCCCAGGCGGCACAGTAGCCAATGCGGCGCAGTGTACCACGCAGCATGGTAGGGATGTCCTTTAAACCGTAATGCTCCCGATAGCTGAGCGAATCGCGGTTCGCGTAACCGTCAAAGTGGCCGTAGCCCTCTACAAACAGTTCGTCGGTGCGCTTAAAGAGCTGGTGGTATGGAATATACTTATACTCTCCGTTCTTGATGTACTTGGCTGTCCCCTGCCCCGCCAGCACCACGTTGCGCGGGTTCCAGCTGAATTTGTAATTCCAGGGGTTGTTGTCCGACTCCGGTGCCACCAGTCCACCCGTGTAGGACTTGAAGGACGTGATGCGGCCGCCCATCCCTTGCACCCGCTGAATTACCGCCATAGCAGACATATGGTCTATACCCGGGTCCAGGCCCGACTCCATCAGGATGGTCAGGTTCTTCTGCTTTGCCTCCTCGTGCAGCTCTCTGAACTCCGGCGAGACATAAGAAGCCGTAATCAGATGCTTCTCCTGCTTCAGACACTCACGCGCTACCTCAATGTGGTAGATCGCCGGCAGGAGTGAGATCACCAGATCGGCTTTGCTTACCTCTGCAGCCCGCTGCGCCTCGTCGTGCACGTTGAAAACGATCGCCTCGGCAAAGTTCAGCTGGGCGATTTTGTCCTGCAGATGGTCCACGTTGATGTCGCCGATGGTGATGTGCCAGTTCTCAGATGGCGCGTGCTGTAACAGGTATTGGATAAGCGATGAGGCGGAGCGGCCGGCCCCGAGGAGAAGTATTTTTTTCATAGCGTTCGTGTCGTTGCGCTTGAATTTAGCAATAACCACCTGCAAGGCCAACCTTTCGCATTGTTTTATCAGAATATTCCGTTAAATTTATAGCCCTTTTCTAATTTTTACACCTACAAGGTCTTAAATGGCAAGTGAGCTGAATATACATATCTGCATCGACGTACTGGACTCGGCAGACGAACTAACCCAACAGGAGCGCGAAGCAATGGAGCTGGCCCAACAGGCAGCCAATGATGCCTACGCCCCTTATTCCAACTTTCTGGTAGGTGCCGCCTTGGTGCTGGAAGATGGCACCATGTTCAAAGGCAGCAATCAGGAAAACGCAGCCTACCCTTCCGGCCTATGTGCGGAGCGTACCGCCCTGTTCGCCATGAGCGCCCATCACCCCAACAAAAAGATAAAGATGATCGCCGTGACAGCCCGCCGTAGAAGCGAAGCGCACTTCCTTCCGGCTATGCCCTGTGGTGCTTGCCGCCAGGTGATGGCAGAATACGAGCACAAACAAGGCGAGGCTATACCTGTGCTGCTGCAGGGACCAGAAGGCAAATTCTACCGCCTCCGCAGCGTAAGCGACCTATTGCCTTTCCAGTTCACGAAAGAACACTTGTAAGTTTGAGAGTTTAGAAGTTTAAGAGTTAAAATGTAGCGCCGTTACACCGTAACATCGTAGTAGCGTGAGGAATTACAGCTTCAATGCAGAGACAAGCGTGACCCGTCATACTCTTGCACTGGCAATCGTGCGGAAAACCCTGTTTTGATTGGAAGTGAACAACAATTAACAACTCAAAAATGCATGAGCATAAGCTGATGGTGCCTCGCACGGCACGCTACTATACCTTGGGAACGCCTTCAGAGCAGACGCGCGACCTGTGGGTGGTGTGCCATGGCTATGGTCAGCTGGCCCGTTATTTTCTGCGGCACTTCGCGGTGTTGGATGATGGAGCTACAGTGGTAGTGGCCCCGGAGGGACTCTCCCGCTTTTACCTGGACGGTTTTTCGGGCCGTGTCGGTGCTACCTGGATGACGAAAGAAGATCGACTTTCTGAAATAGAGGACCAGTCCGCTTACCTCAACCTGCTGTTGCAGCAACTCTTACAGCAAGTCCCTTCTGACGTGCGGGTGCATGTGCTGGGCTTCTCACAGGGCGGTGCAACAGTTTGCCGCTGGCTCGCAACCGAACGAGTGCCTTGCCAGCACATCATACTCTGGGCCGCCTCTTTTCCGGAGGATATCAACTTTGAATCAGGTAAAGCGGCTTTTGAAGGTATACCGGTAGATGTAGTATATGGCACGCAAGATGAGTTCATCACTCCCGAAAAACTGCAGCATCAGCGAGAAATCATGCAGCGGCTCGGCATTTCCCCACAAGTCCATACCTTCGAAGGCGGCCATACGATCGCACCGGAACTACTGCTCAGGCTAAAGTAATAAGACAGTAGTTACAAAAGATCCGCTAATCTGTACAATAATCAATTTGTTTTTGCGCGGCTGAATCAGCTCATAACATCTGCTACATTTCATTTTATAGCAATTATCTAGTACCCACTTCTGGGTATTTTTATTGATATACAAATTGTTATATATAAATTTAAATAAATTGATTTAAATTTGTGGTTATATCATCACAATCAACCAACCTCTTTTATATTTTTTACTCACTTTATTTTAGTCCTATGAGGAGAATTCTTTACTTATCCTTCATTTTCTGCTTTCTCGCGTTCTCTGCTTTCGCACAAAGCAAAATCAATGTTGCCTCTAACTTTCCGGATGCAAAATTCTTTTTGCTGAACGATGCTGACAATACCCGGATAACTGAACTGGGTATCGGAAGTATTGAGTTGAAGCTGAACAAAGACTCCCGCAATCGCATTGCCATTGTAAAAGAAGGTTATGAACCTGTAATCCGTGAGTTTCCGCGCACCATGAAGTGGGACAAGGAGCAAAAGGTAGAACTGGTAAACCGCCTGATTGACATCAGTGTTGAGCCTTATGATGCAGAGATCTACATTGATGGTCGTCTGGCTGGCACAAAGCGTATCAACCTGATTGTGGAGAAGGACAAATTCCTGAACGTAGAAGTAAAGAAACCAGGCTTTGCACCACAAACCAAGGTATACTACAACCAGAAAGACCGCGAAGCGCCTCCTGTTAAAGACTTTTTTGAACTGAAAGACCGCCAGGTACGCCTGGAAGTGATTCCGGCTGACGCCTCTGTATCACTAAATGGTGTGGTAAGCGGCCGTGGCAACACGGATGTGAGCGTACCATTTGGCACTTGCGTAACGGTGACTGTAACGAAGGACGGTTTTGCCGAAGTGGTACAGGTGTTCTGCAACAAGCCGTCTACTGACCCGCTTCCTCCGCTTCGCAGTCGTGCCATGCTCGAAGATCGCCTGGTGAAAATCACATCCTCCCCTGCTGATGCCAACATTGAGGTGGCTGGCAAAGTAGTAGGCGTAGGCAAATATGACCTGAAAGTACCTAAGAACGGCTGTGTAGAAGTACGCGTGACCAAAGACGGCTTCCTGCGCTACATCAAAAACTACTGCAATCAGGAAAACATGCAGGCTCCGGAGCCAACCGAATTTGTTGAGCTTGCCGTGGACGAAGCCTATACCTCCTCTATTTCCTCGGACATGGCCAACGTGCGCATCACCATCCCTGTAAACAAAGCCGTCGATCCGGCCGATGCATGGAGAATTCTGAGTTCGATCATCACCAAGCGCTTTGATGTACTGGAGACGGTAGACTACAACACAGGCTACCTGACCAGCGCCTGGCAGGTGCAGAACTTCAACGGCGCCAACATGATCCGCACGCGTGTGATCGTGAGCAGCGGCGGCAACTCCAACGACCTGACCTACGTGGTGAAGATTGTGAGCCAGCGTCACGAGCGTGAGAACAACACCTCCCGCAACATCAGTGTTAAGGATGACGAGGACTTCAAAGACTGGGGGCGACTACTGAAACGCTACGATGGTCTGATCGAGGAAATCCAGGCGCGACTGCAGTAAGCATTTCTTTAGCTCAAATTTAGACAAAGCCCCGGTCATTAGGTCGGGGCTTTGTTATTATCAACACCTTTCTTAAAATACAAGCGCAGAATTTCAGGCCCTGTTTAAACTTAAATTGAAATTTAGTTTTAGCTTTAGTTTATGAACTGTTAGTAGACAATCATAATGTCAATGCCACAAACAGAGCCTTTCTTTCGATTTGATTGGTTTGCAGCCATCCTACTGGTGGGCGTGGTGCAGGGCTTCTTTATGAGTCTGCTGTTTTTGGCCAGGCGCCCGCACCGGCAACCTTACCACCACCTGCTGCTTGCGGCGCTGGTCTTCACTTTTGCCTGCATGGTGCTGGAGGTCTTTCTGTGCTACAGCGGCCTTATGTTCCGGGTGCTTCCGCTCGTCGACTTCTCGGAACCTCTAAATTTTGCCGTCGGTCCGCTCACCTACCTGCTTTTCCGGAGCCTGAACGGTAACAAATGGACGTGGAAGCAGTGGCTGCATTTCATTCCCTTTGTGGTGTACTTTCTCTACCACATCCTTTTTTATATACAGCCGGAGGAGGTTAAGTACAACGCTTACATTGGGGCTTATTTCCCGGAGATGGAGCGTCTACCAGTTACCATTGAGCTTTTCTGGGACCCGCTGCAGTGGACGAGGTATGTGAATGAGCTGACCATGCTGCACATCCTGCTCTACATTATTCTCTGCTTTTTGCTTTTGAGGAAACAGCGCACATCCGAGTCCCCGAACCCCTACTTCTATACCTGGGCCAAATTCCTGCTTTTCTTTTTTGTTGCCACGCTGGTGCTGATCGTGATCGTTAAACTCAGCTATGAGCGCGACCTGGGTGACCACTTCCTGGCCGTGTTCCTGGTGCTGCAGCTCTTCTTTGCCAGCTACAAAATCATCACCGATTCTGCTTTCTTTCAGCCGGTGGTGCAGGTAAAGTATGAAAAGTCTGCCTTAAGCGAGGAGGCTAAGCAGGACTTGATTCAGAAACTGAAAGCAGCCGAGCAGGAAAGATTTTATACCCAACCATCAGCCTCACTCCCGTCACTGGCCAAACAACTGCATACCTCTCCCCACTACCTTTCACAGAGTCTGAACGAGCGCCTGGGCAAGAGCTTTTTTGAGTACCTGGCTGAGCTACGCATACAGGAGGCCAAAACCATACTGGCTGACCCAACCCAACAGCACCTCAAGGTAGAGGAGGTGGCCGAGCAGGTGGGCTATATGTCGAAGTCAGCTTTTAGCAGCGTTTTCAAGAAATATACCGGCCAAACACCGGGGCAATACCGCAAAACGGCCGTTTCAGGCTCCGTTTGAGTACTTCCCTATAAGTTAGCACCTCGTACTTATCGGCAGATTCTTCAGGCCAGGTCTTCTTTGGCGATGTTTGTATCAAAACAAAACGCTATGGAAAATCAGATCAAAATCAGACGTTACGAGTTCGACTGGCTGCGGGTACTGGCCTTCTCGCTACTCATCTTTTACCACACCGGCATGTACTTTGTCAGTTGGGACTGGCACGTCAAAAACCCGGTGATCAGCAAGACGCTGGAAGTACCCATGCTCTTTATGAGCCAGTGGCGCATGTCGCTTATTTTTCTGGTGTCGGGAGTGGGCGTATACTTTGCCCTGGGATTCCGCAGTGCCGGTACTTTCGCCAAAGACAGGCTGAAGCGCATTCTGTTCCCTTTGGTCATCGGTATGCTGCTGGTAGTGCCGCCACAGGTATACTTTGAACGAGTGGTGCAGGGCACAGCTTCCAATTTCTTCAGCTTCTATCCCACTATCTTTGAATTTGAGCCCTACCCGGAGGGCAACTTCAGCTGGCACCATCTGTGGTACCTGACTTACATCTTCTGCTATAGCCTGCTGCTTTTGCCGCTACTCGTATACCTGCGCCGTGTCAACACACAGGTAGCCGGTATACAGAGCTGGGTGCTACTGGCAGTGCCGGCACTGTGGTTGAGTATAGGCGGTATCCTGCTAAACGAACGATTCCCGGCTACCAATGCCCTTGTGGATGATTGGGCCAATCATTTCCTCTATATCACGGTTTTCTTGATTGGCTTTGTGTTGATGAAGTTTCCCCAGTTGCAGGAAAAAGTAAGAAAACTGCGCTGGTTCAGCCTGGGCCTCGCCGCTTCAACTCTGTCAATCCTCTATACTTTTTACTGGTATAAAGATACCAATCTTGATGGTGTAGAATTGTCGCTATACTATGTGCTGAAGCAAAGCAACCGGTGGTTCTGGCTGATGGTCATACTGGGTTTTGCGATGCAGCACCTCAACGTGAAACATAAGTTTCTGGCACAAGCTAATGAGATGGTATACCCGTTCTATATACTGCACCAGACCGTCATTGTGGCATTAGGATATTACCTGCATCAAGCAGACTGGAGCATCGGCCTTAAGTTTGCCGTTATCAGCCTAAGCACCTTTATTATCTGCTTTCTGCTGATTAAGTACCTGATCATGCGGGTAAATTGGCTCCGGGTGCCCTTTGGTTTGAAGCCGGCTCGGAGACAGGAAAGGCATCCGTCTATCGAGAATATAAAGGAGAAGGAATCCCTTGTTAGCAATTAGAGTCCTGTAAGCAACATTCGGAGGACTATACAGTTGAGAAAGCAGTTGCTAATCTTTTCCCCACATCCCTTCCATCACCACTTCGAGCAGGTGTTGATCAGGGTCGCGGAAGTAGAATGAAAGGTAGCCGCGTCCCCAGTCGTACTCTTGCTCTATTGTTATACCTGCACCTTCAATCTTACTTTTCCAACTTTCATAATCTTCCCGGCTTACCTCGAAAGCCAGGTGCAACTGCCCTGAGCCAAAGTGTGGAGGCAATGTACCACCGAGCTTTGATGCCTTTGGCAGAAAGCAGAGCAATACCGACTCGCCAGCTCTGAAAAAGATATGTCGGTCTTTCACCTCTCCGATCACAGGTAATCCGAGCTTTCCGTTATAGAACTCTCGGCTACGATTCAGGTCGGCTACGTACAGACAGGTTTCTTTTATCTTTTTTATCTCCATTACTCCCCCCTTATCAACAATACTGTAGTGAAAAACGTGTATTTCCATCTTGTACGCAACCACAGAGCTTTTGCTTTCCGTTATACTAAAGCGCCTCTACTCTTTAAAAGAACCTGATGAAGCT
The DNA here is from genome assembly GCF_058932855.1 of Pontibacter sp. LHS1. NCBI lineage: Bacteria > Pseudomonadati > Bacteroidota > Cytophagia > Cytophagales > Hymenobacteraceae > Pontibacter > Pontibacter sp. LHS1. The sequence goes on from NZ_JBZYWF010000007.1 coordinate 59,716, forward strand.
CATGCTGAAAATACTTGCCTTTTTTATACCTATTATGGTAGCTCTGTTTTACTTTTTAGGGCGACCTGCCGACACAAATTCCACAGCTACTACCGGCAAACTGGTCAGGCTGGCTAAACTACCTTCTCCTATTAGTGAAAGCTCCGGTGTTGAATTTATACCTGAACGTAAGGCTTACATCACGCACAACGATGCAGGCAACAAACCGCACCTCTACGTGGTAGATCAGCAAGGCAAATTAGTGGAGACCATCAGACTGAAACTCCCCAATGTGGACTGGGAAGACCTGGCTCGTGACACCGAAGGAAATATCTACATAGCCGACACGGGTAATAACAATAACAAGCGAAAGGAACTGGCCATCTACAAGCTACAGCTCGACAAGCCTGACCAAATTGAGGCCATCCGCTTCACCTACGAGGACCAGAAAGATTTCCCGCCATCTAAAAAAGATATGAACTATGATGTGGAAGCCATCTTCTGGCAGGGTGGTAAGCTATACCTGGTGTCAAAAGACAGAGGTAGAAAACAGACAGCTAAGGTATACGAGCTCCCCGATAGCGGCGGGCAATACAAAGCCAGACTGCTGGGCAGTCACAAGCTTGGTGTACCTGTTACTGGTGCAGCCAGCAGCGCTGATGGCAGTATCGTGGCACTCGTGAGCGAAGGAGGACTGCATATTTTCCGCAACGTCAGCAATCCAGCGGATTTCTACAAAGGCGACTACCAGCGCGTGAGTATCAAGGAGGCTGGACAAACCGAAGCGGTGGCCTTTGAAAATGAAAATACCCTGGTCATTACCAGCGAAGATGGGGGCTTGTTCAGGTATAGCCTTAACTAAGAACTTACAAAAACGAAACGGCCAGCATCACTGCTGGCCGTTTCGGTATCGTGAATAAAACTTATTTCCGGGCTACTTCTCTTGCTGGCTTTCCGCCAGGCAAGGCAGGTTTCGGGTTACGCCATACTCTGAAAAGTATGAACAAGCCGATAATGATCAGTGGGATGCTCAACTGCTGTCCGATGTTTAGCGCCATCGTTGCCTCTTTTTCCACCTGCACTTCTTTCAGGAACTCTACCAGGAAGCGGAAAGTGAACAGGGCTGTTACGAAAATTCCGAACAGCAAACCTTTCGGCAGGGCCTCTTTGTATTTCTTCCAGAGCCAGTAGAGCAGCACAAACAGCAGGAACACGCTGAATGACTCGTAAAGCTGCGTAGGGTGGCGCGGTACATGCGAGTATTCGCTCTGACGCACAAAAATGAAGCCCCACGGCAGATCCGTCGGTCTGCCAAATATCTCAGAGTTCATCAAATTGCCGAGTCGAATAAGTGCGCCACCTAGCGCCACCACAATCACGATCCGGTCCAATACCCACATGTAATCGAAATTGTGCTTGCGGCTGAACAGCCACAGGGCCAGCAAAATGCCGATGGTTGCGCCATGACTGGCCAGTCCACCTTCCCAAATCTTAAGTATCTCGATCGGGTTGCTCAGGTAATACTCAGGTTGATAAAACAGGGTATGGCCCAGACGTGCGCCGACTACGGTACCAATGATCATATACAGGGTGATCACATCCACATCGCCTTCTGTGCGGCCCTCGGCTACATAGATTTTGGTCAGGATGCGTTGTCCGAACACAAAAGCCAGTGCGAACAAGAGTCCGTACCAGCGCACTTCAAAGGAGCCTATTGAAAAGATGGAAGGACTTACATCCCATGTGATATAGTTCAGAATGCTCATATACAAAGGTATGGTTCTGCCAAAGTTACAATAATTCGCAATGCTAAAAAACCAGCACCAGACAGGTACAGGGATATTTATCCACAGGTATAGCCCCAAAAGGAGAAGGCATCACCCCACCCCGGTTATCCAGGTATAAGATGATGCCTTGTATTGATATTGATGCCTGCCTCTATTTCAGGTTGCTAAGCTCTTCCCTGAAGCCACCGCTCAGGATCGGGTAACGCAGCCAGCTACGAGGATCCAGGTTATAGTCGTCGAGGTGGAAGCCTGGGGCGTAGCGTTCGCGCTTCCACTGGTTGCGTGACCACAAAGTATAGAACTTGTGCACATACTCCTTCAGTGATTTAACGGGAGCTACATTCTCCTTTTCCAGCTGATCGATTACCTGCTGTGGCGACAGACGGTCGTACCAGGCCAGGCGCTCGATCATGTTCAGGATCTCGTATGGCATCAGATCCTTCTCGTCCGTCTGGTTTTCAGAAGATGGGCGCAGTTCGGCTGTTGGCTGCAGGTTATTCACATAGTCCAGTCCGAGGTAGCCCAGCTCCTCCTGCATCCAGATCAGGAACTGGCGTATAAAGGCCTTGTCTATACCTGCGATCGGGGACAGGCCACCAGCTGTATCGCCATCCATTGTAGCGTAGCCCACGGCGGCTTCGCTTCTGTTAGAAGTGGCCAGCAGCAAGGCGTTCTTTACGTTGGTCAGCATCCAGATGGCAGGGGCGCGCACACGTGCCTGTATGTTCTGCAGGGTCACGTCATCCTTCTCCCAGGTCAGTTCCCGCTCCAGGGCTTTCTCTATTTTGGAGGTATAGCCGCGTACTTCATCATCAATGGTCCAGTCGTAAAACACTGCCCCGATCGACTCCGCCAGTTCCTTCGCAGAGGTATAGGTGGCATCAGAGGAATTGACGGTTCCCTGGTAGGCACAGGTAAGCATACGTCCTACCAGCTCTTTTACTACATGCTCCTGCGGCAGTGATTCAAAATACTCAGCATCCTCCAGCGAGAACATACGGGCTTTGGTTACAAACCCGGTCACCCCGAGGCTATCTACCCCACGGCGCACCATTTCGGCCACAGCCACAGCACAGCAAGACGAGTCAGCGCCCCCACTCAGCGACAGCACAAAACCCCGGCTGCGGCTCTTGCGCATGTAGTCGAACAGCGCCAGGCTCAAGGCGGCAATCAGTTCAGCATTTTCGTCGATGGGTGGCAGGTACTCGATCGTTTCAGTTATTTCCGGGTTAGGCCCAAAGCATACCTCTGCGCATTCCAGGTCCACGTCTTTGAAGCATAGCAGCTCGTTGCGGCGAATCAACTTACCGTTCTGAGCTATGAGCACTTCTCCGTCGAAAATCACGCGGCCCGACTCGTTACCAAGCAGGTTAGCGTACAAGTAAGCACACTGATATTTTTTGGAAGCCTCCACTACCAAGCGGTGGCGGAGGTCCGTTTTGCTCAAGGCAAAATGGCTCGCGCTTGGGTTCAGGATCAACTGCACCCCCTTTGGCATATGGCGCTCGGCAGGGCGGTTAGTTCGCCATGCATCTTCGCAGATTTCGAAGGCATATTTCACGCCTTTCTCTTCGTACACGATATCGCCAATCGGGTAGCGCTTTCCCTTCATTTCAAATTCTTCGACCACATTTGCCGGCCATGGCGTAAACCAGCGCGGCTCGTAGTGGATGCCATCTCGGGCCAGAAACTGCTTAGCCGTAAAGCCTATAATCTCTTTGTTTTTGATGACGCAGGCCGTGTTGAAAACATCCTGCCCGATGATCACATGCACACCCAGGCATACGGTCATGTCATCACACCACTCTTTTACCTGGAGCAGCTTGTCGAATGTTTCATCAGCAAACCAGGGATGCAGGAACATATCTTCACAGCCGTAGCCAGTAATGCAAAGCTCAGGCAGCAGCAGGATATCTACGTTTCGGGTGCTTGCTTCGATAATAGCTGATCGTATATTGAGGAGGTTGGCTTCCCAGTCGAGTGGGGTCTGATTAAGAGCAGCCCCAGCCAGTATCAGTCTAGTTTCTTCCATAGTGTGTTCTCTAACGCAACAATACGGAAGCAAGTTAAGCTTTGGCAGCCAAATAAAGAACCCTTATACCTCGAACAGGTACAGGCTGGCGCTTGCTGAAGCAAATCAGAAGTGGGAGTAGTTGAAAAAGGGGGAAATTGTACTGATTAGAAGCGCATACTCATGACTGCAGCAGATAGCCTCAGGTGATGTTGAGTACTTCCAGCGCCTTTTCGGCAGCGGCCTGGTCGGCCTTTTTCTTGGAAAGACCTACGCCAACAGCTACTGGTTTGTCATTCAGGTAGATCTCGCATGTAAACTCGGTTGTATTGCCCTGGTTTTTGCGATTGACGATCTCAAACCGGATATCGGCATTCTGGCTTTGCGCCCACTCGATGAGCTTACTCTTGAAGTTGGAAGTGGTGTTGACCAACTTGTGCAGGTCCACATGTGGCTTGATAAGTTTCCCCAGTATAAACTGACGGGTTGTGCTATACCCTTTGTCCAGGTATATGGCACCAACCAGGGCCTCCAGGGCATTTCCATGTACTGATTTATGTCGGGAGCTCTGTCCGCCCGTGGTATCTACCTTTACGAGCAGGTTCAGACCTATCTTAATGGCAATATGATTGAGTGACTCACGGTTAACGATCCGTGAGCGCATCTCTGTCATAAAGCCTTCATCTTCGTAAGGAAATTTCTTGAATAGCAGTTCTGCCACTACCGTTCCCAGTACCGCATCGCCCAAAAACTCCAGACGCTCATTCGTATCGTGCTTGCTGGCCAGGTTCTGGCGTGCAAAGGATGTGTGTGTGAGCGCCAGTTTGTACAGGCGTATATTATCCGGAGTGCTGCCAATAATCCCGGAGATGGCGCGCACTAACTCTCTATCCTTGGTAAATAGGCTGTGATAGAAGCGCCGTACCGGTTTTATAGGACCAAACACTTAGTCGATAAATTGACGGAATAAAACGGAAGTATTGTGTCCACCGAAGCCGAACGTATTGCTGAGCGCTACCCTCACTTCACGCTCCTGCGCTTTGTTAAAGGTAAAGTTCAGACGGTTGTCGAAGCTATCATCATCCGTAAAGTGGTTGATGGTAGGTGGCACCAGGCTGTTTTTGATCGACATGATAGCCGCAATTGCCTCAATAGCACCAGCCGCGCCCAACAGGTGGCCTGTCATGGACTTGGTAGAGCTGATATTGAGTTTGTAGGCGTGGTCACCAAACACAGTTTCAATGGCTTTCACCTCGCTGATGTCTCCAAGCGGGGTGGATGTACCATGCACGTTGATGTAGTCTACCTCCTCTGGTTTGATGTTGGCATCGCGCAGCACGTTCTTCATCACATTCAGTGCGCCCAATCCATCTGGGTGCGGAGCTGTAATGTGATACGCGTCTGCTGACATACCTCCACCGATCACCTCGGCATAGATCTTAGCGCCACGGGCTTTAGCGTGTTCATACTCTTCCAGTATAAGAGCGCCTGCACCTTCACCCAACACAAAGCCATCGCGGTCTTTGTCGAATGGACGGGAGGCGGTTTCCGGAGAGTCGTTGCGCTCTGAAAGGGCTTTCAGGGCGTTGAAGCCTCCTATACCTGCTTCGGTTACAGCAGCCTCTGAACCACCGGTTACCACCACATCTGCCATACCCAGACGGATATAGTTGAAAGAGTCAATGATAGCATTGGTAGCAGATGCACAGGCAGAAACCGTTACGAAGTTAGGTCCACGGAAGCCGTACTTAATGGAAATGTGGCCGGCACTGATGTCAGCGATCATCTTCGGGATGAAGAATGGGTTGAATCGCGGTGTACCGTCACCGTTGGCAAAGTTCACGCACTCCTCCTGGAAGGTACGCAGACCGCCAATACCAGATCCCCAGATCACACCTACGCGGTCGGGGTTGAAGTTCCCTTCCACCAGGTTCGCGTCCTGAACCGCCTCGTCAGCCACCACCATGGCGAACTGAGAGAACAGGTCCATTTTACGCGCTTCCTTACGGTCGAAGTAATTTTCAGGAACATATCCTTTTACTTCACAGGCAAACTGGGTCTTAAACTTACTCGCATCAAAGCGTGTAATAGGCGCAGCTCCACTCACACCATTGGCCAGTCCGTTCCAGTACTCTGCAACGTTGTTTCCAAGTGGGGTGAGTGCGCCAAGCCCTGTAACTACAACTCTCTTAAGCTCCATAAGCTGTTAGTAGAGGATAGATAGTAAAAATTACTTAATAGGATAAGGTAATCGGGGTTATATTACTTTGCGTGCTCTTCCAGGTAGCTGATAGCCTGACCTACAGTGGCGATGTTTTCAGCCTGGTCATCTGGAATAGATACGTTGAATTCTTTTTCGAATTCCATGATAAGCTCTACTGTATCCAATGAATCAGCGCCAAGGTCGTTTGTGAAGCTAGCCTCTGGAGTAACTTCTGACTCTTCAACACCAAGCTTATCGATGATGATAGCCTTTACTTTTTCTGCGATTTCTGACATTTTTTCTTATAGTTTATTAAAACACTGTGCAAAGAAATGTAATTAGGCAGACAATGTCAAAAAAAATTGTGGTATTCATAATGTGATAAAAGTTTTTGCCTTAAAGGTCGTTTTAGACTTTCATGTTTATAAATTTGCAATTACGCTGATTGTTAGCCCATGAAAACATTGCACCTGGACATCGAGTATGATTTCAGCTTCGCCCTTTTCGGCGTGGTGGCCTCATGCCGTGACTACAAGATGGCCTGGTCGCTTAATCGCCTTTTGGGCCTTAATCTCACCCGCCAGCCGGACTTATGCTACGAAATGCCGGACAGACACAAAATGTACATCTCTCATTTTGAGCATAATGACACCCACAGCACCGTGCGCCTTTTCCGTAACAAAGCACTGGGCACCCTTACCATTAAAAAGCCTTTTATGCTACCCGATGTGAAAGAGTACGACTATATTCTGCAAATATCGGGGGCGCTGCAGCACTACCTTCACCCCCAGGAGCTGCTAAGGAGGCTTCACAACCTCCCCATTATTCAGTACACGAAACAATTTGATCCACTTACACTTAAGTACAAGGAACACTTATTATTCTGATTTATGAAGATACTCTTCAACAAGACAAAAGTACTGGCCACTGTTGGCCCTGCCAGCAATACCTTTGAGCGCCTGTTGGCACTCGTGCAGGAAGGCGTAGATGCTTTCCGCCTTAACTTCTCGCACGGTGAGCATGAAGAACATTTACAGGTAATACAGCACATTCGCGAAATCAACCGCCGCTTCAACACCAACATCTGCATCGTACAGGACCTACAGGGCCCTAAGATCCGCATTGGCGAAGTGGAGAACGGTGGCGTAGAAATAAAGGAAGGGCAGCGCATCGTGCTACGCTGTGACGGCTCCATCAGTAACCATGAGCACCTTGGCACCAGCTACACCGCTCTGGCCAAAGACGTAAACCCTGGCGACACCATTCTGCTCGACGATGGTAAACTCGAGTTGAAAGTGATCACCACCGATAAAGACTGCCTGGTAGAAGCGGATGTAAAATACGGTGGCGTGGTAAAACCTCGCAAAGGCATTAACCTGCCGGACTCTTCTGTTTCAGCCCCTTCGCTGACCGAAAAAGACCTGCGCGACCTGCACTTCGGCCTCGACCACGATGTAGAGTGGGTTGCCCTATCGTTTGTGCGCCGCGTAGAAGATGTGCTGGAGATCAAGCGCATCATCAAGGAGCGTGGAAAGGATACCCGCGTGATTGCCAAAATCGAGAAGCCTGAAGCTATCAAGAACATTGACGAGATCATTGCCGAATCTGACGCCCTCATGGTAGCCCGTGGTGACCTTGGCGTGGAGACAGGCATGGAGCGTGTGCCCATGCTGCAGAAGATGATCGTGGAGAAGTGTAACAAGTCTGCCAAGCCGGTGATCATCGCCACCCAGATGATGGAAAGTATGATCGTGAACCCGAAGCCGACCCGTGCAGAGACCAACGACGTGGCCAATGCCGTGATTGACGGTGCCGACACCCTCATGCTGAGTGCTGAAACTGCCGTTGGTGCTTACCCGGTTGAGACGATCCGCTCCATGAACTTAACGATCAGTGAGGTGGAGCGTCAGGCTGAGATTTTCAACAAGTCCTACATCCTGAACCCACACTCTGAGACTTTTTACAATGACAGCCTGGTAGCCAATGCCTGCAACCTTGCCCGCGACACTAATGCCCGAGCCGTCATCGGTATGACCAAATCTGGTTACACAGCCTTCCAACTGGCCAAGTACCGCACCAGAGCCGACATTTTCATTTTCACAGAGAATGAGCGCCTGCTGAATACGCTTAACCTGGTATGGGGCGTTCGCGGCTTCTACTACGACAAGTTTGAGTCTACTGACGCTACTATTGAAGATATCAAGCAGATGCTCCTGAAGGCCGGTTACCTGAACAAAGGGGACGTGTTCATCAACACAGCAAGTATGCCGATATACGAGCAGAAGCGCACGAATATGATTAAGCTGAGTATTGCTTAATCTTCATAATGACTTGTTACAAAATCCTGGGATTGATCTATCAGTCTCAGGATTTTTTGTTTCTGGATGGGTGTATACCTGAAGCTGCTGTGGTTGCGGCAGGTATAGCGGGCCTGGAAATCTCGTTTGACTGGTAGGGCACACGGCTTCAATCATAGCAAAGCCCCTGACACAGCTACAGGTATAGCTTATTTTCCTATACCTTTGCCAAAGAAATGGACTTACCGATATACCCCTCGCTTATGAAGCTTATCAAAAAAGGTGTTTAGAAGCATGCTATTACCCCCAAACACCTTTTAATAGAAAACACAAAAAGCCTTACACGGAGGTGTAAGGCTTTGGAATTGGTATTCCAGTAAAAACCTAGGCTGCAGCCAGGCCGTTAACGAACTTAGCCAGTTTTGACTTGTTGTTAGCAGCTTTGTTTTTGTGGATAATGTTTTTCTTTGCCAGACGGTCAAGCATTGAAGAAACTGTCTTGTACAGTTCTTGCGCCTCGGCCTGGTCAGTAGTGCCTTTCAGCCTTTTGATGAAAGTACGAGTAGTTTTCGCCTGATATCTGTTACGAAGACGTTTCGCGTCGTTAGATCTGATTCTCTTTAATGCCGACTTGTGATTAGCCATGTTATTTTATACTAATTAAAATTTCGTTGCGTATCCTAAATGAGTTTGCAAAGATATAATCTTAGAAATTAAATTCCAAAACCTCCCTGCTATAAAAAAAGCCTGACCAGGTATTTATTGCAGGATCGGGAATATCTCAGCGCAAATACTTAAATTATGCTGTCGCAAAATTACACTTAATTCGCCTGAAAACCATGGCATCCCTGCGTTTCTTTCTGTTAATCGCCTTTCTGCCCCTCTTCTGTGCCTGCTCCAGCGACAAAGAAGAGGGGCAGACAGTGCCAACGCCCAACAAACCCAGCCCCTACGAACTGGCTATACCTGCTACACTGCCGAAAAATTTTGTTATACCTACCGATAACCCGATGACGGTGGAGGGCGTGGAGCTCGGGCGACATCTCTTCTACGAAGCCAAGCTGTCGCGCAACAACACGATCTCCTGTGGTAGCTGTCACCAGCAACAGTTGGCTTTTACAGATGGCAGAGCGCTTAGCATCGGAGTGAATGGGGCACAGGCAAAGCGGAGTTCTATGTCACTGGCCAATATGCTCTGGTTTAGCCAATTCAACTGGGATGGCAGCGCCACAACGCTGGAACAACAGGCCGTAAAACCGCTCGAAGATCCGCTGGAGATGCACCAGCCGCTGCCAGAGGCAGTCGCCAAGCTGCAGCAGACAGACCTATACCCTCCTCTGTTTGAGAAAGCTTTTGGTTCTTCTACCATTACGAAAGAGAACATTCTTAAAGCCCTGGCCCAATTCCAGCGTACGCTTATCTCGGGTAACTCCCGCTACGACCGCTACCTGCAGAACCAGGAGGTGTTCACACCTGACGAAGTAGAAGGGATGGCACTATTCATGACGCACCCTGACCCTAGCACTAACACACGGGGTGGTAACTGTGGCGACTGCCACGGCGGTGTGCTGCTGACAACCCGTACTTTCCATAACAACGGCCTGGATGCCCAGCCACTGGACAATGGTCTAGGAGACATCACAGGTAGAGCAAGTGACAAGGGCAGATTCAAGTCTCCATCGCTGCGCAACATTGCCCTGACGGCGCCATACATGCACGATGGCCGCTTCAAAACGCTGGAAGAAGTACTGGACCACTACAATGAGCATATTCGCTTTGACACACCAAACCTCGATCCGCTGATTCTGGAGGCATCCAACACTCCCAACGGCACCAGTCTGGGCCTGACGACTGAAGAAAAGCGAAAGATCCTCCTCTTCCTCCATACCTTGACTGATACCACCTTCATCAAGGACAAACGATTCTCGAACCCATTTAAATAAGTGCTATGACCATCCGCCTCAGATCTGCTTTCTTGTTTTTTATAACGCTATTGCTCCCTTTAGCCTTTAGCGCCTGCTCCGAGGATAAGGACAAAGAGCCTACCGCAGCCACTGTACAGGTTTATGTCCAACCCTTGGTGGATGGACGAACACTACAGCGCGACCAGACTTATCAAAGCCCTGCGGGTGACACCTATACTGTAGAAAAGTTTCGCTTCTACATCAGCAATGTGAAGCTGATCAATGAAAATGGGCAAATTGTCTACGTTGAACCTGACAGTTACCACCTGATCAGCATGGATGGCAAGCAGAGCTTTGCGCTCGAAAATGTGCCCCCCGTCACATGTTCCCGCATTGAGTTTTCCATTGGAGTAAACGAATCACGTAACCACTCCATCGACCAGTTCGGTGACCTGGACCCGAGCAACGACATGGTGTGGGACTGGAACACGGGGTATAAATTCCTGCTATTGGAAGGCTTGTATACGGGTGATACCAAGGAAGGCGGCCTGGTCTTTCATATTGGGGAAGACAAAAATTATACAGTCTTTGGCATGAATCTGGCGCAGCCCATGGACTTTACACAGGCGTCTGAAGGCAGCATTGTATTGCAGGCTGAAATAAACGAGCTATTCAGCAATCCGCACCTGATCGATTTTGATGAACTGAATACAGCCATGGGTGGTGAGAACGCCCTTAAAATAGTAGAGAACTACCGAAATGGCTTCATGAAAATAGCTTCCGGTGAATAGATGAAAAAGGTGGGATGGCTGTTATTGGCTTGCTTTATCACCGTGCTAACACTCTCAGGATGCAACTCCAATGAGACTGCCGAAGCTATGCCTCACTCATTAATACCTGAAGTGCCCACCAACCTGGCTACAGCTATACCTACGCCCTCCCACAATCCACTCACACCGGAAGGTATAGCACTTGGTCGCATGCTTTTTTACGACCCCGGCCTGTCTGCGAACGGGCAGGTATCCTGCGCCAGCTGCCACCAACAGGACAAAGCATTTACAGACGGTCAAACCCTTTCTGAGGCAGGGGTTACAGGTAAGCCGTTGCTCCGCCATGCCCCATCACTGGTCAACCTGGCCTGGATGGAGGGGCTGTTCTGGGACGGTGGTGCTAAGAACCTGGAAGCGGTCAGCATCGGGCCTCTCACCCACCCCGACGAAATGGGACAGGACCTGAAAGCGCTCCTGCTATACCTGCGCCAGCACAGCAAGTATCCCTTGCAATTCAAGAAAGCCTTCGGCACTGATTCTATTACCAGTCCGCTGATGCTGCGGGCACTGGCGCAGTTTCAGCGCACACTTATCTCTGCAAACTCCCGCTACGACAGGTATGTGCGCAAAGAACCTGGCGGCAAGCTTAATTCACTGGAGTTGCAGGGCATGGCCTTGTTCCGAGCACATTGCGGCAGTTGCCACGCCACCGACTTCTTTACTGACAACAGCTACCACAACAACGGACTTGACGGCGATTTTTCGGAAGATCATGAGCAACTGGCTTTTGGCAGAGGGCGCATCACGGGCTCTCCGCAAGACATAGGCAGGTATAAGACTCCAACACTCCGCAACGTTGCACTCACAGCTCCTTATATGCATGACGGGCGCTTTAATACGCTGCAGGAAGTGTTACAGCACTACAATTCAGGTGTTAAACCTTCCCCTACACTAGCTCCCCAACTGCAACAAAACAGCACCCCAGGTATAGCCCTTAGCCCCAAGGAACAGCAGCAGATCATTGCTTTCCTGCACACACTCACCGACTCAACTTTCATCAGCAGCAATACACATGGTAACCCCTGGAGCCAACAGTAAATGAAAAAAGCCTGAGTCCACAGCTCACGCTGCAGCCCCAGGCTTGCTCTTTAACCAAAAATCCGTTTAGTTATTTCTTCTTTCTACGTCTACATCCACTTCCACGTCACCAAGACGCTTCTGAACTTTGTCTTCGGTACGCTTCCAGCTGGCTTTTACTTCTTCCCACTCCCTCTTGGCTTCATCGTCCCAAGTTTCGCTTTTGGCGTCAAGCTCTGTTTCGCGTCTGTTATACTCTGTCTTCATCTCACGCCATTCTTCTTCTGAAGCTGTTTCTGCACGAGAAGACTGCTCATCTACCCACATTGCAAAATCGTTGTATTCGCGCTCGGCTTCTACTCCTGTCTCGTTCGCTTCCACCTGTGCTTCATCAATCTCGCTGTTCGTTTCTGTGTGGGTTTCAGTGTTACAGGCAAAGGTAAATGCACTAACTGTTAGTGCCATACCTAGTATTTTAAGATTCGACTTTATATTCATTTGATGATTATCGCTGTCTATAATGCTTTATACGCACTATACTGCGCACAGAATGGTAATATTCAAAGCAAAGCATATAAAGATATAGCAATCCTATATATAGCATGAGCAGAGCGTGAATTACTGCCCTTCATTTTCCTGCTGAGTATCAAATTCTGGCTCTACCTCTGAGGCTCTGAAACGCGTTTCGGATCGGCCAACTGTTTCCTGCCATTGGGTTTGTACCTTTTCCCATTCTGCCTTGGTTTGGTCATCCCAGTCGGCGCTACGCTTTTCTATCTCGGTGGCTCTGCGGTTGTACTCTGCTTCCATTTCGTTCCACTCTTCTTCAGTGGCCGTTTCGGCACGTCGGCTGTTCTCATCAACCCAAGCAGAAAATTCCTCTACCTCCCGATTGGCACTATGCCGTGTTTCGGAAGTACAAGCCATCATAAAGCCTGTTAGCAGGCAGGCCAGGAGCCATGTTTTTATAGCAGTATTAAACTTCATTGTCTTATGTTCTGTTGGTTTTATATAAAAGAGTACGTCAAAAGCAGACTGTCGATATAGCGCTAAATATAGAAAGGCTGTAATTTTAGCTTTTTCGTATATATTACAAAACACCCTTATACCTAATGCCAATTTTACCGTCACAGCACAAGCCTCCTTTTTACCTCTTCAACGGGCACATCCAGACAATTGTACCCAGTTTGTTCAGACAAGTAGAAGGCGTGTCTTACCACCGCGAACGGCTTATTACCCCCGATGATGATTTTATAGACGCAGACTGGTCGCGAGTAAAGTCCCGGTCGCTGGCCATACTTTCGCATGGCCTGGAGGGCGATTCCCACCGGCCTTATATCATGGGTATGGTGAAGGCCTTGAACGAACGTGGGGTAGATGCGCTGGCCTGGAACTACCGCAGCTGTAGTGGTGAGCCCAACAAACTCCTCCGCTCCTACCACCTGGGCGCCTCCGACGACCTTGACTTTGTGGTACGTCATGCTTTGGATAGAGGAAACTATGAAACTGTATACCTGATCGGCTTCAGCGCGGGCGGCAATATCAGCCTGAAGTACTTGGGTGAAGCCCCGGCACAGGTACCCTCTGAAGTGAAGCGGGCGTCGGTTTTCTCAGTGCCCATCGACCTCAAGAGCTCTGCGAAGCGCATTTCGAAGATCTATACCCAGCGCTTTTTAAAATCTCTGGGGCAGAAACTGGAGCAGAAAAAGGAAATGTACCCGGATGCCCTGGACCTCAGCAACTACAGCCTGTTCTGGTCTTTTCCGGAATTTGACGATAAGTACACGGCTCCGCTGCACGGCTTCGAAAGTGCGGAAGATTACTACAAGCGCTCCAGCAGCAAGCAGTTTCTGAAGAGCATACAGGTGCCGACACTCCTGGTAAATGCCCAAAACGATCCGTTCTTAACCAAATCCTGCTTTCCATTCGAGGAGGCGGACGAAAACCCATACCTATACCTGGAGACACCTGAAGGAGGGGGCCACGTAGGTTTCGCCGAGGATTTCAGGAATGATGTTTACTACTCAGAGGCCAGAGCTGTGAAATTCCTGTTGGATGGAGAATAACTGTCAGAATCTTTAAGGCCTGAAGTTTTCCTGCTCCAGTAACAGTAGCGCCTCATACGGGTCCCCTTCTAAGCCGAGCAATTTTGCAAAAGCAGGCTCTGTTTTATACCCTTGCCTCTTTAGCTGCACCACCTGCTGACGAAATGCCTCCCCATGCTGCAGCAGGAGCCTGTGCTCTATGAGCATGTGGCGATAAGCTGCCTGCTTCTGAGAAGGAACCTCCTGCCCGAAGAGCTCAATCTCAAAACGCTCCAATCTGAAATTTGCCACCACAGAGAGGAGTTTGCCTACTACTTTTTCTTTGATCGCAAAGGTAGGGAGAGTGCCAAACTGACGATTAATCGTTTCTATGAAGGCAGACTTGTCAGCCCAGCAACATACAATATCAAGGTCACTTTGCGTTGTGTCTATCCCGAGCGGGATGGTACCTGCCAATAGCGGATGAAAAGGCGCTAGCTTCTCCATCACTCTATACCTGCTTAATAGCCGGTAAGCCGCTTGCTGCCGCCTGTTACCATGCTGCAGGTAATTTAGGTTCGTAAAGTCTTTTACCTCTCTCAAATTTCAACCTACGGCATCGGCACAACCACCACTTTCTTCGTCTCAAAAAACTCTTCTGTGAAGTAATCTTTCAGGTCGTATACCTTCGTGATCAGGCCTGACTCAGCTATTTCTTCCTCCAGGTCGCCGCCCTTCAGGTAATAGATGCCTTTATCAGGTATAGCCTCTCTCTTAAAGCTGTTCATCACCCAGGGGTAAAAGTTTGCCAGGCGGGTAACGGCGCGACTCACTACAAAATCAAACTTCTCACGCACCTGCTCAGCGCGTGTATGGGTGGCGGTGACGTTGTGCAAGTGCAGTTCGCGGGCTATTTCCTGCACCACGTGTATCTTTTTCCCGATCGAGTCCACCAGGTGAAACTTCACCTCCGGGAACATCACAGCCAGTGGTAAGCCAGGCAGTCCGCCACCGGTACCTACATCCAGCACATGTGCGTGCGCCGGAAACTGAATTACCTTGGCTATACCCAGCGAGTGCAGGATGTGGTGCTCCCCAATATGCTCCATGTCTTTGCGCGAGATCACGTTGATCTTTTCATTCCACTCCCGGTACAGCTCCGCCATACGCTCATATTTCTCGAGCTGGTCTTCGGTAAGCTCCGGAAAATAACCTGACAAAAGTGTGCGGATGGAAATGGACATGGTTGAGTTTAAGAGTTTAGGAATTTGAGATTTTAAGAGTTTGAAAGCGGAGCGTTAGTAACATATCTCGTTCTCTTTCTAACTTGTCACAAAGTAAAGTAAACCTGCCACAACAGCTACTACTACCACTACGGTAAGGGCCATGAAGAGGTCGAAGAGCAAGACCAGGCCAGCGTTGCGGTACTGACCTTCGTACTTGCGGTGCAGCTCCTGCTCCGCCTCTCCCCGCCCCCTGTATCGCAGGTATAGATGAAGACGGCCCATTCGTTCCAGGATGGCTTCGCTCAGGTTGCGCATGGATGGTGTGTGTAAGGTATGGCTGTTATTACTGTAATGCCCTATTATAGCCAGAGGCATCACAAAAGTATGAAATAAGTCCGGAAAACAGCTAAAAATAGAGCCCCCGCCGCACAAAGCGACAGGGGCTCTAAAAACGTAATCAATATTTTATGATTGTTGATTGTCAATTGCTAATTGTTGGTTCACAGAACGATTTCTCGTTTTAAACAAACAATTTAACCATCAACAATTTAACAATTAAATCAAATGCTTCTTATTCTTTACCATGTCATACAGCAGTTCGCGGGCGCGGTGAAGCTGGGCTTTTACGGTGCCGAGCGGAGCGTTTAGTTCGGTGGCGATCTCTTCGTATGACAGTTCGTTGAAGTAGCGCAGTGTCACCAGGCGCTGGTATTTCTCTGGCAGCTTGGCTACCACGTACTGCATGATCTCGATTTTCTGGTTTTTGATCGCCTCTTCCTGTGGGTTGAGGTTCTTGTCTTTGAAGTCGATCGTGATCTCGTCGCCGTTGTCGATCTTGATGGCCGAGTCGATGCTCATCGTCTTGATGCGGTTCTTCCGGATAAAGTCGATGCAGTTGTTGGTGGCGATGCGGAATAGCCAGGTACTAAAGGCGTATTCCGGGTTAAACTTATGCAGGTTGCGAAAAGCTTTGGCAAAAGCCTCTATGGTCAGGTCCTCAGCATCGTCGGCGTTGCGAACCATTTTGAGTACCACGTGATATACCGGCTTCTTATAGATGCTCATCAACTCAGCATAAGCTTTCTCATCGTTTTCTTCAACAGCCGCCTGTATCAGTTTGAAATCGTGCTTCGCTTTTGCGGAGAATTGTTTGTTTACTTCCATCTGATTCGTTTGTTCAATACTACAGATACCCCAAGGAGCAGGTAACTAAAAAAATAGGCAATATCGAGCAGCGGCAACAACGGCAAAGACACATCTTCGTCTAATCTGCGAGCCACGCTTACATAGATCGGGAACACTATCAGATAGCGAGTCCCAACGAGCGCAGCCAATATAGTCAAATGGCTATTTAGAACAAGAAGAATAATTACTAGCGTGTAAAAAAGAATATTGGATGAAATAAAAGTTCCTATCCTTCCTTTGTCTGCCGCATTGTACTGCCTGCCGGCGGCCATGTGCCTTCTCTTTTGTATCAACCATTCCCGAAACGTCTTTTTGGGATAGCTGACTGTTTGCCCTTCCTTGCTGATAACAATGCTTGCTTTACTATTGTTGACGGCATCTCTGACAAAAAGATCATCGTCGCCGCCAGTAGTCTTGATATGAGATGCAAACCCCTTGTTCCTAAAGAAACATGTCTTAGTATACGATAAGTTTCGGCCGACGCCCATGTAAGCGTGTCCTTTGTTTGCATGAGACAGATACTGAATTGCGGTCAGTAAGGTTTCATATCGGATAAGATGATTGAGAAAACCGCCTATTTTTTTGTAGGGAGAGTAGCCGATCACCAGGTCAGCGCCTGTGCTGTAGCCGCTTTGCATTTTCTCGATCCAGTGCTCGCTGCAAGGGCGGCAGTCGGCGTCCGTGAACAGCATGTGTTCAAATTTGGCAGCACGTATACCCAGCGCCAGTGCGTATTTCTTCGGATTGAGGTACTCGGGTGTTTTTTTGATCGTGACCACTCTGAAGTTTGGGAATTGGCGCTCGAGTTCATACACGTAGAACTCCGTGTCGTCGTCGGAGCGGTCGTTTACCAGGATGATCTCAAACTCGGGGTACTGCTGGTCGAGCAGCATGGGCAGCAGTTCAAACAGATTGTCCTGCTCATTGTGAGCCGCCACGATCACCGACACGGGCCGCAGGGTGTCCGGCTCCGGGTCGCTGTACCTGCTCAGGGGCAGGAAGTAGAACAAAGCATAGTATAGCTGCACCAGCACGCAAAAAGCCAGCACTGCCAGGAGTATAAGTGTAATCAAATCGTATGAAATGTTGATTGTTGGATTGTTAAATTGTTGTGGGGCTCTACACCTCGAATCTTAAATGATGCCACACCACCTTTAACAATCAAAAATAGGTATAATTAAGCCATTTAGGAACATCTGTGCGATTTAATAATTGTTTATGTTTGTGGCCCTGCACTTCGTATCTTTGCAGATTATTTCGATAACCATTTAGCAAAAATCAGCAGCTCTTTGGCTGCTGCAACAGTTGGCTTGCTTCTTGTAGCATAGAGCGCTGACAATCACAGACCATGCAGTTTTCATTAGTAGCAAAAGATATACAGTCGAAAGCCCGTGCCGGGGTGGTGCAGACAGCACACGGCGCTATCGAAACCCCGATCTTCATGCCCGTAGGTACGGCAGGCACCGTGAAAGCGGTTCACCAGCGCGAACTGAAAGACGATATAAAGGCCGAGATTATTCTGGGTAACACCTACCACCTATACCTGCGTCCGGGCCTCAACATACTCGAACAGGCCGGTGGCCTGCACAAATTCAACGGCTGGGACCGCCCCATACTTACCGACAGCGGCGGCTACCAGGTATTCTCGCTGGCCGGCACACGCAAGATCAAGGAAGAGGGAGTTAAGTTCAAGTCACACATTGACGGTTCTGCGCTGGATTTCACACCAGAGAACGTGATGGACACGCAGCGCACTATCGGGGCCGACATCATCATGGCTTTTGACGAGTGTACGCCCTACCCTTGCGACTATACCTACGCCAAAAACTCGATGGAGCGCACGCACCGCTGGCTGCAACGCTGCGTCGACCGTTTCGACAGTACGGAACCGAAGTATGGTTATGACCAGACACTCTTCCCGATCGTGCAGGGCAGCACTTATAAGGACCTGCGGGTGCAGTCAGCCGAGACTATTGCCAGCTTTGGACGCGAAGGCAACGCCATTGGGGGCCTTTCGGTGGGCGAACCTGCTGAGATGATGTACGAGATGACCGAGATCGTGTGCGACATACTGCCAGCCGACAAGCCCCGTTACCTCATGGGTGTGGGCACGCCAGCTAATATCCTCGAAAACATTGCCCTGGGTGTAGATATGTTCGATTGCGTGCTGCCGACCCGCAACGCACGAAACGGCATGCTGTTCACGACACAGGGCATTATCAACATACGCAACCAGAAGTGGGCCACCGACCACAGCCCGATTGATGCGGAACTAGGCGGCTATGTAAGCACGTTCTACAGCAAGGCCTATCTTCGCCACCTGGTACACAGCGGCGAATACCTGGCCGGTCAGATCGCCAGCGTGCATAACCTGACGTTCTACCTCTGGCTGGTCAAGCAGGCCCGCCAGCACATCATCGCAGGCACTTTCCGCGACTGGAAAGATGTGATGGTGAAGAAACTAATGACAAGATTGTAACTGAAGCGCAGCATTGAAGCTAATTGACAAATACATCCTGAAGAAGTTCCTGACCACGTATGTGTTCACGGTGCTGATCATGGTCGCGGTGATTCTGGTGATTGACTTCACGGAGAAGAACGACGACTTCATCAAGCACAATGTGCCCATTTCAGAGATTATCTTCGACTACTACATTCACCTGATCCCGTTCTATGCGAACATGCTGAGCCCGATTACGGTGTTCATCGCGACGGTGTTTGTGACCTCCAAGATGGCGTCTCATACCGAGATTGTGGCCATTCTGAGCGGCGGTGTGAGCTTCAAGCGCTTCCTGGTGCCATACCTGATCGGTGCGACTATAATTGGAGCCTTGATTTTTGGTCTGATCGGCTGGGTGATTCCGAATTCGAACAAGGAGAGTGTAGCCTTTCAGGTGAAGTATGTGAAGAGTCCCTTTACTTATGACAGCCGCAACATTCACCTCAAAATAGCACCTGATACCTATGTGTACATGGAGAGCTACAACAACACAGCGCACGTGGGCTACAACTTTGCCATTGAGGAGATAAAAGGCACCAACCTGAGCAAGAAGCTGACGGCTAGCAGCGTACAGTGGAATCCAGAGAGTCAGAAGTGGCGCGTGGACCGCTATACCTTGCGCACCTTCGACGGCGAGAACGAGAGCATCTACCATGGCGGTGCCTTGGACACAACGCTCAATATGCTCCCTAAAGACTTTGAGAGTACCTATAAGCTGGAGCAAACTATGACGCTGCCGGAGCTGAATCGCTTCATAAATGAAAAGATCAACCGGGGTGCTGACGATATTGAAACCTACCTGATCGAGAAATACGAACGTTACAGCTATCCTTTTGCGATCATAATCCTGACTGTGATCGGGGTGATCGTGAGTGCCCGCAAGGCACGGGGAGGCGTAGGTATGCAGATCGCGCTTGGCTTTTTCCTGGCCTTTGTGTTCATTATTTTTGTGATCACGAGTCGCAGCCTGGCGCAGGTCGGCGACCTCGACCCAATGTATGCGGCCTGGGTGCCGAGTATCATATTCACAGGTATAGGGTTTCTTCTTTATCGTTATATTCCACGCTAATGCCGCGTCTCAAGGATTTTATCGAGCTCCATTTCATTGTATTGTTATGGGGCTTCACAGCCATACTAGGCAAACTGATCACGATCCCGGCAGTGGAGCTGGTGTTTCTCCGCACCCTGATCGCAGCACTGGCACTCGGCGCTATTATCTACCGGCGCAAGACCCAATTCTGGCTTGGTCGCAGCAATCTGTTCATCATCATGGGAGTCGGGCTGATGATCTCGGCGCACTGGATCCTGTTTTTCGCCTCTGCCCGCATCTCGTCGGTTTCGCTCTGCCTGGTAGGTATGGCCACCTGTAGCCTGTGGACTGCCCTGCTGGAACCTGCCTTTACGAGCAAAAAGCTCAAAGTTCACGAAATCCTGCTGGGACTCATCATCCTGATGGGCCTCTACATCATCTTCCAGGCCGAAACAGAATTTGACAACATGCTGGGAATAGGTATGGCGGTGGGCTCTGCGCTGCTGGGAGCGATCTTTACGATCATCAATGCCAGATTAGCCAAGAAGCACCCTTCCACGACCATCACAGCCTATGAAATGGCAGGTGCCTGTATCGGTACGGCGCTGTTCTTTCCTGTTTATGCTGACCTGTTCACGGAGACGGATACACTGAGTTTTGCCATGAACGGCATGGACTGGGTATACCTGTTGCTGTTGGCAGTGGTTTGTACGGTGTATGCCTATACCGCCTCAGTAAGGCTGATGCAGAAAATATCGGCCTATACCGTAAACCTGACTGTGAACATGGAGCCGATTTATGGCATTCTACTGGCGTGGATCATATTCAACGAGAATGAGCAGATGACATCCAACTTCTACATTGGAGCGGTCATCATCTTGCTGAGCGTCTTCATTCACCCGGTATTGGATACCTACAGCGAGCGTCGCAAAAAATTAAAGCAAGCCTTTCCAGAGAAGGTAGTGGCCGGGAAAGACTAGGTTGGCTGGCTCCTTTTTGAACAAGCCATACACTGCTGATCCGGAACCGGTCATGGAGGCATAGTCGGCGCCTGCACTGTAGAGCTGCTCTTTTATACCTGCCAGCTCCGGATAAAGAGGGAACAGCGCCACTTCAAAGTCGTTATGGAGCATTTCTTTCCATACCTGCACATCCTGCTTCAGGTACATCTCTATGCCGCAGCTCGGCTTTTTAGGTATAATGTTGCCATAGGCTTCGGCCGTCGTGATATGAATACCCGGGTATACCACCACGCAGGTATAGCCGTTCAGATCCAGCTCCACAGGCCTGAATACATCTCCCTTTTCGTAGGCAATAACGGGTTTGTTCCGGATAAAGAAAGCACAGTCGCTGCCGAGCTGACGGGCGTAATTTTCGAGCTGCTCTTCGCTCAGGTTGAGTTCGAACAGGGTGTTAAGTTGCTTCAGGGCAAAAGCCGCATCGGCTGAGCCGCCTCCCAGCCCCGCTCCCATCGGTATGACCTTGTGCAGGTGCATGTGCACAGGTGGCAGCTGGAAGTCCAGCTGCAACAGCTTGTAGGCCTTCAGACACAAGTTACTGTCCGGATTACCGGGCACGGGCAGGCCACTCATGGTAAAGGCCTCCGCATCAGAAGGCACAATCTCCAGGGCATCGCACCACCGCACCGGGTAAAAGCACGACTCCAGGTTATGAAATCCGTCTGGACGCTTCTCCGTCACCAGCAGTCCCAGGTTTATCTTTGCATTCGGAAAATCCAGCATAGGTATGGTCTTGATCATGTAAGGAGCCCGTCCCAGGATATACTTGTTCTTTCAGGCTCAGGTATACTTCCTCCCAGACTTTCTGACTCTTAAACTCCTAAATTCTTAAACTCCCAAACTCATTTCGTTTTCTCCAGCGCCTGCGCCAGATCGGCCAGCAGTTCTACTGTTTCTTCTATGCCTACCGACAGGCGGATCACTCCCAGCGTGATACCCAGTTTCTGTTGCTGATCCGGGCTTAGGCTGCGGTGAGAGGTGCGGAGCGGGTGTGAAATGGAGCTGCTTACACCTGCCAGCGATGGGGCAAACGGAATGTGCTGCAGCGCCTTCATAAAGCTATTAACCGTTTCCAGGTCATCTTCGAGGCGGAAAGAAAGCATACCTCCAAACATGCCGCACCCTTGCCCCTTAGACAGTTTGTGTTGCGGGTGCTGCGGCAGTCCTGGGTACCATACCTGCTTCACCTTAGGGTGGCGGCATAAGAACTCGGCTACTGCCATCGCATTAAAGCAGTGCTGCTTCATGCGTACATGCAACGTTTTCAGGCCACGGGCAGCCAACCAGCTCTCAAATGGGCTCAGGTTGAGGCCATACACCCGCATGATCTGCTTGCTGCGCTCCATGTCTTCTGCTTTGCCCGCCACTACTACACCCGCCGTCACGTCACTGTGTCCAGACAAGTATTTGGTCACACTGTGGATCACCATGTCAGCACCCAGGTGGAGCGGCTTGGTAATAACGGGTGTGGCAAAAGTATTGTCGATGAGCAGCTTTATACCTTTCCGCTTGGTTTCGGCTGAGAGGCGCTGTAGATCCACCACCTGTAGCAGTGGATTGCTCATGGTCTCTGCCAACAATAGCTTTGTATTCTCCTTTACATACCCGTCCAAGGTATAGAGCTCCTCACTCGGCACATAGCTCACCGCTATACCCATACGGGTAAGTTCCTGCGATAGCAAGGCTGCTGAACCACCGTAGATCTCCTCTGCACACAGTAGGTGGTCGCCTGACTGGCAATAGGTAAGCACCGCCGTCAGGATGGCCGACATACCCGAAGAGGTGGCCACAGCCCCTGCTCCTTCCTCCAGTTTGTTCACCTCCTCGGCAAGCTCGTCGGAGTTGGGGTTGCCGTAGCGGGTGTACATGTACTTCTGGTCCGGCTGCTCAAAGTATAGCTCCAGGTCGTTCAGGTCTTCAAACGTGAACACCGAAGTCTGGTAGATGGGTGTGGTTTTCGGGTGGATCTGTGCCATGGTCAGGTATAAATAAAACCGGCCTTTAAGTTAAGAAGTTAATTTCTATATATTGTGCAGGTATAGCATAAGTGCCCGTCAGAAAGCCCAAATACAAGCAATGTTGTACCTAAAACTTAAAACAACAGGTATAACCCTCCATGCAGCAAGGGGCCAGGCAAAAGTTAAAAGAATGGAAAACCATCTCCCTTCACCAACAATCGAGTTATATATAATTTAGTAACCCAATACTGGTTTATCCAAACCGATACAATTACAAAAACCATCGTCATGAAATCACGACTTTCAGGCAAGAGCAAACTTCTAAAACTGGGGCTGCTGCTTTTACTCCTAAGTCCGGCTTGTAAGCAGCCCGCTCAACAATCTACACCGACTGCTACTGCTCCAGCAACAGAAGGAACTGCTGAATTTGTACCGCAGTGGGCGAAAACAGTCGTTTGGTATCAGATTTTCCCGGAGCGCTTCCGGGACGGCGACAAAAGCAACAACCCAACCGTAGCCACTATCCTGGGGGCAGACCCCAAGGAACCGCCAAAAGCATGGCAGGTACACCCCTGGGGAAGCGATTGGTACCAGTTGCAGGCCTATGAGAAGCAGAACGGCGAACCTGAAATGTGGAAGCACCTGCTCCGGCGGCGCTACGGCGGCGACCTGCAAGGTATCATCGACAAACTGGATTACCTGCAGGACCTAGGCATCACGGCCATCTACCTGAATCCTGTTTTTCAGGCTCCCTCCCTGCACAAATACGATGGAGAGAGCTACCACCACATCGACCCAAACTTTGGTCCTGACCCTGAAGGTGACCGAAAACTGATTGCAACCGAAAACCCCTTGGATCCATCTACCTGGGTATGGACCAGCGCTGATGAACTGGCCCTAAAGCTGATCAAAGAGGCGCATAAGCGTGACATGAGAATCATCTTCGACGGGGTGTTTAACCACCTGGGCTACAATAGCTTTGCTTTTCAGGACGTGGTCAAGAATCAGCAGAACTCCCCTTACAAGGATTGGTTCATCATCAAATCCTGGGACGATCCTCAGAAAGGCACCACCTTCGACTACGAAGGCTGGTTTGGGGTGAAATCACTACCCGAGTTGCGGGAAGACAGTACAGGTATAGTAGAAGGCCCTCGGCAGTACATTTTTAACGCCACAGAACGCTGGATGAACCCCAAAGGAGAAGGTATAGAAAATGGCATTGATGGCTGGAGATTGGATGTAGCTTTTTGCGTGGGGCACCCTTTCTGGAAGAAGTGGCGAAAGCATGTCCGCTCCATTAATCCGAAAGCCTACATGACCGCTGAGATCGTGGATACGCCGGACAAAGTGAAGCCCTATATGCAGGGAGATGAGTTTGACGGAGAGATGAACTACAACTTTGCTTTTGCCTCGGCTGAGTTCTTCTTCAACCCGGACACCATGCGCATCTCGGCCACTGAATTTGACAATAAATTAAAGGCGCTGCGAGAGCTATACCCGCCCGGGGTAGCCTATGTTTCCCAAAACCTGTTCGGAAGTCATGACTCCAACAGAATCGGTTCCCATATCGTGAATCGCGGAGTTGGCAATTTCAGAGACTGGGGCAAGTACTTTAACACCTCTGTTGCACTGAACAACCCCAACTACTCCACCCGCAAGCCCAAGCCAGAGGACATTGAGCTGCAAAAGCTTTTTGTAATCATGCAGATGACCTATGTGGGCGCTCCCATGGTATATTACGGCGACGAGGTAGGCATGTGGGGTGGCAACGACCCCGACTCTCGAAAGCCCATGATCTGGCCAGATATACAGTATGAAGATGAAGTCTACAACGCCGATGGATCTACCCATGCCCCAGACAAAGTGGAGATTAATCAGTCTTTATTTGAACATTATAAAAAGCTGATCCATATAAGAAGGGACAACCCTGCGCTGCAGTCCGGTACTTACAAGACTTTGCTGTCCGATGATGAAAAAGATCTGTTGGTATTTGAGCGTACTCACGAAGGCGAAAATATCATCGTAGTTATCAATAATAGCTCCCAAAAAGCAGAGATCGCATTGCCGGAACTGACGGAAAAATGTTTTAAGGACCTGCTGAGTTCAAAGGAATTTAAACAAGGAGATAAAATAACGGTTGCTGGTAAATGGGGACTTATACTAGCAAACTGCCCTTAGAAGATTCCTCATTAACAGATACCACATCACATGCACAAACTGGTAACAGACATGACAACGCCCTACCATACCCTTACCATCACCGACATCAGGGAAGAAGTGCCCGGCGTGAAGATCTTTACCCTACAGTCAGCGGATAACCGGCCCCTGCCCTACAAAGCCGGCCAGTACCTGACGCTGGTGCACCACGGCCCACATGGTGAAGTGCGTCGGTCTTATTCCATCACCTCCTCCCCTGTGTTGCAGGAGCCGCTCCAGATTGGGGTGAAACGCATCGAGAATGGCTTGTTCTCGCGCATGCTGGTGGACAATGCCCGGGTTGGAGATAAGCTAATCACAACAGGAGCGGCAGGGCTGTTTACCTTACCGGATGAAGGCACAGACAATAAGCAGCTTTTCTTTCTGGCAGCCGGCAGTGGCATTACGCCCGTCTACTCGCTGCTCAAAACGCTGCTGCATGCTCGTCCGGATTTATCGGCCGTGCTGCTTTACAGCAATAGCTTTCCAGAGAGAGCTATGTTCTTAAAACCCCTGCAGCAGTTGACTACTGACTTCCCGGACAGGTTTCATGCGGAGTTTATCTTTAGCAATTCCCCTGATCTAAGCCGGGCACGACTGCATAAAGACCTGCTCCAGCGTTTCATAAGCTCACTTTCGAGGGCGCCTCATGATGAGCTGCTTTTCTACATCTGCGGACCTGACAACTACATGCGTCTGATGTCTTTTGCGCTGCGACAGTTCGGTATTCCGGAGAGCAACATCCGCAAAGAGATCTTCAACACCGACATCCGCAGACCCGCTAAACTGATGCCACCTGACACTGCTGCCCATAATGTCACGTTGCATATCGGCGGCGGCACGCACCAGATCATTTCACGCTACCCCAACAACATTATCCAGAGTGCCCGCCAGGCAGGTATAGCCATGCCCTACAGCTGCGAAACAGGAAAGTGCGGCAGTTGCCTGGCCAGGGTGCTGAAGGGCAAGGTATGGATGTCATACAACGAGGTGCTCACTGACCGAGATATCGAGAAAGGTATGACCCTCACTTGTGTAGGCTTTCCGGTAGGCGGAGATGTGGAGTTGGAGGTGTTGTAGCTCAACATTCCCTAGTCCTACAATATCTTCTAAAAAGTGTAGTTTGTTTTATAAATCGAATAAAGATTTAGCTATATTTAGACAGGCTTAGTCTGCTAGCCTCTCACCGCTTTTGATTCCGGGCTTGAAGCATCTTCAGGTATAGAAACCTGGCAAATAGGCATCACAGGCCAGTTTATTCTTAAAACAGTAACACTCAACTGCACAAATGATGAAAACAATCACCGCTATTGCCGGTCTGGTGCTCTTATCCTTATCAGCACAGGCACAGGATTTATACCGCCCACAGCTGCGCCTTAAACCGCTCAACAACAAACTGGAGCTAGATTACTTTGGTAAAGACTCCTCCACGAGCAAGCTTAATCCATTTGAAAAGCCAGGCAGCAGGTATAGCCTGTTTCCAAAGTCTCCTTCAAAAAACGCTGACACAGCAAAAGGCAATGAGCCAAAGTTCACCATGCCTATCCTGGTGCCTGACTCTACTATCCAGTTTCATATACTGGCCCTGAAACCCGACTCCACGGTAGCCTTCCCGATGCCTGTCAGAAAACCATAACCTCTTCAGCCGACTCTTGATGATCATGAAAAAATCTACTCCTATACTTCTTGTCTTTGCTCTCCTTTGGCTGAGCTCAGTGCTTCCCCTCCAAGCACAGTCCATCTCTTCGCAGGAAATCGACCAGGTGGTGGAGCGGGCGATGAACGCCTTTCAGGTGCCCGGTATAGCCGTGGCCGTGGTAAAGGATGGCAAAGTAGTGCACATGAAAGGCTACGGCGTAAACTCGATCAGCACCGGCGAAAAAACAAACGAGCATACCCTATTCGGTGTAGCATCCAACACCAAGGCCTTCACGGCGGCATCGCTGGGTTTGCTGGTTGAGGAAGGCAAGATCAAGTGGGACGACAAGGTGGTGAAGTACATACCTGAGTTCCGACTTTACAACGACTACGTAACGGAGGAGTTCACCATCCGGGACCTCCTCACCCACCGCAGTGGCTTGGGCCTGGGGGCCGGAGACCTGATGATGTTCCCCGATGGCAACGACTTCACGGTGAACGACCTGATCCGCAACATACAATACCTGAGACCGGTATCCGATTTCAGGTCAAAATATGACTATGACAACCTGCTTTACATCATAGCCGGTGAAGTAGTGGCTCGTGTAACAGGCAACAGTTGGTCAGAATTCACCGAAAAGCGCATATTGCAGCCGCTGGGTATGGCCCGCAGCGCAGCCAGCTACGACCGACTCCGCGACCTGAGCAATACTATCGAAGCCCACGCTGTGGTGGAGGGTAAACTGAAAATAATCGACCGCTACAACCTGCCCTTTGGTGCCGCAGCCGGAGGTATGTACACCAGCGTGCACGACCTGAGCAAGTGGCTAATCATGCTGATGAACGATGGCAGGTATGGCGACGACCTCAAGCAGCGACTGCTCACACAGAAGGTAATCCGGGAGCAGTGGACGCCGCAAACCATTATACCTTACCATGGCAAAAGTCCTTTTAACACCCACTTCCGCTCTTACGGCCTTGGCTGGTTCCTGAGTGATGTAAAAGGACACAAAGAAGTGAGCCACACAGGTGGCCTGCCAGGTATGGTAAGCCAGGTAACCATGCTGCCAGAGCTAAACTTGGGCATTATTGTACTCACTAACCAGCAAAATGGACAGGCCTTCCGCTCCATCACCAATACCATTAAGCAGGCTTACCTGGGCATGGAAGCACATGACTGGGTAGCGGAGCTGAAGCAGGAAGAGGACGTGTATATGGCAGAGGCCACGGCATACACCGACAAGATCTGGGGCGATGTGAATAAAGTGCTGAAAGAGAAGAAATCAAAAGTAACTTTTGACAACCATGTGGGCACTTTTGAAGATAAGTGGTTCGGCCATGTGGAAATCTACAAGCAGAAGAACAGGCTATACTTCAAATCACTCCGGTCGCCGAGGCTGCAGGGTGAAATGCTCTACTACAAAGACAATACTTTTGTCGTGAAATGGACCGACCGCAGCTTCGAGGCCGATGCCTTTTTGGTGTATGTGCCTGACAAGGAAGGCAGGCTCTCAGGCATTAACATGAAAGCCGTCTCTCCGCTCACCGACTTCAGCTATGACTTCCACGACCTGGACCTCAAAAGAGTACAGGTTGTGCCGCAAAGCTCGGCAGCTCCAATCAGAAAATAGGCTCAGCTATACCTCATACCTGCTATCATCATGACCGGAAGAAGCGTTTACCTGACCATCGGAGCTGCTTTCCTGCTTTGCTCCCATACCTATGCACAAGGGCAGGCTATCACTGAAGCCCCGGAAAGCTACCGGAAGAATGCCATACTTGCGACTGTTGGTACTGTTGGGCTGATGGGTGCTTACAACCTGCACTACGAGCGGATGCTCCTGTCCGGCAAGGAGGGTTCGCTTCAGGGTTTTTGGGCAAAAGTTGGTGTTGGAGGCTGGGGTGTCTGGTCATCAGGGGGACCGTACCAGTCGCTGATGCTTGGCACCATGACAGGTAAGAAAAATAGCCATTTTGAGCTTAATTTTGGGCTGGCCCGCATGGTCGACGTAAGCGCCTATGACAATGCAAAAGACATAAACGAATACCTTGGCGAGCCGCAGCCACCAAAATCAAACTACATCCATATCAGGGCTGTTGGCACAGCGGGTTACAGGTTCCAAAAGCCTACCAGCCGCTTCCTGTTCCGGTGTGGCGCCGGCTATCCAGAAACCTTATACCTTGGAATAGGTGCAGCTTTTTAATTAAGCAGACAGGATCTCTACTGCGCCACGAAGAAACTAAAAGCCCCTTCTGCTCTTGCCGAACAGAAGGGGCTTTTTAATGTTTTAGCGGGTGCTGTACTACTCGGTAGCTGACTCAGCCAACACGATGATCTTGTTGTTCAGCACTTCTACCACACCACCATCCACGGTATAGAACGTTTGTCCTTGTGCGGTAGTGATACGGATTCTGCCATTTTCGAGGGTGCTGATAAGGGGAGCGTGCGAGTCCAGTACTTCAAACGAACCGTTTGTGCCTGGAAACTGAGCAGCCTCTACCTCACCGGCAAAAACCTTCTTATCTGGTGTGATTATCTCTAAATACATCTTTATTAGTTGAGAGTTTAGAGTTAAGAGTTAAAAGTCACCGCTGGAAAACCAACTCTTAACTTTCAACTCTTAACTTTTAACTAAGAAGTCTATTTTGCTTCGGCCATCATCTTCTCACCTTTCGCTACGGCGTCTTCAATGGTACCAACCAGGTTGAAGGCCGCCTCAGGCAGGTGATCGTACTTACCGTCCATGATCTCGTTGAAGCCACGGATGGTGTCTTTGATGTCTACAAGCACACCAGCAAGACCAGTGAACTGCTCTGCTACGTGGAACGGCTGAGACAGGAAACGCTGCACACGGCGCGCTCTGTGTACAACCTGCTTATCTTCTTCAGAAAGTTCGTCCATACCCAAGATGGCGATGATGTCCTGAAGTTCTTTGTAGCGCTGCAGGATCTCTTTCACACGCTGCGCTGTACCGTAGTGGTCTTCGCCCAATACGTCGGCAGAAAGGATGCGTGAAGTAGAGTCCAGTGGATCCACCGCAGGGTAGATACCAAGCTCGGCAATCTTACGAGAAAGTACTGTAGTAGCGTCCAAGTGAGCAAACGTTGTTGCTGGAGCCGGGTCAGTCAAGTCATCCGCAGGTACGTAAACGGCCTGTACAGATGTAATGGAACCACGCTTAGTTGACGTGATACGCTCTTGCATGGCACCCATCTCCGTTGCCAGCGTTGGCTGGTAACCTACCGCTGACGGCATACGACCAAGAAGTGCCGATACCTCAGAACCCGCCTGCGTGAAGCGGAAGATGTTGTCGATAAAGAACAGGATGTCACGACCAGCGCCGGTACCGTCACCGTCACGGAAGTTTTCAGCGATAGTTAGACCAGACAGGGCCACACGTGCACGTGCCCCAGGAGGCTCGTTCATCTGACCGAACACCAGCGTTGCCTGCGATTTCTCCAGCTCGGCCATGTCCACTTTCGTCAGGTCCCATCCGCCAGCTTCCATCGAGTGCTTAAACTCTGCACCGTAACGGATAATGTCGGATTCCAGGAATTCACGAAGCAAGTCATTTCCTTCGCGGGTACGCTCACCTACACCGGCAAACACAGACAGGCCTGAGTAGGCCTTGGCAATGTTGTTTACCAGCTCCATGATCAATACCGTTTTACCTACACCGGCACCACCAAAAAGACCAATTTTACCACCTTTTACATAAGGGGCCAGCAGGTCGATTACTTTGATACCAGTATAAAGGATTTCAGAAGACGTTGCCAGTTCTTCGAAACGCGGCGCAGCGCGGTGAATTGGCAGACGCGTAGTAGTAGCAGGCTGAGGAATACCATCGATCGCTTCGCCAATTACGTTGAAAAGACGACCATTGATAGCATTGCCAGTAGGCATCGTGATTGGGCCGCCCAGGTCAGTTACCTGTGCACCACGGGTAAGGCCTTCGCTGGAGTCCATCGCAATGGTACGTACACGATCTTCGCCAAGGTGCTGCTGCACCTCTAGCACGATGCGTTGGCCGTTTTCTTTAATTACCTCAAGCGCATCGAGGATGTTTGGTAATTTTGCGTTTTCACCCGCAAAGCTAACGTCCACAACCGGACCGATAACCTGGGTAATTCTGCCAATATTCGCCATTTGACTTTTTATATTGATTAACTGTATAACGGAGTTATTTCAAGGCGCAAAACTAATGTATAAAAGGGACAATTCCACACAACACCCCAAAAAGTTTTAACTTACTCAAAATCAAAGTATAGCCCTCTTCTCTCGATCTTCCACAGGAAGGCACGGCTCTTGTATACAAAAAGGCA
This sequence comes from Pontibacter sp. LHS1, assembly GCF_058932855.1. Classification (NCBI taxonomy): domain Bacteria; kingdom Pseudomonadati; phylum Bacteroidota; class Cytophagia; order Cytophagales; family Hymenobacteraceae; genus Pontibacter; species Pontibacter sp. LHS1. Next base: position 90,843 of record NZ_JBZYWF010000007.1, read on the forward strand.
CAGCCCTGCGCCAATCGCAGCACTATGCCTTCCGGGAACCATCGTATTAGTTACCTCTTCTTTACTCCAACAAAGCTCTTAATTAAAATTTCAATTGCGCTCTAACACCAGCTGTACCTCCTTTACCTGACCTAATTTGTCCTTTGTATTTGGCAGTGGGCTCACTCCCAGCAGCCTTACTTTATAAAGTGCAGCCCCCAGCCTGACTACTGCCTCATCTTCAGGTTGGCTTCCACCAGCACAGTTCCCCTGGCACAACGTGAGAGTTTCGCCTCTGTCATTTCCTATACCTATTATCAAGTTTACTTTCACGCTGCCATAAGTAATACAAACCACATCGCTCGGGCACCGGCTGTCACGCACGTCTTCTACTTTCAGCTTAACAATGGGTGCAGCATCAAATCCACTGTTGTTATACAGGGCCGACTGCCCCTCCCTGAGCCTGACCTCCTGCCCCAGGTATGCATTAATTGCACCTAGATCTTCTTTCGCACAGGAAAAAAGAAGATTAAGCAGCACAACGAAAATCAGGAAGCGTTTCATAACATGGTCCTATGGTTTAATTGGTTGATCCCAAAAAAAGCCAAAAGGTTGCATTCCAAATGCATTCAATCAGATACGATATTTTTCTGATAACATGATTTAAACCATCTTGCTTTCTGAATGTCTATACCTACCGAGCGGCTTATACCTGTTCACCTGATCTATTCAACCAAACTAACCTTTTCATGAAGAAAATTTACCTTCTCGCTATGCTGCTGATAGCGGGCATCAGTGTACAGGCACAGCCGTCTGGTACGCCGACCAAGGGGAATTACCAGCTTGCTTCCCGCTTCTCACCCAAAAAGCTGGAGAAACTTATTTTCACCACCAACCTCGACCCGCACTGGCTCAAAAACTCCGACCGCTTCTGGTACGAGTACGAAACCAGCAATGGCAAGAACTGGTACATCGTGGATCCGGCTACCAAATCTAAAAAGCAGCTCTTTGACAATGCCAAAGTAGCCTCTGCCGTGACCATGATCGTGCAGGACCCTTTTGATGCGCAGCACCTGCCTATCAAAAACCTGAAGTTCACTGAAGACGAGAAAAGCGTGCAGTTCGAGATCAAGAGCTCGATCGATCAGGTGAAGAAAGACCGCCTGGACAAAAAAGCCGCTGATTCACTCGAGAAAAAGACATTTTACTTCCGCTATAACCTGGCTACCGGTCAGGTAGTGGAGCTGAAAGACTTTGAAAAACCGAAGTCCAAGCCACGCTGGGCCTCTATCTCACCTGACCAGCAGGTAGTGATATTCGCCAAAGAGCACAACCTCTACTGGATGGACCGCGCCAACTACGAGAAGGCACTGAAGAACGAGAAAGACTCCACCATTGTAGAGCACCAGCTCACAAAGGATGGTGTAGAGTACTATACCTACGGCGACTCCCGTGGCGAAACGAACGTAGAGCGCGAGAAGAACAAGAAGAACCGCAAGCCAGCCTTCATCCTCTGGTCACCGGACTCCAGGCAATTTGCCATGATCCGCACCGACGAACGCAAGGTAAAGGACCTGTGGGTGCTGCACCACACCGCCAATGGTCGCCCAGCACTGGAAACTTACAAGTATCAGATGCCAGGCGAGAAAGAGGCTCCAAAAAGAGAGCTGCTGGTCTTTGACTTTGCCAACAAAACGCAGAAACGCATCAACACGGCAGCCTTCAAAGACCAGGAGCTGTCGCTGTGGTCGGCACCAGCCTTGCAGAAGCAGCGTGACGATGAGCACCGCCCTAACCTGTGGCACGGCACCAAAGACAAGCTATACTTCACCCGCACCAGCCGCGACCTGAAAAAGATCGACGTGTGTGAGCTGGACATCGCTTCGGGCAAAGTAACTCCTGTTATCGAAGAGCGCTTCAACACCTACATCGACATGAACCGCATTGGCCTGGTAAAGGGTGGCAACGAGATCATCCACTGGTCTGAGCGCGATGGCTGGGGCCACTTCTACCTGTACGACGGCAAAGGCAACCTGAAAAACCGTATCACAAGCGGCTCTTTCCATGCCGAGGATCTGGTAGGTATAGACGAGAAAAACCGCGTGCTTTACTTCACAGCCAATGGTCGTGAAGACGGCGAAGACCCATACCTGATGCACCTTTACCGCATCAACTTCGACGGCAGCGGCATGACGCTCCTAAACAAAGGCAATTTCGACAACAACATCAGCCTGAACGACAACAATACCTACTTTGTGAATACGGCATCGCGCGTGAACACCGTACCGGTATCAGCGCTGTATGACACAAAAGGCCGCAAGGTGATGGACCTGGAGAAAGCTGACCTGAGCCGCCTGATGACGACCGGCTATAAATTCCCGGAGCCGTTCATGGTGAAGGCTGACGATGGCATTACCGACATCTATGGTGTGATGTACAAGCCTTTCGACTTCGACTCTACCAAGACTTACCCGATCATCGCCTATGTATACCCGGGTCCGCAGACAGAGGCTGTAAACAAGTCATTCGGCCGCAGCATGGACCGCATTGATCGCCTGGCGCAACTCGGCTTTGTGGTAGTCACAGTAGGTAACCGTGGTGGTCACCCGGCCCGCTCTAAGTGGTACCACACCTTCGGCTACGGCAACCTGCGCGACTACGGCCTGGCCGACAAGAAAGCCGCCATTGAGCAGCTGGCAGACCGTCACCGCTTCATCGACATCGACCGTGTAGGTATAACAGGACACTCCGGTGGTGGCTTTATGTCTACTGCAGCTATGCTCGTATACCCTGACTTCTTCAAGGTAGCGGTATCGGGAGCCGGTAACCACGAAAACAACATCTACAACCGCTGGTGGAGTGAAAAACACCATGGCGTGAAAGAAGTGGTGACGCCAAAAGGTGACACTACCTTCGTGTATGCCATCGAGAAAAACCCGGACCTGGCTCAAAACCTGAAGGGACACCTGATGCTGGCAACCGGCGACGTAGACAATAACGTGCACCCGGCCGGCACCATCCGCATGGCCAATGCGCTGATCAAAGCCAACAAGCGTTTTGACTTTGTACTGCTACCAGGCCAGCGCCACGGCTTCGGCGATATGACCGAATATTTCTTCTGGATGATGGGCGATTACTTCACCAAGCACCTGCTCGGCGACTTTTCGCAGCCAGTGGACATCAAGGAGATTAACCGCGAGATTGAAAACGTGGGCAACAAGCGGCGAAATGGATTTGTCGCAGCCCCTGATGAAGAATAGCGTATAAAACCTCTAAACACAGAACAGCCGCAGTGAGATGATGCTCACTGCGGCTGTTTTGTTACCAGGCTATACCTGCGACAGGCATAGAGCTATACCTAATGCAAATGCAATTAAAAAGCCATCTCCGCTATGCGCGGCTTGCTGACAAACGGTGCATGGCGGAGATGGCCTGGTATTTTTAGAGTGTTTCTTAAATTTAAAGAATCTGAGCCCAGATGGCCCGGAATAAGCGGAAGGCTAAAAATTTAAACATAATTGTAAGCGTAATCTTATTTAATTGTTCTAAAGACAAACTCCTTATTCGTCAAAAGCACTACAAATGTTTCAGCATCTCGATCTGCTCGTCATTGAGCAGGATGTAGCGGTTGTTAAAAGGGTTGGCAAAGAACTTCTCAGCTATCACATATTCGCCCGTATCCAGTTTATGAATATTGTAACTAAAAAGGCTATTGGAACGCTCAATGATCAGTTCGGTACGGCTGAGGTCGAGTTCACGTCCGCAGGTAGTGGTAATGATGTCAGAATTGACCGTCATGGTAGATGAATACATAATTGGAAGATTTAGCAAGGTTCTTTACGCAGGACTTACCAGTTGGTGACACGCAAGGGCCATAAAATCAGTTATATTTATCCACATTGGCACCCGCCGATTTTAAGCTACACCTTAATTAGCTGCTTCAAATCACCGGAACACTTGCCGCATCTTCTGGACACTGCTTTATTTGCATCGCCCTGCATCTGCTATACCTAAAGGCCTAAGCTCCGGCAACGGGGCAGAAAAAAAATTCAGCCCCTGAAATTTTTTTCCTCTTGTGCGCAGGCTCTGCCTTGCAGCTCAGGTCCGGCCAAAGAAGCAGGTCAAACCTGGCAAAGGACCACAGAATAAGACTGTGAATTTCACTCAATTAAGCATGAAAACATCTCCTGATTGCTCCTGCTAAAGCGAACTTTCGGGTGGCAATAGCGTAGCCGAAAAGCACTAGAACAAGGCGCTAAAGCAGATTTTGGACTATAATTTTCAAAAAAATTTGAGGCAAATGTTTGCAGTTTAAAATAGCCTGCCTATCTTTGCATCACTGAACGACGAAGGGGCTTCCACCCTGAAATCTAGTAGGTAGCTTGTCCGATGGTGTAACTGGCAACACGTCTGATTTTGGTTCAGAAGAGTCCAGGTTCGAAACCTGGTCGGACAACTTAAAAAGGCAACCCACAGCGATGCGGGTTGCCTTTTTTGCTTTACGCCCTCCTCCCTAACTAATTAAAAATCAGAAATATCAGGTAGCATATTTGCGGAATTTCGTAGCTTTGCAGGCATAATAACCTAAACCAAACCCTTCAAACATTTAGCATTATTATGCCACAGGTAAAAATTTTTGCTGGCTCCGCCTCCAAGTACTTAGCTGAAAAAATCGCAGCCGCTTACGGTACGCAACTCGGCGACCTTGAGCTTTTACGTTTTAGTGACGGGGAGATGGCACCACACTTCAATGAATCCGTTCGCGGTGCAGAAGTATTTCTGGTGCAGTCCACGTTTCCGCCAGCCGACAACCTGATGGAGCTTATGCTGATGGTAGATGCCGCCAAGCGTGCCTCAGCCCACAAAGTGATCGTGGTGATGCCTTACTACGGGTATGCCCGCCAGGATCGCAAAGACAAGCCCCGTGTTTCTATCGGCTCAAAAGTACTGGCCAACGCCATCCAGTCAGTAGGTGCTGACCGCCTGATGACCTGCGACCTGCACGCCGGCCAGATCCAGGGCTTCTTCGATATTCCGGTAGATCATCTGGATGGTTCAGCCATCTTTGTGCCCTACCTGCGCAGCCTCAACCTGGGCAACGACCTGATCTTCGCTTCTCCTGACGTGGGGGGTGTGGTAAGAACAAGAGCCTTTGCCAAAAACTTCGGCGCTGAAATGGTTGTCTGCGACAAACACCGCAAACGCGCTAACGAGATCGCCTCGATGCAGGTGATCGGTGACGTGGAAGGTATGGACGTGGTACTCGTAGACGATATGGTAGACACTGCCGGCACAATCACACAGGCAGCCAAACTCCTGAAAGACAAAGGTGCCAAGACAGTTCGCGCTATCGCCACGCACCCGGTACTGTCAGGCCCGGCTTACGAGCGTATCGAGAACTCTGTACTGGAAGAACTGGTTGTTTCTGACACCATTCCATTGCGCCAGGAATGCTCTAAGATCAAGGTGCTTTCTTTCTCTGAGCTGTTCGCACGCGCCATCAACAACGTAGTGACACACGAGTCCATCAGCTCGCTGTTTATATAAGTTGAATTTTTAATTGCTGGTTGTTGATTGTTGTTTCTCAGCAATTGATAACCAGCGTTGATCATAACAGTAAAGCGGTCAGCAAAGGTGACTGAATGTCTGGTTGTTAGATTGTTTGTACAATTCAAGAAAAAAACAATTAACAATTTAACAATCAACAATTAAATCCCTACCTTTGCTGCCTGAAAATTTTAACAAATTCATTTTTATGAAAACTTTAGAGATTATAGGGTTTAAAAGAGCAAATCTCGGTAAAGCACAGACGAAAGAGCTGCGCAATGAGTCTTATGTACCAGGTGTATTGTATGGCGGCACTGAGCAAGTTCACTTCTACGCCCCAGCTATCCTGTTCAGAGACTTAGTTTATTCTCCAGAAGTATACGAAGTTGATCTGAATATCGAAGGCACGCACTACAGAGCGATCCTTCAGGACGCACAGTTCCACCCAGTAAACGAAATGCTGCTTCACGTTGACTTCCTGCAGCTGCAAGAAGACAAAGAAGTAAAAATCGACGTTCCTGTTAAGTTCGTTGGTAACTCTCCTGGTGTAATGGTAGGTGGTAAACTTGTGACTAAGCTGCGTAAGCTGAAAATCAAGGCGCTTCCAGCTAACCTTCCGGATTACATCGAGGTGAACATCTCTGACCTGGAGCTTGGCAAGTCTATCAAAGTAAGCAAGATTGCGAAAGGTGACTACGAGATCCTGACCAACCCACTTGCTCCGGTAGCAACCGTTACGATTCCACGTGCTCTTAAGAGCGCACAGGCTGAAGAAGCTCGCGGCGGTAAGAAATAATTACTGTTGCTTCAAAAGCATTCAAGATCCTGTCCTGCTCCGAGCAGGGCAGGATTTTTTGTTTCTCCTAAATGGCTAAATGGTTTAATTGCTAAATTGTTGCCTGCTACACCAGATATGCGGTTCATATCCTATCACCTTGGTGCACAGGAGTAAATTGGGTTTCCAGAATTTAAAACTGTAGCATTTAACAATTTAACCATTGAGCAATTCACCTATTACAAAGCTAAAACAATGGCTGGGCCTTGGACAAGAGGCGGCAGCGAGCATTGAAGACACAAGTATGAAATACCTGATCGTGGGCCTTGGCAATATTGGCCCGGAATACGCGGAGACGCGTCACAACATCGGTTTTATGGTGCTGGACTACCTGGCGCAGAAATTCGATGCAAAGTTTGACACAGGTCGCCACTCCTTCGTGACCGAGATCAAGAGCAAGGGCCGCACCTATGTGCTGGTGAAACCCACCACTTACATGAACCTGAGCGGCAAAGCCGTGAGTCACTGGCTCAGTAACCTGAAGCTGACACCGGATCAGATGATGGTGATCACCGACGATATTGCCCTGCCCTTTGGGAAACTGCGCATCCGCGCCAAAGGCAGTGCCGGTGGGCACAACGGCTTGAAGCACATTGAGCAGATCTTAGGTCACAACAACTACCCGCGCCTGCGCTTCGGTGTTGGCGACGCCTTCCATAAAGGCAAGCAGGTAGACTATGTGCTCAGCAACTTCAGCGAAGACGAAAAGATCGACCTGCCGGGCATTATTGAAAAAGCGGCTGAGTCCGTGATCGCTTTCGGCAGCATCGGACTGGAGCGCACCATGAACCAGTACAATACAAAGTAAAAAACACGCTCCTGACCGAAGCCATCCTATACCTGAACTAGAAATACTTAGCAACCCGCGCTCTGCGGCCATCACTATGAAACGCCTGTTCCTTTTATACCGCAATGCCTTCGGGGGCCTCTCCCGCCCTGCCTGGATGATGTCGCTGGTGATGTTCATCAACCGGAGCGGGGCCATGGTAACGCCATTCCTGGCTGTATACCTGACCGAGGTGCTGGACTATTCGCTCAAAGAGGCAGGTATGATTCTGAGTATCTACGGGCTTGGTTCGGTTTGCGGATCCTTTCTGGGCGGCTGGCTGACAGACCGGGTAGGCCACTTCAAGGTACAGTTTCTGAGCCTGACCGTGGGTGGCAGTTTATACTTCCTGTTGCTCAACCTGCGGGAGTTCGAGTACATGGCGGCCGGAGTGTTCATCCTCAGCCTGGTGAATGACACGCTACGCCCGGCTAACTCGGTTTCTATCTCCTATTACGCCCGACCTGAGAACGTAACAAGAGCATTCTCGCTCAACCGCATGGCGCTCAACCTGGGCTTTTCTATTGGGCCGGCCCTGGGAGGTTTCCTGGCGGCAATCTCCTACCGTTGGCTGTTTATAGCGGATGGCATCACCTGTATCTCGGCGGGCATTTTCTTCTTTTTCTACTTCCAGAACCAGCAGGGGCACCGTCCGCAGCCGAAGCAGAAGAAGGCTGAACAAACTGAACAGGCTATACCTGCCGAACGCTCCCCTTACCGGGACGTACCTTTTCTGTTGTTCACAGTTTTGTGCTGTAGCTTCGCCGCCATCTTCTTTCAGTTTATTACTACCCTGCCGCTTTACTACCGGCAGGTATACCAATTATCTGAAACAGGTATAGGTAGTTTGTTGGCGTTCAACGGCTTTATCGTATTCATGCTGGAGATGATCGCAGTATACCTGATCGGTGACAAAGTGCGCAAATCAGTGCTGATCGTGACAGGTATGCTGATGCTGGGTTTCTCGTTTATACTGCTGAACCTGAACATGGAAGTAAGCACCCTGTATGTGGCCATGTTCTTGTTGAGCCTGTCAGAGATTCTGGCGATGCCTTTTATGGCCACTATTACGGTGGAGCGCTCTACGGAGAATAATCGGGGCTCCTATATGGGACTGTATACCATCTCGTACGCTGCTGCACATGTGGTAGCGCCTTATCTGGGTACCACCATCGCCTCCAGGTATGGCTTTGATACCCTGTGGTGGAGTGTGGGCGGATTTGCTGTGATCACGGCAGTGGGTTTTTACTTCGTTGTGCAGTACATGGAGCGGGAGCGGCTGCGCAAACAACCGATTGTGGCTTCTGGAGAAGCGGGTGTGATGGTAGGGTAAAACCCAAGTTCAGGTATAAAGCAAAAGCCCTTGCCTATCAAAACAGGCAAGGGCTTTTTATGTGTTGGACAGGTATAGCTTAGCTCACCGTACCGCCATTTTTTACTTCTTTGCTTGGCTGCACAAAAGCAAGCGAACCATCTGCATTTTCGGCCATCAGGATCATGCCCTGGCTGGTAATGCCTTTGATCTCGCGCGGCGCCAGGTTCACCAAAATGCTCACCTGCTGCCCGATGATCTCCTCCGGGTTGAAGAACTCGGCAATGCCGCTCACCACGGTACGCTGGTCTATACCTGTGTCGATCTTCAGCTTGAGTAGCTTCTTGGTCTTCGCCACTTTCTCCGCCTCTATAATCGTACCGATGCGGATGTCGATCTTAGTGAAGTCCTCAAAGGTGATGTTCTCCTTGGCTGGCTCCACTACAGCATTGGCTGCTTCGTTGGCTTTCTTGGTGTCGAGCAGTTTCTGCACCTGCGCATCCACGGCAGCGTCTTCTATTTTCTCGAACATCAGCTCCGGCGTGCCGATCACATGACCAGCCGGCAGCAGATCAGCGGCACCCGCATCAGCCCATTTGCCTGGATTCATACTCAGCATAGAGCGCAGTTTAGCAGCTGACTCTGGCAAGAAAGGTTCCATCAGGATGCTCAGGCTACCTGAAATCTGAAGTGCAATGTTCATGATCGTCTTCACGCGCTCCTCGTCTGTCTTGATCAGCTTCCAGGGCTCGGTATCGGCCAAATACTTATTACCCAAACGGGCCAAGTTCATGAGTTCGCTCAGGGCATCGCGGAAACGATAGCGTTCAAGGTAGGTGGCAATCACCATCGGCATACCTTCCAGCACACCCAGCACCTCTTTGTCGTAGTCCTGCAGCTCGTTACGGGCCGGCACCTCGCCGTTGTAGTACTTTTGGGTAAGCACCACAGCGCGGTTGATAAAGTTGCCCAGAATGGCTAATAACTCGTTGTTGTTGCGGGCCTGGTAGTCTTTCCACGTGAAATCGTTGTCCTTGCTCTCCGGCGCGTTGGCGCACAAGGTATAGCGCAGCACATCGCCCTTGCCCGGGAACTCCTCCAGGTACTCGTGCAGCCACACCGCCCAATTGCGGGAAGTGGAGATTTTATCGCCTTCCAGGTTCAGGAACTCGTTGGCCGGCACGTTGTCTGGCAGCACATAGTCGCCGTGCGCCTTGAGCATACTCGGGAATATGATACAGTGGAACACGATGTTGTCTTTGCCGATGAAATGCACCAGCTTCGACTCCGGGTCTTTCCAGTAGGTTTCCCAGTCTGGCGTCAGGTCTTTGGTAGCGGAAATATAACCAATAGGTGCATCGAACCACACGTAGAGCACTTTGCCTTCTGCGCCTTCTACCGGCACTGGCACGCCCCAGTCGAGGTCGCGGGTAACGGCACGCGGCTGCAGCCCCTGGTCGATCCAGCTCTTGCACTGGCCGTATACGTTCGGCTTCCAGTCACCTTTGTGGCCTTCCACGATCCATTCGCGCAGCCAGGGCTCGTACTCGTTCAGCGGCAGGTACCAGTGCTTGGTCTCACGCATCACCGGTACAGCACCGCTCAGCGTGCTTTTCGGGTTGATCAGGTCAGTCGCATTCAGGGAAGTACCGCAGCTCTCGCACTGATCACCGTAGGCGTTCTCGTTGCCGCACTTCGGGCAGGTACCCACAATGTAGCGGTCAGCGAGGAACTGCTGTGCCTTCTCGTCATAGTACTGCTGCGTGGTCTGCTCGATGAACTTGCCATCCTGGTACAGCTTCAGGAAAAAGTCAGAAGCCGTTTCGTGGTGCGTTTGGGAAGAGGTGCGGGAGTAGATGTCGAAGGACACGTTAAAGTCCTCGAAGGACTTCTTGATCAGTTCGTGGTACTTGTCCACGGCCTGCTGCGGTGTGATGTCTTCTTTCTTGGCGCGGATCGTGATCGGCACCCCGTGCTCGTCGGAGCCACAGATGAATTTCACGTCTCTGCCCTGCGAGCGCAGGTAGCGCACATAAATATCGGCAGGCAGGTATACGCCCGCCAGGTGCCCGATGTGCACCGGACCGTTGGCGTAAGGCAACGCTGCCGTTACAGTATATCGTTTGTAGTTTTCAGCCATAGTCTTTGTAAAAACGCAAATATACAAATACCCGTTGGATTGATAGGCTACACTGTCCCTATTCCAAAAAAATGGCAGGTATAAACTGACCAGCCCGTCACTTTTCCGTAAACGGTAAACCGGCTATACCTGTATCATCAAGAACCCAATCACCTGAAGTATATGAAGAACAAAGATAATTTTCACGAAAAGAAAAATGACAGCGGCCATTTGGGCGAGGACAAGGACAGAAATAAAGTAAGTAAGAATCCTGCTCCCAAAGGCACAAACCCTGACCGTGAGTCAGAGACCACACCACCCGGCAATGAAGTTTATGTAGACCTGGAGCCGGACGAACTGCACCTGGCTGACGAGGTAGATGAAGTGGAGGACGTGAGCGACCTGCGCAACAAAGACAAAGGCAAGGACAAAGACAAAAAGAAAAAATAAACAAGAAGCGCTGCCCTCGAGGGCAGCGCTTCTTGTTTATACCTTAGTTATTGCCAACTGGCGGCCTGGTAGGAAGTATGCGCAGGATACGGTGCCGCGTGGAATCCACCGGGGCATGGGGCAGTTGCTGCGGCCGCACCTCAGGCGGCAGGTTAACCGGCGCATTCCGGTCGTACTCTTCAATGTTGCGCTTACGATTGATATCGCTTGCCTGCTCGTACATCTGTCTGCGTACCGGATCACCTTCGCTAATCCTGACCCGCTGCGTATGACCAGGATCAGGCGGTAAAGTACCTCCCCCTCCTTCCGAGAGAGACGTGCAGCCCATGGCCCCCAGCAGCACGATCCCCCCTATCCAGCTTCTATACCTTTTCATCTTGTTTCATCTTAAAATAGTAAAATAGAGATGTCGGTTAAAACACCCTATACTATGTATACGGATGAAAAAGTATAAAAGAACGTGCTCTTAATTATTATCCTTCAGGTTCTGCTGCCCGACCTGAGTGAGCATCAGCCCCTCAGGTGCCGGCGTCACCCAGGCAAGCTTGGCCAGATGGTGCTCAGCTTCTTTCTGCACATCTTTGTATTTAGGGTAGCGTTCCTGCAGGTATGGGTATAGCTCCTGGTAAGACAGCACGCTGCCAGCCTCTATGTTATGCTCTCTGAAGGCACCCATGATGCACTGCGCCACATTTTCTATATTATCCGCTTCGGAGTGTAGTTCGTTCATGTCTGTTTTCTCGTTAGTGTTGGATAGAAAATACGGGGTATGCGAGTCAAGAGTTGAAAAGTTAAGGGGTAAGAGTAAACCTACTCCCCTTTCTTAAACCCTAACGCTACCGAGTTGAGGCAGTAGCGCAGGCCGGTGGGCTTGGGTCCGTCGTCGAATACATGGCCCAGGTGTCCGCCGCAGCGACCACAGACTACTTCGGTGCGCACCATGCCCATGCTGCGGTCAGATATTTCCCGCACGTTCTTAGACGAAATCGGTTTAAAGAAACTCGGCCAGCCAGTGCCGGAGTCGAACTTGGTGTCGGAGGTGAAAACTTCATTCCCGCAGGCAGCACAGGTATAGACGCCCTTTTCCTTGTGGTCATTGTACTTGCCACTAAAGGCCCGCTCGGTTCCTTTCTTCCGCAGCACATAATACTGTGCGGACGTGAGCTGCTTTTTCCATTCCGCATCGGTTTTATTGACCTCGTACGATTGCTTTGATTTTTTTGAATTGCCATTTTGTGTGGCATTTACATCAACCGATGAAGCAGCAACAGCTTCAGAATCGGTGATGGGCTGGTCCTGTTGTCCGCAAGAGGGCAGACTCAGCAGCAGCAGCAAGGTATAGATATAAAACATTTTCATACAGTTGTTTACGAAGTACAGGAGCAAAAAACAGGCCTCTTTTGATTATTTTATACCTAATTGAACAAAGCCAGCACACATAATGTTTGCTCCATAACCTTAGTCATCGTGCTGAGAGAGAAGATTTAATAATTACCTAACCTGTTTATTTCGAGCGGACTACTGTAAATGCGAAGGCTTTTTTATACCTTTGCACCTCGAAAAATCAATTCAATGCAAAATATTCGAAATATCGCGATTATCGCACACGTAGACCACGGCAAGACAACGCTCGTGGACAAAATCATCCACGCTTCAAAGCTATTTGCTGACCACCAGCACTTTGACGACCTCATTCTGGACAACAATGACCTGGAGCGCGAGCGCGGTATCACGATCGTTTCCAAGAACGTATCGGTTCGTTACAAGGATGTTAAGATCAACATCATCGACACACCTGGTCACGCCGACTTCGGCGGTGAGGTAGAGCGTGTACTCAAAATGGCTGATGGCGTGCTTCTGCTCGTGGATGCCTTCGAAGGTGCCATGCCACAGACTCGTTTCGTACTGGGCAAAGCGATTCAGCTGGGCCTGAAGCCGATCGTAGTAGTTAACAAAGTAGACAAAGAAAACTGCCGTCCTGATGAAGTGCACGAGCAGGTATTCGACCTGATGTTCAACCTGGAGGCTACAGAAGACCAGCTGGACTTCACTACGCTGTACGGTTCTTCGAAGCAAGGTTGGATGAGCACTGACTGGACACAGCCAACTGATAACATCACGCCACTGCTGGATGCTATCATCGATGTGATCCCTCCTGCTCCTTACCGTGAAGGTACGCCGCAAATGCAGATCACTTCACTTGACTACTCTTCTTTCGTAGGTCGTATCGCTATTGGTCGTGTGCACCGTGGTACGTTGAAAGAAGGTATGCCGATCAGCTTGATGAAAGCCGACGGTTCGATTAAGAAAGGTCGTATCAAGGAACTTCAGGTTTTTGAAGGTCTTGGCAGAAAGTCTGTACAGGAAGTAACTGCCGGCGAAATTTGCGCCATTACAGGTATAGAAGGCTTCGACATTGGCGACACGGTTGCTGATGCTGAGAACCCTGAAGCTTTGGCCCGTATCTCGATTGACGAGCCAACCATGAACATGCTCTTCACGATCAACAACTCTCCTTTCTTCGGTAAAGAGGGTAAGTTTGTGACATCGCGCCACCTGCGTGACCGCCTGTTCAAAGAAACTGAGAAAAACCTGGCCCTGCGCGTACAGGAAACCGACCGTGAAGATACCTTCCTGGTATTTGGTCGCGGTATCCTTCACTTGTCAGTACTGATCGAAACGATGCGTCGTGAAGGTTACGAACTGCAGGTTGGTCAGCCACAGGTAATCTATAAAGAAATTGACGGCCAGCGCCACGAGCCAATTGAGCACCTGGTAGTAGACGTTCCGGAAGAGACTGCCGGTAAGGTAATCGAGTTGGTTTCGATGCGCAAAGGTGAACTGACGATCATGGAGCCGAAAGGCGACCTGCAGCACCTGGAGTTCAACATCCCGGCGCGCGGCCTGATCGGTCTTCGTAACAACGTACTGACTGCCACTGCTGGTGAGGCGATCATGAACCACCGCTTCCTGGCATACGAGCCTTACAAAGGCGCTATACCTGGCCGTAACAACGGTTCTATCATATCGATGGAAACGGGCCCGGGCACAGCTTACTCTATTGACAAGTTGCAGGACCGCGGTGTGTTCTTCGTTGATCCGGGTGTAGACGTTTACATGGGTCAGGTAATTGGTGAGCACAACCGCCAGAACGATATCACAGTGAACATCCAGAAGGGCAAGAAGCTGACAAACATGCGTGCTTCCGGTTCCGATGACAACACCAAGATCGCTCCGGCCAAGAACTTCTCACTGGAAGAAGCCATGGAATACATCCAGAAGGATGAGTACCTGGAAGTGACGCCAAAGAGCCTGCGTATGCGTAAGATCTACCTCGACGAGAACGAGCGTAACCGCATGGGCAAGAAAGAAGAAGTAGCGTAGGTATAGCCTGCTCTCAATTAAAAGCCCCGGCTGATTAAGTTCAGTCGGGGCTTTTTGTATGGGTAATTTGTAAAGTACTATGGTTGAGGTATATTGATCATGGTAAAGCAATCTAAAAGCTACACATGGAGTATAACTTCTACTAAACAAGTACCACTACATCTGCTACCAGTTCTCCCCATGGTAAATCAATTAAAGATCACCACTACCTTTTTACTGCTAGCGCTGTTGGTTGTGGCCTGGCAATGTGATGATGACTACCCGCTGGAAGAATTCAAATACAACTTTGAGGAGACTGTGGATATCCTGCCTGTGAAAAAGAGCTACAAGCCAGGTGATACCATCTGGATAAGGTATCAGAATAATGACAAGCGTCTTTTTAACGCCATTACGAAGCAAGACATCCTCACCGATTCAGTATCTTTAGGATTCAATGTGTCGTTTGAAGGCACTTATTATTCCCTGTTATACCCACCGGGAGGGCATTGTGCATTCATAACCTCCGACCGAAACATAGACCAGGCTTCGAGCAGATCAGGCGAGTCCACAGCGGCCTTAAGATTGACCTATGGATGCGCTAACATCCAAAGTTTTGAAGCAGGAGTAGTCTTAAAGCAGAAGGGAATTTATAAGCTAAGTCTTTACCAGTACAGCCCTGTCAGTAGGGTAGTAAGCTGCACCGGTCAACCGGCTGCCTTCCCCTTATCAACCATAGCCTATAGATTCAATGTAGCAGATGGCAACAAGGATGTATACCTTAGCATTCCGTCTATTTCGAGGGGAGAAAGCCCTAAAGGGACAACAGAAAGTAAAATTGACAACAAACAAATGTTTATTGTGAAGGTCGAATAAAATCTGTGTCAGCTAACATCATACCTTCCTGTTCTCCAGCACCCATTTACCGGCTGCCAAGGATCAAAACATCAAATTCTTAAAATTACATAGAAGTCCGTGTGGAATTTCAGGGTCACCTGTATCTATAAGTCGGTATATGGTTATCACCTTACAAATTCATCATGCTCCTAAGACACTTTTATATAGTTGGATTGCATTCTATCACCTGCGCCTTTCAAAGGAGTGCAATCAATCCTCCTAAATCCGCCTTGCTTTTAATCAAGAGGCTGATCCTGCTCACGCTGCTATTGGCTGTCATCGGTTGCCAGTCACAGGAAGAAAGCCCTGAGTACGAATCTGTCGAGATGATGATGGCACCTCCCCCTCCTGAAGCACCTATAATGGAGCTGCAAAGAAAGCTGATAAAAGAGGGAAGGGTGGAATATGAAACTAATGATATCAACGCAGCACACCAGCAAGTATTTGCCGCGATTAAGCGGTACAGGGGCTATGTTTCTACTGACGAGGAACACAAATCTCCGGGAAGGACCAGCAACACCCTTGTAATCAGAGTACCAGCCGACAACTTTGACAATCTACTGCGGGAAGCCACTATAGGTGTAAATAGGTTTGACATCAGGGAAATAAACGTGAAGGATGTCACAGAAGAATTCCTCGATATTCAGGCGCGTCTCAGAACTAAAAAGGAGCTCGAAGCCAGGTTTTTGGAGCTATTAAAACAGGCTAACACAGTAACCGAAGTGTTGGAAATCGAAAAGCAAATAGCCGCCCTTCGCTCCGACATCGAGTCGATAGAAGGACGGCTCAAGTATCTGGAGAATCAGGTTTCCCTCTCCACCCTCACCATGACATTTTACGAGAGCACTTCTGTTCATACCGAATTTTCAGAAGAGTTTAAAGTAGGCTTCCGGAATGGCTGGGACAACCTGATCTGGTTCCTTGTGTTTCTCACCAATATCTGGCCCTTTATCCTGCTCGGACTCCTGCTGCTGATCGGACTGAATGCTCTTAGAAAGCGACAGAGAAATGTCACCTGAATGGAGTGCTTTTGTGCTGTAAATTTGGTTTGTGCACTATATCAATCCTCTGCCTGTAAACATTAACGCTGAATTACGTTAGATAGGCAGATAAATTCGATAACATACTCTGCATGAAAAGCTACTACCTGCACGTTTTATCACTCACGTGCATAATTCTATTTTCTTCGGGTTGTGCCCGCAAGAATTTCTTCGCTAAAACACCCGTTGTTGACCAGGATCGCTATCAGCAGCTGAAGGCTGCTTCCCCTGCTGATGTAGACAGTGTAACCGTGATGGCTGGCCAGCACTACAAGCGCACTGGATTTCACAATTTCTTCTGGGGCAAGCATTATCGCGACGTATGGGCCACTCCCGTTACTGTCAAGGTGTTTGATATGAAAACAGCCAAGGGCGGGCTCTCCATCGAAAAGCTAGGGGGTGGTATGCAGACCACCAGCCTCACCCTGATAGATGACAAGGGCTTTACCTACGCCCTGCGTTCCCTGGACAAAGACCCGGCCGGTATACTGCCCAAGTTCTGGCGCAACACCTTTGTCGCTGACGTGCTCCGCGATCAGACCTCAGCCATTAACCCTTATGCCGCTATCGTGCTGCCCAACATGGCAGAGGCGGCAGGTATACCACACTCCAAACCCGAATTGGTTTATGTGCTCCCCAACGACGCTACTTTCGGCCAGTACAGTGACCGGTTTCAGGATGGCGTGTTTATGATCGAGGAGAAATATGACAGTGACCGCACAATTACGCCCATGCTTGGCGATGCGACTGATATAGCTGGCTCCAAAAAGATGCTGAGAAAGCGGTTCGGAGACGATGATCACTTTATCGATCAGCGAGCTTTTGCCCGTGCCCGCCTCTTCGACTTGTTCATCAACGACTGGGACCGCCACGCAGGCCAGTGGGAATGGGCAGTGTATGACGACGGCAATAACAAGCACTACCGGGCTATTCCGAAAGACCGTGACAATGCCTTCTTTAAGTTTGATGACGGTGTCATCACCTGGTTGTTTAGCCGCAAGTGGGCCATACGTAAGTTCGAGTCCTTCGACCCAAAGTACAAGGATGTGTATGCCCTGATGATGAATGCCACCTTCATCGACAGCCGCGGACTGAACGAACTCACCCTACAGGACTACCAGGACCTGGCTGCTGAGCTGCAGGCTGCATTAACGGATGAGGTAATCGAAAGCGCTATCAGGCAATTCCCGCCTCAGGTATACGCACAGATCGGGGAGCAAACCATTCGCACCCTGAAGAGTCGTCGCGACCTGCTACCCCAGGCTGCGCGGGAGTTTTACATGCACCTGGCCAAAGATCCGCTTGTGGTAGGCACTGATAAGGAGGAGCGCTTCGAAGTAGAGCGCCTGAACGACGAAGAAACATCTGTAAAAGTGACACGCTTGTCAGACGACAAGCAGGTATACCACCGAATATTCAAGCGCAGTGAAACAAAGCAAATCACCCTGTACGGTCTGGCTGAGGATGATGAGTTTGAGGTGAGTGGCGAAGTCAAAAAGGGTATCCGTGTAGTGATCGTGGGTGGCCGCGGTGAGGACGAAATAAAGGACAAATCGCGGGTGAACAGTTGGCGTCGGAAGACGATTGTATATGACACCAAGCGTGGCAATGAAATAGAATTTGGACCTGAGACAGTAGACAAAACCACCCGCGATGTAAGAGTACACGCTTTTGACAGGGAAGGGAATAAATAAGTAAACCCGCACCACCAACCAACGAACCTACCAACACCCATGCGCCCCTCCTACTACCGATTGCCATTCCTGATCAGCCTATTACCGGCGATGCTTGTGAGTAGCTGCATCGGCAACAAGTATACCCATAGCCTGCAGCAGGTTCCACCCCCAGTTCAATCAACAGCAGGAATACCTGACTACAGTGATAGCACCGTGACAATTGCTGTGGGCGAACACTACGGTCGCTGCCGACTGCACACATTCTTCTATGGCAAGCATTACCGCCCCGCCTGGACTACTCCTGTCTCTTTCCGGGTGCTCGACCTGGGCACTGAAAAGGGTGGCCTGACACCAACACAGCAAGGCGGTAGCCGACAGACGATGAACCTTCGCCTCGAGAACCCGGAGGGCAAAGAGTACGTGCTCCGCTCTGTTGACAAAGACCCCGCCACTGCCCTGCCCGAAAGGTGGCAGCAAAGCTATGCTGCCAACATCATACGCGATGCCACCTCGGCTACACATCCTTATGCTGCTCTCGTGCTGCCACCTATGGCCGAAGCCATCGGCATACACCACACGAAGCCAGAACTGGTCTACATACCACACGACCCCAGGTTAGGTGAGTATCAGGAAAACTTCGGCGGCATGGTGGCCCTGCTTGAGATCAGGCCTGATGATGACCTGTCAGATGAACCAGGTATGGGAAACTCTGAAAACATCAAAAGCACCAGGGCCATGCTCAAGGACCGCTTTTTTGAAAACAACAGCGACATCGACGCACGTTACTACCTGCGGGCCCGCCTCTTCGACATGCTGATCGGTGACTGGAGCCGACATGAAGACAACTGGCGCTGGGCACAGTATAAGCAGGACGGTGTAAAGGTATACCAGGCCGTGCCCCGTGATCGTGACAATGTGTTTTACAAGCTCAATGATGCGATCATCCCCTGGCTCTTTATGCGCACCGGCCTTAAGAAGCACTTTCAGACCTACAGCAATAACCTTTCAAACCTGGATGACCTGAACAGAAGCGGACGCAACCTGGATGAAACCATACTCGCCGGCCTCACTTACCAGGACTGGACAGAAGTAGCCGACAGCGTCAGTAGTGCACTAACAAATGAGGTGATCGAGAAGTCTTTCCGGCAAATGCCCGATACCATTTACCAACTCACAGCGTCTCCCATTATGAACCAACTAAAGTCCCGCCGGGACAAGCTGGGTAAATCTGTCCAAAAGTATTACAAGAGTTTAATGCGGGAGGCAATTGTTGTAGGTTCAGACAAGCATGAGCGATTTGAAGTAGAGGTGCTGTCTGCAAACGAGGTGCGGGTACAGGTTTACAAGATTAAGAAGGATGGCGAAGAAAGAAGGCAGCTCTTTGACCGGGTATTTCAGGCCAACGACACAAAAGAGATACACCTGTACGGCCTCAACGGCGATGACGAATTTGTAGTGAAGGGTGACGTCCGGCCGAAGATAAAAATCAGAATATGGGGCGGTGCAGGCGAGGACAGCTATACCGTAAAAGGAAGCAAACCCATGGCCCGTCGTATCTGGATAGAAGACACGGAATACCGCAATACTTATGACCTGAGCAAAGGTACCCGCCAAAAAACAGAGCAAAGCCCTGCCGCCAATCAGTTTGACGCAGACGGCTGGTTGCTGCGATACTACCTGGATTAGGATACAACCGGGCACAAAAAAAGGAGCCGGCTAGGTATAGCCGGCTCCTTTTTTTGTACTTTAGATTAGTCTTCTTTACCTGTTTTGTTTTTGGCTCCCTGGCCTCCGCCGCCGCTGCCGCTTCGGCTGCCTGTACGGTTATCTTTGTCTTTGGCTCCCCAGGCTCCCTGGCCCTGCTGCTGGCTGGCCGTGGCCTTTGTGCCATCCGTGCCCAGGTCTACTGCCCCTTTGTGGTTTGCCTCATTTGAATACTCGTCTGGCATTGGCTGTGAGTTCGCGTTGCTGTCAGGTTTCTGCCTGTTCTGGTTATCTTTGTTATTAGCCATATCTCTTCTGTTTTTCTTCAACTCAGGTCCGCAACTCTTACGGACGTTTCCCTTGTAGGTACGGTCGCCCGCAAGGGTGGGTTGTCGAAGAAGAGGGCTACAGCTGCTTGTTCAGCACGGTGGCAGATGCCTGTGCCGCTGGGAGAATCAGCACCTCCGCTATGTTCACATGGGCAGGGCGCGTCACCATAAAAGTGATCAGGTCAGCGATATCGTCCGCACGAAGCGGCTCGTAGCCCTGGTATACACTGGCGGCACGTTCTCTGTCGCCTTTGAAACGGACTTCCGAGAACTCCGTCTCTACCAGACCCGGGTTCACTTCCGACACTTTTATACCTTCCTGTATCAGGTCAATACGCATCCCTTTAGAGATCGCGTCCACTGCAAATTTAGAGGCACAGTACACATTGCCATTGGCGTATACCTCCTTGCCGGCAATAGAGCCAATGTTGATGATGTGGCCCTTTTTTCGGTTGAGCATCAGTGGTAGTACTGCGTGTGTGACATAGAGCAGCCCTTTCACATTAATATCGAGCATGGCGTCCCAGTCGGATACGTTGCCGCTCTGCACCGGCGCCAGGCCGTGGGCATTGCCGGCATTGTTCACCAGCACGTCTATACCTTTCCAGTCGGCAGGCAGGCTACTGATAGCCTCTTGCACGGCCTCACGATCGCGCACGTCAAAAGCTAGGGTATAAACGGGTACTTCCGTTATCTGCTGCTGTAGCTCTTGCAGGCGCTCTGCTCTGCGACCGGTTGCGATAATGTGATAGCCTGCTTTGGCCAAAGCAAATGCCGTAGCGCGGCCTATACCTGATGTAGCTCCTGTTACAAGTGCGATGCGTGCCATGTTATTCGAAGTGGAAGATTAGCGATACGTTTCGGGTAGTCATTCTGTCAATCAGCGGACTGTACTCTCCTCCAGCACTACTTTTCTGGTCCATCAGTCCGTGAGAGAAGCGCAGCTCAGGTGCAAACTTGAAATATGGGTAAAAGATATCCAGACCCACGCCATACTCTACAGATAAGTCGTTGCGGTTAACCTGCAGCAGATTGCCATTCTGCGTATGGGTTGTATTGCCCAGCATACGGCTGGCTTTTACACCACCCACCATGTACATCCTGAAGTTGCCGCGGCGTTTCGCTCTGTACTTGAGCAGCAAGGGTAGCTCGATCACCGGCGAGGCAAAAGTCGTGTTATCGAAGTTTCCGCCTTCTTCACCTTCCACGTTTCTTTCGAAGTCGATGCTGCGGCCATAAAAGCCCACACCTGGCACAAAACGGGCATCCAGGTACTCAAACAGGCGCACGTTCAACACCAGTCCAGGATAAAAGCCCAGGTTGTTCATGGTGTTTACCTTCGTGCCGTTAGCGACCTGATCCACATAAGCCTGCGAGTGCTCAATGTAATATTTCGAATAAGACATACCGAGGTAGAAACCATAGTGGATGCGCTTTTCGTCGTAGCCAGGTTTATTTTCGCCTTTTACTTTCTGGTTCTGGGCCTGTACCTGCGAGGCACCGGTCAGTAATATTAATAAAAGTACCGCAAAACTTACTTTTTGCCGGTGTAGATGGAGCTGATGCCAAATGTGAGTGAATGCCATTTTGTTTGTTTAAAGCCAACTTCTTCAAAGATACTCAGGAAGTCCCTGCCGTCCGGGAAAGCCTGCACCGACTCGGGCAGGTAGGTATAGGCGGCACGGTCCTTAGAAACGAATTTACCTACCATCGGTAGTATATTCTTAAAATAAAATTGATACAGCTGTTTCATTGGGAATCTCTGCGGCTTGGAGAACTCCAGCACCACGGCTGTACCGCCCGGCTTGAGTACACGTCGCATCTCTGACAGGCCCTGCTTCAGGTTTTCGAAGTTACGCACCCCAAATGCTACCGTGATCGCATCGAAGCTGTTGTCCTCAAACGGCAGGTTCTCGGAGTCGCCATAACGCAGCTCGATCTTATTTGTCAGCCCCTTGCGCTTCAGCTTTTCGCGTCCCACGGCCAGCATCCCTTCCGAAATGTCAACTCCTGTTATTTTATCAGGATTGAGGCTCAGCGCTTCGATCGCAAAGTCAGCTGTGCCAGTGGCAATGTCCAGCATTTGCTTCGGCTTCTCGGCTTTGAGCAGGCTCACGGCCTTTTTGCGCCATACGATGTCGATGCCAGCACTCAGGAAGTGGTTCAGAAAATCGTATTTGCCCGCAATGTTGTCAAACATCTGCGCAACCTGCGATTTCTTGTCGTTATTCTGGTCTTTGTAGGGTACTACCGCCATGGGTTATGCTTATGTAATAAAAGAACAAAAATACTGTACCTGTAACTATTATGCACAGTATATGTTCCATTATTATAAAAAAACAGGCTGAGCGTGTGCCCAGCCTGTTTTTTTTAATTATTCAGCATGATCGCTCAGGTTAGTTTACAGGCACTTCCTGCTGTGTATCCTGGCGCTGGATGATTCTGAACTCAGTTCTTCTGTTCAGCTGCATGTTAGCAGAAGAGTTGTTTGGCGCTGTAGGACGGCGCTCACCGTAGCTTACAGTTACCAGTCTGCGTGGAGAGATGCCCTGCTGCACCAGGTAATCGAAGGCAGCGTTAGCACGGTTCTCACCAAGTGTCATGTTGTACTGCTCGCTGGCGCGTGAGTCGGTATGACCTTCGATGCTTACGTTCACGTTAGGGTTGGCTTTCATGAAGGCTGCCACGGCATCCAGCTCACGAATAGACTCAGCACGTAGTTCGTACTTGTCTGTGTCGTAGTAGATGTTTTTGAACTCCATTGTAGCTGCCTTGTCTGTAGGCGTAGTGCCTCTGTCTACCAACGTAGGTGCAGTCGTTACACGCGTAGTATCATCACCAAAGTCGATGTAGAAGTTCTGCTCGATAGTAGTCGTATCGTTCAGCACCATCGGCATTTCGAAAGACTCAGTCGTCAGTACCTGACCGTCTTTAGTGATCTCTACCTGGTAGGTACGGCCAGAAAGAACTCGCAGGTCATACAGACCGTCTTCCTGCTTCGTCACATCGCGGTAAGAGATCGGACGCTTGTCAGCCTGCTGACCGTTGAAAACAAGCTCCAGGCCAGGTATAGCCAGGCTGTCGTTAGAGGCGTACACACGGCCTGTCACACGGGCGGCACGAATGTAGTTGATCGTGTAGATATCTTTTTCACCGTAGCCTCCGATGCGGTAAGAAGACAGGTAAGCATAGCTTCCGTCCGGGCTCAGGCGATAGTACGTGTCGTCGTCTGGTGTGTTAACCGGGTAACCCAGGTTCTCAGGACGGGCGAATCGCTTCGCAACTGAGTCATAACGGGCCACGAAGATGTCGTAGCCACCCATGGTGTTGTGACCTCGTGAAGCGAAGTAAAGCGAGCCGTCAGCAGCCATGTACGGGCTGTCATCGTCGAACTTCGTGTTGATGGCGGCACCTACGCTGCGTGGCTTGCCCCACTCACCGTTGCGCTGACGCTGTGATACGTAGATGTCCAGATCACCGTCTTCAGAGTAGTGGCTGGTTGAGAAGTACAGGCGCTGGTTGTCTGGCGTGATAAAGGCATCAGACTCGAAGTCGGCTGTGTTGATGTTAGATCCAATGCTCTTAGCTTCACCCCACGAACCGTCAGCCTGACGCTCAGAGTACATGATGTCACCGTTGTTTACAGAACGGTACAGCAGCATTTTGGTGTCGTTGTCAAACAGCTGGATAGAAGCATCGTGGCCTGAGCTCTTCAGGTTACCGGCGATAGAGCGTGGCTGCTCCCACTCGTCACCCTGGATACGGCGTGTTTCGTAGATATCTTCGAAGTACTCACCGTCAGCAGCTCTGGAGCCATTCTGGTTGTTACCGGCACTACGCGAAGTGAACAACAGGTAGTTGTCATCAGAAGAAATTACCGGGCTGTGCTCTGAGTATTCAGAGTTTACCACACCACCCAGGTTTTTCACGAAGATGTCCTTCGGGTTAGCTACTTCCTTCTGCGCATTGCGGCTCTGCTGGATCAGCATGGCTACCTCTTCACGGCGCCAGTCATCACGCTTACGGATGTTCGGGATATACGCCTGGTAATGCTTGATGGCATCGTCGAAACGGTAGTTGATGTGGTTGATACGGCCCAGCCAGTACTCAATATCACGATCAACGTTAGGCTTTACAGACTGTGCTTTGTTGATGTATTCTGCTGCTTTCTCCTTGTCGAAAGTCATGTAGCTGATACCCGCAAAGTAGAGGGCTTCAGCATTGTTAGGGTCGTTGGCCAGCACCTGTTCATAATAAGGCAGGGCAGCGCGGTAATTTTCACGGTCAAAAAATTTGTTTCCAGTCCGTACCAGCTTTCTGTTGCTCTGGGCATCTACTGTGTAAGCACTCACACAGGTAACCGCCAGCGCTAATGAAAGCCGTGAAAATAATTTGGCTAAATTATTCATGCTGTAAAGGGTTTGTTATACTTATTGATTGTATGGAAATATGTGTTAATCTTTTCTTGAAGGACGCTATAAAGGTCTTTCCGCCCATTTGATCAGGTATACCGGCGGTTCATTACCCCTATTCTATTGTGTTATTTCTTTCCTTCCCCCACATTCCAACAACATCCCCCTTACGCTACTATCGCTACAATAGATACACTAATATCTATTTTTATATACTGATACAGTAACCCAACTCAAGAACAGAGAGCAAATATATTAAAATATACATATAAACTATATAGCTTTCTTGATTATTTAGTAAAATGAATTTAAAAATCTTCTAACTCATATGCCCTCCTCTACCTGCATAGCTTGCGCTGCAGCCTGAATCAAAAGCATGTTTGTCAAAATAATAGTAATTTTGACAAATAAGCTATGTGCTCCTATCCCGGGCACTGTGCACATCGTAAATTATAATTGTCACATCAACAAGTCAACTACAGGCTTGGTGGCTTAAGCTAGCAACAGCATGGTTATCAAAGAAGCAAAGTTTCTAATAAGTAATACCCGGGTCGACTTATGCCCGGAACCCAACAAACCGGAGTATGCTTTTATCGGCCGCTCCAATGTGGGCAAGTCCTCGCTCATCAACATGCTTACCGAGCAGAAAGGGCTAGCCAAGACCTCCCAGTCCCCGGGCAAAACACAGCTCATCAACCATTTCCTGATCAATGATCAGTGGTACCTGGTCGATTTGCCTGGCTATGGCTATGCCAAAGTGAGCAAGGAGTCACGGGAGCAGTGGCGCAAGATGATCAACTATTACATGCAGAAGCGGGAAAACCTTACCTGCGTGTTTGTGCTCATCGACTCACGGCACGAGCCCATGCAGGTTGACCTCGACTTTATGCAACATCTGGGCGAGCTCGGCGTTCCTTTTGTGATCGTGTTCACCAAAACCGACAAGCAGTCAGCCGCCAAGACCGACTCAACCATAGCCGCGTATGCCCGTAAGATGCAGGAAACCTGGGACGAACTTCCCCGCATGTTCAAAACCTCTGCTGAAAAAAGAACTGGTCGCGAAGAGATCCTTCAATTTATAGAAGAGGTAAACGCACAGGTGCAATACTAATTGCCACAGGGTATGCGGTTTGGGGAAAGATCTGCCAGGTGTGCACCAACTCAAACTTAAATTCTTTACCCTTATGAAAAGTAGAATCTCAATTTTGTTTCTTTTATTTGCCTTTATGACCTTTGCCGCTTCTGCTCAATCAGCCGACACGGCAACGGAAAAGGAAGTATGGATGCCGTCCAAGTCTATACCTGTGGCGGAGTACTACAAAGGTGGCCAGGAGGCCATGTATAAGTTCATCGACAAGCAGATACAGTACCCGGCTTTGGCCCGACGCAACCGAGTGCAGGGCGAGTGCATCGTTAGCTTTACGCTCAATGAAGACGGCTCCACCTCAGGCTTCAGAGTCCTGAAAAACGCTGGCGCAGGCACCGGAGAGGAGGCCATGCGCATTGCCAAGATGCTGAAATTCAAGGCACCCGGGCCCGGCTTCGGCATGGTGGCCAGCGTGCCCATAATGTTCAAACTATAACCAACAGTTTTTATACCTGATTATGCCTATTGATTTAAGACAAGTTGCAGCCATTGCCGGCATGAGCGGACTTTACCGCATCGTAAAGCCAACACGCAATGGCGTAATCGTAGAGAGCCTTTCTGACAAGCCTACCCGCATGGTAGCCCAGGCGCGCCACCGCATGTCGCTGCTGGACGAGATCTCGATCTACACCAACGACGAGGAAGCAACCGTGCCTCTGGCCGATGTGATGGATCGCATCCACCAGAAATACAACGGGGAGCTGCCTTTCGGCGACAAGCCTTCTGACGAGGAGTTGAAGAGCTTTATGTCTGACGTACTGCCTGACTATGACGAAGACCGCGTGTATGTGTCTGACATGAAGAAGCTCACGACCTGGTACAGCATTGTGAACCAACACATTGGCTTTACAGCAGACGAGGAAGCTGCCTCAGAGGAAAGCACCGAAGAAACTGCAACAGAAGAAAAGGCTGAATCAAAGGCAAAGAAAACCAAGAAGTAAAATTCTACCCATAGAAAAGCCCTCCGGACAGGAGGGCTTTTTTTATCGCTATACCTTACGCTTACAGCTATGACTTACTCTCCTGCCCTTCTTGCAACTGCCGCACGACAGCTGCAGCGGGTGTTTGAATCAGAGCACCGGCTGCCTTCCCAGGAAAACGACTTAATACAGGAAGTATCCCGCATGGTGCTATACCTGCTCCGCCATAACCTGAACCAACTCCTGCATATACTTTACCGCATCGATGTAGAGGAGCGCAAAGTAAAACAGGCTATGCTCGCGGCCTCCGAAGAAGAAGTAGCCGAAAACATAGCCCATTTGATTGTGGAGCGCGAACTGCTTAAAGCACAGATCCGCTTCCGGTATAGCCAGAATTAGTTCGCGGCTACAGCTTCATTCTTCTTCACTTCTGCTTTCATAAACTCCTCCACCTTGTCTACCATGTCGGCAGATCCGATGATCAACGGTGAGCGCTGGTGCAGTTCTGTTGGTTCTATTTCCATGATGCGGCTTTTGCCGTTGGAAGCCTTGCCTCCTGCCTGCTCAGCGATAAAGGCCAGGGCGTTGCACTCGTACAACAGGCGCAGTTTGCCGTTAGGCGCTTTTGCTGTAGACGGGTAGATGTACACTCCGCCTTTGATCAGGTTGCGGTGGAAATCAGATACCAGCGACCCGATGTAGCGGCCCGAGTAACCGTTTTCTTTGCAATAGCTCAGGTAATTTTTGATGCCCTCCGGGAAGCTGTTGTAGCCGCCCTCGTTGCAAGAGTAGATCGTGCCTGTTTTTGGGGTGCACATGTTTGGGTGCGACAGGAAAAATTCACCCAGCGATGGCTCATACGTAAAGCCGTTTACGCCATGACCTGTGGTGTACACCATCATGGTTGAGGAGCCATACACTACATAGCCAGCCGCGATCTGGTGCGTGCCGTTCTGCATGCAGTCTTCCATGGTCCCTTCCTTCCCTGGATCAGAAAGACGACGGTATATAGAGAAAATAGTCCCGATCGACACGTTCACGTCGATATTGGATGAGCCGTCCAGCGGGTCGATAGCGACAATGTACTTGCCTTTGAGGTTGCCGGTATGAATGATCTCGTCTTCCTCCTCCGAGATGATCGTGCACACCTCGCCTCCGTTACGAAGGGCGCGTATGAAGCGAATGTTGGCGATCACATCGAGTTTCTGTTGTTCCTCTCCCTGCACGTTCTGCTGACCATAGGCACCTGTTACATCGATCAGGCCGGCACGGTTAATTTCACGGTTCACGATTTTGGCTGCCAGGGCTATGTCGCGCAGCAACTGCGATAGTTCTCCGGTCGCAAAAGGGAAGTCCTCCTGCTTTCTCATGATAAACCTGTCAAGCGTGGTGCCGACAGGAAGCGCTAGTTTGTCATTCATTATGGTGAAATTTAAATATATAGCTACAAAAATATGATATTTTGAAACATAACCGAAGGATACTTACATTTACGCAGCAATAGTCTCAATTGATGAAAGTATTTAAGTTTGGTGGCGCTTCTGTAAAAGATGCCCTTGCACTGCAAAATCTGGCTCACATTGTATCCGCACAGGGCGGCGAAAAAGAACTGCTTCTGGTCGTGTCCGCTATGGGCAAAACGACCAACGCCCTGGAACAGGTATACGGCCTGGCCGCTGCGGGGCAGGACTTCCATGACGCGCTGCATCAGAGCCGCCAATACCATCTATCTATTGTTAATGAGCTTTTTCCGAACCGGGAACACCCTGTATACGAACGACTCGAACATCTGTTCGCTCAATTGCAGCAGGTGCTGCAGTCTGCCAAAGGCCAGTCAGCCTCTAATTACGACAAAGGCTATGACCAGGTCGTGAGCTTTGGCGAGCTAATATCTTCTGTTATAGTGCATTATTTTTTACAGGAACAAGGTATAGCCAATGCCTGGATAGACAGCCGAAAATATATTCAGACAGATAATACCTGGCGCGAAGCCCGCATTGACTGGGCCTGGACCGAACGGGTGATCAAGCGCGATCTACCCGATATACTGGCGCAACAGCTTATCGTGACGCAGGGCTTCCTGGGTGGCACCAACAATGGCCTTACCACCACCCTCGGCCGCGAGGGCTCCGACTTCAGCGGTGCCATCTTCGCTTACTGCCTCGATGCTGAGGGGCTGTACATTTGGAAAGACGTAGCCGGTCTGCTCAACGCTGACCCCAAGCGCTTTGCCAATACCGTACGCTACCGCGAGTTGGACTACCAGGAGACGGTGGAAATGGCTTATTACGGTGCTTCTGTTATCCACCCCAAGACAATCAAGCCACTGGCAAACAAGTCGATCCCGCTCTATGTAAAGTCGTTTCTGGACCCAACTGCGGAAGGCACCAAGATCTGCGACTGCCGTTTCGAGAAACTGGCACCGGCCTTTATTGTGAAAGACAACCAGTGCCTCGTGTCATTCAGTGCCAAGGATTTTACTTTCATCAGCGAGAAAAACCTCGGCACCATCTTCAACGCCCTGTCGGAGTTGAGGCTGAAGATCAACCTGATGCAGAACTCGGCTATTTCGTTTTCGATTTGTACAGACTACCATGAAGAACGGCTCAAACAGTTGATCGAGACCTTACAGGACCAGTTCAGCATCCATTACAATACTGGCCTGCAGCTGTTCACAATCAAGAATTATGACAACGCCAGTATACAGGAGATCATCAAAGGCAAAGAAGTTCTGCTGGAACAACGGACCAGAACGACCTTCCAGGTGGTGTGTAGGTAACCCCGCCTCCCCTTTTCCCGATTTCCCTAAAAGCCGTAACTTAGTCCGGAACTAACATCGACAGAACTATGGAATTTATACTTGTTACCCCACAGGCCCGTCCGCACGTGGCCTTAATCCAACTTAACCGCCCCAAAGAACTTAATGCCCTGAATCTGCAACTGATGGGTGAGCTGCGTGATTCTCTGAAAGAGCTGGATGATAACGACGATGTGCGTGCCATCATCATTACGGGCAACGAACGTGCCTTCGCCGCCGGTGCCGACATCAAGCAGATGGCTGGCAAAACAGCTATCGACATGCTCAACATCGATCAGTTCTCTACCTGGGATCAGATCCGCAAAACGAAGAAGCCGATCATCGCGGCCGTATCAGGGTTTGCGCTGGGCGGCGGCTGCGAACTGGCCATGACCTGCGACATGATCGTGGCATCAGAAACGGCACAGTTTGGTCAGCCGGAGATCAAGATCGGGGTAATGCCGGGCGCAGGCGGTACACAGCGCCTGACCAAAGCTATTGGCAAGGCCAAAGCCATGGAGATGGTACTGACGGGTAAGTTCATGAGTGCCGACGAAGCGGAAAAGCACGGCCTGATCAACCGCGTGGTGCCGGTGGAGCTATACCTGGAAGAAGCCTTTAAACTAGCCGGAGAAGTAGCCCAGATGTCACCGGTAGCCGCTAAGCTGGCCAAAGAATCCGTGAACCGCTCTTTCGAAACCAACCTCGACGAAGGCCTGCACTTCGAGCGCAAGAACTTCTACCTCTGCTTCGCCTCCGAAGACCAAACCGAAGGGATGAACGCCTTTGTGGAGAAGCGCAGGCCGGAGTTTAAGGGAAGGTAAGAGAGTTTAGGAGTTAAACTCTGCTTATCATTTCGAATGCAATGAGAAATCTGGATAAAGATTCGCTCGACTTCAGATTTCTCATTGCATTCGAAATGACAGCTATTATTAACGTCTCTCACTCACGTCACGCGAGGGCGGAACAGGTATAGCCTGTGAACGATTCGGACAGGTCACGACCTGTCCCTACAACGGGACGACAATTCCACCTATCACCACGACGTTACGGCGAAACGTCTCTATATTTTCAACTTCTTACCTCCTCAATCCCTAAACTCCCAAACTCTTTCCCTCCCAAAGTTCCCCCATTCACGGACAACTTTTAGCGCTTCACTTTTAATTCTTAAAGAGAAGCCATACCTTTGCGGAACTATTCCTAGTTAAGAATCATTCTTATCTGCAGTATGCAACACCTGACCCGAGACGAAATACGACAAAGCCTGATTGAGTGCGGCCTGAAGGCCACGCACCAGCGCATTGTTGTGCTCGAAGCGGTGGCGGAATTGCACGGATCGCACCCGACGGCAGAGGATATCTTTCAGCGATTAAGACCGGCTAACCCCACGATTTCGCTGGGCACGGTCTACAAAACGCTGGACACCTTTACTGAAACAGGTATGCTGCGACGGGTGGTGTCAGAACAGGGCAGCAAGCGTTACGATTCAAATACGATGACGCATAGCCACATCTACTGCAGCAAGACCAAGGAGATCGTTGATTTTGAGGACGAAGAGTTGGAGCAGTTGCTGCTCAAGTTCTTTAGTGAGCGAAAGCTGGAGAACTTCGAGATCAAAGGCTTTTCGGTGCAGCTGACAGGCTGCAAAGTAGAGCCCGACAAAAAGATTAGTATTACACGAGTACCTAAATAGATTTTTTCAAAACCCAATAAAACAAAACAAAATGGCAGTATTAGTAGGTAAAAAAGCACCCTCTTTCAAAGCTACAGCTGTAGTAAACGGCGAATTCGTAGAGAACTTTTCACTTGACCAGTACATCGGCAAGAAGCACGTGATTTTCTATTTTTACCCAATGGACTTCACGTTTGTTTGCCCTACTGAGATCATCGCATTCCAGGACAGAATGGAAGAGTTCGATCGTAAGAACGTAGCCGTAGTTGGTTGCTCTACCGACACGCATTTTTCTCACTTCGCATGGTTGAACACACCACGCAACCAAGGTGGTATCGAGGGTGTTGAGTACCCGCTGGTAGCTGACGCTGCTAAGACGATCGCTCAGAACTTCGACGTGCTGGCTGGTCACTACGACTACAACGAAGAAGGCGAAGCTATCTTCGTAGGCGAGCCGGTTGCTTACCGCGGTCTGTTCCTGATCGACAAAGAAGGTGTTGTTCGTCACCAGGTTGTAAACGACCTTCCACTTGGCCGTTCTATCGACGAGGCGCTGCGTATGGTAGATGCCCTGCAGTATTTCGAAGAGAAAGGCGAAGTTTGCCCAGCCAACTGGTCTGAAGGCAAAGAAGGTATGCAGGCTACAAAAGAAGGCGTATCTAACTACCTTTCTAATCACTAAGCCTAAACAGCTTTAAGCATAGAAAAGCCTCGACAATAGTCGGGGCTTTTTGTTTTTGGGGAGCTAAAGGCGCACCATGCTCCCATCATCCTTCACCAGCCAGGCCCGATCGGCTTTGTCCAGTATGTTTTCTTTGCTGTCGGAGTAGGCTTCGACTATTCGGTAAGGCCTGCCGTTGAAGTGTTTGTCGAGCCGCTTCAGCTTCTCTTCGGCCTTGCAGGCTTTGCCCTCTACGAGGTAGGTATCGTCTGTATACCTGGTCTGGGTTCCGAAGTAGGCGTCTATAGGGTATAGTTCATCAAACAAAGGCTTCACGTATACCTCCAGTGCACCTGTGGCGCATACTACCTGCACGCCATCTTTCTTCAACCTGTCCAGCCGGTTTTTTATCTCCTGATTGAACTGCTCCGGATACTCCTGCCGCCAGTATTCCCGGGCATATTGCTCCAGCTGCCTGGGTGGGATGCCGTCGAGGTAGTTGAAGAAGTTCTCCTTGAACTCAGTCTGCCGGATCTGGTTCAGCTTCAGGAGTAGTTTGTAGTAGATCATCTGGAAGTAATAGGCCAGCCGGCGCGGCCGCTTCTTGCCGACAAACTTGAAGAACTCATCTTTGGAGCTCTTGTTATAGAAAGTGCCGTTCAGATCAAAAACGGCGACCTTTATTTCTTTCTGTTCTTTTTCCGTCATGCTAAGCTAAGTTTATACCTGCAGTAGCAGGTATGGGGTTTACGGAAAACAGCAAGACAGGGCTATGCCTTCTGCAGGCGCAGTAGTTAAGGTATACCTGCCAACATAAAGCGCAGAGCCCCGACAATTGCCGGGGCTCTGCGCTTTTACACTTCACCCAAACTGCTTAAAGTTTCATCCATAAGGCGCCATTCTTAGAAGCATACTTCCCGAGCTTGCCTTCTGCATGCAACTTATGCAGGAGTGTCTCAGCCTCGGTGGTTTCCTCCCCGGAGATCAGAGCATATTCCCTGGTTGTAAGGGTGCTGTACTTGTCAAAGAGCGAGGTATAGGCTTTATTGTAGCCCTGCTTTTTCGCCTCCGGATGTAGCTGGAGCAGCGCCTGTTCGTACTGTTCATAAGGGCGGGAGCCGTATACCAGGATGCGGCTGTCCTGTGCGTCAGTCACAAAGATGGTCGGAAAGCCCCGTACTCCCAGCTGACGCGCCAGCGCCAGATCCTCCTGAAACAGCGTGATTGCTTTTCCTTCGTTATCTGACCTGAACTGTACTACATCCAAACCGGTTTGCTCGGCTGCAAGCGCCAGGTTTTCCCAACGGGCAATATTCTTCTTTTCCAGAAAAACCATTTCCTTGATTCTCCTTAAAAACTTCACGGCTTTTTCTTCGCTCTGCAACTGGGCCGCTTTAAAGGCGATGGAAGGTGGATAAGAGGATGCCAGCGGGTCTTCCAGCCAAAGGTCGCCGTCTATGGGCATTTCGTAGTGAGCACCGGCTTCTTCCCAGTGCCTGGCTACGCTGACAGGCCCGTTCACGTCGCGACCGCCGTAGGTTTCCCAGCTCTGCAACAACCCGCCCATGCGGTACTCCACTTCAAAGTATGGCCCGTATTCCAGTGTCAGTTTCTTCAGTTGCGGATCGATACCCCAGCACGAGGAACAGATCGGGTCGGTGAAGTACAGCAGTTTGATCGGCTTCTTGGCCGCTGCAATGGTTGTATCTTCTGAGCTTTCCTGTGTCACCGGAATTTCACAAATGCCGGTCTCTATATCGCAATGCATCGGTTTTGTCTCCATGGTCTATTAATTTTCGTTAAACTTTGTAATTGCAGGCCTGTTAGCCTTATCTATCAGTTCTGATTTAACTACCTTTACAAAGGTCGGCCTATATTTCAGGAGAGTCAATTGGTCAAGAAAACATGACTACCAACAATTTACATCAGGAGGAGGCGAGCTGCCCTGCGGAGGAAATCTTAAAACAGTTATCCGGAAAATGGAAGCCGCAGATTTTCAGACTGGCTTTGGATGGGCCGGTGCGCTTTAACAGTCTGCTGCGCCAGCTGCCGGGCTCCAATAAGCAGTCGGTGGCAACAGCGCTGAAAGAAATGGAGGAGGCGGATATTCTGGTGAAAACTGTGGTACAGGAAAAGCCACTGCACATTGAGTATACCTTATCGGAAAGAGGCCTGGCAATGGTATCCGTTTTCAGGAGTATAGAAGACTTGCCAGGCTGATCGGCTACGCCAGCCTGACCAGCCAGATACCGGCAAAAGTAGCCAGCAGCCCCAGCAGCACGCTTGCCAAAATATAAACTATCGCCTGCCCATACTGTGCTGTCTGCAGCATGTGAACCGACTCCAGTGAGAAAGCGGAGAAAGTAGTAAAACCACCCAACACACCAGTCACCAGGAAAAGGCGCCACTCAGGACCCACCGAGCTTTTGGAAAGCAGCGCAAAGAGTAAGCCCATCAGAAAGCAACCAATCAGGTTAACGCCCAAGGTGCCGAAAGGGAAAGCAATAGTAGCACGGGTTTGGATAAAAAGGGTGAGCAGATAGCGCAGCATGCCGCCTATAAAACTCCCTACTCCTATAGCTAAAAGTATTTTCATCGGGTTGAGCTTGGTTCTGAAAGCATAAAAGTAGGGCTTTCTATACCTTCTGCAAAAGGATGGTCAGAATGCGTGGTACACCGGTGCGGTCGTTGTCATCAAAATATTCGTTTAAGTCGACCAGTTTCAAGCCGTACTGTCTGGCAGTCTGCACAAACTCCGATATGTGGTGGGTATAGCATGACACCTCCTGCCGTCCTTCTTCTGTGTCGAAGCGGGCCTTGGTGCCGGTGTATTGCTTGAAAGGATGTAGTTCGCCGATGTAGACGTAGCCTCCGGTTTTCAGTGCAGTTGCCGTTTGCTTAAAAATAGAATCCAAGATTTGAATGTGTTCCAGCACCAGGCTGAAAGTAACGAGATCGTATACCTGCGTAGCGAATTTCCAGGGCTGTATGATGTCGGCTTGTTGGAACGTAACTTTGTTAGAG
The DNA here is from genome assembly GCF_058932855.1 of Pontibacter sp. LHS1. Lineage (NCBI taxonomy): Bacteria > Pseudomonadati > Bacteroidota > Cytophagia > Cytophagales > Hymenobacteraceae > Pontibacter > Pontibacter sp. LHS1. The sequence goes on from NZ_JBZYWF010000007.1 coordinate 125,550, forward strand.
CTCACTTTCTTTCGGGCCCGCCCGAGCATAGCGGCAGATAAATCCACCGCCGTGACGTGCATAGCCCTTCGCACCAGCCATTCAGTGTTTTTGCCCGTGCCGCAGCCTATCTCCAGGCATGTCTCGAAAGGCACATCGGCCAGCGTCTTGCGCAAAGCCACGGCTTCCAGATCGCGGGTTCGGTTCTTGTTGGTGTCGTACTGCGCAGCCCAACTGTTATAAGCCTGTTCTACGGTCATAGGTCTTTCAGCATCCAGATGTTGCAGGCGTAGTGGCCCGAGTTCCCCATCGCGTGTGGTATGGGCCTGAAGCCTGCTTTCTCATACATCGATACGGCTTTGGCCAGTTCGGGGAACGACTCAAGGTATAGCTGCATGTAGCCTAGCTCCCGGGCGGCTGCTATACTTTGCTGCATCAGCTGGTGCCCTATCCCCTTTCCCCTGGCCTCTGCGGCAAGATAAAATTTCACCAGCTCGGCACAGCCTTTTGGCAGGCCTTCGGTGGGATATACGCCGCAGCCACCTATGATGGTGCCGTTTTCCTCGGCCACAAAGTAAGTGCTGGCAGGTTGTTGGAAGAGCTCATACAAAGCGTCGGTGGTCGGGTCGGTATACACCGTACCTGGCATGTCTATCTTAAACTCGCGAAAAACGTTTCGGATCAAAGTGGCCAATGGCTCGTTGTCGGATGATTGTATGGGACGGATGATAGTAGGCATGCAATATGTTATTGGGTTATTGGGTTATTGGGTTATTTGGTTATTTCCTCCTCATCCTGATTCACAGGATTCAGCACAGGCAAATGGATGTTAAACTTCTCGGCCACTACCCGAACCAGTATCACGACTGAAGCTGCAAGCATTTCCGTCACGCTCGTTGGAAGGTTAAGCTGTGTGCACAAAAAGTAAACGAGTCCGCCGGCAACACAGGCGAGCGCATAAATATTGCGGCGCAGGAGGAGCGGCACTTCGTTTAAGAGCACATCCCGGATAAGTCCTCCGACGGAACCTGTAATGGTACCCATGACAATCGCCACCCAGAATGGCAGTTGCGCCTCCAGGCTTTTGCTGATACCCACCACTGTAAACAACCCAAGCCCGATGGCGTCGAATAGAAACAGGGTGCTCCCCAGCCGAAAGATTCTTTCTTTGAATAGCAGAGCCGCTAGAAGCGCCACACCGGTGGTGAGGAAGTAGGTACCGTTCAGCATCCAGAAAGGCGTTACACCGAGTAACAAGTCCCGGGTGGTGCCACCGCCGATGGCCGTGACCAAGCCAATGATATAAGCCCCGAACCAGTCGATGTTCTTACCCGAAGCCAGCCTGATACCGCTTATGGCAAAGACGAAGGTTCCGGTGAGGTCGATGGCGGTGATGAAGAGTCCTTCCAAGGGGGGTGAGGTATATAAAGTTTGATGGTGGTTTTTGCTATTTTCTTTGTATTGGCCCTTGCCAATATATTCAGATTCTTCCTATTTATTCTTTCATTGAATAAGGCAGATACTTTCTTACCTCATTCTAATACTCTGCCTCAAACTTCCCATCTGTTACTTCCAGTGAACCATAGCCAGACCTTGAATCAATCACAGTTCCTGAGAAGGTTCCTTTTATTAATTTAGCATCAGTGTCATGATAGGTAACCTGTATTACGGACGAAGCATTAACCCCATGACCTGTGCCATTCTTACCCTTAAAAAGAACAACATGTGGCTCTGTAGTCTCCGAACCTGCCTGTAGAGGCAATGGCACATAAAGAGTTAATATTTCTCCTCTAGAATCTGTATAGTTTAGGGCAATCAAAGGCTCGGAAGACACTAGTAGAGGAGCCTCAAGAATACGAGCAATACATTTTATAGAGATGAAGCTTTGACCGCCGATGGTAGCAGTTGCCCATGAAGAGGAAGGAGTAACCTCTTCCTTTTGACTACAACTAGTGAACATAATGACGCAGATCAGCGTGATTAATAGTAATGAAACTTTCTTTATACCTGGCATACTTGCTATATTCTAATGCATTACATCAATTTGATCCTTCTTATTCAAATAGAAGTTTGCTAACTTATTTGAAAGGGTAAACATACACTTTTGTCTTATATCTATTGGCCAAAATACTGCCCTTTTTTCATCTCCAAATACACTTTATCACATCCAATCACTAAGCAAATCCTCTTCGCTAATTACAAAGTAAAGCCTCCTTACCACTATCGCTCTAGAATACCCTATATTTGCACCGTGAAGCCTCTAAACCTAACAGCGTTTATCAAACCTATTAGTGTCTGGAAAGAGGCCTTTGCTACAATGCAACAAGCCACTCACAGGTCTGGAAGTCGAAGATCCATAATGCTTTCGGGGACACTGTGAGGTCATTACCAGAAATTATACTTGAAACTACTATACGACATCGGACTGAAAGCTTACCAGGCGGCTATTGCCTTGGCGGCACCTTTTCACCAGAAGGCAAAGCTGATGCAGACGGGTCGTGAAAGCCAGTTTGAGCGGATGGCACAACAGCTGCAGGGCAACACGGCGCCGGTAGTGTGGTTCCACTGCGCGTCGCTGGGGGAGTTTGAGCAAGGGCGGCCTGTTATTGAGGCTTTCAAAGAGGCGTTTCCAAGGTATAAAGTGGTGCTCACCTTCTTCTCCCCTTCCGGCTATGAGGTGCGCAAAAACTACGCGGGCGCCGACTACATCTTCTACCTGCCACTCGACAGCTACAGCAACGCCAACCGCTTTCTGGACATCGTGCAGCCGAAGCTGGCGGTGTTTGTGAAGTACGAGTTCTGGCACTACTACCTGCAAGCGCTGCAGGAGCGGGCTATACCTGTGCTTTCTATCTCGGCGATTTTCCGTCCAGACCAAGTGTTCTTCAAACCCTACGGCGGCTTCAACCGCAGCATACTGCAGCGCTTCACGCACATCTATACCCAGAACGAAGCTTCCCTGAAGCTCCTGCAAGGTATAGGTATAAGCAAAGCCAGCATTGCCGGCGACACTCGCTTCGACCGGGTGCTGCAGACGGCCGCCAGCGTGAAAACTATACCTGTGGTGGAGGCTTTTGCGCAGGGCAAAGCGGTGTTTATGATAGGCAGTAGCTGGCCTGCAGATATTGAGGTGCTCTTGCCGTTGATTCAGAAGTACCGCCAAGGTATACAGTTCATCATCGCTCCGCACGAAATTAACGAGAGCGGTATCAGTCAGATGATGCAACAGTTCGGCGAGGATGCTGTGCGCTTTTCGCAGGCCATGGAGGCGGATGCAGGTCGGTATAACGTGCTGGTGATTGATAACATCGGCATGCTCTCATCGCTTTACAGCTATGGCACTTATGCTTACATTGGCGGGGCTTTCGGCAAGGGGCTGCACAACACACTGGAGGCTGCTGTTTTTGGCTTGCCGCTGTTCTTCGGTCCGAAATTCGACAAGTTTCAGGAGGCGAAGGATTTGGTGGCGCTGGGCTGTGCCTTCCCGATAAATAACGCAGAGGAACTGTTGCAGGCTTTTGAGCGGGTGCATACCACGCCCGGACTACGCCAAGGTATAACCGACAAAGAAAAAACTTACGTACACGAACAGGCGGGTGCCACGGCAAAGATCATGACCGACGTGCGCCAGCTGTTGACATAAAACGAATGAAAGGAGTTGTAGTAAAATCGACGGGGTCGTGGTATTTAGTGCGTGATGCGGATGGCAAACTACACCGGGCCCGTCTGCGCGGCAAGTTCAAGCTCAAGGGCATGAAGGTGAGCAATCCGCTGGCCGTGGGCGACCGTGTGGAGTTCGACGTAGAAACTACCGGCGAAGACACGGCCGTAATTCACAAAATTGAAGACCGCGAAAACTACATCATCCGCAAATCCACACACAAGGCAGAGCACGCCCACATCATCGCCGCCAACCTCGACCAAGCCCTGTTGATCGCGACGCTGGTTTCTCCACGGACCTCCTTCGGCTTCATCGACCGCTTTCTGGTAACGGCCGAGGCTTACGGTATACCTACTGTGATCGTTTACAACAAAACTGACCTTTACGACGAAGACATGCAGGAGTACCAGCGACAGATCGCCTACCTGTATGAGCGAGTTGGCTACAAGGTAATGGCTGTGTCGGCACATACTAACGAAGGTATAAATGAGCTGAAGGAGCTGTTGCATGGTAAGACTACGCTCTTCTCGGGTCACTCGGGTGTGGGCAAGTCCACCCTTATTAACCTGATCGTACCTGACCTTGACCTGAAAACCTCCGAAATCTCCGGCTTCTCCGACAAAGGCGTGCACACGACTACCTTCGCCGAGATGTTCGAAATTGACCCGGAAACTTTCATCATCGACACACCAGGCATCAAAGAGCTCGGCATCGTCGACATTCCCAAACAAGAACTCGGTCACTTCTTTCCCGAAATGCGCGAGCGCCTCAACCAGTGCCGCTTCAACAACTGCACCCACTTCAACGAGCCCGGCTGCGCCGTGGTAGAGGCTGTGCGTAAAAATGAAATCGCCCTGACCAGGTATGAGAGCTACCTCAGCATGATGCATGGGGAAGATAATCGGAAGTAGTTTAAGAGTTGGGGACTTTTCTGTAGCTGCCATTCAGCAGGTATAGCTTCGTATGTTCTGTCATTCATTATTCCTGCTAATTGTACCTACCCCTCCCGAGAGGGGAATTCAGTCACTACATTCTCAAAGGTATAAGCGCTGTAGTTACAGTAACTGTCTTGAGAACGCTGTCATCCCCCTGCCCCCTTCAAAGGGGGACTCTCTGTAAAAATTGACTAACAGGAATAGCTCTGTAGTAAATGACCACTGGCAGGAATCGAAAGACATTCTTGCCCCTCCAGCTATGCAACAAATCACCTGAGCCAGGTGCACCAACTGACTACCCACTGTTTGAGTGTTCAGCGAGTGGGGGTAGGGGCCCTCGATTTGGGGAGTCTTGACTTTTTTGCCTACTTTGGGGGTAGGGGCCCTCGATTTGTGTCAAGACAAAAAGTAGGGCCTGCCCGGCCAGGGCAAGCTACAAAGCAATACTGGTTGCTATACCTGGGCCAGAGGCCCCTCTATAGTAGTCACGAGCGAGGACGTCCCGAAACAAGTTCGGGATATGCGACTCGCGCCATAACAAAGAGCCCCGCCGGCAAGGCGAAAATCCCGCTGCAGGCACAACCTCAACTACAACCACCCCTCCCACGTTATTACAAAATCAAACCTCACCTCTATCACTATGAAAATCGAAAACGCGAATATCCTGATCACAGGCGGCACACTCGGTATCGGCTATGCCACGGCCAGACTACTCATCGAGCACGGTGCGAACGTAGCTATTACAGGTCGTGACGAGAAACGGACGCACAAGGCGGCACGGGAACTTGGTGCTATGCCCATTACAGCTGATGTAGCAAACCCTGATGACGTGAAGCTGACTTACAAGGCATTTATGAACGAATACGGCAGGTTAGACGCACTGATCAACAATGCCGGGATTGGCTACTCTAAGAGAATCGAGGATGTGTCGCTGGAAGACTTTCAGCGGATCTATAGTGTGAATGTGTTCGGAGCAGCCATGATGGGGAAACGAGCTGCTGAGATCTTCAAAAAACAGAACTACGGCAACATCATCAACATCGGCTCTACAGCTGCTACCAAAGGATACGAGGGCGGTACAGTGTACGCTTCTTCTAAGTTTGCCTTGCGCGGCATGACCCAGTGCTGGCAGATGGAACTGCGTCCCTACAATGTGCGCGTCATGCTGCTGAACCCCAGCGAGGTCACCACGGCATTTGGTCGTGAAGAGCGGGAGGAGCGTGACAACCAGCCTAATAAACTACGTGGCCGTGAGATTGCACGGGCGATCAAAGGAGCGCTGGAACTCGATGACAGAGGCTTTATACCAGAGATGGCCGTCTGGGCAACGAACCCGTTCTAGGTTTATAGAATAGTTTCCTCTACTGGCACAAGTACTTTGTCTATCGTATGCAGCACGCCATTGCTGCTCATCCCATCAGGATCCTCTATCAAGGCACTGTCAATGCGCACATTGCTATTGCGCTTTGTGACTTTCAGTTGCCGTCCTGCCGCTGTTTTCAGGATAGCACCATCCTGCAGGTCATTCGTAGTCAACTTTCCTGCTATGATATGGTTATTGAGCACTTGCTGTAGCATCTCCCGGTATTCCGGGCTATTCAGGTTGTTGCGCAAACTATCAGGCAAGGCCTGAAAGGCTGCCTCGGTGGGGGCAAAAACGGTATAAGGACCCGTCCCTCTTAGATTTTTAGAAACGCCAGCCGTGCGTAAAAGTGAGCTGAAAGTACTCAAGTCACTGTTAGCTGCTACATTATCCAGTAAACTGCGATCAGATACACGGGCAGCCTCTGTGCCACCTGGAATCTGGCGTGCGGTACTGGCTTGCGGCTCAACAGGTCCATTCGTCTGCAGGGCATTGGGGCCTTCCTGCAGGTCGGCTTCTTTTCCGGTTTGGGTATCCTTGGGCTGATCACAGGCAGTAAGCAGCAGCATGGCGAGCCCAAACAGGGTTAATATGTAGGAAATTGCTTTCATAGTAGGCTCAGGTTTTAGTCAGATTCAGGGGTCGCGCTATAGTACAATTACTGTTTTAAGGCGCTTCAAGTTTTAGCAAATACCAAGCCAGCAGCCTCTTCAGCCAAATCTGGTGGCTGGCCGACTGGCTGCCAACAGATATTTTGCGTACTTTTGTACTTATTCGTATTACATTATTTCAAACAGATAGAATTATGAGAACCGCAGAAATCCATACCGCTAAAGGCGTCATGAAAGTAGAATTTTATGAAAAAGACGCTCCAAAGACGGTAGAAAACTTTATAAAGCTTGCCAAAGATGGCTTTTACGATGGTCTTACTTTTCACCGCGTTATTCCTGACTTTGTGATACAGGGTGGGTGCCCGAACTCACGCGAAGGCGCTAAAGGCGTACCTGGAACCGGTGGCCCTGGCTACAAGATCGATTGCGAACTGACTGGCGAGAACCAGTACCATGACCGTGGCGTGCTGAGCATGGCCCATGCCGGCCGTAACACCGGTGGCTCGCAGTTCTTTATTGTGCACAGCCGCAAAAACACGGCGCACCTCGACCGTAACCATACCTGCTTCGGCAAGGTGGTAGAAGGCGTAGACGTGATCGACCAGATCAGAGCCAACGACAGAATTGAGAAGATAGTAGTGAACGAGGAAGCATAGGCTTACCGACACTGGTTTACCAACTCAAAAAGACCGCACCTGTTGCGGTCTTTTTGTTTTATAAAACTGCTATACCTGGCTCCGCTGCCCATTAAATTTCGGAATTGAGATATTCCGGCCTTTTCTGAAGGATTTTGCTTAATTTTACCTGACGCGGGCATACTTAGCAGGCTTTCTGGCAGCGCCACACCTGATAATTTACCTGCACGCATTAGTCTGAACCTTACACCAAACACGGGTGGGCCCATTTACATCGCCTGCCACCAACCTGTTTATGAAGAAGTTAGCCCTGCACTGGCAGATTCTTATCGGTATGACCCTGGGGGTAGCGTGGGGAATCTCCGCCAGCACCTTCGGCCTTATCGAGTTCACTGCCGACTTTATCAAACCATTTGGCACCATCTTTATCAACCTGCTCAAACTGATTGCAGTGCCGCTGGTACTCGTATCGCTGATAACAGGTGTGGCCAGTCTGAGTGATGTGAGCAAGCTCTCGCGCATCGGTACCAAAACCATTGGCATGTACATGATGACGACCGTGGTGGCGGTAGTGCTTGGCCTGGTCATTGTAAACCTTGTGGAGCCTGGCAAGGCTTTCTCTCCTGAAAAGCGGGAAGAGTTTAAAGCTCAGTTTGCAGCTACCACCGAGCAGCGCTCCTCCGACGCAGCCGCTGTAGAGCAACAGGGGCCCTTGCAGGCACTGGTAGATATTGTGCCGGATAATGTTTTCGGGGCCATGACCAACAACAGCAGCATGCTGCAGGTGATCTTCTTTGCACTCCTCTTCGGCATCGCCCTGATCATGATCCCGAAAGACAAGTCTGCCCCTGTCAACGCTTTTTTTGACGGCGTCAACATGGTCATACTCAAAATGGTGGACATCATTATGATGGCGGCTCCTTACGGTGTGTTCGCCCTGCTGGCCGGACTGGTAGTAGAGTTTGCGGGCGACGATCCGGGTGCAGCCGTGGAACTGCTGCTGGTGCTGGGCTACTACGGCCTGGTGGTGATAGCAGGTCTCGCCATCATGATGCTACTGGTATACCCAACGCTGGTTGTCACCATCGGTAAAACAAAATACACCGACTTTTTCAAAGGTATCTTTCCGGCGCAGATGCTGGCGCTTTCTACTTCTTCCAGCGCGGCTACGCTTCCTGTTACCATGGAGCGTTGCGAGGAGCGACTGGGCATTAATCGGGAAATCACCAGCTTTGTACTGCCACTGGGCGCAACCATCAACATGGACGGCACCAGTCTGTACCAGTCGGTGGCTGCTGTGTTTATAGCACAGGCCTATGGCATGGACCTGGACCTGATGACGCAGCTCGGCATTGTGATGACAGCAACGCTGGCCTCCATTGGGGCAGCAGCCGTGCCGGGTGCCGGTGTGGTGATGCTCGTGATCGTACTGCAGCAGGCAGGTATCCCGATCGAAGGTATTGCCTTGATCCTGGCCCCTGACCGTATCCTGGACATGCTCCGCACAGTAGTGAACGTAACCGGCGACGCTACCGTGGCCATGGTTGTGGCGCAGACAGAAGGACAGTTGCACCCACCTGTGCTCGAAGACGTCGGCTTAAACGACTAAGCTTTTCCGGACATCCACTTAAAACACAAGACTGCTTATCAGTAGTCTTGTGTTTTTTTATGTACCTTGATTAACTATACCTCACTTCAACAGGTATACAGAGGCACACTATTGAGCGCAGGTATGAAGCAAAAAGACATGCAGCTGTTCCGGCTATACCCTCTCGGCGACAGCGCCATTACGGTGCAGTTCGGTGATAGCATCGACGAAGCCACCCACACAAAGGTGCGTGCCTTCAGCACCTACCTGGATCGTCATCCTTTCACTGGTTTCAGAGAACAGGTGCCTGCTTTCAACACGGTAACGGTGTACTATGACCCCTGGCAGGCAAGTGAGCGAGGTTTTTACAACCCTTACACCCGCGTGACGGAACAACTGCAGCACATGCTCAAAGTAGCCCGCGAAAATGGCAAAGGTACCCAACCCCGTATAATGGAGATTCCGGTGTGCTATAACGGCTCCTTCGGCCCAGACCTGGAGTATGTGGCCCGGCATACCAAACTCACACCACAGGAAGTCATCGCCAGCCACATACGCGGCAAGTACCAGGTATACATGATCGGCTTTGCGCCTGGCTTTCCCTACCTGGGCGGCATGGCCAAAAAGCTGGCCACTCCCCGCAAGCAAAACCCCAGGCCGCGCATACCTGCTGGCTCCGTAGGTATAGCGGGCGGTCAGACAGGCATCTATCCCATCGAAACGCCTGGTGGCTGGCAACTGATCGGCCGTACGCCGCTTCGGCTTTTTGATCCCAACCGGGAGCAGCCCAGTCTGCTGCAGGCCGGTGATCAGGTAAAGTTTGTGGCTATTTCTGAAAAAGAGTACTGGCAGCGAAAGGAGAAATCGCATGGGGCTTGAGATCATAAAGCCAGGCTTGCTCACCACACTGCAGGATAAGGGCAGGTATGGACACCAGAAAGAGGGCATCATCACAAGCGGCGCCATGGATACCTTCGCCTCCCGGGTAGCCAACATGCTGGCTGGAAACCCGGAGCACGAAGCCGTGCTGGAGATAACACTGATCGGGCCTACGATACGCTTTACCGAGGATCAACTGATCGCCCTGACCGGCGCTGATCTGTCAGCTGAGCTTAACGGAGAAAAAGTACGTCTGTGGCGTCCATTTCTTGTGAAGAGCGGCAGCATCTTAACTTTTGGAGCTCCCCAGTCCGGCTGCAGGGCTTACCTGGCTGTGTCTGGTGGTTTTGACCTTCCATTGGTGATGGGCAGCTACGCGACCTACCTGCAGGCAGGTATAGGCGGGTTCCAGGGACGGGCGCTGCAGGCCGGTGACATTATACCGTGCCACAGCCCTACTGCTACAGGTATAGCGCTGTTCTCACAGGCAACAGGCACCACAGATGGCCACAATTACATAGCCGCCAGCTGGACGCCCGACCCGCAGTTCTACCCCGACTATAAGCCCAACCCGACCCTGCGGGCGATCAAAGGCCCCGAGTTTGAGCTCTTCTCTGGTACCAGCCAGGAGCAGATCTGGTCTGAGCGATTCCAGGTATCAGCGCAGTCCGACCGGATGGGCTACCGGCTACAGGGCGTATCGCTATACCTGAACGAGGAAACCGAACTTATCTCCACGGCTGTGACCTTTGGCACGGTGCAGGTGCCGCCTGAGGGCAAGCCAATTGTGCTGATGGCCGATCACCAGACTACAGGCGGCTACCCGCGCATATTGCAGGTAGTTAGCGTCGATTTGCCTATATTAGCCCAGGTCGTGCCGGGTCAGACCATTGCGTTTGAGAAAGTATCGCTGGAAGAAGCCCAGCAGCTTTACATCCGCCAGGAGCAGAATCTGACACAGCTGGCACACGCCATCCACCTAAAACACAATAAATGAACACACCCCTCTCCGTTGACCTGAACTGCGACCTGGGCGAGAGTTTTGGCGCCTATCGAATAGGGAATGACGAGCAGATACTCCCCTATGTCACTTCAGCCAATATTGCCTGTGGCTTCCATGCCGGCGACCCTGGCGTGATGCGCAAAACCGTGCAGCTTTGTCTGCAGCATAACGTGGCCATAGGCGCTCATCCCGGCTTGCCCGATCTGGCGGGCTTTGGGCGGCGCAACATGGCGGTTTCGGCGGAGGAGGTATACGACATGGTCATTTACCAAATCGGCGCATTGCAGGCTTTTGTGCAGGCCGAGGGCGGCACGCTGCACCACGTGAAACCGCACGGTGCTCTTTACAATATGGCCGCCACCGATGTTAAACTGGCCGAAGCCATTGCCGAAGCCGTGTATAAGGTAAAGCCTGAGGCACTGCTTTACGGTCTGGCCGGAAGTGAGCTGATAAAAGCTGCCAAGCGACTCAATCTGGGTGCTGCCAACGAAGTGTTTGCAGACCGTACGTATCAGAAGGACGGCACCCTCACCTCCCGTCGTCAGCCTGATGCCTTGATCACCGACTCTGACAAAGCCGCCAGCCAGGTGCTACGTATGGTGCAGGAGGGCAAAGTTCAGTCGCAGCAGGGTACTGACATAGGTATACAGGCCGACACGGTGTGCATACATGGCGACGGCCCGCAGGCCCTGTCTTTTGCGCGCCAGATACATAAAACTTTGCAGCGCGAAGGTATAGCGCTAGCTACACCAAAAGTGCAGCGCCCATGAAGCAGAAACGCAACTGGAGCGTCCTGCTCGGAGCCGCCTTCCTGATGGCCACATCTGCCGTCGGTCCAGGCTTCCTCACCCAGACCACCGTTTTCACACAATCGCTCGCAGCCAGTTTTGGCTTTGTGATACTAGCTTCTATTGTACTTGATATTGGGGTGCAGCTCAACGTATGGCGGGTGATTGCCGTGTCCGAGAAGCGGGCGCAGGACATTGCCAACCTCGTGCTGCCGGGCCTGGGCCTGTTTGTAGCGGTTCTTATTGTGCTCGGTGGCTTTGCCTTCAACATTGGCAACGTGGGTGGTGCCGGATTGGGCTTTAACGTGCTGTTCGGCATTTCTCCGGAGTTGGGGGCCATCATTGCGGCAGGTATAGCCATCGGCATCTTCCTGGTGCGGGAAGCAAAAAAAGTGATGGACCGCTTTGCCCAGTTTATGGGCTTGTTGATGATCCTGCTGATCGTCTATGTAGCCATTACCTCTGCCCCACCTGTGGCCGAAGCTGTGACCAAAACTTTCATCCCGGACCAGATCGATTTTATCTCGATCATCACGCTCGTAGGTGGCACAGTAGGCGGCTACATTACCTTTGCAGGCGGTCACCGTCTGCTCGATGCCGGCGTGAAAGGCGAGGCCGCTCTGCCTGAGGTAAACACCAGTGCTGTGTCAGGTATAACAGTAGCTTCCATCATTCGCATTTTCCTGTTTCTGGCGGCGCTTGGAGTGGTAAGCAAGGGTTTGGTGCTCGACGAAAGTAACCCGCCTGCCTCTGTGTTTCAGTTGGCTGCCGGCAATGTTGGTTATAAGTTATTCGGCATCGTAATGGTATCGGCGGCTATTACCTCGGTGATCGGCTCGGCCTATACTTCGGTGTCTTTCATCAAGTCTTTCCATCGGAGCATAGAGCGCAACGAGAACTGGTTTATTATCGGCTTCATCGCTATTTCCACTGCTATCTTCGTCACTATTGGCCGTCCGGTGCACCTGCTTATCCTGGCTGGTGCTCTCAACGGACTCATCCTACCCCTTACGCTCGGTACTATTTTAATCGCTGCTCACAAAGTGAAGGTAATCGGCAGTTATAAGCACCCACTGTGGCTGACCATTTTTGGGATTTTAGTTGTGCTGGTAATGGCCTGGATGGGCGGCTATACCTTGGTGAAGCAGCTGCCGGCATTGTTTGAGTAAGTTTTCTGCATTGCTCTTCAACAACATTCTTTCAAGTATGGCACACGAAACGATCTCTATTCCCAACCCTTTTGAAATATCCATTCAACCGATGGAGCGCCTGCTTCTGATTAATTCCGAAAAAGATCCGGACTCTATCTACATTGGTTTTGAGCCGCAGGTATTTGATGACACTGTTCATGGAAAGGGACACCTCATTATCGGTTGGCGGGCAGATGGTAAAGTTGACATTTATCACGAATCAACTCTGACCTTAGACCCATCCAAGTATGATATTGCTGGAAAGGGGCTGGCAAATATGGTTGAAAGGGAGATGCACGGAGCTTTTTATGAGATCAACACATATGGTGTACAGGCAAGCTATGCATTTCAGGATATTCGCAACAGGGATATACGAATCAGGATAAACGAAAAGAACCCGAAGGAACGGGAACCTTTCGGATTACTTGCTCCTATGGGAGAGGCAGCAGAAAAGCCGTCAGCCATGCCATTGGTCTATTTGCATGATTTCTACTTTGTGAGGAAGAAACTTACTGAGTTTGAGGTATTCATTGATGGTAGATACCACCAGCTAGATGAGCTTCCTTTGCCCATGGATTTGACTAAAATGTACTTCACCAGGTATAGCCCCGAGCCCTTGATTGCAACACTTAATCCTGCGTTTAATGGTGTGCTCTCTGCTATTGAAGTCGAATTAGGGGCAGAAAAAATTAGTAGAGGAGACTATGATTTTGAGCTGAGCTGGAGGAATGACAACGTATCCATAAGACGGATCACACGAAACAATGCAGTACATCCTGTGCATTTGGTGTTTGAAGATCCATTTCCCAACATCCAGTCCCTGGATGGAAAGGTCAGCAAAAAAGGAGGTTTCACCATTGAAGCGCATCCTTCTACTGGTAGCATTGTCGGGGAATATTCTGTTGAGAAAATAGATGATCAGATCAGTATTGTGATGATTCCTACACAAGGATGGAAGCCCCGCCCGAACAAACTGTCTCTTCGTTTTCTCTACACTGTGGCCAAAATCTTTAAAAAATGGCCAACCACTTATGTTTGGTCAGCCAAGGTGCAACAGCAGGATGATGGATGCTACACGATGGTGTCGAACTGGAAGCGGGTTAAATAAGGGAATAGAAAAAAAGGCAGAAGCAGTACTGATACCGCTTCTGCCTTTCAACTCTTTAACTCTTAAATTCCCCAACTCTCAAACTCCTAAAAGTCATCCTCGTCTTCCTCTTCACCGAAACTCGGCATGGTAAACATACCGCTGAGCAGGTCCTTGAACTGCAGGCCGGTGCTGAGGCGGTTTTTGCTGAGTTGGCTGTGCTCCGCCAAACCGTGCAGGGCAAATTCCATCATAAAAAGCTTCTCGTCCCCTTTTGCATCGGAGCGATACTTCTCTACCAGTTCGCTTAAGCCAGGTATAGCCTGCAAAGCTTTCTTGTAGTCCGAGGCAGAGGCATCATGCAGGATATCCACTGTGTTGCCGTCGCCAAACCAATCCGTTATTTTCTTGTAAGGATTCCCCTCTTTTGACTTCTTGGCCTTGTCAGGATCTGGGAAGTATTGGAGGAACTGGGTGCGGATAGCTTTGCCCATCAGCACCTGCGCCACATGTCCGGCTCCCTCCTGCTCGCCTTCGTATACCAGTTCTACTTTACCCGTCACAGCAGGTATGGTGTTTAGGAAATCAGACAGCCGCACATAGGTTTTGCTTTCGCCGTTCAGCAAGGCCCGGCGCTCAGCAGCACTCAGCAAATTTTCAAAAGCCGAGATGGTCAGACGTGCCGACACACCGCTCTTGGCATCGACATATTCACTCTCCCTTGCCTCAAAGGCTACCTGCTCTATCAGGTCACTGATGATGTCGTTGGTGGTCACCAGCTGTTCCTGCTCCTCTTTGATATGCGCTTCCTGCCGCGTGATCTTCTTACCGATCTCAATGGTCTTCGGATAGTGCGTGATGATCTGGGAGTCGATGCGGTCTTTGAGCGGCGTTACGATGGAGCCACGGTTGGTGTAGTCCTCAGGGTTGGCCGTGAACACAAACTGGATATCAAGCGGCAGACGGACTTTGAATCCACGTATCTGGATGTCGCCTTCCTGCAGGATGTTGAACAAGGCCACCTGTATGCGGGCCTGCAGATCGGGTAGTTCGTTGATGACGAAGATGCCCCGGTGCGAACGTGGAATCAACCCGAAGTGGATCACCCGCTCGTCAGAATAAGGTAGTTTGAGGGTAGCCGCTTTGATAGGGTCCGCATCACCGATCAAGTCAGCTACCGACACGTCGGGAGTAGCCAGTTTCTCAGTATACCTGTCAGAGCGGTGCATCCAACTAATGGGTGTGTCGTCGCCGTGCTCGTGCACCAAGTCCTTGGCAAAACGCGAGAGCGGCTGCAGCGGGTCATCGTTCAACTCGGCGCCTTGCACAACAGGTATGTATTCGTCCAGCAAATCCACCATCAGGCGGGCAATCCGGGTCTTGGCCTGCCCACGCAAACCGAGCAGGTTGATGTGGTGCATCGACAGAATGGCCCTTTGTAAATCTGGCAATACAGTCTCTTCGTAGCCCCAGATACCCGGAAACACTTCTTCTTTGCGCTGCAGCTTGCTGATCAGGTTACGACGCAGTTCCTGCTTCACAGTTTGCGGTTTGTACCCGGCAGCACGCAATTGCCCGAGCGTTTTTATCTTCAGTAAGTTCTCTGCTGGTATGTCTTTGTAGTTCATTCTTTTTATTGTTGAATGCTAAATTGCTTAATGGTTGATTTACCTCGTATGTGTAGACCCACCCCTAACCCCTCCGAGGAGGGGAATTTCTTGAGTAGTAAGATCTTTAATTCTTAAACTCCTAAACTCTCAAACTTTAAAAGCTCTTCTTTCGGTTGCGGCCATAGTCGCGAAACACCAGGTGTCCTAAGCCTTTCAGTGAACTGTAGTAGGCCTGGCCGTTATTTACTTTCGTAAACTCGTCTACGAATTGCTGCAGGTATGGGTCCGATGCGATCATAAAAGTGGTGATCGGGATTTTGAGGCGACGGCACTGAGCAGCCAGGTTCAGTGTCTTGTTCACCACTTTGCGGTCCAGGCCGAAGCTGTTTTTGTAGTAATGCACTCCCTCTTTCAGGCAGGTAGGTTTACCGTCCGTGATCATGAAGATCTGCTTGTTCGGCGTCTTCCGTTTGCGCAGTATATCCATGGCCAGTTCGAGCCCGGCTACGGTGTTGGTATGGTATGGCCCCACTTCCAGGTATGGCAGGTCTTTGATTTCGATCTGCCAGGCGTCGTTGCCGAACACGATCACATCCAGCGTATCTTTCGGGTACTTCTGCTTCACGAGTTCGGCCAGGGCCATGGCCACCTTCTTGGCGGGTGTGATACGGTCCTCGCCGTACAGGATCATGGAGTGCGAAATATCGATCATCAGCACCGTAGACGATTGTGTTTTGTGCTCCGTCTCGGTAATCTCCAGGTCCTGCTCCGTCAGTCGGAAGTCTGACAGGCCGTGGTTAATCTGGGCGTTGCGGATCGAGTCAGTCATGGAAATCTGCTCGATTGCATCTCCGAAGCGGTACTCGCGGCGGTCTGTGCTGGCCTCGTCGCCTATACCTGTCTGGGGCGTCGCGTGGCTGCCTTTGCCGCCTTTCTTCAGCTTGCCAAAAATCTCCTCCAGCGCACTTTTCCGGATGTTCTGCTCACTCTTGGCCGTTAATTTCAGCACACCCTCCTCCTGCGGATTCTCGTCGATGTAACCCTTCTTCTTGAGGTCTTCGATGAAGTCGCCGATGCCATAATCATCGCCTGTCAGGCCGTACTGCTTGTCCAGCGAACTAAGCCACGACAGCGCCTCGGCCACATCGCCGGAAGTGATCATCACCAGCTGCAAAAAGATCTTGAGCAGCGACTCGAAGCCCTGCTTATCATCCTGCGGTGGTATGTACTCTGCAAATCTATACCCTATACTCATATGCTCTCTCCTGATTTATACTCTAACAACGCTACACAGCCGAATGTTCTTGCACACCGGTTCTTATACGTACAATACCGCACAAGCACAGGTATGGAAACAATAAGCCTTAAGCTGCAGTACCTTATATACAGAAACTAACCAAACTCTATCACTATGAAAGCAATATTCAACGATATCGTAATAGCAGAAAGCGAACGGACGGTTCAGGTGGGAGGCACGCATTATTTTCCCCGGAATGAGGTGAACCACCAGTACCTGGAAGAAAGCCGGACACACACCACACACGAAGGTATGGGCGAAGCTTCCTTCTACCATGTAAAAGTAAATGGGGAAGTGAAGCTGGACGCGGCCTGGACTTACCCGAACCCCGATAAAAAGGCAGAAGAAGTAAGAAGCTACATTGCCTTTACAGATGCGGTAGAACTGAAAGACTAACAATTGCCCATAAAAAGAGCGGGGCCTGTCAGCTATCTGACAGGCCCCGCTCTTTTTATGATTTTATCACACCGGATTAATCGATCCAGCGGAACTTGTACTCCAGTTGTGGTGACTTCATACGCTCAGCTACTCTACGCAGACGATCTGGCAGGGCAGTAAGGTAATCACGAGCACGCTCGCCGGCGTCATTCAGGCCAGAAACTGTTTCAAGCTTCCACTCTTTCACGAGGTCTTTCAGAATATCAGTATAGTCAAGCGCTGTGTATACGTTGATACGCTGTGCGGCATCGGTAAAGTGTCCGAAGGTCTTGCCCATGTCCACACCCAGCTCACGCATGTAGTGCGCAGGCATTACTATTTTCTTGCGCATCATGTCTTCGAAGGCCAGCATCATCTCGTTCGGATCAGCCTCAAATATCTTACCCACAAAAGCCTTGTACGCTTTGGCGTGACGGGCCTCGTCAGAGGCTACATAGCCGCAAAGCTTTGCCAGCATGCCATCGCCCTGTTTCTTGGCAATCTGGGCTACGCGGCGGTGCGACAGGTTGGTAGCTGTTTCCTGGAATGAGGTATAGACAAAAGCACGGTAAGGATCATTATCTGTCTGAAGGTCAAAACCATCGGCGATCAGGTACTGCGTGGAGGCCTCCATTTCACGCATGTTGATGCGACCGGTCAGGTACAGGTACTTATTCAGCAGGTCACCGTGACGGTTTTCTTCGGCAGTCCAGGCGCGGTTCCACTTCATCCAGGGACTCTCCTCACTGCTTGGCATATCCTTGATAGACATTAGCCAGCTTTCGTAAGTCGGGAGTGCTTCCTCCGTAATGGTATCTCCTACCAGCACGGCCAGCAGGTCATAACTCAGGTCACGGGCACGCTCCTGCAGGTTTTTAATTTCTTCAAAGAAATTTTCCATACGGGCGTCAGGCAGCAAATCAGCGGGCTGCCAGCTGTCTTCAACAGACTTCAGAAACTCTGTCATCTTTTCCTGGACAAAGTCTTCCATCCATTTCATGACTTCTACACGGGAGGCAATGGCTGTAATCATGGTGTTGTTTTAGGCGATTGAATTTCAAATATAGGCATTTATACTAAAATAGTAATCCGCAGCGTCATATTAAGTTCATGCACTGCTAAAAAGGAATTCGGGCTCGGAAGCATGTTTAGACTTCAACCTACCAGTTCTTTGATCGCAAAAACCACAAAACACGCTTGGGATAATTAGTACTTACGTAGAAATGCAAAACGGTTTTCATTTTCACCCCCAATATGTAGTAAGTCCCTGACAGGGTGCAATTTTAGCGGTTTAAAAGTTTCTGATACAGCGCTCTGATGAAGCGAAGGTCTACTTTAAGTTTGCTAAGGAAATGAATGGTACGGTAAACCGGTCCTAGTCCGGCGTGCTGCCGCAGCAGATCCAAAAACTGTTCCGTCTGCCGGTAGTGACCGGTCAGGTAAGCATGGCGTGCCTCGTACTGCAGGCGGCGGCTCAGGGCCTGACGCTCTTCAGGACTTTGCACCAGTTTGGCCGCTTTCTCGCAGACAAGCACTGTGGAGTTCAGCTGCCTGTCACCCGGCTTATACAATTGCTTCGAAAGCGAATGGGCATGCACGCGGCGCCTGGTTGTGATGGCACCCAGAAAGAAGTACTTGTACCTGCGGGAAGAGCGCACCCAGAAGTCAAAGTCCTCATAGGCCAGCGCTTCGTCATAGCCCTGCAGGTCCTCAAACACCTGCCGCTTCATCATCATGGTTGGCGGACAGATAAAGTAGCGGCTCAGCAGGTGCTGAAAGATGTCGCCGGACGGAGCAAAGGAAATTACCTCACCAGCCTTGTTGCGCTGGCAGTGAAACTTAACATGCCGGCCATCATCATCAATATATTCCGCATCGGAGTACACCACACCGTAAGTATTATCCAGCTTTTCGAATGCCGCTACCTGCTGTGCTACCCGGTCAGGCAGTAGCACATCGTCGGTGGCAAAGTCGATGATGTAGTCGCCTTTGGAGGCCTGCCAGGCCATGTTGAAGGCTCTCGTGTTGCCCTGATTTGTGCCGGTGCTCATGAAGGTGAGCTGCGGATATTTCCGGACGTATTCCTGAATGATGGCCACACTGTTGTCGGTGCTGCAATCATCCATGATGATGATCTCCAGGTTGTGGTAGGTCTGGGCCAGCACCGAATCCAGCGCCTCGGCAATGAAGCGCTCGTGGTTGTAGCACAGGCAAATGACCGATACCAGCGGAAGTGCAGTAGCATCAGCCATGGCGCTCAAAGAAAGTTTGGATGCAAGTAATCACCGCCTCCTGCTCGTCTTCCGTCATACCCGGAAAAAGCGGCAGACTCAGGCTTGTTTCCGCCAGTTCTTCAGCTACCGGAAAGCTTCCTTTGCTATACCTCAGCCAGGTATAGGCCTCCTGCAAATGTACGGGGACAGGGTAATGTATGGCCGTCTGTATACCTTCCTCAGACAGGTATAGCTGCAAAGCATCGCGCTGCCTGGTGTGAATGTTGAAGATGTGGTAAACGTGCGTACAGCCCGGCGCTGTGACAGGCAGCACCAGGTCGCCTATACCTTGCAAGGCCGTCAGGTATACCTGCGCCAGTCGTTGGCGCTCGTTGTTCAGTGCACCGAGGTGTTGCAGCTTGGTGCGCAGCACGGCCGCCTGCATTGTGTCGAGGCGGGAATTGATGCCTACGATTTGGTTGTGGTATTTCTGTTGCTGTCCGTAGTTGCGGTACATGCGGGCATAGGCTGCCAGCTCAGGATCGGAAGTAACTACTGCTCCCCCGTCACCCAGCGCTCCCAGGTTTTTGGTGGGGTAAAAGCTGGTGGCGCTGACACGGCCGAAGCTACCGACCGGACGGTCTTTGTAGCTGGCGCCCTGTGCCTGGGCAAAGTCTTCGATCAGGACCAGGTGGTGGTGTTGAGCTAACTCCACAAACCCCGTCATCTCACAGGCTTGCCCATACAGGTGCACAGGTATAATGGCTTTGGTGCGGGGCGTTATGTGAGTAGCGGCTTCTGCGGCAGTCAGGTTGCAGGTATAGCGATTTGGGTCGGCCAGCACAGGTATAGCCCCGGCTTGCACCACGGCATTCACAGTCGCGATAAAGGTGTTAGCCGGCACGATCACCTCGTCGCCTGCGCCTATACCTGCCGCTTTCAGGGCCACTACCAAGGCATCATAGCCATTGCCTACTCCAATCGCCACCCCTGCCTGCACATAAGTCGCAAGTTCTCTTTCAAAATGCTCCACCGCTTCGCCCAAAATGTACTGCTGACTGCGCAAGGCACCCAGCAGCGCCTCCTCCACCTGCTGGTTTATACCTGCGGGGTAGTCACGGAAAGCGAAGTATGGGACCTGGATTGCAGACATAGGTATAGACTTTTACAGGGCCAGGTGTGAAGCCAGTCGCTTAAACGTAGTGTAATCGCGGATGTAATCGGAATCCTCGAAATCGGTGGAGGTCAGGCAGACCGCTATAGTGCCTGGGCTGAAGTGCAGGTCGGTCCAGCACATGGCCGGCAGGTATAGCCCCATAGCCGGATTGTCCAGCACGAAGGTCTGCTTGTTGCGACCATTGTCCGTTTCCACGGTAATACTTCCTGTCACGGCTACCAGCACCTCTTCGGTGGCTTTGTTGGCATGCTGCCCGCGCAGCACACCTGCCGGGGTACCGTAAGTCCAGAACACCCGCTTGATCTCAAAAGGGATGTTTTGCGCCAGCTGTGTAGAGGCGATAAAGCCTATTTCTTGGCTACCGGTTTCGGTAAAGTGGATCAGGTATGGCGTGGCAGACAAATGGAAAAATTTAGTACAGCCACAAATTAAAACATTTTCGGTTAATGTGCCTATAAAAGGGGCGCGGCTTGGCGCTTGCTGACGCTTCTGTTACTTTTGCAAATCAGGTCCTGTTGCTGGCCCTTGATACTATACCTATGCTATACCTGATCCTGAGTGTGCTGTCGGGCGTGTCGCTCGTGTTTATATTCAAGCTTTACCAGCGCTTCAATGTACATACTTTTCAGGCCATCGTTGTCAATTACGTCGTCTGTATCCTGGTTGGGCTCGCCTTTCCGGGAGGCACTGATGTGTTGCAGGCAGGTGTATTTCAGAAGCCCTGGGCGCTGCATGCGCTGGTGCTTGGTGCTGTCTTTATCGGAGCCTTCTACCTGATTGCGCTCTCCACCCAAAAAGTAGGCGTAACCGCGACCTCCGTGGCAGCTAAGATCTCGCTGGTCATTCCGGTGCTGTTTAGCCTGCTGGTGCTGCAAAATAGCGTGAAGGAATATTCGGTGATCAACTATGTGGGCATGGGGCTGGCGCTGGTGGCTATTGTGCTTTCCTCGGTGCGCCCCGGCTCCGAGGGCGGGAAACCCACTGCTCGATTGCTCAGCTTCGCGCTGCCGTTCATCATTTTTCTGAGCAGTGGCTTTGCAGATTCGCTGATCAACTACGTGAACGAGTATCACCTTCAGGCCCACGAAGCCAGCCAGTTTACGATGCTGACCTTCACGGCCTCCGCTGTACTCGGTTTGGTGGTACTGCTCTACCAGCTCGTCACTGGCAGCACTACTTTTAGGGCGAAGAGCATCTGGGCAGGTATAGCCCTGGGTGTACCCAACTATTTCTCTATCTTTTTCCTGATTATGGCTCTCTCGGCCTTTGGCAACGACGGCGCTTTCCTCTACCCTGTCAATAACATGGGTATCATCATGGCGGGGGCACTAGGAGCCGTGCTGATATTCGGGGAGCGGCTCAGCGCCATCAACCTCGTCGGTCTGGCACTGGCTGTACTGGCCCTGGTGCTGCTTTCGTATCAGGAGATAGCCGCCAATCTGTTTTAACACTATGGAAGATACCTACCGCACCATCGAAGCCCCCTCAGAGGGCCTCTATAAAGAGAAAGGCAGCAAGTTTATCGCCTTGGCTTACCCCGTATACTCTGAGGAGGAAGTAAAAGAGATTCTAACCGACCTGCGCAAACAATACTACGACGCCCGCCACCACTGTTACGCCTACAGCCTGGGCGCCGACAAAAGCCGTTACCGCGCCAACGACGACGGCGAGCCCAATCACTCTGCCGGCGACCCCATCCTGGGCCAGATCCGCTCCTTCGACCTGAGCAATGTGCTGGTGGTGGTAGTGCGCTACTTCGGAGGCACCAAGCTTGGCGTTAGCGGCCTGATCAACGCCTACAAAACCTCCACCGCCGAAGCCCTTAGCAACGCCACGATCATCGAAAAACACGAGACGACCCTGCTGCAGGTACACTTCGCCTACCCCCAGATGAACGACGTGATGAGCCTGGTAAAGGAGTACGAGCTCGGCGTAAAAGACCAGCAGTTCGAACTCGACTGCCGCATGACGCTGGAGGTACGCAGGAAGCTGCAGGAAGAGGTGAGCGGAAAGTTGGAAGGTATAGACGGGGTTACTGTAGAGGTAGTGGAGTAGCAGAGCAAAACCTAATTTTTATTACCTTGTACAGCTGCAGCACACCCTAACAACCCTATGGCTAAGAAAAAACGTCACCGTTCCCGACACAAAATCCTTGACCGTAAGCTCGGTATCAGCCCAGGCTCCCTCTTTATACCTTTTGAAGCGCATGCCCCGCGCTATTTCCTGATGTCGTTTAACGAGCAAATGTTCAAGGAGCAGGAGCTGGTTTCGTACGCCGAACTGGTGCAGCAGGTGAAGTCGCAACCTGAGGCTACACACTGGATCGACATCCGGGGCTATGCCGACCTGACTATGCTTGAACTGCTTAAGCAGGATTTCGGCATCCACTCGCTGCAGATGGAGGACGTGATCAATGACTACCAGCGCCCGAAGGTAGACGAGCTCGACGACCGCCTTTTCATCATCACCCGCATGCTGCGCTGGAAGGAGGAGCACCATACCCTGGAAGACGTGCAGCTTTCTGTTTTCTCGGGACCTAACTATGTGCTCACCCTGCAGAGCGACTACGAAGACTGCCTGGACCCGCTCCGCGAACGCATCCGGGTTGGCAAAGGTATCATCCGGCAACGACCACCGATGTATGTGGTGTATGCTATCCTGGACGTGGTGCTTGATTACTACTTCCCGGTGATGGGAGCTATCGGCGCTTACATTGAGGAACTGGAGCAGAAGATCCTGGACAAGCCTTCGAAGCAAACCCTACGGGAGATCCTCGATCTGAAAAACGAGCTGATCAAGCTGCGCCGTATCGCCTGGCCGGAGCGCGACAAAATGAACGAACTACTGCGAATGGACGAGGATATTATACCTGACAACCTGAAGGTATACTTCCGCGACGCCTACGACCACACCATCCAGCTGATCGACCTGATCGACAGCCATAAGGAAATGTCGACGAGCTTGGTAGAGCTGTACATGTCTACCGTGAGCAACCGCATGAATGAGATCATGAAAGTGCTCACCATCATCTCAAGTATCTTTATCCCGCTGAGCTTTATTGCCGGAGTATATGGTATGAATTTCTCGCGCGAAGACCCTGAAACCGGCGAGGTGTTCCAGTTGAGCATGCCCGAGCTATACCAGCCCTACAGCTACCCGATCCTGGTGGTGCTGATGACCACGCTAGTGCTGGTACAGCTATACCTGTTTTATAAGAAAGGCTGGTTTAAAAGCTTCTAGTTAGGCAATTTAAAATTGAGTTTCTGCAATTCGTTGCGGAACACTTTGTACACAGAATAGTTATTGCCCACCTCGTTATAGTGGATGCTTACGCCCTGGTTGCTTTCCAGCGATCTTCCCCCTATCAGGCGGGCATCCGGGCCGTACAGGTAGGTCTTCTGCGGGCCGCTTTCGGTGATGGCGTATACCTGATTGCCGCCCCCGAAGTTGAAGTACTGCACAATTTTGGGGGTTGAGGTCACATAGCGTTTCTCGAACAGCTCCTCCAGGTCCTGATCAAAAGCTGCTACTTTTCCCTGGTCCTGGCGCACGATAATGTAGGAACGGCCACTGGCATCGGGCACGAGGTCAAACATGGCACTCTTGCTTGGGCGCGGCAGTTGTTCCCGTTTCACCACCTGACCCTGCAGGTTGAATTCCACCACTTCTCCGTAACGTGTAACCACCGTCACCAAGGAGCGGCGCAGGTCGGCACCTGCCCGTATCACGCCTTCCGAAGTGATCGGCACCCGCAAACTGAAGGGGAAGCCCGGGTAGGTTTCACCATTGGTGTTGAGGGCGTACACGTAGCCGTTTTCGAGCAGGACCAGGATAACGTCGCGACCTCCTACCCGCACGTGCTGCGGGGTGGCGGCCAGGCGGTAGTCCATGCGGCGGGGCTGCCAGCCAGGTATAGCGTTACCACGTGTGTCGAACATGTACAGGTTGCCCAGGGCATCATCCACCAAAAAGCGGTAGTCACGGTTTTTCTCGAAATCGAACACGGCCAGGCGCTGCAGGCGCAAGGTATCGCCTACGTTAAAAGGGAAGTGCTCCAGGTTACGTCCCAGGTTGTCGATGGCTTGTATGCGGTTGGCAGTCGCGAACACGTAGCGCAGTCGCTTGTCGTTGCCGAGCTCGACTTGTTGCAGGCTGCCTCGCACCTGGGTTTGTAATGAATCGGTCCAGCCGCGACTGCCGGTGGAGGTAATGTTGTGCAACACATGCAGGGAGTCCTGCACCACTACTTCGCGGCTGCGGTCTACTGCATTCTGGATGGGGTATGGCGGTGATATGAGGCGACTTGCAAATGGGATGGTCAGTTCTTCTTCAAAGCCTTCCTGTCCGCCATCGGTATTACGCTCCTGCCTCCTGAACAGCACACTGGTATAGTACTGGTTTTCGGCGCGGGCAAACTGCACACTCACCTGGTTGAAGCGCCTGATCAGGCTGGAGTTCTGCAGCAGATCCTCGCGGTTCTCCTCCTGCACATAGCGGTTCAGGATATACCAGGCATTCACGGTGTTCAGGTATAGGCTGAAATTACCCTCCTGCAGCGTTTCCTCCAGAAAAGACTTTTGCGCCACCGAGCGTCCCCATACCTCTCCCGCATTGATATCGTCTATGAGCGCACGGAGGCTGGCGATATCCGGTGAGAAGATCATGTAATTGTCGAGCTGCAGCACGTAGCTCTGTTCAAAGCCGGAGAACAGGCTGCCAAAGAGGCGGGCAGGCAGTTCTTCCAGGTCCAGCAATTGCAAGGTATGGTTGCCGTATTGCTCGGTATAGATCCTCTCATTTTGGGCTTTGCTTAGCTGTTCTGCCAAGGCCTGAAGGCGCCCCCCGGTTTTACCACTGCTTTCCATGCGGGCAATGACCATCTTGTCGGGGCTCGTGTTCATGTTGTATGACTCCATGTAGGCCAGGGCAATCTCCTGATTAAAGGACCGGGCCAGGCTGTCGATGGCGGGGCTGTACGCATCCTTGGGGGCTTTGCCATCGCGCAGACGCGCCACCTCCCCTACCCCGAAGTGCATCAGCATGGCCGTTCGCGTCGGCAACAGCAGCTTGATCTCGAGCGGACGTGGCTTGGAGGGATGCAGCTGCGCCTGAAAAGAGCCTTCGAGTGTTTCGGGGTTTGAGAAACCGTTCAGGAAAAGCTTGTTCCGGTCGAGCTTGAGCTCCAGCATGGCATTGCGGCAAAAGCTGCTCAGGTAGCGCACCTGCGGCATCAGGTCTTCCTGCACAAAGAGCCCCAGCAGGTCAGGCAGGGCGCGGTAGTTTACAAATACGTTGGCATACACGTCGGCCTGGCTCAGGTAGTTTACCTTCTTGTAGTCCGTGGCGATGGAAGTCAGCTTTCCCCGGTTGATACGGCGCACGATCTCCTCCACCAGCACAGGCGAGGCACTCAGAATGATGTTGTTGTGATAAGAAAAGTAGGTGAAGCTGGTGCCCAACTGCGTGTTGGTCACGTCGGTCAGGAGCATGCCCTGGTATTCGCGGCTCTGCTCCGTAAATGTCGGGCTTTTGACAATGTTTTCGGTGAGTGTGCGCAGAAAGCGGTGCTCCCCCACCGACACTACCGGTATGTAGTACACAAACTCCACTTCCGTTTTACCCAGCACATGGATAGAGGTCAGGATGCTCTTCTTGTCCAGGAAGCGGCCAAGGCGCTGGTTGCCGGGGGCCACACTGTCGAGCATGGCCATGTTCTCCTGAAAGCGCTGGGCTACCGGGAGCACCGAGAAACTTTCCCAGAGTGCGGTCTCCTCCAGGTGCTCTCTCAGTTCGCTGTGATTGTTTGTCTCCACCACAAATGCCGCTGTCTCAGGCACCAGCGTCCAGAGGTCCACCTTCAGTCGGGAGTCCTGCCACCTGCTAAAGCCATAATAGACCAGAGAGGCCAGCACTACAAATGAGATGAAGTAAAAGACAATGCGTTGCGGCATAGCGAAGGTGTATGAGGCTACAAATTAACCGAAAAAATTAGAAATCACCCGAGTCAAACTGCTACAGTGCTATTCCTTACATAAAACATCCAGATTTATCCAACTTTGGGCCACGGCAGGTATACCCGGTCAGCAGCGCATGCGTATATATGGGCCAACACATCACAGCCATCTATGTATCGCATTCTTATACCTGTTGATTTTTCGGAGGGCTCTACCAAAGCCTGCCACTATGCACTGCAGCTTGCCGCCGGCGTGCCTGGGGCTAAGCTCCTGCTGCTGCACTGCTTCCAGGATTACCTGGCTGATGGTGATCCCGTAACTGCAAGCGCCGCTGGTCTCAGCCCATCTGATCAAATTGCAGAACGCGTATTGCACCGCAATGAACTGGAGGCACAGGATCAGCTTGACGAACTGTACCGGGAGCTGCTCCCGAAAGCACGCAGCCTGGGCAACAACCTGCACATGGAGCGGGCTTTTATACACGGCCTTCCGGAGGAAGAAATACTGGAACAGGCAGAGCGTTTCCGGCCTGCACTGGTTGTGATGAGCACGAAAGGGGAGTCCAGCATAGGCCGTGCTGTATTCGGCACGGTGTCCACCAAGGTAATGGAGGAAACCAACGTACCCATCCTGACAGTGCCCAGCCACTATGAGGGCGCTATACCTAGTCGCATCCTCTACGCCACGAACTTCGGCAAGACAGATGTTACCGACATAGACCGCATCCGGCAGTTGTTCAGCCACCTGCAGCCCATGATTTACTGCGTGCACATTTCAGACGATCCGGAAGAAGACCGCGAAAAGCTGTTGCAACTGCAGCAAAACCTGCAACAAGCCCCTGAAAGCGACATCCGCTATGCCCTGCTCGAAGGCGACGACGTAGCACAATCCCTGCAGGACTTTGCCCGTAGCGAAAGCATCGACCTGCTTGCCCTCACCACACAGGAGCGCAGTACCTTTGAGTCGCTGTTTAACCCCAGTCTGGCCAAAAAGATGGTGCTGCATGCGCCCATGCCTGTGCTGGTATTCCACAGCAGGGTTTAGACTATACCCTGGTCACGGGTTGCGCAAGCAATTGCTGCAAGGCCTGGTAGTAGCGATCCAAAGCGCCTTCGCTGGTGCTAAGGAAGAGGAAAGGCTCGATCAGCTCAAGTTCCATCAGCACGAGTTCGCCGTTCAGCTCCACTCCGTCAACGCGGGCGTACAGGCAGTCTTGTGCAAACTGCTCCACGATGGTGGTGGCAGTTTGCAGCATACCTGGCGGGGGCGTTGGCGTATGTACGCTGCCACCGAAGAAGTGCTGTACCCGGAAGTCGCCTGATTTTGCTGTTTTGAGCACGGCATGGCTATACCTGCCGTTAAAGAAAAGGAAGGACCACTCACCCTTTGTTCTGATCTCCTCGAGGAAGGGCTGTGCCAGGAATGGCTCATGCTGCAACAGGACATTGATACGCTCTGTGTACGCGCCAACCTCTTCTCTGCTAATGGCCAGGGTGTTTTTGGCGGCACCGCTCACCCGCGGCTTCACAATGATTTTTTCACGCCCGATCGCAGTGAAGACGCTGTCTGCATCGAAGGTACTACCCTGCTCCAACCACACGGTAGGCACAATCTTAACACCTTGCGCCTGCATATCTTTAATGTACTGTTTGTCTGCGTTCCATCGCAGTGTCCTCACAGGGTTGAGTACCGGGCAGCCCATTGCTTCGAGCTTGTCAAGCCAGGTATAGAAGGCGTTTATTTTATCGAAGTAATCCCAGGGTGATTTGATGATAATGGCGTCGAAAGCGGCCCAGTCCACCTGCTCATCATCCCATACCTGAAAAGAAATTTCATGGCCTTTTTCGGCTAAAAAACGGTACAGACGCTCATCTTCGCTATCGGCATTAGTTGTATAATCGCCCAAGCTCTGACAAGTGACCAAAGCTATTTGTTGTAATGACATAAATAATGATATTTGCGCAAAATTATACTTTCTAGCCCGCAGAAGCTACAGAATAAATTTCCTTTTAGTGAAAACTTTAAGAACGTCAGTTCTCGTATGTAAAGTATAATTTGCTTGCCCGCTTTTTAATCTACACCATGTTACATCTTATCAGCCTCAGCCTACGACACAGGTACAGCCTCTCTGTACGCCTGCTGGTCCTGCTGTTGCTGATCACCACCACGGCCGGCGCCTGCAGCACGGAAGGCACGCACGACGAGCACACAGACGATCCGCAGGAGCGTAACCGGCAGCACATGGAGCCCGACACCATGCTGGCCAAACGCTCAACAGGCGGACCTCCGGCTACGATAGATTTTTTGGGCAACCCTTTTCTGTCGGACTACCGCCAGAGCAAGAAACTGGACGCTTACTTTGCCCGCATCAGCACTGACTTCACACTCGATGCCGACCCGGTGGAGAACATACACCGCCCGGCCATTACGGACACGATCTATACCATCCGCTTTGGCGAATCGGTGATCGAACTCTACGCCCCTACTCAAACCGGTGACCTGCTGCTGCAGGTAGCCGACATCCGCAATGCGGGTATTTCCCTGCGCAACAACATGAAGATAGGTATGAGCCAGCCGGAGCTGATGACCAAGCTCAAAAACTTCGACGTGCGCATTCTGCAGACCAATTCCGAAATTGTGGCTACTTCGGTAGAGGGCGCTCCTATCTCGCTGCGCTTCTTCCTGAAAAACGGCAAAGTGAACCGGATCAGGTATGAGGGCTATGTTGATTAACATCAAACCAGCCAAGGTATAAGTAATTCAGAAATCCTACCTTTGCAGCTGAACCAAAGGTATACCTCATGCGCATCGTCATCCAACGCGTTACCCAAGCTTCCGTAACCATCGACAATCAGGTAAAAGGCGAAATTGGCCTTGGTCTGCTGCTGCTGGCCGGTTTCACCAACGACGATACCGAAGAAGATCTGAAATGGATTGCCAACAAGGTGGTGCAGCTTCGCATCTTCAGCGACGCTGATGACAAAATGAATCTGAGTGTGCAGGATGTGCAGGGCGATTTGCTCGTGATCAGCCAGTTTACGCTCTATGCGCTCACCAAAAAAGGCAACCGCCCCTCTTACATCCAGGCAGCTCCTCCTGCCGTAGCTATACCTCTGTACGAGCGATTTGTAGCGCTGCTTGAAGAAGCCATGGGCAAAAAGGTACAGACCGGTGAGTTTGGTGCTGACATGAAAGTGGCCCTGCTCAACGACGGCCCTGTTACGATCACCATCGACTCTAAAAACCGGGAATAATTTAAATCTACAGAGAACGCATTATGACCATCGCAGAAGCCCAAACCATCGTTGATAACTGGATCAAGGAAAACGGTGTTCGCTATTTTAACGAATTGACGAATATGGCCATCCTCACCGAGGAAGTAGGCGAAGTGGCCCGCATCATGTCACGGCAATACGGCGAGCAGTCGTTCAAGAAAAGCGATGAAGGCAAGCAGCTCTCCGATGAATTGGCTGACGTGCTTTTTGTGCTCATCTGCATTGCCAACCAGACAGGCATCGACCTCACCGAAGCCCTCCGCAAAAACCTGGAAAAGAAAACCTCCCGCGACAGCGAAAGGCACAAGCAGAACGAGAAACTGAAGTAAGTTTAGGAGTTTAAGAAGGAAGAGTTAAGAGTGATGCTTAAAATAGAACAGGGCCGGTCTTGAAAGACCGGCCCTGTTCTATTCAGTGGTTATTATTAATACTAGGCCTGCCTGTTAAAAGCGAATAAACCCTTTCTTCTGAGATTTCCTAGACTCTCAAACTCCTAAACTCTCAAACTCTTAAACTCCTTTAGGTTTACCAACCTGTCCCCTTTCCAGACAGGCAGCACGTTGTAAGTGTCGTGCTGGAGGCAGAACTCGATGTCTTTGTGGATCTCGAGGTTTTCGAGGCGGCGCACATGGGAGGACTGACGCAGGAACGTGACCATATCATCTTTGGCGGCATGGTACAGGTATAGCGAAGCCAGTGTGGCGTCGTTCTCAAACTCAAACTCACCCTGTAGGCGCTCAGCCAGTGCGCCGGCGTACAGCGTGTCTTCGAGGTTGAACTTGCCTTTCCAGCCAGCGCAAACCACGAGCACATCCAGTTGCAGTTCGCGCAGGTGCTGCGCCACAGCCTCCAGGTTCAGGAAAGCCCCAACAATGATTTCCTGCGCTGCTTCTGACATGCGGATGGCACGGGTGCCGTTCGTAGTCGTAATGGCCACGGTTCGGTCCTTTACCTGCCCGTTCATGTAGGCAAAAGGTGAGTTACCCAGGTCGAAGCCTTCCGCCTTGATGCCATTCCGCTCAGCTGCCGTCAAGCAGCCTTGTTCAGCGTAGGTACGGCACTCCTCGAGTTGCATCACAGGTATAATATCAGTGGCGCCATGTGCAAATGCTGTCACCATCGTAGAGGTAGCACGCAGAATATCCACGGCCACCACTGCCTTTCCCTCCAGTTCGTACAAGTGCAACAGCTCCGGGCTGTAGCACACATCTATACTCGGCATTGTTGAATTGTTATTTCTTTACAAACGGCAGCTTCACGATCTGGCCTTTCATGTCTTTGTTGCGCACACGAACAAATACCTCTGTGCCTGGCTTGCTGTACTCGGTCTGCACGTAACCCATGCCAATGCCTTTGCCCAATGATGGGGACATGGTGCCAGAGGTTACCTCACCGATCTGCTCGCCCTCTGCGTTCACGATCTCGTAATGTGCTCTAGGTATAGCTTTTTCCAGCATCTCAAAGCCTACCAGCTTTTTGCTTACGCCAGCAGCTTTCTGCTCTTTCAGGTTTTCTGAATTTACAAATTCCTTATCGAACTTGGTGATCCAGCCCAGACCAGCCTCCAATGGCGAAGTGCTGTCGTTGATGTCATTGCCGTAGAGGCAGAAGCCCATCTCCAGGCGCAACGTATCGCGGGCACCCAGACCAATCGGCTTGATGCCCTGCTCCTTACCCGCTTCCATGATCGCATGGAACACCTTCTCGGCATCCTCATTCTTCACGTAAATCTCAAATCCGCCGGAGCCAGTATAGCCTGTGGCGGAGAGTATAACATCGGGCACACCGGCAAACTCCCCCTTCTCAAAGGTATAGTATACCATGCTGCCCAGGTCCACTGAAGTAAGCGATTGCAGTGCGTCTACTGTCTTGGGTCCCTGCACGGCAAACAGCGACATCTCATCTGAAATGTTCTGCAGCTCCGCGCCTTTGGTGTTGTACTTGTTCACCCAGGCCCAGTCCTTTTCGATGTTAGAGGCGTTCACCACCAGCATGTACTCGTTCTCGGCCATGCAGTACACCAGCAGGTCGTCCACGATGCCACCATCTTCGTTCGGGAAGCAGGAGTACTGGATCTTGCCAGGCGTCAGTTTAGAAGCGTCGTTTGAAGTGATGCGCTGGATCAGATCTAGGGCCTCAGGGCCTTTTACCAGGAATTCGCCCATGTGCGACACGTCGAATATACCTACGGCATTGCGCACGGTGTTGTGCTCTTCCAGATCAGACGAGTAGCGCACCGGCATGTTATACCCTGCAAAAGGCACCATCTTCGCACCAAGCGACTCGTGCACATCATTCAAAGCTATTTTCTTCAGTTCCATATCAGGTTTGTTTGCTAATAAAGTGGATGCTCAAAATTAAGTAAAATAAAACCGCTTCCGAAATTTTATGTAGGAACAGGATTTATATAGCCTAAAAGCTATTTTTTGGAAAACCCGTATGTCACTAATTGCCTGCAATCGTTTTTCCACGCCCTTATGTGCATAACCTTGTCCGATCCGGCACGTAAACCAAGCCGTCACTTTTTTAGCCAAAAGGAACATGCCATTTACTTCTTATTTCACCTTTGCACACAGAACAAGTGTGCCTGAACTTTATCTGCCTGCACCAAGCCTGACCACCCGTTTTGCCTGGCGCTCTATTATGCTTCGCTCCATTTTTACTAATTTAGCAGGATATCATCTGTCAAACCAAAAGCTCATTCTGGCGCTAATCAGATAATATTCCATGAAGCTATCAACCAAGCTGTTTATCGGGTTTGTCCTGATATCACTGCTTTTCACCACTGTTGCCATCGTAAACTTCAGGTTGTCCGAGGATGTGATCGAAAACATGCGCTGGGTAACACGCTCTCAGATCGTGGTCCGAAACTCTGCTTCGCTGCAGCGCAACATCATCGACATGGAATCGGGTTTGCGCGGCTACCTGCTCAACGGAAACGAAGTATTCCTGGAGCCTTATCACGAAGCCAAAAGGCTGCTGACCAGGCTTCGGGAAGATGTCCGGAATTATACCGCCTCTGAGAGCCAGAAGCAGAAATTAGATAAAATCATCAGGACGCATGATGACTGGATAACACAATATGCGGAGCCGCTTATCGAGATGAAGAGAAGCGATACGCTGGAGGTCTCTACAAGGGCCTTCGACATGAAACTCGATACGCTGGTGCTGGGTGAAAAAGTACTGATGGACACCATCCGGAGTGACTTCCGCGTGTTCAACTCCCATGAGTATACTTTACGTGGGGAAAGAAATGACCGGCTGAACGCAAGTATCAATACTACAAGGCAAGTATCCACCGTTCTTACCATATTATCGGTGTTACTGGGTCTCGGTTGGGCGTGGTACATTACCCGGATCATCTCTAACCGTATCATGAAAATGGTAACACTGGCCGAGAAGATATCAAGAGGAGATTACCAGACCCAGATCATAGATACTTCCAAGGACGAACTTAGCCAACTGTCTCACTCCCTGAACAGGATGTCAACCACGATTGACGAGACCTTTTCGGAGCTTGATCGCAAGAACAAAGAGCTGGACCAGTTTGCTTATGTGGTATCGCATGACCTGAAGGCGCCATTGCGAGGCATAGAGGTAGCCTCGCGGTGGGTGGAAGAAGACATGGGGCAGAACCTGCCAGATAACATTAAAGAGTACCTGCTGATGATGCGTGTGCGGGTACACCGCATGGAAAACCTGATCAACGGCATATTGGCACTTGCCCGCGTTGACCGGAATAGCTATGTACAGGAAGTGGTGGATGTCCGGCAGCTCTTAACGGAGGTTACAGATATGGCTTCAGCACCCAATGGGTTCACCATTAACATAGGTCCCGAAATGCCGGAAATATATACAGAGCGGGTGCATTTGCATCAGGTTTTTCTTAACCTGATCTCCAATGCGATCAAGTACCATGACCGGGAGGACGGACGTATCGACATTACTTGTCAGGAGTCGGAAAATTTTTATACCTTCTCGGTTTCAGACGACGGCCCGGGTATAGCCCCAGAGTATCACGAGCGCATTTTTGTGATCTTCCAGACACTGCAGGAGCGTGACGCGGTTGAAAGTACAGGTGTGGGACTGGCTATTGTAAAGAAGATCGTTGAGCGCCACGGGGGGAACATCTGGGTGGCCTCCAGCCCCGGCCAAGGGGCTACCTTCAGTTTTACCTGGCCTAAAAACCAGGTATAATTGAAAGATTTATATTAATTTTGATCATTGAATTTCGACAAGCGCTATGATAAATAAAGAAGTTAATATCCTTTTAGTAGAAGATGACTACCTGGATATTATGAATGTGGAACGTGAACTTAAAAAAATAGGCATTACGCACCCGATCCATGTGGCTCGCAATGGCCGTGAGGCGCTTGATATGCTGCGTGGAAGTGGTGTGCCCAAAATATCGCCCGCCCCTAGCGTGATTCTGCTCGATATCAACATGCCCCGCATGAATGGTCTGGAGTTCTTGACCGAGCTGCGCCGTGAGCCGGAATTCAGCCACATCCCAGTGTTCATCATGACCACTTCGAACGAAGAAACGGATCGTATGGCAGCCCAGAAACTGAATGTATCAGGCTACATCGTTAAACCTATGAGCTTTGACAACTTTGAAACCAGCCCGTCATCGCTCGATAACTTCACCTTGTTCCTCGACCTGATCAGGCTTAAATAGGCCCTATTACTCTTCTTTCGGAAACAGCAGCAATTGCTCTTCTGACAGCAACCTAAAGGATAGCCGATGGTACTGCGTAGCTCCAAACTGCGCAATACTGTTACGGTGCTCCTTCGTCGGGTAGCCTGCATTGCGCTCCCAGCCATACTGGCTGTGCTCCTTTGCCAGTGCGCACATCAGCTCGTCGCGGTGTGTTTTGGCCAGCACTGAGGCTGCTGCTATAGACAGATATTTCCCATCCCCCTTTACCACACAGGTATGGTGCAGTGCACCGTATGCCTTAAACCTGTTACCGTCCACAATAAGGTACTCCGGCTCCGGCACCAGCCCTTCGATAGCACGGTGCATGGCCAGGTATGTGGCTTGTAGAATGTTGATCTGGTCAATCTCAATAGGACTTGCCTCACCAATGGCCCAGGCTACCGCATCACGCACGATGTCGACTCGCAGCTGCAGCCTCTGCTTGTGGCTGAGCTGCTTTGAATCGTTCAGCAGGGTATGGCTATAGTCTGGTGGCAGTATAACAGCAGCGGCCACCACAGGGCCTGCCAAACAGCCGCGGCCGGCCTCGTCTATACCGGCCTCCAAGGTATAGCCACTGTAATTAGGTAAAAGCGCCATAGCATCAAGAGAAATCTGAATGACAAAAATAAAACAAAAAGCCCTGCCAGCTTGCGCTGACAGGGCTTTTTAAATCTATACTATCCGTAAGGCTTAGTATCCAGGGTTTTGCTGACCAGCTAACACAGGGTTAGCATTGATCTCAGTAATTGGAATAGGCCAGATGAAGCGGTAGTCATCATAAGGAATAGCAGCTATAGTTCTAGCACCTTCTCTAACTGAACCACTTGCAGCATTATAATCTGTACGCTGCAAGTTAGCAGAAGCTACTTTAGCAGGAATTCCTTGTGGTCCAAACTTACCTTCCACAGCCAGACGGTGAATATCTTTCCAGCGTATACCTTCACCCAGGAACTCTATTCTACGCTCATTAACGATAGCCTGAATCAAAGCATCACCAGACAGACCAGAGTAAAGCTGATCTGTAGAACGGCCACGCACGGCATTCAGAAGTGTTAGAGCGGCAGCTTCGTTACCGGTTCTAGCCAAACCTTCTGCTGTGTTAAGCATAACTTCAGCATAGCGGTGGATAGGAGACCAGTCAGATTGTGTAGCTGCATCTCTATACTTGTTAGTATAAATAGCTCTTGTAGTGCTAACCGTGATATCACGACGGTCGTCACCTGCTGGCCAGAACTCCGCATTCCAAATGATTGGGCTGATTGCAACCAGTGCTCTACCACCAGTACCAGCGTTATACATCTGACCAAGAGAGCCGTTCACACTAGCGTTGTCAATCGCTGAGTTTTCGAAAGAGAAGATAGACTCAGTGTTGTTACCATTAGATGCCCAAGGGCCATCAGCATTCTCAGTAAGTCTGTAGCCACCAATTGGACTTACAAATGGAGCCGTCTCAGGCACCATTTTACGTCCTTCTGTAACCACTCCTGCAAAGTCCTGCTTGTGAAGCAATACTCTCGTTTTAAGCGCAACCGCTGCACCTTTAGTAGCTCTGGAAATTTTCAATGCAGCACCTCTTGTTTCAGGGAGGAATTCTTCTGCAAAGTTTAGATCCTGAAGCAATAGGTCGTATCCTTCTCTTACAGTATTCCTGCCCTGTGCTCTGGCTTCTTCCACACGAGCAGGAGTATTTACAGCTATTGTTCTGTAAGGCACACCCAAGTGCGATGCGTCTGGCGTATGATTATACGGACGCGCAAAGTGTACTAAAAGCTCATGATGTGACAAGGCACGCAGGAAGCGGGCTTCCGCTTCATACTGCTGGGCAACATCAGCGGTAATGATGTTACTGGCTAGCGCATTCTGCAAGCCCTCGATTACCACGTTTGCTTGGTTGATTACAGCATAAAGGGTTTCGAAATGATACTGGTTGTTAGCAGAAGCTGCATTATAGTTGCTTTCATACGTGATCGCATAGAAAGCCTCCAGGTTCAGCATGTCTTCGCCTCGGTTGTCACCTTGCTCCACGTGAGCAGCACCAAACGGATAGCCACGAACCGCTCCACCAGCATAGAAACCACTTTGAGCAGCATCATAGATACCCACTACAGCCAGGTTAATTCGCTCAGGAGTAGTAAAAGCTGTTTCTTCTGTCAAGGCGTTGAAAGGCATCAACTCCATAACTTCCTTCTCGCAGGAAGTCAGCATCAGCGATAAGCATACCGCAGGAGCCATTACAGCCAGCTTTAATCTATTTTTATAATAAAATAAGTTCTTCATTTTGAAAGTAATTTAAAAATTAGAAACCAAGATTCAAACCAACAGTAATCACACGCTGCTGTGGCTGGCCATTGAAATCAACACCCATCATGCTGTTGTTACCGTCAATCGCAGTAAATGTCTCAGGGTCCAAACCTTTATACTCTGTGAATACAAAAGCATTCTGAACCTGAGCATAGATTCTTAGACGATCAACGTTAACACGCTCAGTCAGAGTTTTTGGCAAAGTATAACCAAGTGACATATTGCTTACTTTCAGGAAGTTGCCGTTTTCTACAAAGCGAGAAGAAGCTTCGTTGTCACGGTTGATGAAAGTGCTGTAACCTGTTCTGATTTTTGGAGTCTGGCCATCACCTGGGTTCTCCGGGCTCTGCCATCTGCCAAGGATCTCAGTACCGTTGTTCTCAAACAGCATCGTTAATAGGTCCTGACGAGTACGGTTCATGATCTTGTTGCCACCTGAGAAACGCACGAAGATGTTGGCATCGAAGTTACCCAACTTAAAGTTGTTGTCGAAACCACCAAACCACTTAGGAAGCGTATTGCCAAGGATCACTTTATCCGCTGCGCTTAGAGAAGAAGAAGCTCCCAACTCGCTTGGATTAGCAGGATCGTACACATAGAAAGCACCGGCAGACTTACCAGGAGCAGCAGTGACGTTACCTTGGATGAGTGTGCCATCAGCTTTACGGAAGATCGGGTTACCATTTGACATGTTAACCCCTTCGTACTGGTAGCCATAGATAGAGTTGATAGACTCTCCTTCACGGTGAATTGTGTAAGGAAATACAATGTCAGCACCGTTTACAAGCTCTCTTATCTCATTGTTTTGAGTAGAGAAGTTCAGGTTAGAGTTCCAGCTGAAGTTTGACTTGTCTATAACTGTACCAGAGATTGCGAACTCCAGACCATCGTTCACAATACGGCCAATGTTGCTGTTGATGTAGTTGTTAGGAACACCCAAAGAAGGTGCTGTTGGCGCTTGAAGTACGATATCAGAGTTATCTTTTCTCCAATAAGCCATTTCCAAGTTCAATCTTCCGTCGAATAAGCCTACATCAAGACCAACGTCAGATATTCTCTGAGATTCCCACTTCAGGAATGGGTTAGCAGTCTGACCGTAAGAGATACCATTCTGACCACCATACAAGGCAGCACCGAACGTACCCAGGTATGGATAGTTACCAGCGATATCTACGTTACCAACCTGAGCGTAGCTACCTCTAATTCTTAGGTCAGAAATAACGCTAAGAGCAGAAGAGTTCTTGAAGAAATCTTCTTCAGAGATTCTATAGGCAGCAGAAACACCTGGGAAGTAGCCCCAACGATTGTCTTCTGGTAGCTTAGACAAACCGTCCACACGCATTGACACGCCAAAGTAGTACTTGCTGGCAAAGTTGTAGTTAGCACGAGCCAGGTAAGACACCAGACCGTTTTCACCGATGTTACCACCAGAGAACTGGTTAGAGTAAGAACCGCTTACCAGGTTTTCACGGAAGAAAGCATCTGCCAAGCCAGTACCCTGTGCCTGGAACCAACGGTTTCTGGTTTTAGTGTATTCCTGTACTAATGTCGCGTCAATATTGTGAACATCGTTGAATGACTTGTTGTAAGACAAGATGTTCTGCCAGTTCCAACGGTTAATTGGTGTAAATACTTGTGAAACAAGACCTGATGAACCTATACCGTCACCATGAACCGGGTTGTTGTAAAGGAAGTCATCTGTCAAGCTGATGTCAGCACCTATCAAAGTCTTGAAGCGAAGGTTGTCCACCAGTTTGAAGTCCAAGAAGGCATTACCCAATCCACGGTAAGAAGTTGACTTACGTAGGTTGTTGTCAAGTACGTAACGGATGTTTGGGATACCGTTTGCGATGATCAGGGTGTTCGGACCACGTCCAAGCGCTCTAGGCTCATTAAAGTCAATATTATAACCAGTTGGGTGCTCTGGGTTCATTACTGGCACGTTAGGGTGCATACGAATTACACCAAACATGTTACCAGAAAGGTTATTAGAACCAGTTAGAGGGCCTTGGTTAGTTTGATTTGACAAACCTGCAGAAAGCCCAAAGTCTAACCAGTTTGTAACCTTAGTAGTCAAGTTAGTACGAACAGTATAACGCTCCAAGCTGTTAGCACGACCAATACCTTCTTGGTTTGAATAACCTAGTGAGAAGAAGTATGTGCTTCTTTCAGTACCACCACTGGCAGAAAAAGCGTGGCTCTGCTGGAAAGCTGTGCGGAATACTTCTTTGTTCCAGTCAGTGTCATGCTCACCTAATTTGGCAGGCTCAGCCTGTCCTGCATTTCTGTACTTCTCGTTCTGAATTTCAACAAATTCGCTTGCATTCAGAAGGTCATGCAGTTGGATTGCCTTGGCAGCACCTGCCCAGCCATCATAAGAGAACTTAGCCTGACCTGACTTACCACGCTTAGTAGTAATGAGGATTACACCGTTAGAAGCACGCGAACCGTAGACCGCTGTAGCAGCACCATCCTTCAGAATCTCGAATGACTCGATATCGTTCGGGTTGATGTCAGCAAGTGCATTATTAGGTGTAAATGAGCCTAAGTTACCAGTAACTGCTGGCACACCATCAATAATGATAAGTGGCTGTGTGCTGGATGAGATCGTGTTTACACCACGAATGTTAATTCTAGGAGGTGCACCCAGGATACCCGATGGCTGCGTGATCTGTACACCAGAAGCACGGCCAGCAAGCTGCTGGTCAAAAGATGGCGTAGCAAGGTTTGCTAGCGTCTCACCCTTTACAGTAGCAATAGAGCTGGTAACGTCTTTTTTCTGCTGTGTACCATAACCAACCACTACAACTTCATCAAGTTGTCTCTGGTCGATTTCAAGGGCCACGTTAATAGTAGCGGCTGTTCCAACCGGACGCTCTACCGTTCTGTAACCGAGGAAGCGGAACACAAGTGTGTTGCCGTCTGCCGGCACATTAATAGAATAAGTACCGTCAGCACCGGTAGCCGTACCGGAACTAGTGCCCTTTACAAGCACTGCAACACCAGGAAGGCCTTGGCCAGTCGACTGGTCTGTCACAGTACCCGTAACAGTTCTGCCCTGCGCCAATGCCTGTTGAAGCACGACGAATACCAGCGCAAAACTCAATAGTAGTAGTTTTTTCATTGGTCTGTTAATTGAGGTGAAAGATAAATAGTAGTTAAGATTTAAGGTTTAAGATTTACGATAAGCATATGCAATATGCTGGCCTGTACACGTAGAGTATCGGTAACTAACTGGTAAAAAAGCTGCATAAAAGTATGTCGGTATTTAGCTTCTTAACAGAAATAAATCAAGCTTGTTTAGTACTTAATCAAACTTCAAAGACTATTTGGATGCTCCAAACTAAGAATATTTTTTCAATATATACAAAACTGCTATTTAAAATTCTCCAACCTTATCTACGTCTTTTTCAACCATTTAACCCTTTATCTTGTGTTATTACAAATTACCACCATCTCAAAATAGATGTATTTATATATAATACATTGACTTTCAAACCGCTACCAACCACATCATTGAGACACGACCTCAACATATCACCAAAACAATTAATACACAGCAAATCGCAAAACTCATAAGTTATTCTTATTCAGTGTTATAACACACACCGTTTTATCAGCACCCTAAATCATCTTTAGCCTGAATCCTTCAACCTTGAACCCCAACTGGGACCACAATAAGTATCCTTCACTATATACAGCCAGATTCCTGTCAGCATAACTTCAGACCTTGTAGTTCCACACCTACCTAGAAGCATTTGACACATACCTTATGATGCGGAGCATAACTGCAAATTTGAAAAGCACTTTACAGCTCGCTCTACTCTCCTGTTTCCTGATTATCCTCTCTCTGATTATGGTCAAACAGCTGCATTACAGCATTAAAAATATGAATATATAAATAACAAAAACCCAATATTACAACATTGTTTTTTAGTTAAAATGCTATAAATCAAGCGCCAATTAAAATTTAACACGTATAATGTTATGATTAGTAAATTGAATTTTAACATTAAAAAATCAATACACTACTATATTTAATGTTCAAACTTTCGATTTAGCGTTACAGAGTCCCTTTCTGCAGAAAAGACTCTTCTAATCCTTCCTCACCACTAAGTGCCTCAGCTTCTGGCACTTTTGCCGAATTGATTTT
The DNA here is from genome assembly GCF_058932855.1 of Pontibacter sp. LHS1. Classification (NCBI taxonomy): domain Bacteria; kingdom Pseudomonadati; phylum Bacteroidota; class Cytophagia; order Cytophagales; family Hymenobacteraceae; genus Pontibacter; species Pontibacter sp. LHS1. Next base: position 166,368 of record NZ_JBZYWF010000007.1, read on the forward strand.
ATACATCGTCTGAATCCAAAACTTTTTGGGAACATGAACAAACTACTACTAGTGAGTTTTATTCTGGTGCTTGCTCTTTTTCAGCAAGGCATGGCCCAGACTAGAACGGTTACGGGTACCGTGACAGATCAGGAAACAGGGCAAGGGCTGCCCGGGGTCGCAGTGCTGGTACAAGGTACCAGCGTCGGCACCGCTACCGGAGCCAACGGCGAATACTCCATCAATGTGCCTGAAGGCTCCAACACACTTACCTACCGCTTTATTGGCTATGCCACCGTTACACGCAATATCGATAATCAGAGCACGATCAATGTAGCCTTAAGCGTAGACACCAGGCAGCTGAGCGAAGTTGTTGTAACAGCTTTTGGTATTGAAAGGGAAGAAAGAGCTCTGAGTTATTCAGTACAGCAGGTAGAGGGAGAAGCTGTCTCCCGCGCCAACCACCCCAATGTCACGAACGCGCTACAAGGTAAAGTAGCGGGCGTAATTGTGAGACAGTCTAGCGGCTTGCCGGGCTCATCCTCACAGATCACCATTCGGGGAGCCCGTTCTCTTGTAGGCAACAACCAGCCACTCTATGTAGTGGACGGTATGCCAATCGAAAGTGATGCCATCCAGCAAGCAGGTGGTGCAGGTATAGGTGTTGGCGGTGTGAGCGGCACTGATGCCTCAGCACGTGCACTAGATATCAACCCAAATGACATCGAATCAATATCTGTGCTAAAAGGCGGTGCCGCAGCAGCCTTGTACGGGGTTCGTGCTGCAAACGGGGTGGTTATCATTACCACTAAAAGAGGTAGAGGCCTGGAGGAAAGAAAAGCTGCTACAGTAACATTCTCCTCTGACTATCAGATTGACCGTGCCTCACGGCTTCCAGACTTACAAAGCACCTACTCCCAGGGCTCTGGAGGACAATATTCAAACAACTCCTCTCTATCCTGGGGTCCAAGAATAAGTGAGCTCGGCGATGTAACCAACGCTATAGGGGAAACTGCGCCAGGAAACAGGGTCTTTGACAACGTGGAACCATTCTTTCAGACCGGTCATACAGCAACAAACAGTATCACTGTTGCCAACAGCGGCCAGATAGGTAACTATGCTGTAACTTTAGGCTATACAGATCAGGAAGGCATTATTCCGACAACGGGTATGGAACGCTTTACTGGCAAGGTTGCCGGTGAATTTAATATTCACCCCAAAGTAACGCTTGGTGCTTCTGCAAACTATTCGGATGTACACATTGATAAGGTTCCAGGAGGTTCTAACCTTTCAAATCCACTTTTCACATTGTATGCAGCACCTAGAAACTTTGACCTGTGGGGACTCCCTTTTGCCGATCCACTCAACCCATACAGACAGTTCAACTACCGTGGCGCGATAGATAACCCACGATGGGCACTGGCCAATAACCAGTTCTACGAAGATACCCGCCGCGTTATCAGCACAGCAAACATTTCCTACAGACCACTCGATTGGATAACTCTAAACTATAGGCTTGGTGGAGACTTCTTTATTACAGATGGTAAAGAGGTATACGAGCTTGGGTCAGGCTTCACGGGCGGTAGAACGGCCCAACCTAGCGGTGGTCAGATCAACGACTATGCTTTCAATCAAAATCAGATTAACTCTAACCTCTCTCTGAGCTTCAACCGTGATCTGTCAGAGGATATTAGCGCTAACCTGCTGATAGGAAACGAGGTATACGATATCAGAAACCGTTTGATCTCAACTGTAGGTCGTGGTATTGCACAAGGTGGCTTCCGTAACATAGGCAACACTGTTGTGCAGAACGCCAGTGAAACCATTACCCGCAGACGGGTAGCCGGTTTCTACGCTAACGCCGAGGTTGGCTTTAGAGATTATCTGTTCTTAAACGCATCTGCCCGTCAGGATTATGTGTCTAACCTGGCTCGCGGTAACCGTACCTTCTTTTATCCTTCAGTAGGTGTTGGCTTTGCCTTTACAGATGCTTTTGAACTGCAAAACGACATCCTTACCTTCGGTAAATTAAGAGCTTCTTATGCGGAGGCTGGTCAGGCCCCAGACCAGGCCTACATAACCAGAAACATTTTCGTGCCTGGTGGTGCCCTGAACGTGGGTGGTTTTCTGAATGACGGTATCCAATTCCCATTCAACAACACCATTGGTTATACCCGTAGTGCCGTATTCAGAACAGAGGAATTAAGGCCTCAGAATACCAGAACAATTGAGTTTGGTGGTGATTTCAGATTCCTGGATAACCGGATCACCTTAGACTACACCTATTATGTACAGACAACCGAAGACCAAATATTTAGCGTTCCGGTTGCCGCGTCATCTGGTTTTACATCTGAGTTTAGAAATGCCGGTAGATTGGAAACAAAGGGCCATGAGTTGATCGTCAACCTTATTCCTATAAGGAACGACAATTTTGAATGGACCTTCACCACAAACTTCACCCGATACAGAAACAAGGTAGTTGAACTGGCCGAGGGTGTTGAGAGTATCTTCCTGGGAGGTTTCGTTACACCTAACGTGAGAGCCGAAGCAGGAGCTTTATACCCTATCATATTTGGCTCTTCATTCGTGAGGGACGATAATGGCAACGTTGTAGTAGATAGCCGTGAAACCATAGGGGGCAACCCGAACCCATTTTACGGCATGCCGTTGGCCGGTGAGGCTAAAAACATTGGCAATGTGCAGCCAGACTTCGAAGTATCCTTTACGAACGGCATAACCTTCGGCGGCATTAATTTGACTGCACAGATAGACTGGAGGAAGGGCGGAAATATGTATGCTGGTAATACAAGGCTTCTGAAGCTGTACGGTATGGCTGAAATTACAGAAGACCGTGAAAGTCCTTATATCTATCCTGGTGTGAAAGGTTTCCTGGATACTGACGGAAACCTTGTCGTTGAAGGAAACAACGACATTGAAATCGTCAGAGGACAGAACTTCTGGTCCAGCGCCATGGACGCAATTGACGAGTCAAACGTCTACTCTACTTCTTTTGTAAGGCTCAGGGAAGTGGCATTAAGCTACTCTTTGCCTCCAAGCTTGTTAGAACGCACTTTCATCAGGAATGCCTCTATCGTTTTGACAGGCCGCAATCTCTTTCTCATAACAGACTACCCGAACTTTGACCCAGAGACAAGTGTAGGTGGCGGTACTAACTTCCAGGGACTTGAGTATGTAACGCTTCCTCAGGCAAGAAGCTTTGGTGCTGGTTTAAGGTTAACATTTTAATGGACAGAAATCACACAATCATGAAGAAGTATAGATTTTATAGCTTTCTCTTAGCAGCGGCTCTTATTATAGGAGGCACTGCCTGCGACGAGGATACATTAGACGAAATTGACACCAACCCCAATAGTCCGGAACAAGTCTCGGTCAATCTGTTGCTCCCACAGGTAACAGTGAACGTACCTACAGCTGTTACGGGCGCTGACTTGGCATGGTATTCATCTGTTTTTGTACAGCATACCGCGGGTGTGCACGCACAGTTGCAGGAAGCAGACCGCCGGTCTGGCCTTCAGAATAACACATTGGTGAATAACATGTGGAACAACATTTATGCGGGTGTTCTGCCTGACCTTAACATTATTATTGAAAGAGGTTCTGCAGGCGGTGAGGAGGAAGGAAACTTCAGGCACGTAGGTATAGCAAAAGTTTTGAAGGCCTATACCTTATCTGTAGCGACCGATGCCTGGGGACCTGTACCTTCTGCAGAGGCCGGACAGGGAGTCGAGAACCGAACTCCTTCTTACGATTCTCAGGAACAAGTTTATACACAGATACAAAGCCTGCTAGACGAGGCAATCGCTGACTTAGCAACAACGGCTCCCTCGCCCGGCAACCAGGATTTGATTTATGGGGGCAGTGCTGAATTATGGACGAGGGCTGCTTATTCCCTGAAGGCACGTTATTACAACCGGCTGAGCAATATTGACCCACAGGGATCTGCGACGGCTGCCCTGGAAGCGGCTGCACAGGGTTTTCAGAGCGCTGCAGACAATTTATCCTTCCAGCGATATACTGCCGCAGCGATTGGTGAACACCCATGGTACCAGGAGTCGAATGACCGCAGCCACCACGCTGTAAGCGAATCCTTCGTGACTACGCTTCAAAACCTGAACGACCCACGCCTGGAGGCCATGGTAGCACCTGCCCGTGATCCGGGAGTTATCACAGGAGCTCCAAATGGCACTCAGATAAACGACCAGGCAAACAGAGCTTTCTCTGACCCAACAGCGGCTGTGCTTAACGCGACCGCGTCTATGCCAATGATGACTTATGATGAATTGCTTTTCATACAGGCAGAGGCACATCTGAGATTAGGTAATACAGGAGAAGCGCTTACTGCATATCAAAATGGTATCAGGGCTGCCATGCAAAGACAAATAAATGCACCGGCCGAAGCAATTGAAGCTTATATAGCAGCAAATGCTAACACTGTTTCACTAGAGGCTATTATTCTTCAGAAGTGGATCGCCTTTTGGCTGTTCCAGCCCTTCGAGGCTTATAACGACTGGAGGAGAACAGGCTTCCCTGGCTTTGTTGCTCAACACCAGATTTCGCCACCACCAGTTCGTTTCCCATATGCACAAAATGAATTGGACACCAATGAAGCAAATGTACCAAACATCAGGGGTACTCAGATATTTTCCGACCCTGTATGGTGGATGGATGGACAGCCAGACACCCAGTAAAGACGGATAATACTTGGATATTCTGCATAAAAAAGAGGCTCCTGTAGAGGAGCCTCTTTTTATGTCAGTCAGGTATAACTTCAACCTTTCCTTATGCCTGCATCAGGAATGCTTTGATGTATTCATCCAGGTCACCGTCCAGCACATTCTGCACATCGGACCGCTCTACGCCTGTGCGAATATCCTTCACGAGTTTGTAAGGATGTAGCACATAGTTGCGTATCTGGGAGCCAAAGTCGATGCGCTTTTTGGTGCTCTCGATGCGGTCGCGCTCTTCATTGCGCTTCTCTATCTCGATCTGGTAAAGTCTTGACCTAAGCATTCGCAAGGCGTGCTCTTTGTTCATCAGCTGTGAGCGCTCGATCTGGCACTCGATCACGATACCGGTTGGCTTGTGCTTCAATCGTACAGCCGTTTCTACCTTATTCACGTTCTGACCACCGGCGCCTCCTGAGCGGAAGGTATCCCACTCAATGTCGCTCGGGTTTACCTCGATGTTGATCGTATCGTCCACTACCGGGTAGGCAAACACGGAGGCAAAGGAAGTATGGCGTCGTCCGCCTGAGTCAAATGGGGAAATACGCACCAGACGATGTACCCCTATCTCAGATTTTAGATAACCATAGGCAAAGTCGCCGGTAATCTCCAAGGTAGCTGACTTTATACCTGCTCCCTCACCCGGATTGTAGTTGACCTGCTTCACGCCGAAATTATGTGACTCGGCCCACATGATGTACATGCGCATCAGCATTTCGGCCCAGTCCTGACTTTCAGTGCCGCCAGCGCCCGGGTTAATCTCCAGAATAGCACTCAACTGGTCCTCTTCCCCACTGAGCATGCGTTTAAACTCCAGCCCTTCAATAGCCGCCTCTGCCTTTTTTGCTTCCTGCTTTATGTCTTCTTCCGACACATCGCCTTCTTTGTAGAAATCGAAAAGCACTTCCAGGTCAGAAACCGTTTTCTCTACCTCCTCATAGTGGTCAGTCCATACCTTCAGCAGTTTTACTTCTTTGAGAACCTTCTCTGCTTCTTTTGGTTCATCCCAGAAGTCAGGCGCCAAGGTCTGCTTCTCGGTTTCTGCTATCTGCTCTTTCTTGGCATCGTAGTCAAAGATACCTCCTCAAGGCTTCAACACGAGCCTTTAATTCCTTCAATTGTTCTGAAGTCATGTTTTCTGTTTTTTATTTAACGCTAAAATGCTGGACTAAAAGCCGATGCAGCTTCCAGTCCAGCATTTACTTTTATCTGATTACTATAGGCTGATCTTATAGATCCAGTTGTGCGAGTCAGGCGCCTGACCGGTTTTGATACGGTCCAGCTCCTCGGCTATACTGTTGGAAATCTTGCGCCCTTCCAGTGCCGGCAGATCCAGGTCTTCGCCATTGCAGTGGATGGTGGCAATCTGGGCGATGGTAGCTGCTGTACCCGTACCAAATGCCTCCTGCAGCTTGCCGGCTTTGTGAGCCTCCACAATCTCGCTTACGGCTACCTTACGCTCCTCTACAGGTATACCTTTGTCGCGGGCTATCTGCAGCACGCTGTCGCGGGTGATGCCTGACAGAATGGTAGTGCTCACAGCAGGCGTCACAATCTTGCCATCGATCACAAACATCACGTTCATGGTACCGGACTCCTCGATATACTTGTGCTCACGCGAATCAGTCCAGATGAGCTGGTGATAACCGCGCTCCTGCATTTTGCGTGCAGGGTATAGGGCAGCACCGTAGTTACCGGCGGCCTTGGCATAACCGGCACCACCTTCAGCTGAGCGTACATAATTCGGCTCAATGGCAACGCGCAACGGCTGACCATAGTATGCTCCCACCGGACAGCTAAACACGACAAAGCGGTAGCTCGATGACGGGCGCACACCAATAAAGTCGTCGGTAGCGAAGATGAACGGACGGATGTACAGCGCGCAACCCGGTGTTGGCGGTACCCAGGCAGCGTCCAGGCGCAGCAATTGCTCCAGCCCCTGCATGAAGATCTCCTCAGGCAGCTCCGGTATGCACATGCGATCTCCGGAGATGTTCAGTCGCTTGAAATTATCGAGCGGTCTGAACAGCAGGATATCGCCATCTGCATTCTTATAAGCCTTCATACCTTCGAAGATAGCCTGGCCATAGTGTAGGGCTGAGGTTGCCGGACTAAGCGACATGTTGCCGTAGGGCTTGATTTCGGGGTTCTGCCAGGCACCGTCTTTGTAGTCGGCTACCAGCATGTGGTCGGCAAAGATTTTCCCGAATTCAATATTATTGAAGTCCAGCTCAGAAATGCGGCTCTGCGGGACGCACTGAGTAGGTATAGTTAGGGTATCAACTGACATAAATAAAGGGAATTATTAGTTGAACAATGTAATCAGACGCGAGGCTTCCAGGCAATTTCCTCAGCCTGTAACTCATACGTCATTTTGCGGCAAAGAGCGAACAGATAATCAGACAGGCGGTTGAGGTACATGATCACCAGATCGTCTACCGGCGACTCTTCCTGCAGGCGGATGGCCAGGCGCTCGGCACGACGGCACACGCAGCGGGCCAGGTGACCGAATGAAACAGACTGATGACCTCCTGGCAGCACAAAAGAGCGCAACGGGGGCACTTCGGCCGTCATCTTGTCTATTTCCTGCTCCAGCAGGGTGACATCCTCTGCATGCAGGTCGGGGGTCACCATTTTGGTGTTTTTATCAGGATCGGTGGCCAGTGTGGAGCCGATGGTGAAGAGGCGGTCCTGTATCTCTTTCAGGATATCAGCCCGGCTCTTGTTTACTTCCTGGTCGCGTACCAGTCCGATGTATGAGTTAAGTTCGTCTACGGTGCCGTAGGCTTCTATGCGTAGGTGCGACTTGGCTACACGAGTACCTCCTATAAGTGAGGTGGTACCTTTGTCGCCTGTCTTAGTGTAAATTTTCATGAGCTATTGCGCAGCGTTTAGATTTGCATGCGAGGTGACCTCCTGGTTCATTTCGTCTGTCTCTACCAAACCATCGCGAAGGCGCACGATCCGGTGGGCGTATTTAGCAATGTCCTCTTCGTGCGTCACCATGATAATGGTGTTGCCTTTGGCGTGCAGGTTCTCGAACAGCTCCATGATCTCGTAAGAGGTCTTGGTGTCGAGGTTACCAGTCGGTTCGTCAGCCAGGATAATGCTTGGATCGTTGATGAGCGCACGGGCAATGGCCACACGCTGACGCTGACCACCCGAAAGTTCGTTTGGCTTGTGCTTGCCACGGTTACCGAGGCCTACACTCTCCAGCGCTTTCTGGGCTTTCTCCTCACGCGCTGATTTGTTATACCCGGCATAGATCAGCGGAAGGGCTACGTTCTCAAGCGAGCTCTGGCGGGGCAACAGGTTAAAGGTCTGGAACACGAAGCCGATCTCCTTGTTCCGAACTTCCGCCAACTCATTGTCAGTCATGTTGCTCACATCATTCCCGTTCAGGATGTACTGTCCTCCTGAAGGTGTATCTAGACAGCCGATAATATTCATGAGCGTGGACTTTCCGGAACCTGAGGGTCCCATAAACGCCACATACTCTCCTCTCTCTATCTTGATAGACACGGACTTGAGTGCATGGATTGTTTCGCTTCCCATGCGGTATACTTTCGAAATATCGTGAGTCTCGATGATGGTGCTCATAGAACCTGTTTTAGAGTTGCCACTGATCTGCCTCTGCCTCCTTAGCTCGGCGCTGTTTATCAAATTTCTCTTTAAAAGTACTATATTCCGAAGCAGGAAGCAAGCTGCGAAGCGAAACAAGTGCCTGGTCTGCGTAGCTGACAAGTCCCCTGTTCACACTCTCCAGCGCATAGGCTTTGTAGAGTCTGGCGGAGTATGGATTATAGGTGATGCCATCCAGCAAAATGTCATAAGCCTGCATCTCAGCGGGGCTGTATCGGGCAAAGAAAGTAGCCGCGTCCTCTACCACCTGCTCATCGTATAACAGCATCTTAAGTGCCTGGCTGTAACGCTCGGCAGCTTCACGGTCACGCCCCTTTACTTCGGCAATTTTAGCCCTGAAGTAGAGTTTCTGCCGCTTATCCTTTGGTGTCAGGTATAGGTTGTCCATCCGTTTCACAAGCACCTCGTGATTCTTGGTATTGAGCCACAGGCGCATTTGCTGCAGGTTAAGCCTGGAGCGGAGCTCCCCTTCCGGCTGAAGTTCGCTAGCTGCCTCTTTTATAGCATCATTGGCCTGCTTCCAATCCCGTCGTCCCATAAAGTAATCTACCTTGGCTACCAATGCCTCACGGCGCAGGTCCTTTTCCTGCACGCTCTTCACGATGCGCTCTACATCTGTGGGCAGCAGGTCAGGCAGGTAAGCGATCAGATACTGCACCTTGTCGTGGTCCGGGGCCTGGGTGATGATGGTAGATGGGGCCTGTTCCAGCACTTCTTCCAGCGACTGCGCCACCGCAACAGCCGATTCTACTTCTGTAAAGGCAACTTCGCGGAGTGCTTCTACAGCCTCGTCGGTCTGATGGTTAAGGGCTAGCGCATAGGCATGGGACAGGAAGGCTTGCGTAAAGCCCCTGTCTTTGGCCTCTTTAAAATAATGAGCAGCGGCACCGTAGTTCTCCTCCTCCATCATCCAATGCCCCAATGCATTGTAATAATACCCGCTGCGCTCCCCTGCGGCCAGTGCCAGGTTCTCCACTACGCTGCGTGCCTCTTTCGGCCTGCCATCGTAGTGGTGTACCAGGCCCTTCAGGTATAGCAGGTCTTCCATAAAGAGCCTGTTCTCCTGTGAAGCCAGGTAGCGGTTGATTGGCTTCAACAGCGATGTATCGCCATTGTTTACACTGGAAATGGTTTTGTTGTAGAACAGCGTCAGATCTTCTACCCGCTCCAGCGAGTCCGACACAAAGTCGTCCTCTTTGATGTCAGAAGCCCGACCCAGCAGCTGGATAAGTGCTGCCATGTTGCTGCGTAGTGGCTTGTATTTCGTGGAGCGGATCTCAGCGATCAGTTCCTTGGCTTCTTCCGGCATGGCCTGGCGGGTATAGTAAGCCAGGCGATTGCTGCGTACCAGATCCTGATTCTCCGCATGCCGCTGTGCAAGATCAAAGTAGTAGGCTACACTGTCGTGTACGCTGGTCTGGGCATAAAGCAAGGCCAGGTTGTTGTAGATCTCCCCATTCTTCGGGAAAGCCTCCGCTCCCTGCTGCAGCACATACAACTTTTCGAAAAAGTACTGCTTGCGATCGTACAGGTTAGCCAGGCGGATGTAGAGCTTCGGGTTCGGGCTCCGCTCCAGTGCCTCCTGCAGGCTCAGAATTTCTTTGTTGCGCTCGTTCTGCACACGATACATAGCCGACAAGCTAAAGCTCGCCTTCATGTTGTGGTTATCAAACAGATCGCTCTCCCTGTAGAAGCGCTCTGCCAGAATCGAATTGTCAGAACCCTGGTACAGGTCGCCGAGGTAGCTGTAGTAGCCGGCATAAGCATTAAAGTATACCCTGAACTGCGTGCGCATCACCAGAATGGCCAAAAGAATAGCCCCCATTGTGTAGATGGTATAGACAGGCAGTTTCCGTGGCTCGTACACCACTTTATAAACGGCCAGCCGCTGCTTGATCAGGTCCCCGAAGTTCACCATCACATACACGAAGAAAAAGGCCCCGAAAGCCAGGTGCGTGTACACGATCAGGTTATGGAAAACTGAAACAACGGAATCGTTGGCGGTGGCATAGGCATAACCGATGCTCAGGAAAGTAATGGTTGCGAATACCAGGTATATGATGGCACCTGTAGGTTTGAAGGGGAACAGTCTGCCATACAGGACTTCGCGCTGGCGCATGCCCCAAAAGCCGGCTATTGACGAAAACAGCAGGATAACAAATGCATTGATGTAAGACAGATCGCCCTTTACATAACCCACATGGCGCAGGTATAACAACCCCAAAGTAACCAGGTATAGCACGCTTACGAGCACAAACTGCCATATACTAAAGCGACGCTCCGGCTTAGCAGCCTGTGTGTTGACCCAGAGCAGGGCATTGATGTTTTCGTACCCAACCCAGATCATAAAGAGCAGTGAGGCTACCATAAGGGCCAGCGAACTGTAGTTGGCCAGATGCAAAGTGGTCAGCAGTGGTGGAAAGTCTGACTCCATGTAGACAAAGGAGCCCAGCAAACTCACCAGCGCGATCATCACCATTACCCTGACACTAAAGGAAACCTGCTGGTAGAAGGCCTGAAAAGCATAGCTGACCAGGGCAAAGAACACGATGAATACCAGCAGCGTGGTCTGCCCGGTGTTGCTGCCAATCACCCCCAGGAGGTCCAGGTTGAAGGAAGCCAGCAGCATCATGAGCAGCAGCATACCTGCAAAGTAAGGGATACGCTTCATGGTGGTGATGGCCGCTGTATAGAAAGCCACGCAGAGGGCCAGCAGCAGAACCAGCGCCACCGCAGCAAACTTGTTGAGGGCAGGCATCGCCACATCGTACTGCTCTGTGAGCAGGTAGCCATCCACATACAGGGTGAAGGGCTCCAGCAGACGCGAAAACTCGTGCACCGGCACCTGCACCACCTGCAGTTCAGGCAGCTTGTCCCAGGCCATGAAATTGCTCTCACCTGTAAAGTAATGGTATACCCCCAGCATGAGCGCCAGCACGGCCACGATCAGCAAAAACAGATAGGGATACCTGGTATCGGCATCCCAACTGTTCCAAAACTTGATTTTGTTCATAGACAAACCGTCGGACTACTCGAGCACTTTCGGTACTCTGAAATAATCGGAGTCTTTTCTAGGTGCGTTTTTCAGCGCTTCGTCGTGTGACACTGTATTTTGTGCCAGGTCTTCGCGCATCACGTTCACTTCTTCTGACATATGAATAAGCGGCTCCACACTTTCGGTGTCAAGTTCGCGAAGCTGGTCTACCCAATTCAGGATCTTGTTCAGGTCCTGCAGCATCTCCTGCTCCTTCTCTTCATTGAACTCCAGTCGGGCCAGGTGCGCGATCTTTCTAATGGTTTGTATATCGGTTGACATCTATCGTATTGTGTTTCTTAAGTTCTTCCTGAATGATATGAAATACTTCCTGCTTCAGCGCAGGCAGGTCCTGCAACGTCATGCCTTTGGTTTCGATCGGCTCGTGAATAATGATCTTGAGCGGGTGCCAGCGCACTTTCAGCTTCCCGTCCAGATCCGGCAGAAATTTGTGGTTGTAGGGCATAGTTACCGGCACCACAGGCAACTGCTTCTCAATTGCCAGGCGAAAAGGGCCATCCTTAAATGCCAGCAGCTCCTCTCCTGCCGTGGGTGGTATGGTGCCCTCCGGAAAGATCACCAGGTTGCGACCCTGCTCCAGCGTGCGCACGGACTGTATGTAACTCTTGGCACTGCTGATCGCACTCTTACGGTCTACGGCAATATATAGCTTTTCATATACCTTTCCCCACAACGGCACTTTGGTGAGCGAGCTTTTCCCGACAAAGTTAATAAAACCCGGGATGGCATGCAGCAACAGCGGGATATCGAGGTATGAGCTGTGGTTAGGCGTAAAAATATACTGCTTGCCAGGGTTGAAGCGCATACGCCACTCCACCCGCAAAGGCGTCAGGAACATGCGCAGGGCTGATGATGACCAGAAGCGGTTGATGCTGTGTACGCGCGGATACCAGCGCTGCTTGCGTATAAGCACTGCCTGAAACGGATACGTGACCACAAACGGCATCACAAACCAGGTGACACACCAGGTTGTATAGATACGATGGGACAGGTATTTAAGCGCTTTCATGCCTTCAAATGTAAGAATAATCCACCAGTTATCAATCGGGGCGCTTCACCTAGTTAGCCTCCATTATGCTTACTCTCCCTGTTGCAAAAGTATAGCTGCCTTGAGTATACCTGCCACACTGATGGCGTCGGTGATCTCGTTGTCCATCACCATCCGCACGGCCTCCTCAAAGTGCACCCGCCGGATGTGAAGCTCCTCTGTCTCTTCAAAAGATGTTTCACCGGCCTTTAGTTCCTGTGCTAGGAAAACAAAGCCTTCCTCATCTGTAACGGAATTGGAGGTATGCAGGCGGGCAATGTTGGTCCACTTTTCGGCTGTGAAACCGGTTTCCTCCTGTAGCTCCCGCTTCGCCGACTCCAGTATGTCATTCTCGATCAGGCCGCCGCCCATCGGTATTTCCCAGCTATACTCCTTGAGCGGGTAGCGGTACTGCCCCACCAGGTAGGTATAACCTTCGTCATCGATGGGAATAATGCCAATGGCTTTGTTCTTCATACTTACTACGCCATAGATGCCCTCTCCGCCGTTGGGGTTGAGCACCTGGTCTTCGCGCACACTGATCCAGGGGTTCTGGTATACCTGCTTGCTGGACAGGGTGGTCCAGGGGTTATGCTGTTCGTCGATCATCATGCTATTTTCTTTTGGCGATCATTTCTATCTCTACCTGCGCCCCCAGCGGCAGCGAAGCCACCCCGATGGTGGTACGGACCTACAGCCACTGCTCCTTCAGCATTGAAAGCTTTTCCGGACATATGTTAAGCTTGTTTATGATCTAATTCTGGGCAAAGATAATAAGGTATAGATGAATTCTATTTCAGAGACGATCAGCCTCATCTATTTCTACTCTGGTATTATCCTTTTCCACGCCAGCTGTATCTGCGGGTGCCGTATCGGGTTCCGGTTGGGTTATGGTTGTCTCCTCGGTGTCGGGCGTGCTGTTGCAGCTGGCCATCAGAAAAGCGCCCAGGGCGAAGGTTAGCAGATACTTTTTCATAAATTCAGCTTCATTCTGTTATTGGTTATACAAATATCTCTGCTGCTGCAATCAGGCAGCATACACGGAGGCACAGGGGCGATGCTGGAACGCCGCCGCCTTAATGCATCCATACCTGCCGGGCCGGGAAGTTGATTGTCATTCTGGTTTGACGAATCACATCGTAGTTCAGCACCCCGTCATAGATGATGTTTTCGGCAGCAGCCTTGCTCACCAGCTTCCGCCTGCCTAGTTGAATCGCAATCGGATTCAGGGCTGTGCGCTGGACTGTCGTATCGCTTTGGAGGCCCCACCCGGAGGCTGTCTGGTGCGAAAGCAGCACCTCGCTTATATTGCCTGTGTCTAAAAGAAACCAGTATGAGCGGTCCTGATGAGGTATACCCAGGAAAATAGTCAGCTCGCTACCATCCAGCCCATTGGCGAAACGGCTGGGCAGCAGCGTTAGCCTGCCCTGCTGCTTCCGAAGGGCGGCTGGCGTCTCAACGAGGAGTCTGCTGGCCGCCAGGTCTAACGTCACAATCCTGTCCTGAAAGGACTTCAATGAGATAACTCCATCTACTTTCGGGAGGTCCTCCGGCAGGATGGTCATCAGGTCCCATACTCCAACGGTCGCATGAAAAAGCGGAACGTTATCGACCCTGATCTCAACTGAATCCAGCTTTTGGTACCGAAACATCTCCCCGTTCATGCGGAAGGCAGTTGCGCTGCCGTAAGGCTGTCTACCGATTTTCTGTGCTACTTCCGGGGATATAAAGGTCTGGCCACCTCCTGTATCGAATAAGAAGGTGTAGGGATGTCCTGCTATGGTAACGTCCACCTGCTTCAGTTCTCTGAAATATTCTTTCAGCTGAATGGTGTTTTGCGCAAGAGTTTCACCAACAAAGGCTAAGCACAGGGCCAAACCCAGGAAAAGTGTTTTCATTTTGAAAAAAAGACTGATCATCTAAGCATGTACGTCAGTGATAGATTTTGGCTGAATAATTACGCTAGCCCTTCATCAGTTCACCCAACGTTGTAATTCCCCGCTTTTTGGCCAGTGAGAGCAGCCTGAGCAATAGCAAAGCCGTGGCAAAAGCGTCTCCAGAGGCGGTGTGGCGGTCGTCGGTGGGTAGATTATACCTTCCACAGAGGGCGTCGAGGCTGTATTCGGCGGTTTTCAGGGTATGGCTGTCGGCGTGGCGGCGCTCCAGTCGTATGGCCAGGTGTGCTGTGTCGACGGAGCGGTTACGGAGCTTGCCGCCTATACCTTGCCGCTTCAACATCTGGTTGATCATGCCGATGTCGAAAGCCACATGCTGCCCGACCAGTACGGCATTGCCGACAAAATCAACAAAATTCTCCACCGCTTCCCGCTCCGATATACCTCCCTCCAGCTGACTGGAAAGCAGACCATGCACTTCAGCGCTTTTGGTAGCAGGTGCCCCTTCCTGCTGCACTAAACACTCGAAGGTATCTGACACGAGCACCTGCAGCCCCCTTACCTTTATCGCCCCGATGGAAAGCACTTTGTCCTTGCGTTGGTCCAGCCCGGTCGTTTCGGTATCGAACACCACGAATTCGGCTTCTGCCAAGGGGGTATCTTTTGATGGCTGCTCTTTCAGAGCGGCGCTATACCTGTGCCAGAAAGCCGGCGCATTCCTGTCTACTGGTTGCAGCTGGTGAATTAACTCTTTCAGCCACTCCATCAGCCGAGGTAGTTGAGTTGAAAGCGTACTTGCAGGAGCTCCTGTATGTCGCTGATCGGCTTGAAGGTGCTGCGCAGCGTCTGCCGCTCCAGTTTGTTGAGCTGATTGGGGTTGAGGTAACGGCCGGAGTTTTTGTTGCGCAGGCCGCTGAGCGCCCGGAAACGCATCATGATCTCGTAAGCCATGGCGGCCTCACGGTATAGCTCTGCGTTTTGCGGCTCCAGCTCGGCCAGTTTCTCGAAGCGCTTGAAGGTGTTGTTCTCGCCGGCTACGCGGTTGTCGAGCGTGAGCACCCGGGCGGCATCCACGAGTGGAGTCATGGCCCGTAGTTTGATATCAAATTCGTTTTTGTGCTCTCCTCCCCGCTCCACAATAAAGTTGCGGAAAAAGCTCAGCGGCGGCGGACTCTGCAGCGCATGCTTGGCCAGGAAAGGAAGAAAAATGCGCTCCTGCTGTATGTTGTCGTAAATGTAGTCAGTAAGCTGATGGCTCAGACTGAAGTCGCCGTACACGGGGCGGTAGTCGTAGAAAATAGAGGTATGCATCAGCGCCTCCTCGGTTGGTTCGTGTATCCAGTTGTAGAAGTACTGCTTCCAGGTATGCAGCGGCTGGCACCACTTCGGGTTGCTGGCCATCATGTCTGCCGGGCACTTTTCGAATCCGCATTGCACCAGAATATCCCGCACGATGGCGGCTAACTTCACAAAGTAGTCCTGATATTCCTTCTCAAGCGCGATGTTCTTGTCTTCATACACGAGGGCATTGTCCTGGTCAGTGCGCAGGAGTTGCTCTTCGCGCCCTTCGCTGCCCAATGAGAGCCAGCAATAGTGCACAGGCGGCTCGCCCAGCTCCTTTTCGGCATGCTGCAGCGCCCGTACAATGATGGCGTCGTTGATCTCGGTGATGATGTTGGCGATGAACGAAATACTCACCTCCTGCTCCAGGTACTTCAGCAAAAGCTCCTCGGCCCTGTCGCGGATGGCAGGCAGGGAGTTTATATCCCATGTTTGGCGAATCTCGGAGATCAGCACGGCCGGGTTGTTGCCCTGCGCCAGCAACAGGTCATGTTCGGTGAGCACACCCAGTGCTTTGGAGTTAATAGTCCCGTCAATGGTCACACAGAGGTGCTTCACTTTGTTCCGGATCATGTTGATGAGCGCATCGGCCATGGGCGGATTGGGCACGGTCGTGATCACTGGCGATGACATGATGACCTTCACCGGATCATCAATAGCCACATGCCCCGCTACTACCTGGCGGCGCAGGTCGGTGTCGGTCAGAATACCTAATGGCCGCTCGTCAGCATCGACTACCATCATAAAGCTGGAATCCTTGTCGCTCATCATCTGGGCGGCCAGCCGGATGGAGGTATCAGGCGGACAAGCTACAATGCTTTTAGCCGTATCGATTTTAAGGGTGTCTTCGAGGTGCAGCGGTATAGACGAAGGTGCAATAGTGCTCAATCCAACCCGTGCCCTTTGCGCATCACGCAAGGTAGGGTTGCGCACCGGCTGCCCCGCCGCAAAACCCGCCGCAAAGTAAAGCGCCACCTGCGGATTTTCGGTTAGGATGGGTTCGAAAGCAGCGATAGGTATAGCGTACACCAGTGACTCCTCAGCAGAAGTGGCCGTGGAGGAGTAGTTCTTTTTGGCGATGAGTGCCCGCACCCCAAACACATCTCCTTCATCGCACACATCGATTAGCTTAGGATTGCCGCCTTCCGTCTTTTGCTCTAGTCGCACCGATCCCTGCCGCACGACATAGAAAAACGCATGAGCTGTATCCCCCTGTGCAAACAAGACCTGCTCCGGCTCCAGGTATAGCACCCGCACCTGCCGCGCCAACTGACGCAGTTTTTCCGGGTCAATCAGATTGAAGGGTGGATTGGCATTGAGAAACTCGTGGACGCGTTCCTGTATGACGTTGGAGGGTTTCATAGCTTCGGTTTATACCTGTTGAAGGTACGGTTTTGGGAAGTGGATTGCAATTGTCTGAATCAAGATTTTCTGGATTAAAAGATTAACAGGACTGTCGCAGATACCGGGTCACTTATACCTGAAAAATCTAATTAAGGCAGTCTCAAACTGTCGGCATTTAAAACATTCTATTTAACGCAAAAGTCCTGCAACAGACGCCGCAGGACTTTACGCATTCAACTAAACTTATCAATCTAAAATCTTTACAAAGCTCCCGCTTTGATCTCATCCACTACATCCGGATCAAGCAAGGTTGAAGTATCGCCCAGGTTAGACGTATCGCCCTCGGCTACTTTCCGGAGGATGCGGCGCATGATCTTGCCGGAACGGGTTTTAGGCAGACCACTCACGATCTGGATCTTGTCTGGTTTGGCGATCTTGCCGATCTTCTCCACCACCGTTTCGATGATCTCGGCACGCAGCCAGTCTTCGCGCTCTGGCACCTCTTTGCATATAACAAAGGCGTATATCCCCTGTCCTTTCACGTCGTGCGGATAACCCACCACCGCAGACTCCACCACGTGGGCGTTGTGGTTGATGGCCTCTTCGATCTCGGCCGTTCCGAAGCGGTGACCGGACACGTTAATCACATCGTCCACACGGCCGATGATGCGGTAAAGGCCATCCTTGTCACGCTTGGCACCATCGCCCGTGAAGTACAGGCCTTTGTAAGTCGAGAAGTAGCTCAGGCGGGCACGCTCGTGGTCGCCGTAGGTAGTGCGGATAATGCTCGGCCACGGGAATTTCATGCACAGGTAGCCTTCCACTTCATTGTCGGTAATCTCCTTGCCGTCGCTGTCTACCAGGATCGGCTGTATGCCTGGCAGCGGCAAACCGGCGTGGCTTGGCTTCATCGGAGTTACGTTAGCGATGGTCGAAATCATGATGCCGCCAGTTTCGGTTTGCCACCAAGTGTCTACCAGCGGACAGCGCTCCTTGCCAACGTGGGTGTGGTACCAGTGCCAGGCTTCTTCGTTGATCGGTTCGCCTACTGAGCCCAGCACTTTGAGCGAGTCAAGGCTGTAGGAAAGCACATCGTCGATATCACCACCCATCAGTGAGCGAATGGCAGTTGGGGCGGTATAGAAAATGTTCACGCCAAACTTATCCACTACCTGCCAGAAGCGACCCATGTCCGGGAAGGTCGGTACGCCTTCAAACATCAGTGAAGTAGAGCCCGATAAGAGCGGACCGTAGAGCAGATAGGTATGGCCGGTGATCCAGCCGATGTCGGCAGTACACCAGTAGATGTCGTTTTCCTGTACCTGGAACACATTGCTGAAGCTGTACTGGGCGTATACCATGTAGCCGCCGCAGGTATGCACCACACCTTTCGGTTTGCCCGTAGAGCCGGAAGTATAGAGAATGAAGAGCATGTCTTCGGCGTCCATTTCTTCGGCCGGGCAGTCCTTGCTGACACCCTGCACTTCGTCGTGGTACCACACGTCACGGCCTTTGACCATGTTCACGGCCCAGCCCAGGCGCTCTACCACAATTACTTTCTGCACCGAGTCGCAACGCTCCAAGGCTTCGTCTACCACACGCTTCACCGGAATCTGTTTCGCGCCGCGGTTCAGACCATCAGACGTGAGCACCATGCTGCACTGCGCGTCGTTGATACGGTCGGCCATGGCCACAGCGGAGAAACCAGCGAACACCACCGAATGGATGGCTCCGATACGGGCACACGCCAGCACAGCGAAAGCCAGTTCCGGGATCATGGGCATGTATATGCAGATGCGGTCTCCTTTCTTAGCACCGTTCTTTTTGAGCACGTTGGCAAACTGGCATACCTTCTCGTGAAGTTCGCGGTAGGTATAGCGTATGTATCTTTCTTTCGGGTCGTTCGGCTCCCAGATCAAGGCCAGTTTGTTGCCCCGGGTTTTCAGGTGACGGTCCAGACAGTTTTCCGTAATGTTCAGCCTGCCGCCCTTAAACCACTTTATGTTTGGCTCTTCAAAGTTCCACTCCAGTGTCGTGTTCCACTTCTTGCGCCACGTAAAGGTACTCGCTATATCGGACCAGAACCCCTCCGGGTCTTCCACACTTCGCTTATAGGCTTCTTCGTACTCCTGATAAGTTTTGATTTGAATGTTAGGCATGATATCGGTTTGTTATGGTGTTTAAGGTTTATTTCGGTAATTCTAGTCTAGGGGTGAATCACTGGAATTAACCCACCCCTGCCCCTCCGAGGAGGGGATTTAGAGAACGATTGTCATCCCCCTGCGCCCTACAAATAGAGACTTTTCCTGTGATTGCCATTTGGCAGGTATTGACTACGATGTATACCGCAAGTTTAGCGTCAGCGCAACTTGTGGTTGTTTATGTGGCCAGTTTGTAACTGGCGTAATTATGTAGTGCCACATACGCCAGTTACAAACTGGCTGTCATGTATTCCACCTGTTACCGCTGCGCTCAAACTGGCGGTATGAATGGGCCCCTCTACCCTCGCTCCCCTGTTTTAGGGCTGGGGGGTCACTCCAAAAAAGCATTCCCAATCTTCCGCTGCTTCAGGTCATCGTGAATCTCGGTTAAGATGGCCGGATCGTCGATGGTGGAAGGTATAGCGTAGTGCACCCCGTCGGCGATGTTGCGCAGTATCTTGCGGAGGATCTTGCCGGAGCGGGTCTTGGGCAGGCGTTTCACGATCAGTGCGTTTCGGAAATAAGCTACGGCACCGATTTTCTCCCGAATCAAGGCGATCAGCTCTTGCTCGATTTGCTGTTCGCTGATATTCTGTCCGTCTTTCAGCACCACTAAACCAATAGGACGCTGACCACGCAGGTCATCGGCTATACCTACCACGGCGCATTCAGCCACGGCAGGGTGAGAGGCGACCATCTCTTCCATCTCTCCGGTTGAGAGACGGTGGCCGGATACGTTGATCACATCGTCTATGCGACCCATGATATAAATATAGCCTTCTTCATCCATATATCCCCCATCGCCGGTCATGTAATAGCCCGGGAAGCGGTCGAGATAGGATTTGTAGAAGCGGTCATTGTCTTCCCACAAGGTGGGCAGGCAGCCGGGAGGCAAAGGAAGCTTCACCGCCACGTAGCCTTCCTGCGCAGGTATAAGTTCCTGCCCTTCTTCGCCCAGAATTTCTACTTTATACCCACAAACCGGCAAGCCCGCAGAACCCGGCTTGGCTGGCTTTATACCATAGCCCACCATGTTGGCTACCATCGGCCAGCCTGATTCTGTTTGCCACCAGTGGTCGATGACAGGTATGCGCAGCAGGTCTTTTGCCCAGTAGTAAGTGGCAGGGTCGCAGCGCTCGCCGGCCAGAAACAGGTACTTGAGCGATGGCAGGTCATACTTTATTTTCTCTATGCCATCCGGGTCTTCTTTTTTGATGGCGCGGATGGCGGTCGGGGCCGTGAAGAGCACCTTTACATCATGCTGCATGATGATGCGCCAGAAAGTACCAGCATCTGGGGTACGCACGGGCTTACCTTCGAACAGCACTGTGGTGCAGCCATGAATCAGCGGGGCGTATACCAGGTACGAGTGCCCTACGGCCCAACCCACGTCTGAAGCAGCCCAAAACACATCGCCCGGGTCTACTCCATACACGGCTTTCATGCTATACTTGAGCGCCACAGCATGGCCGCCGTTGTCGCGCACAATACCTTTGGGCTTTCCGGTGGTGCCGGAGGTATAAAGAATGTAGAGCGGGTCGTGTGCGTCTACCGGCACGCAGTCGACTGGCTGGGCTTTTTGAAGCACGTCTATGTAATCCAAATCACGGCCCGGCTGCATGTCGGCCTCCACATAGGGGCGCTGCAGAATAATAGTGTGCTCAGGCTTGTGCTTGCTGTCATTCAGGGCCTTGTCCAGAAGCGGCTTGTAAGGTATGTGCTTGTCGAATTCAATGCCACAGGAAGCGGAGATGACCACCTTCGGACGGGCATCGTCTATGCGCACTGTGAGCTCGTGCGGCGCAAAGCCGCCGAACACCACCGAGTGAATGGCTCCTAACCTTGCGCAGGCGAGCATGGCAACCACGGCCTCAGGTATAACGGGCATGTAAATGACCACGGTATCGCCTTTGCCCACACCTAAACCACGCAGCGCACCTGCAAACCGGGCCACCAAGTCCCGGAACTCACGGTAGCTGTACTTGCGGATGGTATTGGTGACGGGAGAGTCGTAAATCAGGGCAGTCTGGTCGGCGCGACCGTTCTCCACGTGGTAGTCAAGCGCCAGGTAAGCCGTGTTGAGTTTGCCGCCCGCGAACCAGCGGTAGAAGCCGTTTTCGTCGGTGGTCAGGATTTGCTTTGGCTCTTCGAACCAGGCAATCTGCCGCGCCTGTTCGCCCCAGAATCCCTCGGGGTCCCGAATGCTTTTTTCGTAGGCCTCGGCGTACGAGCTGTAGGTGTGGATTAAGCTTTCCATATCTCCTGCGTCTTTTATTGCGATTAACTCTGTGTCAGCTCCTTTATCTTTTCCATAAGGAAACGTGTCGAAAAGGGCTTCGGGATATACAGGTCCGCCCCTACGTCATAGCCCTTCCTGATATCGGCGTCCTTGGTTTTGGCGCTCATAAAGATCACTTTGGCGCCGTTCATATTTTCCTGTCCGCGTATGTGGCGGCATACCTCGTAGCCGTCCACGTCAGGCATCATAATGTCGAGCAACACCACATCGGGGCGCTCTTTGTCCACACTTTCTATGGCCTCGGTACCGTTGCGGGCAATGTATACCTGATAGCCGCTCTTGCGCATCAGGAACTCCAGCGGCATCAGTATACTCGGCTCATCGTCCACGACCAACACCTTCAATTTTTCTTTACTAGCCATAGTTTTATACGTTTGCGGGCACATTTACTTTCACGGGCAGCACGAACGAAAACCTGGACCCTTTGCCCAACTCGCTCTCCACCCAAATGCGCCCCTGGTGCGATTCAATTATCTTCTTGCTGATGGCCAGTCCCAGTCCGCTGCCCTCTGGTTTGCGGATGTTCTGGTTCTGCGCCTGGTAAAACTTGTCGAATATCTGTTTGTGAAACTCGGGGTCAATGCCCTTACCGTTATCCACCACATTCACTTTGATGTCGCCGTCGATGTAGTAACCCGACACAATAATGCGGCCGTGCTCGGGGTTGCAAAACTTGACAGCGTTGGAGATCAGGTTGACCAGCACCTGTATCAGGCGGTCTCTGTCACCGTTGATGGTGGGCAGGTTGTGCTGCACATCCACCACCAGGTCGATGCTCTTCTCCTGCACCAGTTGCTCCAGCGCCTGCACCGATTCATGTACGACTTCCTCTATCTGCACAGGTCCCAGGTTAAGTTTTTGCTTGCCCGATTCGAAGCGCTCCAAGTCCAGCACCTGCGTAATCAGGCGCGTCAATCGCTCCGATTCCTTCACGATGGTCTGCAGGAAATGCTCCTGGTCCTCGCGCTCCATTTCCGGGTTGTCGTACAGGATTTCAGAGAGCGCCCGAATGGAAGTCAGCGGTGTGCGCAGCTCGTGCGTGACAGTCGACAGGAACTCGTCTTTCAGCTCGTCGAGTTGCTTCAGTCGTTCATTGGCGCTGCGGAGTTGCTCGGTAGCGCGGCGCAGTTCCATCGACTTGCGGCGGAGTTCGTTGTTGATGGAAATTAGTTGCTGCGATTCTTTCAGGATGTTGAGCACCTCGTCGATGCTGATTTCCTCCTCCTTCACAACCGACGACACCATAATGCGGGCCGATGATGACCCGATGACACCCGATAAAAGCTTCTCTGCATAGGTCACCAGTTTCGGGTCGGCCTTTCCTGATTCGTCTTCGGGCTCAGGATATTTACGCTTGTAGGCTTTCATGGCGACCTCCGCTTTTTTCTCCCCCAGGAAGTTCACCAGCAACGACTTGATGTCAGGTATATACGCCGTGCCTTTCCAGACGATGGAGCTTTCGAACACAGTGGAGTACTTGAAGATGTCCACGAACACTTCGGCCTGGTTGCGCTCCTGTGACGTTTGTTTGCTCAGAAGTGACACGCCAATGTAAAGACCCACATTCAGGAACATGCTCCAGAACATGGCGTGCGAAATGTAGTCCATGACCTGCAGGCCGAAAAGCTCGAAAGGTTTAAGCAAGGCTATACCTAGCGGACCTTCATTTAAAATAGAAGTTGGCAGCATGCCTACCCCCACCATCGACGGCACGACCAAGGTATAGAACCACACCGCCGCCCCAACGACTATACCCGCCAGCGCACCGTTTTTAGTGCCCTCTTTCCAAAAAATGCCCCCAATAATGGCAGGTGCAAACTGCGCCACCGCCGCAAAGGACACCAGCCCGACTTCCACCAGCGAGTAGTATTCGGCCACACCTTTGTAATACAGGTATGCCAGCAACAAAATCAACAGGATACCCAGCCGACGACTGAAAAGCAAAAGCTTTGTCAGCTGGTTCTGGTACTTGTTTTTGATGGCAGGTATACCTACTAGTAGCGGCATGACCAAGTTATTGCTAATCATCACACTCAGGGCGATGGTCGCCACGATGACCATACTTGTGGCTGCCGAAAAGCCACCCAGGTATACCAGCAAAGCGAGTAGCGATTGGCCTTCGCTCAAAGGTATAGCCAGCACAAACATATCAGCGTCTACGCTGGCACCGTTGAACAATAAGTCACCGCCAAAGGCAATCGGCAGCACGAAAATGTTGATGGCAAACAGGTATAGCGGAAAGAGCCACATGGCCTTGTTCAAATGCTGTTCATTCACGTTCTCTACCACGGCCACCTGAAACTGGCGCGGCAGAAACAGAATCGCCAGCATGGACAGCACCACCATCCAGAACCACTGCGAAAAGCCGCTGTCATTGTCAAAGGTCATCAGCCGCTCGAAGTCGGGCAGCTGCGTAGCCTGTTGCATGATATCACCGAAACCGTTGAACACGCCATAGGTCACAAAAACACCCGCCACGATAAAAATCACCAGCTTGAAAAGCGACTCAAATGCAATGGCCGTGACCATCCCTTCGTGCCGCTCCGTGGCTTCCACGTGTCGCGTGCCATACACAATCGTGAATAGACCCAAGCCCAGCGCAATGTAGAAAGACGTGTCGCCGAACAGCGGACTCCGGCCCACCTCATTCATGCCGGTTAGTATATCCAGGCTACTGGCGATGGCCTTGAGCTGGATGGAGATGTAAGGTATAATGCCAAGCACGCAGATGATGGTGACGATGCTGCCCAGCGTGATATTTTTGCCGTAGCGCGACGAGATGAAGTCGGCGATGGTCGTAATGCGCTGCACCTTGCAAATGCGTATAATCTTGCGCAACACCACCCACCAAAGCGGCGCCATCAGCGTCGGACCGATGTAAATCGCCAGATAACCCAAGCCCGTTGTGGCGGCCCTTCCCACCGAACCGTAATAGGTCCAGGCAGTGCAGTACACGGCCATGGAGAGCGCGTAGATATAAGGATTTCCCACGAAACTCCTGCCCGCAGCCGAACGCCTTTCTGCCCACGAAGCCAGCCCAAAGAGCAAAGCCAGGTAGAAAAACGACACACCGATGACAAGCCAGTAGTTCATGGTTTACCTCTTCTGTTTCCGTGGATCCTGCCGGTTAATGAAAAACGCAATCGCCGCAATGCAAAGCAGCCACACCACCGTCAGGTACAGGTATAGCACCGGCACACCGCTCACCGTCGCCCCCGAATTGAAGATCGAAAGCAAGGGAAAATTCAACAGCACCATGAACAGGGCGCTGATGAAAAAGAGTAGTCTGCCTTTGGAGCGGTCACGCATGGGAGTTTAGAAGTTTAAGAGTTAGAAAGTTTAAGAGTTTGAGAGTTGTTCTAAGTTAGGAAGTTTAGAAGGTTAGATTTAGAAAATTAAATAATGCTTTAAGCCTTTTACCTTTGCCCTCGTCCCAAATGCTTCCGGGATGTGAGCTATCTGGCGGACTCTGGCCACTTGAATGTGTGCCTGTACCACAAGTGGCGGGACGCCACTGAATAACTCACACTCGCGGGACGCGAGCGAGGGCTGAAGAGCCAGCAAACTGCCGAATGGCTGACCAGTGAGATTCACCGAATCAACCATTCAACAATTTAACTATCATCAATCAACAATTCAACCTTAATGCCCTGCAACTGCTTCGCCGGCACCGCGTGGTATGCGGATGTCCTCAATCAGCTCCTGAATGTGGGCTGGTGGGGCTGGCGTGAAGCGGGACACGATGAACGACACGATGAAGTTGATCAACATACCTACGGTACCGATGCCTTCAGGAGAGATCTCCATGAACCAGTTTTCTGGTATGTTGGCAGCCGGGTTTATGAACTTGAAGTAGGAGATGTAGCTGATCGTGAACAACAAACCAGAAATCATACCCCAGATAGCACCTTGTTTGTTCATGCGTTTCGAGAAGATACCCATAATGATCACCGGGAAGAAGGAAGCCGCTGCCAGACCAAAGGCGAAGGCCACCACCTCCGCCACAAAGCCTGGCGGGTTGATACCGAAATAACCTGCAATTACCACCGCGAAAGTTGCTGCGATGCGAGCCGCAACCAGCTCTTGCTTTTCGGATATATGTGTCATCACAGACTTTTTAAGCAAGTCGTGTGCAATCGACGTAGAGATTACGAGCAAGAGACCGGCCGCTGTGGAAAGAGCCGCTGCCAGACCACCAGCCGCTACCAGCGCGATCACCCAGTTAGGAAGCTGCGCGATCTCAGGGTTAGCCAG
Source organism: Pontibacter sp. LHS1 (assembly GCF_058932855.1). Lineage (NCBI taxonomy): Bacteria > Pseudomonadati > Bacteroidota > Cytophagia > Cytophagales > Hymenobacteraceae > Pontibacter > Pontibacter sp. LHS1. The sequence goes on from NZ_JBZYWF010000007.1 coordinate 192,150, forward strand.
CACCATGATGTCTTTGTCAATCTTGAGTTCGTTTACAGCTGGGTCCTTCACATACTGCACGCGACCGTCACCATTTTTATCATCCACACCGATCAGACCAGTCTTTTCCCAGTTGTTCACCCACTGCGGCAAGTTGGCTATGGGCTGATTACTGGTAGTCTGCAGCATGTTGTACATACCAAAGGCGCCTACTGCAGGTGCAGCTGTGTACAGAATAGCAATGAACACGAGCGCATAACCAGCCGACTTACGGGCGTCTTTTACCTTTGGCACTGTAAAGAAGCGCACAATTACGTGCGGCAGACCGGCGGTACCCACCATTAGGGCGGCCGTGATAAAGAATACATCAATGGTGGCTTTGCTACCATCGGTATAGGCCGTGAAGCCAAGCTCCGGAAGCAAACCGTCTAGTTTATCTAACAGGTAAGTGCCATCAGCCAATGTGCCACCCAAGCCAAGCTGCGGAATCGGGTTGCCGGTCAGCATCATGGAGATAAAGATAGCCGGTACCATGTAAGCGAAGATCAGCACGCAGTACTGCGCTACCTGGGTATAGGTGATGCCTTTCATACCACCTAATACCGCGTAGAAAAGCACGATGATCATACCAATGATTACACCGGTTTCGATCTGCACTTCCAGGAAGCGGGAGAATACGATACCTACCCCACGCATCTGCCCGGCCACATAGGTAAACGACACGAAAATGGCACAGATTACCGCCACCAAACGGGCAGTTTTGGAGTAGTAACGGTCTCCCACGAAATCAGGCACGGTAAACTTACCGAACTTGCGCAGGTATGGCGCCAGAAACAGGGCCAACAGCACGTAGCCGCCGGTCCAGCCCATCAGGTATACCGAGCCGTCATAGCCCATAAACGAAATCAGACCGGCCATGGAGATGAACGATGCTGCCGACATCCAGTCAGCGGCCGTTGCCATACCGTTGGCCAGCGGAGAAACCCCACCGCCTGCCACGTAAAATTCTTTTGTAGAACCGGCCCGCGACCAGATGGCGATACCAATGTACAGGGCGAAGGTCAGGCCCACAATAATGTATGTCCAGGTTAAGATATCCATTGTCTTAAATGTTGTGTGGTGAGAGATTAGTCTTCGTGCACGTCAAATTCGCGGTCCAGTCTGTTCATCAGCCACACATAAATGAAGATGATGATCACAAACACATAAATGGAGCCTTGCTGTGCAAACCAGAAGCCCAACTTAAAGCCGCCCAGTCGGAACTGGTTGAGCTCGTCGACGAGCAAAATGCCGAAGAGGTAAGACACGGCGAACCAAAGGCCCAAAAGCATCAGGAGAATGCGCACGTTGCGCTGCCAGTACTCCTGCATTCTGTTCTTGTTATTTTCCATGGGTTATAAAGTTTAGTCTTTAAGGTTCTGTTATAAGTAGATCATGGCCTGCAGCGTGATCTCCGGACGGTAACGCAGGTTATTCGGGTTAGTAAAGTCCGGTCGGTTGCGGTAGTTCAGCGTAAGTTTGGAGTGGTGGCCTTCGAGCAACAGGTTGGCGCCAAGATCGAGCACTTTTACCGGCACTTTATCGCCGGCAGCATCGCGCAGACCTTCAAAATTGCCGTAGCTATAGGCCGCGTAAGGCTGCAAACGGGTTTTTTCGGTGATCAGGTCTTTCGGAAGTAAGTAGCCTACCTGTCCGTACAGGATATCGCCCGTACCCATCGTAGGGAAGGCGTTGCCACGCAAGCCGCCACCGCCTTGTGCCGGGTTCATGATACCGATATTGCGCACATAGTTTCTGCCGAAGTCGTAGTTGTAGTACACACCGTAGGCTGTCAAAGCCGTGTTAGTCTCAGTGTTGAGTGGCAGGTCCAGGAAGGCATCTACACCAAACAAGGAGATGTCTTCGTGCACTACGTTTGTTGTGCCTATTGCAGTGGCTTCTTCACGCCACATGGCGTCGCTGTTGTGCATAAAGCCTGCACCGATGTTAAACACTCTTTTTGTACCCAGATAGGTACCCACCATGAACGGCAATAGATTTGACTCCTGATCCAGGAACTGCCAGTTGAAATACCCCTGGTATACCTTGTTGTTGTTCCGTGGACTGTAGTTGGCTGCGGTACCGATCGCCTCTGCCGTATTGGTCAGGAAGGGGTCGTTCACGGCTACGCGATAGTCGAGTTTGCCGAGCTTACCTTTGGCATATACGCCCAGCATACGGGCGAACTGGTCAGCGGCATCAATGGTGGCCCAGTTGAAGATAGGTGCATCGATAGTCATGAAGTTGAGGGTACTGGCGTTGGACATCCGCGAGATGCCGTTCCAGTAGTGCAGACCCGCCCCGATGGAGAGCGCCTTGTCGAACACCTTGTACTCTGTCCAGGCATCATGAATAAAGATCTGCGGCTTCTTACCATCCAATGCCGGGTTCACACCGCCGCTGATCGCATTCTGGTTGTTGATACCAAAGTGCAGTAACACTAAAAAGCGCGGTGAAATCTGGGAGTAGGTAAGGAAGCGGGAGCGACGCAGCCCGAAGTCCAGCGTATTGTCGACAGGCTCGCCGTTGCGGATGGTGCCCGAGTTGTGCTCGTTATACCTCACCCATACCTGATGCCAGGTGATAAAGCGGATGTACTTAGATCCGTCTTCGTTAATAGGCAGCTTAATTCCAGCGCCATACTCTGTGGAGCCCTGTGCAGACGCACTCCTCCCGACACAGCAGAGCATCAGCCCTGCTGCTACATATAGTAACAGTTTTTTCATTTGGAATACTAAATGTTAAGGTGAAGAGAGGTCAGCTGTTTCCCCGAATTCTTTATCTATTTTAAGAAAGATTTATGAAAAAGGGTAAAGAGGTGTATATATTTGGTAAGTTGATATATATGGCGCGAGCGTCCACGCTCGTGTCTACTATGATGGGGGCCTCTGGCCCTTTTGTCAGGTATATCTGCTGTCTTATTTTATAGCTTGCCTTGGCCAGGCGGGCACCTTTTTCGCCTGTGCGGCGGGCACCTACTTTTTTTCTTGACAAAAAAAGTAGGCAAAAAAGTCAAGACTATCCAAACTCGCTGAACACTCAAACAGTGGATAGTCAACGGGTGCACCTGGGACAGTTGTTTATTTCATAGGTTCAGTGCGATTTACTTAGCAATCCGTGCCTATGATATGTGTAGTATGCTACAAAATCACAAATTTACCCATCAACAATTTCAAAATTGACCTAATCCTTAAACCGCTTCCACTTGATCATCATGTACTTGTCACCAAGCTCGGTGATCATCATACCTGCGCCTTTCAGGTTGGCGCTGTTTTTCATGTGCTCTACCAATTCGGCGTGATTCAGAATCTTGTAGGTGGGATGATATTCTGTTTGCTCCGGGGCCTTGATTTTGTACTTGCGCACCCAGTTCATGATCGAAACATGGCTTACCCCCAGAATCCGCTCGATTTCCCGATAGCTTATACCTTCGATGTAAAGCTGCAGCGCCTTGGTGACATAGTAGCTGTCTATGCCCTTCCCAAGCTTGTTCACCGTGAAATAATAACCGCACTTCTTGCAGCGGTAGCGCTGCCGATCATTTATGACACCACTTTTTACTACTTCCAGGGCATTACATTTCGGACAGATTGGGTTCTTCATAACAGCCTCAGGTATAGTTCAAAAACAACTATACCAATTTAGCATAACTATAGTAAATTAGCAACAATGCTTTAAAAACTATTTTTGTCAGTATCAGCAGGTTATGCATGTATAAACATCAGTCGGATACAATACCTAGGTGTTATAAACGAAAAAGCCCTGCCACAGAGGCAAGGCTTTTTCATCGTGTGTGCAAACGATGAACTAAAAACTACATGTCCCGCACGGACACAATCACTTCATCAAATTTATCGGTATTGTTCAGAAACCAGACAATCTTGCGGCCCACTTCTTCCGGAGACGCCAGTTCCCCCTGCTCCTTGTAATCCCTAAACCGCTGCACATTACTGAATTTCTCCTCATCGCTCTCCCGGATGTGCTCCTGCATGGCAGTATCTACCACACCTGGTGACAGGGCGTATACCCGCACGTCTGAAGCCCGCACATTCTGTTCCTGCTGAATCGTCTGCGACAGCATATCAATCGCTGCTTTGGAAGCGCAATAACTCGCCCAACCGTCTATCGGATATTTGCCTGCTCCGGAGCTAATGTTTACGATCACTTTAGGAACCTGCAAGGGCTGGTATACCTGCAGAAAGCTGTTCATCAGCATGGCCGGCACGATTACGTTCACGTCAAATACAAACTCAAAGCGCTCATTCGGCATACCTTCTCCTACGTAGCCAATATCTCCCAGCACACCCGCATTGTTGATCAGCACGAGACGTTCGGCATCTTTAAAAGGTACGAATACCTTATGCAGGTTATGCTCCACGGCAGGTATATCCGAAAAATCCAGCGGCTGATGGCGGTAGTTCTTGTGCTGTATGGTGCTGTTGCGGCACACGCCAATCACAAAGTTGTTCTCGTCCTGCAGTAATTCCTCGGCGATGGCTTTGCCTATACCTTTGCTCGTTCCGGTGATGATGTAGTAGTTCATGGAAGTTTAGGAGTTTGAGAGTTAAGAGTTAAGAGTGACTCTTCTAAAGTACGAATGGGATTTAAGATTTGGTTATACCTATACCTGCAAGCAGAGGTTTCTCCAAACAAAAAAGCTGGTGCCTCTGCCTTCACAGAAACACCAGCTTTTCTTTTTCGCGAGTATTAAATCAGCTTTAGTGTAAGAGTCACGTGAATGGATCTTGCACCAGTACCTTTAAAAGATTGCGTACGGTCGCCTCACAATGAAGCGGAAATGCTTCGTAGCACCACGACGTTACGATGTAACGTCGCTACATTTCAACTCCTCAAACTCCTAAACTTAAAGAATGTACTGGCTCAGATCGCGGTTCTTCACCATATCCGACAGCCTTTCCAGCACCATCTCGCGGTTGATCACAATATGTGCATTGGCACCGATCTTGTCTGGCACGTCGAAGAGGATGTCGTTGAGCAGGCGGCTCATGACGGTATGCAGGCGACGGGCACCGATATTCTCTACCTCTGAGTTTACCTCGTAGGCAATATTGGCGATTTCATCCAACGCTTCGTCAGCAAAGCTCAGTTCTACGTCCTCGGCTTTCAACAAGGCTTCGTACTGCTTGGTCAGCGCATTTTTCGGGAACTTCAGGATCTGGTAGAAGTCGTCCTTGGTCAGGCTCTGCAGCTCCACTCGAATCGGGAAGCGGCCCTGTAACTCAGGTATAAGGTCCGATGGCTTGGCTACGTGAAAAGCTCCGGCTGCGATGAACAGGATATGATCGGTGTTAATCACGCCGTACTTGGTGTTCACCGTAGAGCCCTCCACAATAGGCAACAGGTCGCGCTGCACGCCTTCGCGGCTCACGTCCGGTCCGCTGCCTTTGCTGCTCGAGCTGGCCACCTTGTCAATCTCGTCAATGAAAATCACCCCGGAGTTTTCGGCTTTGAAAATCGCTTCTTCCTTCACCTCGTCCATATCGATCAGTTTAGAGGCTTCTTCCTCCAGCAAAATCTTGCGGGCTTCAGCAATGGTCACTTTGCGCTTCTTGGTTTTCTTTGGCATCATGCCGCTGATCATCTCCTGGATGTTCATCATAGAAGCCTCGTCCATACCTGGTCCCATAGCACCTATACCTGGCATAGCGCTCTGCTGAATGCGGATCTCGATCTTACGGTCTTCGAGTTCGCCGTTGCGAATTTTCTCTCTGAATTTCTCACGGGTGCGTTCGTTCAACTCGTAGTCATTGTCGGGCATGCCGTTTGACTCTGATGTACTGGAGAAGCTTGGCGTTGCGCGGCCACCTTGTATTGGCGGGATCAGCGCGTCCAGAATGATGTCTTCCACCACCTCGGCGGCTTTCTGCTTCACCTCCTCTTTCTTTCTGGTCTTCACCATATTCACAGACTGCTCCACCAGGTCGCGCACCATGCTTTCCACGTCACGGCCCACGTAGCCTACTTCTGTAAACTTAGAAGCCTCCACTTTGGTGAAAGGTGCATCCGCAATCTTGGCCAGACGGCGGGCGATCTCGGTTTTACCTACACCGGTCGCACCGATCATCAAAATATTATTGGGCACGATTTCGCGACGGATACTTTCGTCGGCGTTCATTCGGCGCCAGCGGTTACGCAGCGCAATGGCCACATTTCGTTTAGCGTCTTTCTGCCCGATAATATATTTATCCAGCTCCTCAACAATCTGGGCTGGTGTTAAATGCTCTATTGAATCTAACATGTTCTATACTTAAAATTTATAAAACTGACAGCTGTGCACAGGGGCTCACGCTGTCTTATTCTTTACTCTTACGTTTCAGGAAGGTGCCTGTATCGGTGCTGAGCGTAATATAATGTGTGCCACCCGACGGATGAAAAAAGGCACTTCCGTAATTCAGCTCGAAAGCCCGCACCCGCAGCATGGCTCCCACTGAGAAGCCGGCACCACCAGCATTGCTATCGAGCCGAAGCTCTTTACGCCGCAAATGGTTATACCCTGCCCGCACCTGAAAGTTTTTGCTGAAGATAAACTCCGTGCCCACCACAAAATGCCGTGCGATCTGGTCACCGACCTTTTTCTCCTCCTCCACCTGGTTGCCGTTGGCGTCCAGTCTTGTCGAAGTGCTGGGGTCCAGGTATACAACGTCAAACTTGTACAGGTGGTGTGCCGTGAGCGACAATCGAACCGGCATGTGCTCCGGTTTGTAGCTTGCGCCGAGTTGCACATCAAAAGGCATTGACTGCCGATCGGCTCCGGCAAAAGAGCGCACCTGGTATCCGATATTCTTAAAGGCCATCCCTATGCTCAGGTCATGTTCGGGATGCTGAAAAGCGCCACCTACATCGGCCAGTATACCTACCGCTTTGTCGCCGGCCATACTCGAGACAGCCACTTTGGCGGTGGCTCCCACCGTGAAAGCCTCCGCCTGCCGCGAATGGCTGATGCCCAAGGTATAGTCGTTCACCGTAAAGCTGCCCTCTTCCATACCTGTGTGATCGCGCTGCACAAAGTCACCATAGTTCAGGTAGTTCAGACTAGCGGACCAGCGGCCATACCTGCTAGTGTTGAAAGCATAAGCCAGACTGCTTTGCCTGATATCAGCCAGATAGCCAACATAGGTCAGGGACAACTGACGGTCCATCGCCTCGTTCAGTAAAGCAGGGTTGGAAGCCACCATGTTTACATCATGCCCCGGCGCACTCACATTCACACCGCCTAAGGCTGCCACCCGCGCATTGCCAGGCAGCTGCAAAAAAGGAAACCCACGCTGCCCACCTACCTGCGCCCATCCCGTGAGCGGAAGGCTCAGGAAGAGGGTTAAGATGAGGATGGCGGTTGGTTTCATATGGTTGCCCCTTCCCAGCCCTCCCCTAAAAACAGGGGAAGGGGTTCGGAAATATTGTAATGAGAGGGTTTGTACTACACTTCGTATTCAGAACCCATCGATCTACCCCTTAAAAGGGCTTACTATAACTATGTACCTGCAAATGCTTGCCACAGGCATAACAATTAACAATTAGCAATCCATTACTCCTCACTCCTACCATTCTCCGTAACGACCAGCTTAAGCGGATGCTTTACCTTCTGCTTGAGCAAGGCAATCTGCACGACTTCATCCACACGATCCACATAGTGGATATGCAGACCTTTGATGTACTGGTCTGGAATCTCCGTGATGTCTTTGCGGTTTTTCTGGCAAAGAATAATATCCGTTATACCTGCTCTTTTTGCAGCCAGAATCTTCTCTTTAATACCTCCCACCGGCAGCACCTTGCCACGTAGCGTAATCTCGCCGGTCATCGCAAGACGCGACTTCACTTTGCGTTGCGTGAACACCGAGGCAATGGACGTAAATATGGCTATACCTGCCGACGGACCGTCTTTCGGCACAGCGCCTTCCGGGAAGTGAATGTGCAGGTCGTACTGGTCAAACAGGCGGTAGTCAATCTCCAACAGCTCAGCGTGGGCTTTCAGGTAGGAGATGGCCGTCATCGCTGACTCTTTCATCACATCGCCCAACTGGCCTGAAAGCGTCAGTTTGCCTTTCCCTTTGCTCAAAATGGACTCAATAAACAGAATATCGCCGCCTACCGACGTCCAGGCCAGGCCCGTTACCACACCGGCCGTGTCGATGTCCTGGTAGATCTCTTTGTCAAAGGTTTCCGGACCCAGAATTTTCACTACGTCCTCTGGTTTGATGGACGGAACAAACTCTTCCTCCATCGCCTTCAGTTTGGCTGTGTTGCGCACTACCTGTCCAATTTTGCGTTCCAGGCTACGCACTCCCGACTCGCGGGTATAGTCGTCGATCACTTTCTGAATAGTAGCTTTCGACATTTTCACGTCTTCTTCCTCCAGTCCGTGCTCTTTCACCTGCTTCGGCACCAGGTGGCGCTTCGCAATTTCGGTCTTCTCCTCCAGGGTATAGCCGGTTAGCTCAATGATCTCCATACGGTCGCGCAGGGCAGGCTGAATGGTGTCCAAAGAGTTGGCTGTGGCAATGAAGAGCACTTTGGAGAGATCGTACTCTACGTCCAGGTAGTTGTCCATGAAAGTATGGTTCTGCTCCGGATCCAGCACCTCCAGCAAGGCCGAAGACGGGTCACCACGGAAGTCAGAGGCCAGTTTGTCGATCTCATCAAGAATGATCACCGGATTAGAAGAGCCCACTTTTTTGATCTGGCTGATGATCTTGCCTGGCATGGCGCCCACGTAGGTACGACGGTGACCGCGAATCTCGGCTTCGTCACGCACCCCGCCCAGTGACATTCTGACATATTTACGACCCAATGCTGTGGCAATTGAACGGCCAAGTGAGGTTTTACCCACACCCGGAGGTCCGTACAGGCACAGAATCGGCGCTTTCATGTCCTTTTTCAATTTGAGCACAGCCAGGTACTCGATGATGCGCTCCTTTACCTTCTCCAGACCATAGTGGTCGGCGTCCAGTATCTTCTTGGTGCGCTTCAGGTTAAAATTGTCTTTGGTAGTCTCGTCCCAGGGCAGGTCCAGCAAAAACTCCAGGTAGTTCACCGCCACCGGATATTCGGCTGCCTGCGGATTGAGACGGGCCAGTCGTTCTATCTCCTTGTTGAAATGCTTGGCAACAGCCTCTGGCCACTTCTTTTTGGTAGCACGTTCGCGGAATCGCTCGATCTCCTGATCAGGTCCTTCCTGCCCCAGTTCGTCCTGCAGCACTTTGATCTGCTGACGCAGGAAATAGTCACGCTGCTGCTGGTCGATATCGGTGTGTACCTTGGTATGAATCTCCTGCTTGAGCTCCAGCAACTGGATCTCGCGCAGCATGATTTCGAGGAGTTGTGTACCGCGCTCCACACCGTCGTTCACTTCCAGAAGTTTCTGTTTCTGAGCCACATCCACATTGAGGTTGCTCGACAGGAAGTGTGTCAGGAAACTTGGGCTGTCAATATTATCAAGGGCGACTTGTGCCTCCTGCGGAATCTCCGGGTTCAGCTTGAGCATCTTGGCGGCTGCATCTTTCAGCGAGTGCACCAGTGCCTTTACTTCTTTGCTTTTCTTGTTTGGGAAGGTGTCTTTGCAGTAGCTCACCTTGGCCGACAGGTAAGGGTCTTCCTGCGTCACCTCATCTATCTTGAAACGGCCCTGCCCCTGGATGATAATGGTCGTGTTGCCATCCGGCAGCACCAGCATTTTCAGGATCTTGGCCATGGTGCCGATGTCGTACAGGTCTTCGGCTGTAGGGTCGTCGCTGTTGGTGTTGCGCTGCGCCACTACCCCGATGATTTTATCGCCTTTATGGGCTTTGCGCACCAGGCGCACCGATTTTTTGCGGCTAACAGTAATAGGCAATACCACACCCGGAAACAATACTGTGTTGCGCACCGCCAGTATAGGCAGCTCGCCCGGCATATCTTCCGGCAGCATTTCTTCATCAGGGTCCGTGGTGATTACCGGAATCAGATCGTCGCTATCGTCTACCGACATGTTTCCGATTAAAAGATTGTTTAAAAAGTTCTTCAGTGTATAGTTCATAGGTTGTATCAGTGCCAAATTGACATAAAGATAACGAAATTCTCTCTCTATGCCTGTGGGGTGTACTATAGTCAAGAGCTGTGCCAAGTGCGCCGGCCTACCCAAATTGTCGCACTGGCAGCAGCGTTAGCACTTATCCACAAAATATAAGGGATAATTAATAAATCGTTTCAGAACATAGGCTAAAAAATAATATCTTTGGTTTCAGGTATCATGCTCTGTGCCGATGAAACGACTTATTACTCCTGCTTTCTTCCTGCTGCTCTTGCTGGCTCCGCTCCTGTGCGTAGGTCAGCTGAAGCACACGCCATTGCAAGACGGACCTGATGTAAAGGTGAAGAAAAAGGCTCCGAACCAGGAGATGCACCTGGACTTCCCCAACCTGAACAAGATCACCTTCTACAAGGATTCAAAGAAGCTTTCGGAAATACAGCGCTTGGAAAGACGCAAGCAGTACGGGCAGGCACTTCCGCTGCTGGAGCGCTACGTGCGCAATTTCGGCATTCAGAACTTCTACAAGGACACGAATCTGCTCTGGAGACTGGGCCAGCTTTATGAGCGCCAGGGCATGATGGACCAGGCTATGGAGGTATACCGCCTCGTGCTCAAGCACCACCGCAGCGACGTGCGCCAGGTGCAATCCTATTACGACTCGCTGGAGCAGAACACCAAGGACTACTATGTGCCGCTGAGTTACTATTATGAACTGGTGGAATACCGTAAGTCCATCTCGACGTACCAGCCACCACGTGGGGTATACCTGAACATGGGCAACAGCATCAACTCCCCTTACGAAGACTATGGCCCTACGCTCAGTGCCGACAATAACAAGCTTATCTTCACCTCTAAGCGCACCTTTCAAGGTATAGAGAGTAAGCCAAACGAAGACCTGTACTATTCCGATAACAGCAATGGTTACTGGACAGAAGCGCAGTCATTTGGCAAGCCGATCAACAGCATTTACAACGAAGGCTCCGCCACCCTCACCCGCGACGGCAAGACACTGTACTTTGCCCGCTGTGAATCGCCGGACGGCTATGGCAACTGCGACCTGTACAAGGCTACGCTTCAACCAGACGGCAGCTGGCATGAGATCGAGAACCTGGGACCAAACGTAAACAGCCCGGCCTGGGACTCCCAGCCTACCCTGTCGCCTAACGAGGATACGCTTTACTTTGCCTCCGACCGCCTGGGTGGTTTTGGTCTTTCTGACATTTACTTTACACATAAGCTAAAGAACGGGGCTTGGGCACCGGCGCAGAACATGGGGCCTATTATCAACACCCGCCAGAGTGAGGTGAGTCCTTTCTACCACCCAAAGTATAAAGTACTCTACTTCAGCTCCCGCGGGCAGCTGTTCAACTTCGGCGACTTCGATATCTACAAGACTTACCTGGTAGGCGGCAAGTGGCAGGAGCCGCGTAATATTGGCCCGCTCGTAAACGGACGCGGCAGCGAGTACTACTTCACCATCGATTCGCAGTCCCAGAACCTGTACTATGCCCGCTCCGAAGAGAGCGACCTCAAGAACCTGGACCTCTACTCTTTCCCCCTGCCCATGGAAGCCCATCCGCTGGCTGTGACCAAGGTAGAAGGTACCCTACGGGATTCTGTTACGAACAAACCGCTTTCCGGCATCATCTCCATCATTGACCTTGATAACGGCATTGAGATCTCTTCGAAGTACATCCGTCCCGATGGTTCCTTTGCCTTTAACCTGATTGACAATTCGCGCTACATGATGATCATCCAGAGTCCGGATTTCTTCACTATTGAGCGAGAGCTGGCACTGCAACAGGATACTTCGCTGCAGATTATGACCAAAGTGATCGACCACAACATTCCGATCGTGTTCAGGAACATTGAGTTTGAGCCGAACGAGTCGAATATTACACCGGAGATGCACCCGATATTGGACGAGGTGGCTTACTACCTGGCCGAGAACCCAGGTTATCGACTTGAGATCTCTGGCCATACCGACAGTGCAGGTGATCCAGAGTTCAACCAGATTCTGTCGAAGGACCGGGCAGACGCCATCATGATGTACATCCAGCACAAAGTGCGCATCGACGATGGCCGGATTGATGCCTATGGCTACGGAAGCAGCAAACCGCTACGTGAAGAGAGAACGGAAGAAGATCGCCGCATTAATCGCCGCGTAGAATTCAGGCTAATAAAACCAGTACTGCAGGGACGAGGTATAGGAAAGTAGTTTATCCCGATTCTTATACCTTATGCCTTTCACCGCTGCGCATCCCGCTGCCATACTTCCTTTACTTAAGCATAGCCGCTGGTTTTCTGCCACCGGCCTGATCACAGGCAGTATAGCGCCGGACTTTCAGTACTTCCTGCTACTCCCCCTTTTCAAGCACAGCGGCCATACCCTGGAGGGCTTGCTGTATTTTAATTTGCCTGTTGCGCTGGCCATTGCGACTGTCTTTCACCTGATCGTGCGCCGCCCCGCTGTTGCACACCTCCCCGATTGGCTCAAAAGCCGTGCCCTGGCCGTGCCGGAGCTCAACTGGATCACCTATCTAAAAGAGCGTTGGTTTGTATTTGCAACGTCGGTTATCATCGGCGCAGCCACGCACATATTCTGGGATGGTTTTACGCACGAAACAGGTTACTTCGCAAGTCGGTGGCCGCTATTGACCAGCATGGTGCATGTAATGGGTCAGGAGATCATGCTTTGCCGTATCATACAGCACAGCAGTACGCTGGTAGGTGGCTTTCTTATCCTGCTCTATACCTGGCGTCAGCCGACGGTGGCTCTACCTGACAAGGTGAGTCTGCCGCAAAAACTGTGGTTCTGGACAGGTATAGCAGTGGCGGGTTTTGCCTTTATGGGCTATGCGCTATACGCCAGCGCTTTTATGCGCTCGATGATGGGTGTGGTTGTTTCCTTTCTGACAGGCTCCATGATGGCGACAGTCGTCATCAGCATAATGGCGCAATTGAGCTGGCGCAGGCAGCGTTTCTAGAAAGACATTTTGCGGGTACCGTCGTTCTTCTGAAAAAGGGTGCTGTTCACCTTTCCTTTGTAGTCCAGGTTCACAATGTTCATCTGGTCATTAAAAAGCTCCTGCAGTACGACATTTCGCACATAGAGGTGCGTGAGGTTTTGCGTCTTCACGGGCACTTCCAGGTATACCCACACCACATCAGCCTCCTGCTCGGCTCCGACAAAGGTATGTCGCAGCGATTTGCCTTTCTCCAGCTCAAAAGAGAGTGTTGCTCCCATATACTCCTGCACCAGTTGCTGCACCTGTGGCGCCTGGCTGTAAGTTACTTTTGATTTGCTTTTGCGGGAGAGGGCATTTTCCAGATCATCCATAAACACCTTTACGGCTACCTCCAGGCTTTGCGTGCGCGGGTTGTACCGGACGTCGGTGATGCTGGCGTGGTAGTCATGGGCATGGGCGGCAAGGCTCGTAAAACTGAGCAACAGTGCCAACAGGATTATTCGGAACATACTTACTTCTGGGCTTGCGGAAGGTCAGCCAGCACGCGCCGGGCCATGTTCGGCATGTTGTCGCTCACAATGCGCTGCACGTCGTTCATGTTCGACTGGTAAGGCACTTTCACCTTGTTGCCTGACACGAGCTCTCCCTTGCTGTCATAGATTGAGTAGTGAACCAGGAAATCGCGCTCGTAGTTCCAGGTAGCCCGATCGAGGCAGTTCTCGTAATTGGTCTTCACCTCAAACTGGTTGATGAACACGTAGTAGTCTATGCCATACTGCCCGTTGAAGTGCGAAAAGAATTTCGGGTCCTTCACCTTCACCCCGAAGTGCTTGTTTTCGTCCTGCGCCACAGGCACAGTGGCCGGCTGCCCGCCTCTGATGTTCACTTTCTCTTTCTGACGCTTCACCCAATCCAGTGCATTTTCACGCTCTTTGGCTTTTACCGTAGGCTGGTGGTTGTAGCGCGACTGCTTGTTATCCTGGTAGCCGTAGCTTAATGATTTGTACAAAGTGCTCAGTTCGCTCACACTGTCGCGGTACACGCCGCCCAACAGGTTGATAGTCTCATAACCTTCGGGTGCCAGCAGGGCGTTAAGTCGGCCACGGAACACGTGGCGCACGTTCTGGCGCGGAATTTTGGAATGACGGGCGATCTCGTCGTCAGCGTCAGAGAAGTACAGGTATGGGTCGAACGGCACCACCAGGATGCGCTGCTTCACCTTGCTCTCTAGTGTAGGCAGTGTTGAGGCCGAGGCTGAAGTACTTGCCTGCGTACGGGCCGGGCCTGTCGGATTAGCTGTGCTGGTCGCTCTTGCTGACTGTGCAGACGGAGTAGCGGCTGACTTGGCAGCTTGTGGCTGTGGTGCAGCCTGGGCTTTAGTGGCAGGCTGCTTAGCTGGCGTAGCCGGTGTATTGGCTGCGGTGTTCGCTGGCTTTACAGCTGGCGCTGGGGTTTTAGCGGCATTGCGCTGCTGGTTGGTAGCTGGAGCAGGCTTGGTAGCAACTGTTTTAGCTTTCGCTTGACGGTTCGTCAGGTATAGCGTCTGGCCCATGTTCAACTGCGCGCCATTCCACTTCTGCAGCGAGTCAATTGGAATATTAAACCGGCGAGACAGGCTGTAATAAGTGTCGCCCTGCTGCACCAGGTAGGTGGTGTCAGCTGCGACAGATTGCTGCGGTATAGAAAAAGCCGATGCTACTGGTGTAGCACCGGCTTGATTAAATGCAAACAGAACAAAAAGAATGGCAATAGTTAGAACGCTCTTCACGATGGCTTTCATAAAAGAATCTTTGGTTAGAAGATTATCTTGAATACATCGTTAAATATAGCAAAAGCCATTAAGCCCAACAATAAAACCATGCCCACTTTTTGAGCGTTTTCCAAAAAATTATCCGACGGCTTGCGGCCGCTGATCATCTCGTATGTCAAAAATACAACGTGGCCACCATCCAGCGCAGGTATAGGCAGGAAGTTCATAAAGGCCAGCACCATCGACAACATACCTGTGATCGACCAGAACTTGTACCAGTTAAAGGTGTCGCCGAAGATCTGCGCTATACCTATTGGTCCGCTCAATGACTTGGAAGCCGATACTTCGCCTCTGAATATTTTGCCAAAGCCTTTCAGGTTGGCTGTGATTACACCAAAGGCCTGGTTCGTGCCACGTGGAATAGACTCGCCCAAACTAAAGTCACGGGTAGCGTACTCTAACAGCGGCTTCTGGTAAAAGCCCAGGGTACCGTCTTCGTTCACAGTGCCCTTCAGGGCTACAATCTCGTCATTACGCTCTACCTCGATAGTTACAGGCTTACCGGCATACTTCTGCATCGCCGCCTGGAAGTCGCTAAAGAATAAGGTACTCTCGCCGTTTACCGACTTGATATAGTCACCTGCCTTCAGACCGGCTTTGTCTGCGTTGCTGTTTGGCTCCACCTGGCCTACCATAAATGGCTCACGCGGCTGAATGAACACCATGCGCTCCTTGTTGTCGGCCATGCGGTCCATAAAATCGGCAGGTATAGGAATATCCACCTGGCTGCCGTTGCGCTCTACTGTATAGTAAGAGCCACGGTCCAGCAGCATGTCCATGGAATACACGTCGTTGAAATTCTCCAGCGGACGACCATTTAATGCCACAATCTTATCACCAGGCTCGAAACCGAGTTCCTGCCCCAGCTGGTTTGGCTGCACGCCGTACTTTACTTCGCTGGCTGGCAGGTATGTCTCGCCATAGTAATAGTTCAGGGCGATGAAAATGACAATACCAGTGATCACATTCACGATGATACCGCCCATCATCACGATCAGGCGCTGCCAGGCGGGTTTGGCTCTGAATTCATATGGCTCCGGGTCTTTCTTGAGCGCCTCTGTGTCCAGCGACTCGTCCACCATACCTGTTATCTTCACGAAACCACCCAATGGGATAGCACCCACCATATACTCTGTTTCGCCTATTTTTTTGCTAAATATCTTCGGGGGAAACCCAATCGCATATTTCTCTACACGCATGCCAAACCATTTGGCAGTCAACATGTGTCCCAGCTCGTGCAATCCTACTAGCAGTGTAAGGCCTAGAAGGAGCTGGCCCACCATTATTAAAATATCCATTTAATAGAAATAAATTTAGAATCGATGATTATGACGAGAGATTAACGTACCACGGGAGCTATGAAAGGCTCAGCTTGCTGGCCACTTCTGTCGCATAAATACGTGTGTCTCTGTCTGTTGTAACATAGTCTTCGTAAGAAGGATTCGCAATATACGCAACTTTTGCCATACTGCTTTCGATGATGTCGGACATCTCCAGGAAGCCAACCTCCTCACGCAGGAAAGCCTCCACGGCAACTTCGTTGGCCGCATTGAGAATGCAAGGCATGTTGCCGCCACGTTCCATCGCATCAAAAGCCAGTTGCAGGTTGCGGAAAGTCTCCAGATCCGGTTTCTCGAAGGTAAGCTGCGGATAGTCCAGAAAGCTGAAGCGCGGAAAATCGTTCTTCAGCCTGTTCGGGTAGCCCAGCGCATACTGGATTGGCAGTTTCATGTCGGGAAGCCCGAGCTGCGCCTTGATGGAACCGTCCTCGAACTGCACCAGCGAATGGATGATGGACTGCGGATGCACCACCACCTCGATCTGCTCGTTCTTCAGCCCGAAAAGCCACTTTGCCTCGATCACCTCCAGACCTTTGTTCATCAGCGAAGCTGAGTCAATGGTGATCTTGGCGCCCATCTCCCAGTTGGGATGCTTGAGTGCCTGCGCCCGGGTCACCTGGCGCAGTTCGTCTGCCTTGCGGCCACGGAAGGGGCCACCCGAAGCTGTCAGGATGATTTTCTCGATCGGGTTGTGAAACTCGCCTGCCAGGCACTGGAAAATAGCACTGTGCTCAGAGTCTACCGGGTAAATGTTCACCCCTTGCTGACGAGCTAAGTCGGTAATCAGTTGACCGGCCACTACCAGGGTTTCTTTGTTAGCCAGGGCAATCTCTTTACCGGCTTTGATGGCGCGGATGGTTGGCTGCAATCCGGCATAGCCCACCATGGCGGTCAGCACCATGTCCACTGTCCCCATCTCCACAACAGAGTTGAGCGCATTGGCACCGGCGTACACCTTGATGGCCTCGTGCTGCAGGGCATCGCGCACCTGCTCGTAGCGGGCTTCATTGGCGATCACGACCACATTCGGCTTAAAGGCCAGCGCCTGTGCTATCAGCAGGTCGGCGTTGTTGTTGGCGGTAATGACCTCCAGCTCAAAACTATCAGGATTGGCCCCGATCACCTCCAGGGCTTGTGTGCCGATGGAGCCTGTGGAGCCAAGTATGGCAATTCGTTTCATTTGTTAGTGTTAGTAGTAAGGGCGCCCGCCGACTCAATCAGGCCATCAGCCAGTTTGCGGTCGTTGCTCAGGCGCGGCACTTTGTTCTGCCCGCCAAGCTTGCCCTGCGACTTCATGTAGTGGCGGAACGTTCCTTGCGGCAGCGACCGGATCTTCAGATCAGCCAGAATATGGCCTGTGATCAGGTCGTCATAATAGGTATTCAGTTTCTGCAATTGTGCATTCAGTTCTTTTTCAAAGGCCTCCATATTGGAAGGAGGTATAGAAAACTCCACAAACCACTCGTGAAAAGACTGTCCCTTGTCCTGACTCACGTAAGGCGCAACCGTGAACTCTACCAGCTCCACCATGGAGTAGCTTTGCATCGTGCGCTGCATCGCCTTCTCCACCTCCTCGCCTATCACGTGCTCGCCAAAAGCAGAGATGTAATGCTTGATGCGGCCACTCACGATCAGTTTATAAGGCTTCACAGATGTGAACTTTACTGTATCGCCTATGGAGTATGCCCACAGGCCGGCATTGCTGCTAACGATCAATGCATAGTTCACACCCGCCTCCACTTCGCCAATGGTAAGGCGGGTTGGATTTTCGTTGAAGTACTCATCGGTAGGTATAAACTCAAAGAAGATACCCGCGTTCAGCAACAGCAACAGTCCTTTGTCGTGCTGCTCGTTCTGGTAAGCGAAAAACCCTTCGGAGGCCGGAAATGTTTCGACGGAATCAATCTCGCGGCCGATCGACTCGAACAGTTTTTTGCGGTAAGGCTCAAAATTCACGCCACCATACACAAACAGCGAGAAATTCGGAAAAATATCCTTAATCGGCTTGCCTGTCTGCCTCATCAGTTTGTCGAAGTACATTTGCACCCAGGGCGGTATACCTGAGATAAGCGTCATGTTCTGGTCGATCGTCTCTTCGATGATCTGGTCGAGCTTGGTTTCCCAGTCTTCGATGCAGTTGGTTTCGTAGCTTGGCAGCTGGTTGGTACGCAGGTAGCCTGGTACATGGTGGTTCACGATGCCCGACAAACGCCCGGTATGAATCCCTCCTACCTCATCAAGCACCGGACTGCCTGACAGGAAGATCATCTTCCCATCCAGAAAGCTGGAGTTGCCTGTTTCGTGAATGTAGGACAGCAGTGCGTCTTTCGCTCCGTTGATATGGTTGGGTATAGAGTCTTTGGTGATCGGGATGTACTTGGTGCCCGAAGTGGTGCCGGATGTTTTAGCCAGGTAGATCGGCTTGCCAGGCCACAGGATGTCGGGTTCGCCTTCTTTTACGCGATTAAAGTAAGAGGCCAGGCCTTCGTAATCGCGAACGGGCACGGCTTTTACGAAGTCGGCGTGGGTCTTTATTTCAGAAAAATGATGATCGCGGCCAAAGGCTGTCTGCTGCGCTTTTTTGATGATCTTCTCAAAAACAGCTCGCTGCGCTTCTACCGGGTTCTGTATCCAGGACTGGTGTTTTTTGTGCACGTAAGCGGCCAAGGGCTTACTGAGCCATGCTTTCACACCCATATGGTTTTTCTTTTTTTAGAAGGGGTAAATATAGCCAGATAAACGGGCTTTGCCATAGCCGTTCACCATGTTTTACCTGCATGTTATTTTTAGGGTTAACAAAAAGCGGCCTCCTGTAGTTTATAGGTATTGTATTCATCTAAAAACATCACAAACGATAAGACTTATGAAAAAAAGCACAGCAAAGGCTCAATGGAACAAAGGCCTTAAGAACGGCAATGGAGAAGTAGCATCAGGCAGAGGACACTTCAAAGCGAGCTATACCTTCGCCTCACGCTTCGGCGACGACACATCGGCCACTAACCCCGAGGAACTGATTGGCGCGGCACACGCTGGCTGCTTTTCCATGTTCCTGAGCGCCCTGCTCGAGAAGGCGAACCACGAGCCGGAGTCAGTGCAGACTACTGCCACGGTACACCTGGGTGAGAAGGATGGTGGTCCGCACATCATGCTGATCGAGCTGAACACCGAGGCCCGTGTGGAAGGTCTCGAGGACGATGAATTTCAGAAACTGGCACAGGAGGCGAAGGCAAACTGCCCTGTTTCAAAAGCATTGGGAGCCGTACCGGAGATAAAACTGACTGCCTCACTAAAAAAATAAAATTACTATATTGCAGCTTGCACATAAACTGTGCTCGTTTGTTTCACTTTAATATCTTTATATGCCAACAGCCGGTAATGCAAGATCGTCGCTTTTAGTACAGTTAAGCCCTTCGCGCAATGCTAAGCTTTCGTTTACAGTGCAACTGGTACTCACCCTATTCTGGCTGGCCTGGGCCACCATGCTCCTGTTAAGCGACAACCCAACCGACGACCAGAATTACCTGTACTACATCTTCTTCGGATTAGCGGTCGTTTTTCTGGGTTATGTGATCCTGCAAAACACCTCTGTATTTGGCATACAGTCTTACATTGAAGTGACACCGGAGTACATCGTGCAAAAAAACGGCGTGTTCCGCACCAAGATGATCACGGCTATACCTGACATTGAAGCAGTACATGTATCGCCAATGGCCCTGCGCATTACACAGCGCGATGGCAACAAGGTATACCTGGACCTGAAGCAGATCCGCAAGAAGCGTGACATCGAGAAAGTGAAGAGCAGAATTCGCGAGTTGAGCCGCCAGCACAATTTTGAAGTAAGCGAAGCAACTATATCCAACAACTAGTTTGAATGGCTAAAAGGAACAGATCAGCGACAACCCGCTTTTATAGAGGCATGGCCATACTGTTTGGCGGGGCTCTGTACTTGATGCTATCGAGACAAGTTGATACCGCTGCTTATTTTGTTTTGGCACTGGGAGCTATACCTGTTGTAGCCGCAGGTATAAGTATTAGTCGAAAGAGGAAAATAGAACAAGTCTAGACGCGTGAAAATATCACCTGAACTATTCCGGTTTTGCCTGGGTGTGGCTATTTTGCTCGCTGCCGCTCTATACCTGAAGTTCAGTATGAACGCTAGTCCACAGGCCTATTTTATACTGGCTTTAGGCGCTATACCTTTAACTATGTCAGGTATACGCATTTTGCAAAAGGCCAAAAAATGACTAACATGTGATAATTAACAAAAAGAGAAGGCTATACCTGCGCAGGTATGGCCCTAAATCAAAAACTGCCGCTACTCAGATATGGTAGCGGCAGTTCTGTCTTATACAGGTATAGTCTTCGGTCAGGTATAAGCTTAACCCACCTTCGATTTAAATTTCTTCTGAAGCTCCTGTATACTCACTTTGAATTTCTTATCGGTATCGATCAGGTCCGAAACAGTCTGCACGGAATGGATCACGGTACTGTGGTCACGGCCGCCGAAGTGGTAGCCGATCGACTTGAGCGAATGGCTGGTGAACTCCTTGGCAAAGTACATGGCCACCTGACGTGCTGTCACGATCTCTTTTTTGCGGGTTTTGGCCTTCAGTGAGTCCAGGCTTACCTGGAAATACTCGGCTACGGTTTTCTGGATGAAGTCGAGGTTCACCTCTGTCTCTACATCCTCAATAATATGCTTCAGGGCCTGCTTGGCAAGCTCCAGGTCAATTTCTTTGCGGTTAAGTGAGGACTGTGCGATAAGCGAGATCAGCACGCCTTCGAGTTCACGCACGTTGGTATCTACGCTGTAGGCGAGGTACTCTACTACGTTGTCAGGTATATCAATCCCATCGCCCTGCATTTTTTTCTGGATGATGGCCATACGCGTTTCGAAGTCCGGGCTCTGCAGGTCGGCGGTGAGGCCCCACTTGAAGCGGGACAACAGTCGCTCCTCCAGGCCTTTGAGGTCACGCGGCGGACAGTCAGAGGTCATCACAATCTGCTTGCCGGACTGGTGCAGGTGGTTGAAGATGTGGAAGAACATTTCCTGCGTCTTCTCCTTGCCGCTCAGGAACTGCACGTCGTCGATGATCAGGATATCCACCAGCAGGTAGAAGTTGGCGAAGTCCTGTACATTATTGGTCTTGAGTGACTCGATGAACTGGTTCACGAATTTCTCGGAAGACACATACAGCACGAACTTATCCGGGTTGCTGTTTTTGATATGGTTACCAATGGCCTGCACGAGGTGCGTTTTGCCCAGTCCCACGCCGCCGTATACCATCAGCGGGTTGAAAGAGGTCGTACCTGGTTTGTTGGCAACAGCATAACCAGCCGAACGCGCTAGGCGGTTACAGTCACCCTCGATGTAGTTCTCAAAGGTATAAGCTCCGTTCAGCTGCGAGTTCAGGAAGTTGCGGTCGATAGTCTTCGACTCGAACGGGCTCTTGATGAAATTTTGCTCCGGCCGGTAAGAGTTAACAACGGCCTGCGGGATTTTCTTGGTTGGGATATTAACCGTTTGCGGTTTGTTCGCCTCATTGCCACGGTCCACAATGATAGAGTACTCCAGGCGCCCCTCGCTGCCCAGTTCCTGGTAGATCACTTTTTTCAGCAAGCCTACATAATGCTCCTCCAGCCATTCATAAAAGAACTGGCTAGGCACTTGTATGGTCAGCACGTTGTCGCGCAGGGACAAAGGCTTGATCGGTTCGAACCAAGTTTTAAAGCTCTGTTCGCCAATATTTTCCTTTATTACCTGTAGACAGTTACTCCATACTGTTGAACAGTCTTTTATCATCCAATTTTCCAAAACACAAAAGATTCGTTTGGTGCAACAAACCTCTCCTTAACGGCGGGGGGTTACAAATTTGACTAATTTATTCTAAACAAAAAATTATTTATTCACGAAGTTAATACAGGGTTATCCACAGCCAAGACAGCGGTCCTTGTGTCGGTCCTTCTCTTTGATTTTCTGCTGAATGTAACATCTATTCTGCCCAAAAACAAACCTGACCAGCCCACTTGGTTGATCATGGTTTCGTGGCCGTTTTCGTGTCGCAACACCTCTGGCTTGTCCATGAAGGTATGGGTGTGTCCTCCCAGTATCAGGTCGATGCCACTTACCTGCGTCGCCAGTTTGTGGTCGTCTATTTTTTCGGTGTCGTAGCTGTAGCCGAGGTGCGACAGACAGATAACCAGATGGCATTTCTCCTGCTCCCGCAGCACCTGCACCATTTCGCGGGCTTTCTCCACAGGGTCCAGGTATAGGGTTTCGCCGTACATATTCTTGCTCACCAGGCCATCCAGTTCTATACCCAGGCCAAACACACCTACCCGAACACCTTGCTTCTCGAACACCTTGTAAGGCTGAAAACGACCTTTGAGGATGGTATTGGAGAAGTCGTAGTTAGCCGTGAGAAACGGGAAACCAGCCAGCGGCAGCTGCTTTTGCAGTCCTTCCAGCCCGATATCAAAGTCGTGGTTGCCGAGCGTGGCAGCGTCGTACTTCATCTGGGTCATGAGTTTGTATTCAAGCTCCCCTTCAAAGAAGTTAAAGTAAGGCGTGCCCTGCCAGATGTCGCCGGAGTCAAGCAAAAGCACGTTGGGTTCCTGCTGTCGGATGTTTTTGATCAAGGTAGCACGACGGGCCATACCGCCCATGCCGCCATACTTGCGCCCGTCATCCGGAAAAGGGTCGATGCGTGAGTGCTGGTCGTTGGTGTGCAGGATAGTCAGCCTGATACCATCGCGGGCGGCCTCAGCCGAAAACGGCATTCCCAGCATGCTTATACCTGCCACGCCGAGGGCCGTGTGCTTCAAAAAGTCTCTTCTCTTCATGGTCAGGTATGGCTTATGGAATGACAGTCACACGCTTACCAACCGGAGCAGTTACCTGCTTGCCAGCCGCCGTGAGCTGCTGTATCTGCTGGTGAATGGCATCGCGGAGCAAGAGGCCCAGCTTTTCGTATTTCAGCGGATTCTTGAGCATGTCCAGTTTATCGCCTCCGCCAGCCAGGTAGTCGGAGGTAAGCAAGGTATAGCTTTTATTCGGGTCGAAAGGCTGGCCTTTGATTTTGATATCCTGTGCCTTGCCGTTAGCTACAGTATAGGTCGCATTGCCGATATAGATGATCTTGCGGGCAGCGGCATCGTCGAACAGCTGCTGCACGGCCTTGCCGTTCAGGGTGAGCACCACCATCTCGTTCTCGAAAGGCATCAGCTCAAAAATATGGCCGGTTGTGATATTACCCTGCGGCAGCGGCACACGCAGTCCGCCCTCTGTTGTTACTGACAAATCGATCGGCTTCCCGTAGATCGGTTCGCTTTGGGCCAGTTGCAGGTCCACTACAAAATTGCCGAGCGGCGATTCGTACTCACCTTTGCCCAAAGCCACTGGTGCCGTGCCCACCACCTCCGACATTTTCTCGGTCACTTCCTCACGGTAAGGAGCCACTAGCGCCTCCACAGCCGGATCGGCTGCGATGGCCTTGTCAACGGCTATATCCGTTTTGTCCAGACTAGCCGAGGGTTGCAAAGGTCGCTGGCAGGCGACCAGACTCAGCGCCAGAGCTAATCCGGAGATGTATTTTAAATAGGGGCGGTTCATGGGTACTGCTGTAATTATCCCCAAAGTTATCAACATTGTCCGGCACAGCCAAGCCTGTGTTATAATTATAATTTTGCTTTCGCAGGAAGCATTTCGCTCCTCACTGTCTCACAATTACATCCAGAAAATTATATATTGCATTGAATATCATATTAGTGCCTATGCGATCATACCTCTACTCTATTTTACTCTTACTGGCTTGTATTTTTAGCAGCACCCGGGCCGAAGCTACTCATTGGCGCGGTGGTTTCATCAACTATACCTTAGACGAGCAAAATCCGCTGAAAGCATTTTTTACAATGACTGTTTATACGAAGTCGAGCTCACCTGCTGATGAACCTTTTGTATACATCCACATGGGAGATGGAAACATTGTGAAAGTTAACCGCTTTTCAGAAACTCCTATTGAGTATGATGTGAACTTAAACATCTATAAGTGGGAGTATACCTTTCCAAGTGCCGGCACCTATACAGCTGTCTTTAATGGTGAAAACAGGAATAATGGCATACTAAACCTGGCTACACCTACAGATCAGATCAGCTTCGCGATTGAAACAACAGTAAAGATCAACCCGCTGAATTCGAACCGGCACGGGGTGCAGATAAAACAAACACTCTCTATCATAGCCTATCCAGACACTCCTTTGCGCTTTAATCTGTTGGCTTACGACCTCGATGGTGATAGCCTGGGTTATGAACTCATTGCCCCATTATACCGGAATACTCAGGGAGTCATCACATCTGCACCAGGCTATACCGCCCCGGCAGGCTTCGGAATAAACCAGTTCGGAGAGATTTACTGGGAAAAACCAAGCAGGGTAGGCGAATACAATTATGCCGTGCGGATTACTCAGTATCAGAAAGGAGTGGCTGTGGGCCATACAGTGTTTGATATGCAGTTCCTGGTACTTGCAAACAATACCATTTATGGAATACCTCAATTCACACTAGTAAATAAAGACGAGTTGACCTTTCTAAAAGACGGCAGATTGCTTGTAAAGCCAGGGGAAAAGGTAAAGCTACAGCTTGATTTTTTACAGCCGGTTAGCAAAACCTGGGATAGTGAGCTGAAGGAAAAAGGTATCGAAGACATTTCTTTTCAAGATATCGATCCTTTTGTTACTGAATTCTCTTTCACTGCCACAAAAGACCTGATGCGGAGACAAGCTTACGGTATTAATTTTAACTATGGTTACCGTGAGTCTCACATACCGACTATCTACAATGCAACCTTTACACTTCCCATTTTGATCTGGGAGCCAGACCCATTGGAATTATTGCTTAATGAGACAGAAGACTTGGCTCTTACTTCGGAAGGCCACATCAGCAGCAAGCCCGGTACAACGACAAAACTATTAATATTCGCTAAAAACGGACTCGGGCATGACCCTGAGCTGACTGTGGAGAGCGACCTGAGTACAAATGCTGAGCTTTTCAGCTTCTTCACACGCGACTCAGCTGACAGCAAAGTGGGCGAACTGATCTTCAAGCCTTCTGTAGATCAGGTTAGTGCAAGCCCTTATACCATTACAGTACGTGGCACTTCCATGCAGCTGCGCACCGCTGCTTCGGACACCGAAACACAGGAGCTTACGTTACGGGTGCTTGTGTCTGCGCCTGCCCCTACTTCTTCAGGCAAGGCTCTTGCCGATGGCGGTGTACAGGTATACCCTAATCCGGTGAAGGAATTGATCACCGTCAGTACGCGACAGCCAAACAGCACTTTTACCTTGTATACAGTAGATGGTCGGGTGGTTTACCGGGCACAGCTTGTAAGTGGCGACAATCTGCTTAGCCGTCCAGCCAAACTTCGTCCCGGCCTTTATACCTATACCGTTGGTAACAATGAAAATTTGAGCGGACGAGGGAAACTTTTGCTGCAATAGAGGTAGCTAAGCAGGTATAGCAGAGAGCTTTAATCAATGAAATAAATACAAAAATTCACAATATTATTACAATAATAGCGTATTATAATTTTACTATTATATTTCACAGCTCTTTAACCTTATACCTATGAATATCAAACCTTTACTTAGCATAATAGTCCTGCTTCTGTTGCCGGCACTAGTACAGGCCACACACATCTACAGCGGCTACATCAGTTACACGGTGGACCCACAGAATCCACTAAAGTATAATTTTGTACTGACGATTTCTGCTTTCTCCCATTCCCCTGCCGATGAATCTGTAACCATAATGGCAATGGGTGATGGCAATGAGGTAAAAGTCTTAAGAAATGAGATCATCCGCACAAGCCGGCACTACACAACACAGATCTTTAAGTGGACCCATACCTATGAAACGCCTGGCAACTACCTGGTGCATTACGACAGCGAAAACCGAAATGGGGGCATTATCAATATTGATGGAATATCAGATCAGTTATCTTTTAACGTCTATACCCGCGTGAAGGTCGGAGTCACGCCACAAAACCTAAACGGGGCTAAACTGGCAGGCTCACCCATCATCGATGCCTTTGTCGGTGAGCCTTGGACACATAATTTACTAGCCTATGATACGGATGGAGATTATCTGATGTATAAACTGGTGACGCCCCGACACAGAAACCAAGCCGGGCAATCAGCTGAGATTCCTAATTACACCAGACCTATTGGGCTTATCATAAATGAATTTGGTGAAATGCGCTGGCTAAGTCCTGCTCAGAAGGGCCAATACGCTATAGCAGTGCTCATAACAGAGATGCGCGATGGGCGGGAAGTAGGTTCTATGCTAGTTGATTTCACCTTGAATGTATTTGAGCGCTCCCGGCAGCCCAGCATAAGTCTCCTGAACAAGGACCGCTTAACAATTAGTGAGGACGGATCTATCCAGACCTGGCCAGGTCAGCCGGTGAAGTTGGAGTTCTACCTGCGCGAAAGCCCTGATAGTGAACACCCTTTAACTGCCAAAGCTTTTGGGGAAGTGGATACACTGCAGCTAGTCCAAACCTCCACACACTACCGGGATACGCTTGGTGGCTTTGCCGTGACGTATACCTTCACGCCTTCTGCTGATATGGAGCGTACAGAGCCCTATTTAATGGGCATGCGAGCCAGACAAATATACAACGCACTCGATCAGAATTATTCACGGGATGTTGAATTCAATTGGGCCTTTGCCTACTTCTACGTAGGAGAGCAACGGCGCCCACTTTCCTCCGGCGACAATTTCCCTCCTGAAAGACTGAAGCTATACCCGAACCCGGCACGGGGCGAGTTCACCTTCGAGGCACCCGACCTGCCGGGCCTCCACCTGCTAGTGCGCGACATCACAGGCAAGGTGGTGGCAAGCTATGCCCTGAGGCCAGGCAGAAACGACTTTACACGACCAGCCAAGCTGGCCTCAGGGCTCTATACCTATACCATCACCAGCCAGCTCTCACCTATTGAAACGGGTAAGCTGGTGCTGCAGTAGTTTTAGAAATAAAAAAAAGCCTCCCCACCGATTGATGAGGGAGGCTTTTCTATACCTGTTTACAACTTACTTCTTACCCTTTCCTTCCATATAGTTTAAGGTCAGCGAAGTCAGCGTCTTCACGCCAAGCTTCAAGCCGCTTTCATCGATAAAGAAATCAGGTGTATGGTGCGGTGCTACCTCTTCCGGCTTCTTACCTTTTGACATGCCTCCTACAAACAAAAACAGACCCGGGATCTTCTCCTGGTAAAAAGCAAAATCCTCGGCACCGGTCACGGCTTTGGCCAGCACCACTTTGTCGCGGCCTGCTACGGTATGTAAGGTAGGCAGCATGCGCTCCGTCAAAGTCGGATCGTTGTAAGTAACCGGTGTCTGAGGGATGATCTCTACCTCGGCTACAGCCCCACTGCTCTCCGCTATTTTGGTGGCAGTGAGGTTGATCTTCTCGTGCAGCTTCTTCTGCATTTCCGCGTCCAGCGCCCGGATGGTGCCTTCCATCAGCACCTCCTCCGGAATGATGTTGTTGCGCACACCACCGTGGATGCTACCTACCGTAATCACGGCGGCACCTTCCGGTAACTGTGTCTGACGGCTGATGATGGTCTGCAGACCGTTGATGATCTGCGCCGAAACAACGATCGGATCTATGCCTGACCAGGGATAAGCGCCATGCGACTGCTTTCCTTTTACTTTGATGCGGAAGATGTCGGCGCTGGCCATGGTTCCGCCAGGGGTATACTTGATGGTGCCTACTTCGGTCTGTGAGTTGATGTGCAGACCAAAGATCACTTCCGGCTTGGGGCCTTTGTCCAACACGCCCTCTTTTACCATCAGGGCGGCACCGCCTTCCTCGCCTATCGGGGATCCCTCCTCCGCTGGCTGGAAGATAAACTTCACCGTTCCTTTCAGGTCGTTTTTCATACCTGCCAGTATTTCAGCGGCACCCATCAGCATCGCAATGTGCGTGTCGTGGCCGCAGGCGTGCATCACGCCTACTTCCTGTCCGTTGTATGTACTGCGCTCTTTCGAGGCAAAGGGTAGGTCCACGCGCTCGGTTACAGGCAAGCCATCAATATCAGCACGCAGGGCTACTACGGGGCCAGGCTTCCCGCCTTTCAGGATGCCCACCACGCCGGTATGGGCTACACCGGTTTGTACCTCCATACCTAGCTTGCGCAGGTGGGTGGCAATCTTCTCGGCTGTTTTGGTTTCGCGGTTGCCCAACTCGGGGTATTGGTGAAAGTCGCGACGCCACTCGATCACCTTTGGCTCCAGTTTGTCGGCCATGGTATTGGCCTTTGCCAGTAGCTTAGAGTCCTGCGCAAAAGCAGGTATAGTAGCGAACAGACCGAGGCAAAGCGGCAAGGCCCGGCGAAGCAAGGGTTGAGATATCTTCATGGTTCAGGTATAACATTTAGCGAATACTAAAGCTACACATTTTGCGTGACCCAAACCAACAAAAGAGCATGGCACTACTCTTTTCGGCATAGAACCTGTTCATAGCATCCTGGCACGGGCAGCTACTTTACGCCAAGGCTGAAACTGATGGCACTGATTCTGTCACCAGAGCCCCTGTGAAGCAAGATCCCTTATACCTGCGCTCCTTTGTACACGTACAGTTATAAGCATGACCATAATACACCTGCACCTCGCCTATTTTTCATAAGCTGCCAGAGAAAGTATATATTTACAGACCAATAGTTACCAACTGGAACTTGTGCTATTAACGGCTTCTTCTTTATAGAAGCTATAAGAGATTCAGCCGTTTTATTTAACTCAGTCTCAAATGATACATACCCCTGCGAGGGCTTCCCTTTCTTATTGACTTTATTGGCAGGAGCGAGTATCAACTCCGCCTCTATAGGCTTAGTTTGTATATCACAAGACACAGGCATTCTAGGTATACAGTAACGCTGCATTAAGAAGTCGTTAAGCTCAAACCTATACCTTCCCTCTTTCATCTCGATCTTTAGTGTATCCCACAGCCTTCGTTTTTCCAACACCTTCTCATCATTTACCACTATATCAGTAAATGCTTTGCCTATTATTTTGCCACTTTCTTTATCATCCATCTGGATAACCTCATCAGCTGATCCGAAATTCTTCACATAGAATTCACGCAAGCGGCTGTACAGCTCCTGCTGTGATAGGCCTTCAGCTGTCACCACTTCAGAGTACACTATCTTTCCGCTATCATCTCTTGGAGGTGTGGACTGGGCAAAGGAGAAAAGAGGCAGGCAGATCAGAAAGGTGAGTAGTAGACTTTTCATAAGCTTGTAGTCACATTAAATACTAAGTTCAATTATTCTGCCCTGGTAAGGGTGGTTATGTGTTTGTGGATGTCTCTATCGAACCAGAGTTGGATACCTGGGAAGTTTTCATGGTAATGCTGCCCCTGTATCCAAGACTTCTCCCACACCAGCTTTTCAGAGTTCAGGGTAGTCACCTGAACCGTATCTGCATACCAGTCCTCCCCACGAATTAGGATAGTCTTTCCATTCAGCTCCTCTACACGGTAATTGCCGCTCCCACTTATGGGGCAATGGCATGTACCTTCACCGCTTATGACCGACGTTCTGTCATTTTGGAAAGTAAAGAAGCCCCGGCCGTACGTTTCTGTTTCGCGGGAAATTGTCTCCCCTTTCATAGTCAGGGCAATATCCTCCATGGTCTCGATCCGCCACTTACCGAGAATAAGGTTTTCAGGGGTAGGATTAGGCGCAGGTTCATCTTCCTTGCACGCGGTAAGGCAGAGGCCAAGCACAGCTGCAAAGAAGAAGGAAAATCGTTTCATGGGGTAAGTATAAGAAGAAGTGAATATAGGGTGCAAGGTATAAATAAAAAAGCCACCCTATTTAAGAGTGGCTTTAAGTTAGAGATTACGGGTTTACAGATCTCCACCCTGCGTCATAGCCTGCCCACCAGGCCGCTGCCTCCTCCGGTGTCAGGTTGGCAGGTTGGTCAGCGGAGGATCCATACGGTCTTCCGGCAGAGGCATCCATCCTGCCGAATCTGTATCCATCCTGATACCACCACACAGGGTCATTCATAGAGGCTTCAACTGAAGGAGCTGCCAATGCATCAACAAGAGGAGCACTTCCTACCAGCAGGAAAGCCAACATTGGAATGATAAGTTTTCTTTTCATAAGTATGTGGTTAAAATGAAACATGGGTGAAGCTCCACATAAAAATAGTCTTAAAAAAGGAAGGTTTAACACAAAAGGTAACATGTAAAGATCACGTTATGAACACTTACAATCTCCAAAGATGGCACTCAGTGGCCTCTAGGCCCGTAAATTCATGAATACTGTTGAGGTAGAAGTAACCTTGATACTGGTCCAGCCAGACAGGTATAGAACAGTCGTAGTTCTGCACGTCCTGCGCGGCCAACAGGAAATGTGGCGAAATGCCTTTGCACCTGTCGAGGATGCCCTGCAGCACACCGAAATAAGCCGGCAACAGGTTCTCGAAGCTAATGGGCGCAAACTCTGACCGTGCCAGGCTCAGCATATAGTCACGTCTCAGCACCGCTATTCTTGGCTCCACCTTCACCCGCTTCCAGTTGCCGTCCTGATCCTGCTCGAACATAGGCATATACAGCAGGCCGCCACGTTCCTCCGAAGCAGTAAATGGCAGCGTCACCAGGTCTTTCTCCTTCTCCAGCTGCTGGTCATCGATCACCAGGTAATGATCTCCCTGACCTCCCCTCTCATCAGCCTTATACCTGAACCAGCTTTTTTGCGCGAACTCACCGAACCTGTACTGTACCGGTACCGGGCCTACCTTTACCAGCTTGGCTGACCAGTCCAGTGCCTTGGCCTTGTTCACCTCCAGCTCACGAAATGGCACCAGCCGCATGGTATTGCTATAAGGGTCAAAGCTTGGCATCAGGTCGAAAATCGAGCGGATGGCCTTGAAGAAGTCCTTCTGTGAGATATCTGGCAGGTTCAGCTGATATGCTCTGTCGACAGATCGGCCATCTTTCGCAGCTTGCGCAGCACCTGCCAGTAAAGCGAAAGCGAAGAATCCTGAATCTCGTACTCGGTCATCAGCCAGTGCTCAAAGCGGCTTACCCATGCCTTGTCAAGATCCGAAGGCTTAGCTTTCGGGTCGAACTTAATCATCTTGGATACTGCCACCTGCATGTTGTTCACGTAGGAGTGCCCCTCAGTCCCGTTTGGCTTGCCTCGGTTCTTCTTGGCTTTGTAGTCCTCAGCCCATGCGTCGAAGTACTCCTGCACCGTCACTGGCCCTTTCTTCGCCTTCTTATCATTTGGCCGGATAATGCGCTTCAGGTCTTCGTCGGAAAGCTCTTCACCGTTATCAAGCTTTGCCCTGAACTCCTTCTGCACACGGCCGGCAATGAGCTGCAGGCGGTTGTTTATCTCGGAGGCGTACTTCTCTTTTCTGGCCAGCACTTTTTGATTATCATGGTGCCAGGCTTCCCGTAAAACACGCTCATGAGTGGAGGCGCGGAGCTCGTAGAGACCATTGGCGTGCACCCGGCAGTAGATGGAGCTCTTGCCTTTGGTGGAGGTGAAATTGTGGAGGTAGAACTGGCAGGAGATCATGTGCTATACTGTGACGTAGACTGTGACGCAAAGTATGCAACATATGCAGTTGTTCCAAGTGTTTACGACGCATAAATTTTAGCATAAAGGTAATTTCCGCGTCGCTAGCACGTATATTACCTGATAGCGTTTTATATTGCTATCTTTACAGGAAATAACACCCATACACGATGACTGACGAGCAGAAGCTATTCTCAGAATTCAAGCCGGCCACGGCAACCGATTGGGCGGAACGCGCAAAAAAAGACCTGCGTGAAACACCCCTCGAGAGCCTCACTTGGCAAACCTATGAAGGCATCACGATCAAGCCCTACTATACCCGCGAAGACTTTGAAAACCTGCCATTTGCGCAACATAAACCCGGAGACTTCCCTTTTCTGCGCGGCAATGCCGGCAGCGATAACAGCTGGCAAAACATCCAGAAGATAAAAGCGAAAGCCAATGGCAAAGCCGCCATCGACAAAGCGGCAGACGCACTGAGCAGAGGCGCCGACGGCGTTCATTTTGTAGTGGAAGATCCAGCGGCATTTGACCTTGCCTACCTGGCCGGGAGCATCGACCTGACGACACAGTCTGTCAGCTATACCTTGAGCAACGATCCGGCTGCGTTTCTAAAGAAGCTCTATACCTTGCTTTCCGCGCAGAACATCTCCCACCGCAACCTGAAGGGCTTCCTGAACTACGATCCGATGTCAGGCAAAGGGGTGCTGAGCGAAGCAGAAAGCAAAGCCATCACCACTGTGCTCGACCTGACCAAAGACAGCAGCGACTTTTACGGGATAACGGTATGCGGCACCAACTTCAGCAGTATCGGTGCTTCGCTTATACAGGAGGTGGCCTATACCTTGAGTGCCGCCGTGGCTTATACAGATCGCCTCACCACAGCTGGCGAGCCGCTTGAATCGGTGCTGCGCAACATGCAGTTTTGCATGGGTGCCGGTACCAATTACTTTTTTGAGATCGCCAAACTGCGAGCCCTGCGCCTGTTGTGGGCTGCCGTGGTGGAAGCCTATCAGGCAGAGCCGGCACTGGCCGCTAAGTTGCGCATCCACACGACAACCTCCAGCTGGTACCAGACTACGCTCGACCCTTATGTGAACATGCTCCGCGTGACCACTGAGGCCATGTCAGCGATTCTCTCCGGTACTGACTCCCTTACCGTACTGCCTTTCGACAGCACCTTCAAGGACTCCGATGAATTCTCGGAGCGCATTGCCCGCAACGTGTCCATCATCCTGAAAGAGGAATCTTACCTGGACAAGGCTGTGGACCCTGCCGCCGGCTCTTACTACCTGGACTCACTCACCAACGAACTGGCCTCTAAAGCGTGGGAGCTGTTCAAAGACGTGGAAGCACAGGGAGGTTTTGAAGCCGCTTATGACAATGGCTTCATCTTAGGCTCCATCACAGAAGTAAACCGCCAGAAGTTCCGCGACATTGCCACGGGCCGCATGGTGCTGGTGGGCACCAACAAATACCCGAATCCGAAAGAGAAGATCGAGTTCGACCCGGAGGAACTGATCCAGCGTGCCGATTTCGACACGACCCGCGCCGCCTACCCAACCGAGGTGATGCGTATGGCTACTGAACTGCACCTGCGCAAGCGCCAGCGCCGCCCGAGAGCAGTAGTGGCCGTCATTGGAAGCTCCGAGCGGCAGCATGTGAATGCTACTTTTGCAAAGGAGTTCTTCAGTTGCGCCGGCTTCGACACGGAATTGCAGCAATACAACGACCCACACGAGGCTGCCGACAGGTTATTGCATGCAGCTGCGGAGGTAGTGGTTGTGGCTACACCAGAAGAGACCTACGCCCGTGAGTTCGGACCAAGGCTGCGCGGCCACAAGGATAGGCCAACCATCATCATGGCTGACAATCCGCAGGAAATGAAGGACGAGATGGTAGCCAATGGCTATGACGAGTTCATCTTTGAAGATTGCGATATGTCTACCATTCTGGAGTTGGTGCAGAAAAGGCTATCCCGGGATGAGGACAGCAATGGGAACTAAGCACTTCGCTGCTACTCTCCTGCTCACAAGTATGTTGGCAGTTTCCTGCACAACACACACAGATAAAACTGTAAAAAACGAACGCATCGCTATGGCTGACGCAATATCAGAAGTAAAACAAGCCCTTGACGGGCAGGTGGCCGCCTGGAACAAAGGCGAACTGGAAAAGGCCATGGACTTTTACTGGGAGTCGCCGGACATGCTCTGGATCAGCCGCAACGGTACAGAAAAAGGCTGGCAGGAAGTGCTGGAGATGTTCCAGACTGACTTCACCGACCGCAGCAAAATGGGCGAGTATACCTACGAGCCTTTGCACATCGAGCAGGTAGGCCCGGAATCCGTGTACTACGTGTACCGCTGGAAGATCGACCTGCAGGATAAAAAGCTGATGGGCGGCGTATCGTCGCAGCTCTGGAAAAAGATTGGCGGACGCTGGGTCATCACCTCCGAGCACGCGAGCTAGGAAATGACTGAATTAGTGAATGAGTGATTGAGTGAATTAATTTTGAAATGTACCTCACTTACGATCTCATTCTGGACTATAAAGTAAAAAATGGATTTTGATGAGCGGATGAATTGACGAATACCTACTCACTCATTCACTCAATCACTCATTCAAAACTAACCAATGAAACCTGACTTTTCGAACATAGATATCAACAAGGTCGCTTCGGCGGAGCACGGCCCGAAAGACCCGTTGCAGCCGAAGGACTGGAAAACGGCCGAGCAGATTCCGCTCAAAAGCTACTATACCTCCGAGGACGTGAAAGGCTTCGAGCATATGGATTTTGCCGCTGGTCTGCCGCCATACCTGCGTGGGCCCTACAGCACTATGTATGTGCAGAAGCCCTGGACTATCCGCCAGTATGCCGGCTTCTCCACCGCCGAGGAATCCAATGCTTTTTACCGTCGCAACTTAGCGGGCGGTCAGAAAGGCCTCTCCGTGGCCTTTGACCTGGCCACGCACCGCGGCTACGACTCCGACCATCCGCGTGTGGTGGGTGACGTGGGCAAAGCCGGTGTGGCCATCGACTCGGTGGAGGATATGAAAATCCTCTTCGATCAGATTCCACTGGACCAGATGTCGGTATCCATGACCATGAACGGGGCCGTGCTGCCGATCATGGCCTTTTACATTGTGGCCGCCGAAGAGCAGGGCGTGACGCCGGAGCAGCTGAGCGGCACGATCCAGAACGACATCCTGAAGGAGTTCATGGTGCGCAACACCTACATCTACCCGCCGGAGCCGAGCATGAAGATCATCGCCGATATCTTTGAGTATACCTCGCAGAACATGCCACGCTTCAACTCCATCTCCATTTCGGGCTACCACATGCAGGAAGCAGGCGCCACCGCCGATATCGAGCTGGCCTATACCTTGGCCGACGGTCTGGAGTATGTGCGCACCGGTCTGAAAGCAGGTATGGACATCGACGTGTTCGCACCACGCCTCTCCTTCTTCTGGGCTATCGGCATGAACCATTTCATGGAAATCGCTAAAATGCGTGCCGCCCGTATGCTGTGGGCCAAGCTCATTCAGCAGTTCAACCCGAAGAACCCGAAATCGCTGGCGCTGCGCACGCACTGCCAAACTTCCGGCTGGAGCTTAACGGAGCAGGACCCGTTCAACAACGTGACCCGTACTTGCGTGGAGGCCTTGGCTGCTGCCCTGGGCGGTACCCAAAGCTTGCATACCAACGCACTCGACGAGGCCATCGCGCTCCCAACCGACTTCTCAGCCCGTATTGCCCGCAACACGCAAATATACCTGCAGCAGGAAACCAATATCAACAAAGTGGTGGACCCTTGGGGAGGTTCTTATTATGTAGAGGCCCTGACGCACGAGATCGCACACAAGGCCTGGGAGCTGATTCAGGAAGTGGAAGAACTCGGCGGTATGGCCAAGGCCATCGAGACCGGTTTGCCGAAGATGCGCATCGAGGAAGCCGCCGCCCGTAAGCAGGCCCGTATTGACTCTGGTAAAGATGTGATCGTGGGGGTAAACAAATACCGCCCGGACCAGATTCAGGAAATTGACATCCTCGACATCGACAACACGGCCGTACGCGAATCGCAGCTCCGCAGACTGGCGCAGGTAAAAGAAAGCCGCGACAACCAGGCCGTGGAAGAAGCACTCACAGCACTGACAGTTGCTGCCGAGTCAAATGAAGGCAACTTGCTGGAACTGGCCGTGAACGCCGCCCGCCACCGCGCTACGCTGGGTGAGATTTCTGACGCATTAGAGAAAATCTACGGAAGACATAAAGCAGTGATACGTTCTATATCAGGCATCTACTCTGCCGAGCTCTCCGACGACGAGAACTTCGAGCGGGCCAAGGTGCTGGCCGACCAATTCGAGGAAATGGAAGGCCGCCGACCACGCATCATGGTCGCTAAAATGGGGCAGGACGGGCATGACCGCGGTTCCAAAGTCATCGCCACCTCCTTCGCCGACCTCGGCTTCGACGTGGACATAGGCCCATTATTCCAGACACCGGCCGAAGTAGCCATGCAAGCCGCCGAAAACGACGTGCATGTGGTGGGTGTATCTTCATTGGCAGCAGGCCATAAGACACTGGTACCGCAGCTGATCGAGGAGCTCCGCAAGCTTGGTCGCGAGGACATCATGGTGATCGTAGGCGGCGTTATACCTGCCCAGGACTACGACTTCCTGTTCAAAGCAGGCGCTGCCGGTGTGTTCGGCCCGGGGACCATTATCTCAGTAGCCGCTCAGAACATTCTTGAGCAGTTGATCAGAAGGGTTGTGGAGTAGGTTTTAGCTTAAAGATTAGAAAGCTGCAGCTGACTTTGGTTGGTTGCAGCTTTTTTATTTCTGATCTGAAGTTCTTTCAGACACACTCCCTGTTCTGAAGGGTATACGGCACACCAGTACTTTGCCCAGGGCCTTTTTAAACCGTACCTTTGTAGTAATCACAAAACTCTGTTATGTCATCCAAGTCAACGAAATACCTCCTGCTTGGCCTAGCTGCCGCCCTCATCATCTACTTCGTCTACGACTCCTTTTCTCAACCCAGTGTCGATGACTTGGAAGGTGATTTCAAAGAAGTAGCCTTCTACCGTAACGAGAACAATACTGGCCCGATCGTCAGGATTTACGCAGTGACGGTTGCCGATACCTTGTGGCAGGAGATGGAGCAATACGGCAATTACATGCCGCATACCAAGTATGGCACCACACGAGTCTATTTCTTTCTGAACAACCAGCCAGTACCGGATCAGGTGCAGCCCGGACAACAGAACTTCGATCCGCAGTTTGCGCCCTATACCTTAGCCCGCTACGAGAAAGACGCCATGGGACAGGTATCGTTCGTGCGGCATCCATTTAGCCGTTAAATCACCTTTTTGTGTTGTTTTGACATTACTACTTATTGATAATTAAGTAGTAACCCCCATTTATTACCGGCATATTTCTGTAGCGCATCTTCAAATTAACCGTAAAAGAGAGGATGTGTAACTTAAAAACTATTATGCTATGAAAATGATTTGGAAAACAGCAGCTGCCTCTCTCTTTATAAGTTCGGCTCTTCTTATGTCCTCCTGCGGCGGAGAACAGGGTGATAACTCAGAAATGCCACCCGAAACCACGCAAGGCGACACACAGGAAACCGGCATAGAAGGTAACGGCTATGTCATGCCTGAAGATACTGCCGGAATGGGTACTACGACTGGTACTACAACGGGTACTACTACTGGTACGACCACAGGTACGACCACAGGCACTACCACTGGAACCACAACCGGCACAACGACCGGCACGACAACTACTGGAGGTACGACTGGCGGAACAACTACTGGTGGTACTACAACTGGCGGAACCACTACGGGAACTACGACCGGTTCTACAACAGGAACGACTACAGGTACTACAACGGGTACTACTATTGGAACAACCACTGGAACTACAACCGGTACTACTACTGGAACAACCACTGGAACTACAACCGGTACTACGACTGGTACGACCACAGGCACTACGACCGGTACGACCACAGGTACTACGACCGGCACCACTACGGGTACTACAACCGGCACGACAACCGGTACGACTACTGGTGGTACCAATACAGGCACAACAACTGGTGGCACCACGACTGGCACAACCTCTGGTAGTACCACAGGCAATTAATTATAACCATATTCTGGTTGCGGCACTTTCTTTATTGCCGCAACCAGAATATAATTCCCACAATTCACTACAACTGATAACAGACTATGAAAAAAAAATGGACCTCACTAACTGCCGGCCTATGCCTGGGCGTAGCTTCTTTGCTGTTAACATCTTGCGGGAACGAGAATCAGCAATCTGTACCGGATAATCAATCTATTGAAACCCGGGACATTAACAGCGACTCGTTGGAAGACAACCGGGTTGAGAATGCCAGTGGTGGTACAGGCACAGATGCCTCCGGCACCACCACAACCGGCACTACAAGCGGTAGCACCACAGGGGGCACCACTATGTAAACAACTGTAATTCAAACAGGTATAAAACTCAACAAAAAAGCGGGAGGCTCATCAGGCTGTCTCCCGCTTTTTTTATATTACAATAGTAACACTTTCAAGCGGACAGAACGCTTCATACAATTTCAAGATTTTCCTGCAGGTATTCAGGAAACAAATAATCTTCTCGGTTCAGAGCTTGTGTAATAGGTTGCATAATAGTATACTTGACCCCTTGCTTCCTTAATTCGTATGAATACAGATTCATATAAAATGCGCTGACCATGAAGCAAGGCAAATCAAAAAAATCATACTTCTTACTTAACCTGATTCTTTTGCTTTTATCTTATATTTTCGCTCCTTCCCCGGTACAGGCCCAGTACCGACCGGAGACCGACTTACAAGAGCTTTTTCGTGATGTGCAGCTCCTGCCTGTTTTCCCGGATTCAAAGACCTTTGCCGATTGTGTGCCTTTGCAGGAACCAGCGCACGTTTTGCAGGCTTACCGAGAGCAACGTGCGCAGCCTGGCTTCGATTTAAAGGAGTTCGTACTGGAGCATTTTCTGTTACCGACGCAGCCTTCTTCTAATTTCACAACCGATACCAGCCTCTCCGTAACAGCGCATATACGACAGCTCTGGCCTGTGCTCACCCGCATGCCTGATGAAAGTGGCGGTTCGCTACTTCCACTCCCCCATGCCTATGTGGTACCGGGAGGCCGTTTTCAGGAAATCTACTACTGGGACAGCTTCTTCACCATGCTGGGGCTGCAGGTAAGCGGCGAAAAAGCCCTGATCCAGCACATGGTCGATAATTTCACGCACCTCATCCATACCACCGGTCATATACCGAACGGCAACCGCAGCTATTACCTCAGCCGCTCCCAACCACCCTTTTATGCGCTGATGCTACACCTGCTCACCCAGGAGATGGGCCCCGATGTGTTGGTGAAATATGCCTCCGCGCTTCGCAAAGAATATACTTTCTGGATGGACGGTGCCGAGCAGCTTAGCCCTGCCAACCCGACTCACCGACGGGTAGTGCTTCTGCCGGATGGTAGCATCCTCAACCGCTACTGGGACGACCAACCGGCTCCGCGCCCCGAAGCCTATAAAGAAGACGTGCATATCGCGCAGGAGTCCGGAAGGCAGCCGGAGGAGGTATACCGCCACATCAGAGCCGCCGCCGAGTCGGGCTGGGACTTCAGCAGCCGCTGGTTCGCTGACAAGCAAAATC
This sequence comes from Pontibacter sp. LHS1, assembly GCF_058932855.1. Classification (NCBI taxonomy): domain Bacteria; kingdom Pseudomonadati; phylum Bacteroidota; class Cytophagia; order Cytophagales; family Hymenobacteraceae; genus Pontibacter; species Pontibacter sp. LHS1. Next base: position 231,614 of record NZ_JBZYWF010000007.1, read on the forward strand.
TGAGCACGATCCATACCACCGACATTCTGCCTGTGGATCTCAACTCGCTCCTCTTCCACATGGAACTGACACTGGCGGAAATGGCCGAACTGGAGCGCAGCCCTGCTGAGGCGCGTCTGTTCCGCCAGAAAGCCAAGGCCCGGCGCAAAGCGGTGCTCCAGCACATGTGGCACGAGGCAGACGGCTTCTTCTACGATTATGATTTTGTGCAGGGCACCACGACCAACATCCCGACACTGGCTGCTGTTTACCCGCTTTACTTTTGCATGGCGAAGCGCCGCCAGGCTGCTGCCGTGGCCGAACGCCTGCAGAGCGATTTCCTGAGGGCAGGTGGACTAGCTACTACCTTGGTGCACACTGACCAGCAATGGGATGCGCCGAACGGCTGGGCACCGCTGCAGTGGATGAGTATACAGGCACTGCGCAACTATAAGCACGAAGAACTGGCCCGCACTGTCGCAACCCGTTGGATTACCCTCGGCACTGAAGTACACGAAAACACAGGCAAAATGGTGGAGAAGTATAACGTAGAAAACCTCGAACTCGAGGCAGGCGGCGGGGAATATCCTAACCAGGATGGCTTTGGGTGGACTAACGGCGTTTTCCTCAAACTGCTATCGCTATACCCTGAATTACGCCCTATCGCTGAACGACAGCCTGCTATGTTGCAAAGCCGTTAGGCTATACCTGATCTACAGCGCAACTACAGGATAGGTATAGCGTTTTGCAAATCAGGTATAGCTGGCACTTGCTATACCTGATTTGCAGATTGATCCGGAAACTGGCACTCAGTTTGCAACAGGAGCGTTATATCTATAAAATCGCTTATGATGCAGTTTAGACATATCCTTGTAGCTACCACTCTGTTGCTGAGCACTTTCACAGCTTTTGCGCAGGGCGAGACAGCCAACTGGTACTTCGGCAAAGGAGCCGGATTGGTTTTTAGAGGCGATAGCGTGACGGCTTTGCAACATAGCAGACTGCACACCGAAGAGGGCAGCGCTACAATTTCCGACAAAGAGGGTAATCTGCTGTTTTATACCAACGGCATTACTGTTTGGAACAAGCACCACCGCGTGATGCCAAATGGCAATGGGCTGATGGGCATGAAGTCCTCCACCCAATCTGCCCTGATCATACCCAAGCCCGCTTCTGACAGCATCTTCTACATCTTCACGACGGACATACAGGCGCAGTCCAATGGCTTGCGCTACACTGTGGTGAACATGAACAAAGACGAGGGAAACGGCGCCATCACCGCCCGCAACGTGTTCATGATCGCACCGGCTACCGAGAAGCTCACCGCCATACGCCATAGCAACAACCGCGACTGGTGGGTGATCGCACACCGCTGGAACAGCAATGCCTACATGGCCTATCTGGTGACGGCTGATGGTGTGAACATGGAACCGGTGATGAGCAACGTGGGCACGGTGCATGGCGGCGCCCACCGAAAAGCGATTGGCTACCTGGTACCTTCTCCTGATGGCACCCGTCTGGCAGCTGCCTTGTGGGATAGCGACAGCAATTTCGAAGTGCTCCGCTTCGACCGTAGTACGGGTGAGGTATCGGACCCAATCCTGTTAAAAGGCTATGAAGAAGCCTATGGCGTGTGCTTTTCTCCGGATGGGACTAAACTCTACGGCACCGCCAACGGCAAAGGCGGCGGAAAGGCACAGATCATCCAATTTGACCTGCAGGCTGGTGACGAAGCCGCCATTGCCAAGTCTGCTGTAATAGTAGGAACTTCCGGCAGTCCGCGCATCGGTGCTATACAAATGGGCCCGAATGGCAGGATGTATGTGGCCCGTCAGGACAATATTCATCTTGGTGTGATCAACAAACCAAACGCATTGGGCAAAGAGAGCGGCTATGTAGACATGGGACTACACCTCGGTGGACGCAAAAGCGACCTCGGTCTGCCAAACTTCCCGCAAGGTATACGGTCTGGTGCAGCAAGGTCTGCTAATGTGAAGTAAGGTATAAGATAGGGATTAACGGAGCCGGGCAGTTTGTCCGGCTTTTTTGTTTCGTACAAATAGCTGGCTCGGTAACGCATAAATTCTAAATTTGTAATACAATCGATTCTATACCTAAAGCTATACCGCCTTGGCAAAACGTTTCAGCGCTGAAAAGTATGTAGAGGGCATCCTGGCCGGTGACCGGGTCATGTTGAGTCGCGCCATCACACTCGTGGAAAGCCGCCTGGCGTCGGACCTGGAGTTGGCGCAGGACGTTATCAACCAGGTGCTGCCACATGCGGGCAAGTCGGTGCGCATAGGTATAACCGGTGTGCCGGGCGTGGGCAAAAGTACTTTCATTGAAGCTTTTGGCAATCACCTGATTCAGGAGCAGGGCAAAAAGCTGGCTGTGCTTGCCATTGACCCGACCTCACAGCGCACAGGCGGCAGCATACTCGGCGACAAGACCCGAATGGAGTCGCTCTCCATTAATCCGCAGGCTTTTATCCGCCCCTCTCCTGCCGGCAAGTCGCTGGGCGGTGTTACCCGCAGCACCCGCGAATCCATCATCCTATGCGAAGCAGCCGGTTTCGACGCCATCATTGTGGAAACGGTTGGGGTAGGCCAATCCGAAACAGCGGTTCATGCCATGGTCGATTTTTTCCTGCTGCTCATGCTGGCGGGTGCCGGCGACGAACTTCAAGGTATAAAGCGTGGCATCATGGAAATGGCTGATGCGATTGCTATTACCAAAGCCGATGGCGAGAACGCCATGAAAGCCAAAGCCGCTCGCGCCGAGTACCAGAACGCCCTGCACCTTTACCCGATGGCTGCCTCTGGCTGGTTGCCTAAAGTGTCTGTATGTTCGGCGATAGAGCAAACCGGCCTCGACACCATCTGGCAAACCATAACCGAGTATCTGGAGCTAACCCAGCAGAACGGCTTTTTTGAGAAAAAACGTCACGACCAAAACCTGCAGTGGATGTATGAAGCCATACGGCAAGGACTGGAGGATAATTTCTATGCACACCAGCAGGTGAAGGACCAGCTGCCAGGTATAGCCGATCAGGTAATGGAAGGCAGGAAGTCGGCTTTTGCAGCGGCGTCGGAGCTGCTGAAACTGGTGTAGCAAAAAAAAACAGCCGGCACATCACTGCACAGGCTGCTCTTCATCAATAAGTAAACTTATCGGGCCTCTTCTAAAGTAACTTTGGCCCACTTGCAGATACCCCCCAGCGGAGGGTTAAACTTGTATACATTTATTTTGACGGACTGCACAAATGGAAACCGCTCATAGATCTTGTCGATGATCCGGTGCCCCAGGTGCTCCAGCAGGCGGGCCGGGACTTTCATTTCTTCCAGCGCCAGTGCGTACAGCACTTCGTAATTTACTGTCTCACCCAGGTCGTCGCTTTCGGCGGCACGTCTGAGATCGGTTTCGATGAGCAGGTCAATGCCGTACTTATTGCCGATCTTCTGCTCCTCGTCGTAAAAACCGTGGAAGGCGAAGAATTCCATCCCCTCCAATGCAATCTGTCCCATTAGCCTCTGACTAACCTATCTCGTCGAAGAAAGAACCTGCTGGTTTCGGCTGGCGGCTCTGTGCCCAGTCAGCCAGGCTATTGCGCGAAGGCTCTGTCATAGGCGGCTGAATCTCTGGCTGGTCAGGTTTTACAGGCTGTATCTCAGGTATAGGCTGCTCAATTTCAGGACCAGGTATAGTACCCGGGTAGTCCGGCTTTGGCGGCTCGATCTCCGGAGATGGCACGTCTGGCACAGGAGTAACCGGGTTCGGTATTTCCGGGTGCGGCTGCGTTACGTCCGGAGCCGGATCGCCAAATGGCTCATAACCATTGCTGCTGGCAATGGCAGGTGTATTGTTAACAGCTGTGGCCGTAGCCTCAGGCAGTTGTATAGGTCTGTTTGTCGCTGTTTCCATATCTTTCAGGTTACGCAGCAGCTCGGGCTGTTCTACCCGAAGTTCCGCCGCTCTTGAAAGAATACTGGCTGTACTGGCTTTAGGTTTTGACTTTGTTTTCTCAGCTTTCTCCAGCGCCTCGTTAGCCAGATTGCGCAGGTCACGCACCATGCTCTCGAGGTAGGACTCCATGCGCTGATAGTCCTGCTCCAGGGCTTTTACTTCCTGCTGCATCTCGTTAACCATTTGCTCAGCTTGTTTCTTACTATCCTCCAGCACCATACGGGCCTGGTTGCGGGCAGTGTTCAAAAGCTGATCGGCTTGCAGCTGCGCCTCCCGGATCTTAAGCTCCGACGACTTGTTGGCCTGCTCCAGAATGGAGTTACCTGTGTCTTCGGCCGTTTTCAGTGTTTTGTATAAAGAAGATTCCACCTCGCGCAGCTTCTGCGTCTCGCGGTGAGCCGCCTCCAGCTTGTTGCGAAGGTCTTTGTTCTCATCGAGCAACTTTTCCCACTGCTGCGATAAGGTCAGCAAAAAAGCATTTACTTCGTCCTTGTCAAGCCCTCTAAATGCCTTCTCAAATGTTTTTTGTCTGATTTCTAAGGGTGTAATCTTCATGATCCAAACTGAATTTTATATCCCACACCGAAATGGTGCGGTCATCACTACACGAAACTAACTGATTCTGATGAGCCGACCAAAATAATTTGTTGACCGAGGTGCCATGGCTCGCGTTTCGGACTTTGTCAATAACCTTGAGTAGTTTAAAGGTCTGCGCGTCCCATACTTTTATGGACTTATCCATGCTGCAGGTGGCGAAATAGCGTCCGTCCGGGCTGTAGGTTATATGATTGACGGTGTACATGTGGGCGATCACATAGCCACGCTCCTTGTATTTTTCCTGTACCTGCCATACCCGCAGGTGGGCATCGCGCCCCGATGTAAGCAGTAGCGTGCCGTCTGGAGAGTAAACGACTGTAAACACGGAGTTGGTATGTGCCGGCAGCTCATGTTTCAGTTCCATAGTGGTGGCATCAAACACGCGCACCAGGTTATCGCTATACCCGGCAGCCAACTCGTTGGTGGTCTTGTTGTAGGCCAGGCTGCGCACACTTTGGTCCGATTTGCGCACCATGCTGCGTAGTTCGAAGTCATCCGCCCCGACCACGGCTATACCTCCGTTGCCCAGTGCCACGTACACCTGCCCCGTTTCCGGCACATAGGCGATATCAAATATCGGCACTTTGGGCAGGGCTACCGACTTATGGATGGCTTTGCTCTTGAGGTCGATCACTTGCAGGCCTTCCAGGTTCTGCCCGATCAGCAGCAAGTTCCGCTCCGGTATAAACCGCAAGGCGTATACCGAGGTAGTGACCTTTGCTATCAGTTCACCGTTTTCGGGCTGTTGCAGATCCCAGGCGGCCACCATGCCGTCGCTGCCTGCTGAGTAAATGGTGGCAGGCGCAGCACCGCCCTCCAGGGTATACACACAATCGCGGTGACCTGTCAGGGTGGCGACTTTCTGTACTTGTATCTTGCTGGCCATCTCTTCTATCTGTTACGCTTAATTTTAGCTAAATTTACAACAATTGCGGCGAACCCTCTCGTTGCTGACCAAAAATTACCGCTATGCCGCTGCTCCAGACCCGCGAACTTGACGCCCATACCTTGCTGGGTGTGTGGCTTCTCGACGAAGCCCCGGAGGCACTGCGCCCCCTGTTGCCTGCACATCTTATACCTGACGGGGGCCTGAGTCAGGCACACCCGAGGCGGCAGCGCGAATGGCTGGCCAGTCGTGCGCTGGCTTACCAGTTGCTGCAGCAGTTCACCAGCGAGCCGCTGCCTTTGTTGCGCGACGCTACGGGCAAACCGGTGTTTGCAGGGGCTGAATTCCAGCTTTCCATCACACACTCCCCTCGTTTGGCGGCCGTCATTCTATCTAAAAAATACGATGTTGGCATAGATATTGAACAGGTAAGTGCAAAGGCGCTGCGGGTAGCCGACAAATTTCTGACTGAGCAGGAAAAGGTCTTTACCGCTGATGATGAACAGCAGACTTGTTTGTACTGGAGCGCCAAAGAAACTTTGTACAAGATGTACAGCCAAAAACAGCTTATTTTTAAGGAGAACCTTTTGGTGGAGCCGTCGCAGGGCCCTGAAAACAACCTATTGCAGGGGCACGTAATTACCGATAATTTTTCTAAATTGTACCAGATCCATCACGAAGTGCTTCACAACCACGTACTCACTTATAGTGTAGATCGATGATCCAACTTATACTCACCTAAACAAACAAACATGAAATATCTGGCTTCTTTTGTCGTAGCGCTGCTGGTCACGGCCAGTGTATTTGCGCAAGGCAGCTACCAGCTGGGCAGCAAAGTGGCTGACTTCTCCCTCAAGGACGGGCAGGGCAATGCTGTTTCGCTAAGCGATTTTGCGAATAGCAAAACGGTAGTAGTCGTGTTCACGGACAACCAATGCCCGTATGCTAAGCTCTACGAAAATCGTTTGGTGACGCTTTCGAGCACCTATGCGGCTCGTGGTGTGCAGTTTATATTTATTAACCCAGGTGTAGGCGCGGGCGAAGGCAGCGATACCAGACAGGATCTGGCGGCCAAGAATTACAGCTTCCCATACCTGGCAGACGAAGGCCAGCGCATCAGCCAGAAGTTCGGAGCCACTAAAACGCCCGAGGTATTTGTGCTGCACAACACAGGCAGTGACTTCGTACTGAAGTATAAAGGCGCGATAGATGACAGTCCGCAGGTAGAGAGCGGAGTACGCAACAATTACCTCAAAACCGTGATTGACGAAGTGCTGGCCAACAAAAACGTGAGCACCTCTGATAAGCGTGCGACCGGTTGTATGATCAAGCGCTATTAAGCAGATTGTAGCAAGCAGAACATGAGTCTTATTCACTCATTGCTAAAGACATCCCTGGGTATAGCAGAAAATTGATTCGCTATACCTGATACAATAAAAATAACAAAGGCCGATTCCTTACGGGATCGGCCTTTGTTATTTTTATACTGCAAAGCCTGGTAAAACCAGGCTTTGCTAAGCGTTATATCGTCGGATCCTCGTCTGTGATAGCTGTCAGGAGTTTGGTTACTTCCGTTGCCTTTTCCAGGTCGTTGGTCTTCTCAAACGAGAACGCCAGGTTGCGCAACGCCCTCTTTACGATCTCAATGTTAGAGCAGGGCTCATAAAAGATGTCCACCGGATTCAGGTTGAGCTGTACGATGTAATTGTCGATATCCGCCTTCGACAGCATCAGGCCCTTGTTGTACACGTTGATGTAAAACTGCACATCGCCCAACTTGTAGGTCAGGATAAAGAGGTTCGGCAAGTTCACGCCATACACAGGCATCCCCAATCGCTGCGCTATGGTCATGTAGATCACACAAAGCGTGAGTGGGTTTCCGCGCCTTGTCTCCAGCGCCAGGTGCATCATGGAGTTCGACGGTGAATGGAAATTCTTGGTATTGGCCGAGAACTTCTTTTCACGAAACAGCGAGTTGTTCAGAGACTTTACCTGGTCATAAGGGTGCATGTTCTCCTTCATATTCGTCCAGGCGTCGAAGTACAGCTGGTCCAGCCCTTTTGACAGAGTTGCCAGCTCCACATCCGGGTATAGGTAAGTGTTTACCAACCACATGCCCTCGACTAAGTCCAACCCTCCATGCTCTTTCCAGTCCTTGAGACGCTGCAAAAGGCCATCAAATTGCAAATTGTGGATCAGATCTTCGATTCGCTTCTGCAGGTCCGAGTTCAGAGTTTCCTCCCATTCCTCCTCCAGAAACGGAATAATGCTCTCCCCCAGCGACACAATCTTCTGCTCTACATGCGACGCGACCTCATAATCTATATCATCCAACAGCGAGATCAGCGCCTTTATCTCCTTCTTTGTCACAGAAATACTTAAAACTTAATCAGGTAATAAAATATTCATTATTGTACTCCAATCCGTAAGTTTCAGATGTCAATTCTGAAACTTTATTTGAGCACCAAGGCAATCACGTTTGAATGACGCCTACGTTATAAGGCTTCTCGATTGGCGCATGGTTGGCAGCTTCTATACCCATTGAGATGACTTTGCGCGTCTCTAGCGGATCAATGATGCCGTCAATCCACAGGCGGGCTGCAGCATAGTACGGCGACAACTCTTCGTTATATTTAGCCGTTATGCGCTCCAGCAATTCCTTCTCAGCCTCTGGCGTGATTTCCTCGCCCTTGGCTTTCAGGGCTGATACCTGAATCTGTAGCAGGGTGTTGGCTGCCGCTGCACCGCTCATTACTGCTAGTTGCGCCGATGGCCAGGCGTAAATCAGGCGCGGGTCGTAAGCTTTACCACACATGGCATAGTTACCGGCGCCGTAGCTGTTGCCCAGGATGATCGTAAACTTAGGCACTACTGAGTTTGCCATGGCATTCACCATTTTGGCGCCGTCTTTAATAATACCACCGTGCTCTGCCTTGCTGCCCACCATAAAGCCCGACACATCGTGCAGGAACACCAGTGGAATCTTCTTCTGGTTGCAGTTCATGATAAAGCGGGCCGCTTTGTCAGCTGAGTCGGAGTAGATTACGCCCCCCATCTGCATCTCGCCTTTTTTGCTCTTCACGATTTTGCGCTGGTTGGCTACTATACCTACTGCCCAGCCATCGATGCGGCCCAAGCCACAAATCAGCGTCTGGCCATAGAGGTCCTTGTAGGGCTCAAACTCCGAGTTGTCGACCAAACGGTGGATGATGTCCATCATGTCGTAAGGCTTAGTGCGGTCTGCTGGCAGCATACCGTAGATCTCCTTCTCGTCCAACTTCGGAGCGGCAGGCTCCACGCGGCTGAAACCAGCCTTCGGGTTCTCGCCCAGCTTATCGAAAATGGTGCGGATGTGATCCAGCGCCTCTTTATCGTCTTTGCACTTGTAGTCGGTCACACCTGATATTTCGCAATGGGTAGAAGCTCCACCCAGCGTTTCGTTGTCGATGCTCTCACCGATGGCAGACTTCACCAGGTATGAGCCGCCCAGAAATACAGAACCAGTGCCTTCCACGATCAGAGCTTCGTCGCTCATGATCGGCAGGTAGGCCCCACCGGCCACGCAGCTGCCCATGATCGCGGCGATCTGTACGATGCCCATCGAGCTCATCACCGCGTTATTGCGGAACATACGGCCGAAGTGCTCTTTATCCGGGAAAATTTCGTCCTGCATCGGCAGGAACACACCGGCACTGTCCACCAGGTATACGATCGGGAGTTTGTTCTCAATAGAGATCTCCTGGGCACGCAGGTTCTTCTTGGCCGTGATCGGGAACCAAGCGCCAGCCTTTACAGTGGCGTCGTTGGCTACCACCACGCATTGGCGGCCTTTGATGTAGCCTATACCTGTCACCACGCCGCCACTCGGGCAACCACCTACTTCCTGGTACATCCCTTCGCCTGCAAAGGCGCCTACTTCCAGGAACTCCGTTCCTTCGTCGAGCAGGTAGTCGATACGTTCGCGGGCTGTCATTTTACCTTTGGCATGCTCTTTTGCGATGCGCTTTTCGCCGCCGCCCAGGTGTACTTTCTTCAGTTTGCTTTTCAGCTGGAAACTCAGCTGTTTGAGAGAGTCTTCGTTCTTATTGAATTCGATATCCATGAAGGGGTTATTATAAATAAGGGGACTACTTACAATGAAAAATCCGCTTTAGGGGCGGATTTCACAAATATACAATTTTTATAAGATGCACTATTGCCTTTTTGTGGTATCGGCAGGCGCTACTTTAACCGTGTCAGGTGCAGGGCGAGTGAACTCGTCAGGATTTGCATCCTGCATCTCCTTTACCTCCTCCAGCGTGATCACACGGCCCGTAGCATCCACCTTATACCTGTCTTTGCGGCCAATGAGCGAAAACTGCACATAGCGTTTCGGGTAGGCCTGTATATCACGCAGCAACAGGTTGAGCGCCTCTGTGGAGCGGTTCATGTTCTGATACAGCTCCTCGTCGTTCATCAGGCGGCCCAATGAGCCTTGGTTTGAATTGAGTTTGGCGATAGTTGTTTCCAGCTCGTTCACAGCTGAGTTGGCATCGGCTACCAGTTTCTTCACTTCCACCTGCTTAAGCGTATCTGTAATCTCAACCATGTTCAGCGTCAGGCGGTCAATGTTGCGCTGGGTCTGGTGGAGGGCCGATGTCAGTTGGCTTAGATTTCTGGTGATCTGATTGATGTTACGCTGGTTATCGCGCAGTATTTCGTTTACCGCTTCTGTTGTTTTATTGGAATTTGCAAGGATTGACTGCAGGTTGCCCTTTGCCTCGCTATCGAGAAGCCTGTTCACACGGGCCAGGGTAGTGTCTACTTTATCAATCACAGGGACCGACTTGGATGATAGCATATCACCTATACTGGTTTCTTTGAAAGCAACTAGTCGCTCCCCCCCATTGTAAATTTTGCTGTTATTACCAAGGTATAGGGTAATGGCCTTACTTCCCAGAAGATCTGAGTTTCCAAGGCTGGCAATGGTAGAGTCTCCTAGTTGAAGGTCTTTCCTGACTTCTACATCCACGCGGACCATGTTACCGCTTTCGATGAGTAGCGTCATTTCTTTCACATGCCCTACTTGTATACCGTTCAGTAAAACGGGATTGGATACTGTGAGTCCGTCCACGCTTTCGTATATCACATGGTAGGTGTTGGATTTAGAGAAAATCGAGGATCCTTTCAGGAAGTCATACCCGAAATACAGTATCAGAATTGCCACTATACCTAGCAGGGCAACTTTAATTTCTTTCGATAGTTTCACGTAGGTGAGTTTGCTTTTTGCATTAGTTCATGGCCTCCAGCTCTTGCTTATATTCCTTGAAGGCTCGGTATATGCCTGATGCCATATACGTTTGGCCTGTTTTATCGTTAAGGAATTTTTCTTCGGCAGGATTTGTCAGGAAACCTGCCTCAATAAGTACACTTGGCATATAGGATTTCCAGAGCACCAGGAATCCGGCCTGCTTCACGCCTCGGCTTGTGCGACCAACCCGATTTTTGAATTCATTTTCGATCTTTTGAGCGAATCGCAGGCTGTTGTCGATGTAGGCACTCTGGTGCAGGGCAAACATGATGTGGCTCTGTGGTGAGTTCGGGTCAAATCCTCCATATTTCTCTTTGTAGTCATCTTCCTGCAAGATTACAGCGTTCTCGCGCTTGGCTACTGCCAGGTTGCCACTGGTGGTGTGAAGGCCCATCGTGTAGGTTTCGGTACCGAAAGCAGATGGCGGTCCTGCATTGAGGTGAATGGAGATAAACAGGTCTGCATTGTTTTTGTTGGCAATTCCGGCACGGTCGATCAACTCTACAAAGGTATCGTCTTTGCGGGTGTAAACAACTTTCACATCGGGCACGTTCTTTTCAATTAACGCTCCGACCTGCAGCGCTAACTTTAAGGCTACATCAGCCTCATGTGAAACTTTGCCGTTACAGCCTATGTCTTTGCCGCCATGACCCGCATCGATTACTACCGTACGCAGCTTGTATGCCTTACGGTATTCGAGCTTGCTGGAAGAGAGTAGAAGTAAACTTAGGGCCAGAATTGAAATAGTAACAATATTTCTCACAACGCTCGTTAGTTAAAAGCTAAAACAATAACTTTGTACAAAATAAATAAAACTTTAGGGAAGTCTGAAGAAGTTGCGCTACATTTTGATTTTTTTGCTGCTGGTGCAGCTCGCCGTACTTTCTGCCCAGCCTGTACTGGGTCAGCGGGTGCGCCGTCCCACCACGACAGCTACGCCAAAAGACACTGTCAACATCTCGCCGCCTCAGGACTCGCTTGTGGTTCCAGCACCACAGGGCGATATCGAGACGACAATCAATTATTCTGCCAGAGATTCCATCCTCTTTGAGGTAGACCGCAAGGTAGTGCACCTGTACGGTGATGCCAAAATTGACTACGGCACCATGGAACTGGCCGCTGCCTACATACAAATTGACTACGACCTCAACACCCTGACCGCTACCACCCTGATGGACTCCACAGGCCAGGAGACTGGTACTCCGGTATTTAGAGACGGGGCAGAGAGTTATGCGGCCAAGCGTATCGCTTACAATTACAAAACCAGACGAGGCCGGATCTCTGAAGTAGTAACGCAACAAGGCGAAGGGTATATACATTCCGAGGTGGTGAAAAAAAATGAGGCAAACGAGATTTTCGGTCTGCACAACAAGTACACAACCTGTAACCTCGAGCACCCCCACTTCTACATCAGCGCCGGCAAGATCAAGGCTATACCGAACGATAAGATCATGTCAGGTCCTTTTAACCTCGTGATTGCCGATATACCGACACCGCTCGGCTTTTTGTTCGGCCTCTTCCCGACACCGCGCAACAAGCGCTCCTCTGGAGTGATCATGCCGACCTTCGGCGAATCACGTGCCCGTGGCTTTTACCTGAGCAATGGCGGTTATTACCTCGCCCTGAACGACTACATCGGCACCCGCATCACCGGCGATATCTACTCGCTCGGCGGGTACAAAGTGACGGTTGACAATACGTATATCAAGCGCTACTCCTACCGCGGCAACTTCAACATCAGTTACGACTACTTTAAAAACGACGAAGCGGATGTTGCGGATCCGAACCGCTCTACGAACAGCCTGAGTGGTCTTCCGCCTAGCCAGCGAACGGCGTTTATTACCTGGTCGCACAGCCCGGTGCAGAAGCCAGGTCGTGGTCGCTTTACAGCCAATGTGCGGGCAGGTAGCAGCCAGCACAACCGGGTGAACTTCAACAGCCCGAACCAGTACCTGGCTCCGACCTTCAACTCGACGATCACTTACCAGAAAAACATACAGAACACGCCTTTCAGCTATACCGCTACGCTGAGCCAGGGCCAGAACAACGGTGGCTTTACGGCAGACGGCAGACCGGCGCCTACCATCATGCGCTTCACGCTGCCTGACCTTAACTTTGCCATGACGCAGATGAGCATATATGAGCTCATTTCAAAGAACGTACCGACCGGCAAGTGGTATGAAAACTTTACCTTCGGCTATAACGTGCGGGCCCGGAACGAGGTATCGAACCAGGTAGTAGCCCGTAGGCTAAACAATTTGCCAGTTGTTGATGGCACCGCCAGGGATACTTCTTTTGCGCTGAACTTTGACAACCTCGACCGCCTCTGGAAAAATGGTCGTAAAAGCGCCGATCATAACTTCAACATTGGTTTAGGTAACTACAAAATATTCCGCTTTTTCAACCTGACGCCAAACGTGAATTACCGTGAGTCATGGTTCGACAACAAACTCACCTATACCTACGACGACGAGCAGCAGGCGGTGCGCATCGACACGGCAAGCTTTGGCAGGGTATACGAGTACGGCGCCGGCGCCTCGCTTAATACGACCGTGTACGGTACCGTGCAGTTTCCTAAGAGCAAGCGGGTAGAGGCCATCCGCCATACCATGATCCCAAGCATCAGCTATGGTTACCGCCCTAACTTTGGCGACGAGAACCGCTTTGGCTTCACACAGACTACACAGGTAGGTATAGACTCACTGACGAACCAGCCTATTTTCCAGACGCTGCCACGCTTCAACGGCAGTGTGCCCTCGGGAGGTTTACAAAGCAGCCTGAGCATGCAGATTAATAACCGTGTGGAGATGAAAGTGCGTTCGCGCAGCGACTCTACTGCCGCCAAGTCTGAGAAAGTAAGCCTGATCGACAACCTGAACATAGGAGGTTCCTATAACCTGGCTGCTGACTCTATGAGGCTCTCCAACATAAACGTCAGTATGAACACGCGCCTGTTCCAGGTATTCGATGTAAACTTTACCTCTACCTTCAGTCCCTACCAGCTCAACCCGGCAGGTGACCGCGCTATTGACCGCTACATGCTGGAGGGGCCTGGTTTTAAATTGGCCAGACTGACCAACGCTAACCTGAGTGTTCGTGCGAACTTCAACCCGGCGGCACGGTCTACCAACACACCGCCGCCAACTAACCTGCCAGGTATGCTAAACCCTAATGACCAGTTTCTGCCAGATTACGTGGATTTCAACATTCCGTGGACGCTGAATCTGGACTATACCATTTTCTATGCTCCAGCCACTGGTGCACAGACAGAGCCAAGCCTGACACAGAACATTGGTATGCAAGGCACCCTGAACCTGACCGACAAGTGGAAATTCGGCTATATGGCCGGGTATGACTTCACGAACCAGAACATTTCCAACGCCAGCATCGACATCTACCGCGACCTGCACTGCTGGGAGATGAGCATCGGCTGGCGACCATTTGGTCTGATGCGCGGCTACAACGTGACCATCAACGCCCGATCTGCCCTGCTGCGCGACCTGCGCCTGACCAGAAACAGATCAGGTATGAACTTCAGATAAACCCCGAGCAGCCACTCCAGAAAAATGGGTGGCTGTTTTTGTTTTGATTTTTATAAATTTGAATCAAACTCAAACCAGCATCCTATGTCTGTTCATAAAAGCGACGTAAAAAAAGTAACCACGCACCAACTGCAGAATATGAAAGAGCGCGGCGAGAAGATCTCCATGCTCACGGCTTACGACTATTCCATGGCCACCATCCTGGACGCTGCCGGTGTGGACGTGCTGCTCGTTGGTGACTCAGCCTCCAATGTAATGGCCGGGCACGAGACAACCCTCCCTATCACACTGGACCAGATGATCTACCATGCCTCTTCGGTAATCCGTGGTGTGAACCGTGCTTTTGTGGTGGTGGACCTGCCCTTCGGCTCTTACCAGGGCAATTCTTCGGAAGCGCTGCGCTCTACCATCCGCATTATGAAGGAATCGGGTGCACACGGCATCAAGCTGGAAGGCGGTGCTGAGATCAAGGAATCGATCATCCGTATTCTGAGCGCAGGCGTACCGGTCATGGGACATTTGGGCCTGACCCCACAGTCCATCTACAAGTTCGGCACTTACACCGTGCGGGCCAAAGAAGAAGCGGAAGCTCAAAAGCTGATCGACGATGCTCTCCTGCTGCAGGAGCTGGGCTGCTTTTCGATTGTATTGGAGAAAATCCCATCTGAACTAGCCAAGCGTGTGGCCGAAAAGCTGCAGATCCCAATCATAGGTATAGGCGCTGGTCCGCACGTAGACGGACAAGTACTCGTGGTGCACGACATGCTGGGAATCAACAAGGAATTCAAGCCCCGTTTCCTGCGTCGCTACGCCGACCTGCACACAATCATGACCGACGCGGTGCAGAACTACGTGAAGGACGTGAAAAGCAAAGATTTCCCGAACGAGAAAGAAGCATACTAGAGTTAAAAGGTTTGGGAGTAAAAGAATTTGAGAGTTATATCCAGCGCAGCGTCTCTAAGGTATAAATCTTTTATGGTTTGCTTATCTACCGTCTTTTTCAAGTTGTAATTCTCACCGTATAAAAGCTTCTCCTAATTCAGGCGCCCCCAATACTTTATAATTACACTACTTCCCTGATCCATGCCTATTGACGTTCTTTTTGAGGATAACCACGTGCTGGTGGTAAACAAACCGGCTGGCTTGCTGGTGCATGGTGATGAAACAGGCGATGAGTGCCTAGCAGACCTGGCGAAAACTTACATCAAAGAGAAGTATAACAAGCCAGGCAATGTATATATTGGTGTGGTGCACCGTCTGGACAGACCTGTGAGCGGTGTGGTGCTGCTTGCCAAAACTTCCAAAGCCCTCACCCGCCTTAACGAATTGTTCAGAAGCAAAAAAACTGTGAAAACCTACTGGGCCGTCGTGCTCAACAGGCCTGCCATACCTGAGCAGACGCTCGTGCACTGGCTCATCAAGGACAGCAGTCGCAACGTGACCAAGGCTTATGCGCGTGAGAATAAAAGCGGCTTACGCTCTGAGTTGAGTTATCGCCTGACGGGGCAGCATGATAAGAACTACCTGCTGGAGGTTAACCCCGTTACAGGTCGTCCGCACCAGATCCGAGTACAACTGGCCTCTATGAACTGCCCTATTGTCGGTGACCTCAGGTATGGCGCCAGCAAGCCACTACCCGACAAGAGTATTGCCCTGCATGCCCGCAGCCTCCAATTTGAGCACCCTACTCTCAAAACCATGGTTAAAGTTACTGCCCCACTGCCCACAGCCTCTGTTTGGGCTCCTTTCAGGCCGAATGAATAATTTTTGTTAGCGATTAAGGATTGATATGCTCGCTGCATTTAGCAATAACAGTCTTATATACCTTGCAGGAATAGTGTGGCCTCGTTACTTCTCGATATTCCACACTCGTTATTCATTCGTAAAAACTGATATTTATCATCTTTCTGAACTTTTATACCGGTTTTTATTATTTCTATAGAATCACATCGTAATTTTGCGGGGGCTTGGTGACTGCTTTTGTCTCTGCTATACCTGAACTAGTCAACTATCACTTTAATATACTAATCGCTTAATGGCCATACTTATTTTCTTCGTATTGCACTGGTACCTTTCCCTGTTTGTGCAAACGTTTTTTCTGCACCGCTACGCAGCGCACAAGATGTTCACCATGAACCCGTTCTGGGAAAAGGCTTTTTATCTGCTGACGTACATCGCACAGGGCTCTTCTTTCCTTTCGCCACGTGCTTATGCTATTCTGCACCGCATGCACCACGCCTTCTCTGACACAGAACGTGATCCGCATTCGCCGCATTATTCCAATAACGCATTTGCGATGATGTGGAAGACCAAAAACATCTACAACGACGTGCTCAACCACCGCGTGGAGCCGGAGCGTCGTTTTGACGGCGACTATCCGTTGTGGCCAGCACTGGAGAAGATCGGGGATTCGAAGATTTCTCGTATCGGCTGGGGCGTGGCTTATGTGCTGTTCTACATCGCCTTTGCTACGCAGTGGTGGATGTTCCTGCTGTTGCCGCTTCACTTCCTGATGGGTCCGGTGCACGGCGCGATTGTAAACTGGAGTGGTCACAAGTATGGCTACCAGAACTTCGACAACAACGACAAGTCGCGCAACTCGCTTTTCTTCGACTTCCTGACAGGCGGTGAGCTGTTCCAGAACAACCACCACAAACTACCTAACCGCGTGAACTTCGGCGTGAAGTGGTGGGAAGTAGATCCAACCTGGCCAGTAATCTGGACGCTGGACAAGCTGAGCATCATCAAGCTGAAGCCTGTGAAAGTAAATGCTGCCAGACCACCAAGAGCAAAAGCCAACGCTTAATCATAAGAAAGCCCTCCCGCAACGGAGGGCTTTTCTGTTTCTGATAGGTATAGCCGGCACACAACCGTCAATTGCTATAGACCTCCAGCTGTATACCCTGGCACCTCGACAGGTATAGCGCCTGTGCAGCTTATACCTATAGGAGCAGGTTCTGTTACAGCTTTGTACCTGTGCGTGGCTATCCCAAATCAATTTTCAAAAACCTTGCATTAATCGGCACAAAATCACTACCTTTGCGGTTCTAAAAACTGGCGGACGGGTTCCGCCGACTTAACTATTTATATAAAAAATGGCTGTTAAAATCAGACTGGCCCGCAGAGGCCGCAAAAAAGCCGCTATCTACGATATCGTAGTAGCTGACGCTCGATCACCACGTGATGGTAAATTTATCGAGAAATTGGGTACTTACAACCCGAACACAAACCCTGCTTCTATCGACTTCAGCGAAGAGAAGGCATTCCAGTGGTTGATGAACGGTGCTCAGCCAACTGACACTGTAAAGGCGATGCTTTCTTACAGAGGTATTCTGTACAAGAAGCACCTGCAGATCGGTGTTGTAAAAGGCGCTATCACGCAAGAAACAGCTGATGCTCGTTTCGAAGAGTGGAAGAAAGAGAAAGAAGCGAAAATCGAAAGCAAGCGCACTACACTTGGCTCTGAGAAAGAGGCGAAGCGTAAGGCTGCTCTTGATGCTGAAACGAAAGTGAAAGAAGCTCGTGCAGAGGCTATCCGTCAGCGTGAGGCTGCCAAGGTTGCTCCTGCTGCTGAAACTGAAGAAGCTCCTGAGGCATCTGCTGAAGGCGAGTCTACTGAAGAGCAAGCATAAATTAAGGTTGCCATGCATATTGATGACTGCTTTCTGTTAGGACACATCGTCAAAACCCATGGCATCAAGGGGCAGGTTGTCGCGTTTTTTGACGTGGACTACCCCGAAGATTATGATGAATTGGAATCAGTCTTTCTTGAACAACAGGGAAGGCTGATTCCTTTTTTTATTGACAAAATGGAGCCCGTGCAGAAAGGCCGTTTTATTATCCAGTTTGAGGATATCAAGACGATCGAGCAAGCCGAGAAGCTCCGCAATGTCAGCCTATACCTGCCACTCGACGAGCTACCTGAGCTGGAAGAAGGGCAGTTTTATTTCCATGACGTGATCGGATACCGTGTAGTGGACCAGAACCATGGCCCCCTCGGCACCGTGAAAGAGTTTTATGACATGCCACAGCAGCAGCTGATGGCCATGGATTACAACGGTGAAGAAATGCTGGTGCCTGTGATGGACGAAGTGTTTGTAAGAGCCGACCACGAAACCAAAGAGCTGCACGTGAACCTGCCGGAAGGCTTACTGGAGGTATACACCCAGCCCGGCACCCCTGACGACGCTGACGACCGCGACGAGTAGCCCCAATTATCATGCGATTTGACATCATCAGTTGCCAGCCCGACCTGTTGGACAGTCCTTTTAGCCATTCCATTGTTAAAAGAGCCCAGCAAAAAGGTCTGGTAGAAATCCACATCCACGATCTTCGCAATTACGCCATCAACAAACATGGTCAGATAGATGACTATGCCTTTGGCGGCGGAGCAGGTATGGTGATGATGATCGAACCGATTGATAAGCTCCTCACGGAGCTGAAGGCGGAGCGGGAGTATGATGCTGTCATTTACATGACACCTGACGGGCAGACGCTGAACCAGCAGGTAGTGAACCAGTTTTCGCTGATGCGCAACGTGATCATTCTGTGCGGGCACTACAAAGGCGTGGACGAGCGGGTGCGACAGCATTATGTGACCCACGAGATCAGTATTGGTGACTATGTATTGTCAGGTGGCGAACTGGGAGCGGCTGTACTGGCAGATGCCATTATCCGCATTATACCGGGTGTGCTTAACGACGAGTCCTCTGCCCTGACCGATTCGTTTCAGGATGGGCTGCTGGCGCCGCCAGTCTATACCCGACCAGCAGACTACAAGGGCATGACAGTGCCTGATATACTGCTTTCCGGAGACGGGCCAAAGATAGAGCAGTGGCGCTTTGAGCAGGCAGTGGAGCGCACAAGACAGCGCAGACCGGATCTGCTGAACGAGTAGCTTACCTGATACAGAATTACCTCCAAAAGAGCCTTCTAGGCTGATTTGGAGGAGAAGTTTCAAAAACTTACATTTTTTTTCTGCAAAAATTCTTATGTAATAAATAATTACATATCTTTGCAGTCCGAATTTTGAAGAAGATATTTAGCTTTAACAACATAGCCATGAGCGAATTACTTAAATTTATCGAGCAGGAATCTACAGACAAGCGCGCCTCTTTCCCGACTTTCCAGTCTGGCGATACCATCAACATTCACGTGAAAATCCGTGAGGGCAACAAGGAGCGTATCCAGCAGTTCCAGGGCGTTGTTATTCAGCGCAAGAACGTTAACACAAACGGTGAGACTTTCACTGTAAGAAAAGTGTCTAACCAAATTGGTCTGGAGCGTATTTTCCCACTGCTTTCTCCATCTATCGAGAAAATCGAGCTTGTAAGAAAAGGCCGTGTTAGAAGAGCTAGACTATACTACCTGAGAGGCCTGCAGGGTAAAGCTGCACGTATCAAGGAAAGAAGATAATTGAAGAACCTGTTTTCATAAGTTTTCCATAGTTTTAGTAAAAGGAGCCGTTTCTAATCGAACGGCTCCTTTTTTTATACCTGCTCTATGGATCGCACTATACCTGCTTTGGCAAGGCTTGCTATATTTGCAGCTATACCTTCGCTACACCCTTGTTTATCTTCACCCATGAAAACTCTACAGCGCTATACCTTCCTGCTGCTATCTCTGGCCATACTGGCTTCCTGCCAGACAGACTATGCTGCCCTGCCCACTTACAATGGCAAAAAACAGTTGCAGGCCGTGATTGAGGTGCCAGCCGGGAATTCTACCAAGCTGCACTACAACCGACAGACAAAGGCCTTTGAAGCAGAGCAGCAGGCCGGCCAGGATCGCATAATCCCCTTCCTGCCCTACCCTGCCAATTTCGGCTTTATTCCTTCTACCGAGACCAATGCACAGAAGAAACCGCTGGAAGTAATCGTACTGACGGGAAGCGTGGCTACAGGCACAGTAATGGAGGTAATTCCGGTGGGAGTCCTGCAACTGGAGACAGCCGGTGAACTGGATCACAAGATTGTAGCGGTGCCGGCCAGGCCAAGCGAACGAACGATCAACGCCTCTGACTACAACAGCTTCACGGCGGACTACCCTGCCGCTAAAGCTATCCTGCAACAATGGTTTGTGCACCACAACCCAACCGCTAAGAGTAAGTATGTAGGCTGGCGCAATGAGCAGTTTGCAGAGCAGGAAATACAGCGCTGGATGAAGCTGTAGCAGAACGCCTAAAACAGAAAAAGCCTCCGGTCAGGAGGCTTTTTCTGTTTTACACAGGTATAAGCTATACCTTATTTGATGTCACGCAGTTTAGCTCTTACTTCCTCCACAGCCCGCTCCATCGCCTGCACCTGCTGGCGGCTGGCTTCCTGCTGTTTCACGTTCAACTCCACATTCTGCTCCAGCTGACGCAGTTCGTCTGCATTGCGCACCAGTTCTGCCTCCAGCTCTTGTTTGCGCTTCTTGTTCTTTTCAATACTCAACTGCAAGTCGTTGGCCTGCTTCACGACACGATCCTGCTCCTTCTTGGTGCTGCGCAGAACATTCTCAGCTTCGTTTATCTGCAGCAGCACATCTTCCTGGTACAGCTTTCTGCCGAAGTTTTCCATGAACTGCTCCGCTGCGGCATATACCTCAGGCGTGGTCCCTTTATCAAGATGGGTCGTGCCCATATCGAGCGACCACCAGACGTAGCTACCCGTTGCATGCGTGCCTACGGTGGAGATGACACGCACAGGCTGCTTGCTGATACTGATGAGCTTGGCCTCCTCTACCGTGTAAACGCCTTTGGAATGTTTCACCTTGCCCGCCTCCTGCGACAGGTGATCTTTCCAGATCTTCTCCACAAACTTAGGGTCCAGCTGCACGCTCAGCTGTTGTCCGCCGCGCTTTATACCGCTTACTACCTGTTCGCTTTCCTCTACACGCATGACCTGCGCACTCGCCATACCTGATACCAGCAGCATCGCTGCTACCAACAATCCTTTTACTCGCATACTATACTTAGAAATAATGATTAGACAGGGACAATCGTATACCTACGAAAATAGCTAATCCATAGCACATTTCAGATATAAGGAGCAGGATTAATTTAGCCGCTGTTCTGTTTGGGTTTGGGGGCCACGAAGCTTACCTTTGTGAGTTTACAACCCGGGTAGCCCAAAATGTAAATTTGCACGTACGCGAACAATAACATAGGCCCACCTGTTGGAACCGCAATGAAAATAACGATCTGCAGAAAAGAGCACTTTAATGCCGCACACCGCCTGCACAACCCTGCCTGGAGCGACGAGCACAACGCGGAAGTTTTCGGGCTGTGCAATAACCCCAACTTCCACGGGCACAACTATGAGCTTATCGTCAAGCTGACGGGCGCTGTGAATGAAGACACCGGGTATGTGTACGACATGAAGAAGCTGAGTACGCTGGTGAAAGAAGAGGTGATCGATAAGTTCGACCACAAAAACCTCAACCTCGACACAGAGGAGTTCAGGCAGCTGAACCCCACTGCTGAGAACATCGCCATCGTAATATGGGAGCGATTGCGGGAAAAAATAAGCCAGGAATATGAACTGGGGATAACGCTTTATGAAACTGAACGAAACTTTGTTGAATATAATGGATAACCAGGACCTGGGCCAAGAAGCGGAAGAGATGGATGATCACATGATGAGCTCCCTGGAAACGCCGCTGCGCCCTGACGCATTTGACCTTTCTGACGCCGAGAAAATCGTGATCATTGAAAGGCACTTCCGCGAGATCATGCATACCATGGGCCTTGACCTCACAGACGACAGCCTGAAAGGCACCCCTCTGCGTGTGGCCAAAATGTATGTGCAGGAGATCTTTAGTGGCCTGCATCCGGAGAACAAACCGGTTATCCGCCGATTTGAGAATAAGTACAAGTATAACCAGATGCTGGTGGAGCGCGACATTACCGTGTACTCCTCCTGTGAGCACCATTTTGTGCCGATCATCGGCAAGGCCCATGTAGCGTATATGCCTAACGAGCATGTGATCGGCCTTTCCAAGCTGAACCGTATTGTGCAGTACTACGCCCGCCGGCCGCAGGTGCAGGAGCGCATGACCATGCAGATCGCCGATGAACTGAAGCAGGCGCTGCAGACAGAGAACGTGGCTGTGCTGATCGAGGCGGATCACCTTTGTGTGATGAGCCGCGGCGTGAATGATGTAAGCAGCAGCACGATCACAGCGGAATACTCCGGCTTGTTTGAGCAGGACCAGTACCGCAACGAATTCCTGAGCCACATCCGCAAAAAATAAAACTCCTGCCTGGGCAATCCATGGCCCTGCCAGCTGGTTTTGATCGGTGAAAGCAACTTTCAATCAGTCCTTACACGTATAGATATATTTCTATATAAATTATAAAACGATCATTACCTATGGCTGGGAAAATACTCATATCAGGTGGTTCAGGACTGATCGGATCACGTCTTTCGGAGATGCTGATCGATCAGGGCTATGAAGTGGCGCACCTGTCCCGAGATCCCGATAAATTCTCTCACTACAAGACTTTCCGCTGGGACTTAGAGAAATCTTCTATTGATGAGAATGCCATCACCTATGCCGACTACATCATCCACCTGGCGGGTGCTGGTCTGGCTGAGGAGAAATGGACGAAAGAGCGTAAGCGTGAGATTCTGCGCAGCCGGGTAGACAGCACCCAGCTGCTGCTCGACAGCCTTCGCCAAAACGAGCACCACGTCAAAGGCTTTATTTCGTCTTCTGCCATCGGTATTTACGGCAACACAGGCGACCAACTAATGTCTGAGGAAAGCAGCTACGGCGAAGACTTTATGGCTGAAGTATGCAAGGCCTGGGAAGCAGCTGTGTGGCAGATCAAAGATTTAGGTATACGAACCGTCATCCTGCGCACAGGTATAGCGCTGAGCGACAAAGGAGGTGCCCTTCCTCAAATGGCTCGCCCTGTGAAGTTGATGGCAGGCGCTCCGCTCGGCAGCGGTAAGCAGTACATGTCCTGGATCCATATCGATGACCTTTGCCGGCTTTACATCCGGGCCATCGAAGACACCACTTTTGCTGGCGTATACAATGCCGTGGCGCCTCACCCTGTCACGAATCAGGAGTTTACAGAGGCTCTGGCTGAAGCCATGCACAAGCCTTTGGTTTTGCCTAAAGTACCTTCTTTTGCCCTTAACCTCATGCTCGGCGAGATGAGCGAGGTCGTGCTGAGCGGCCAGCGGGTGAGTGCCAACAAAGTGCTGCAGACCGGCTTCACCTTTGAGTATAACTACCTGGACGAGGCGCTGGAGTCTTTCTATAAGAAGCATCAGAGTTGATCACACATGGTTTACCTAAAAGCAGCAGCGCCCGCTAATCATATTAGTGGGCGCTGCTGCTTTGTAGAGATATTATTGCAAAAACTCCGACAGGTCCAGTATATCGAGATCAAGATCAAGTGATGTGGAGTCTGGCTCCGCTTTTGGCAGTACGGTGGTGCAGTTGTACTTCTTGCTGATCTTGACTGTTGGGCCTGGGAAGCGCCCCATGGTATAGCCGAGGTCTTTGTCTTTGTATATGCGTTCCATGAAGAGGCCGTATACCGGCAGGGCCGTTTTGGAGCCTTCGCCCAGGTTAGAAGTACGGAAGTGAATACTGCGGTCCTCGCCGCCTACCCACACACCGGTTACCAGGTCCTTGGTCACGCCCATAAACCAGCCGTCGGAGTGGTTAGAAGTAGTACCGGTTTTGCCGCCTATCTCATTGCCTTTCCAGAGATCGTATTCCCACAGGGCCTGTGAAGTGCCGCCTGGTTCTTCTATACCGCCTTTGAGCATGTGCATCATCAGGAAGGCTGTTTCTTCACTTAATACTTTTTTCTGCTCCGGCACAAACTGCTCGATCAGGTTGCCTTCTCGGTCTTCTATTCGGGTAATGAAACGGGGGGCTGTATGGAAACCGTGGTTCGGGAAAGTACTGTAGGCACCTACCATCTCATACACCGATACGTCACTCGGGCCCAAACCAATAGACGGCACCTTGTCCAGCGGACTGCTTATACCTAACTTGTGCGCGTAGTCTACCACTGTTTCCCAACCTACCAGCTCTGTGAGCTGTGCTGTTACGGAATTTACAGATTTACCCATGGCACGGCGCAAGGTCATAGGAGCACCGGTATAAGCCCAGTCAGCATTGGTAGGCGACCAGCTCTTCTTCTCCCCTTTCTCCACATAATTGATGGTGATGCGCGTGTCTACGATCTTGTCGCAGGGCGAGTAGCCGTTATCGATAGCCGCCACATACACAAAAGGCTTAAAGGTTGAGCCTGGCTGGCGTCGCGCCTGCTTCACGTGGTCATACTTAAAGTACTTGTAGTTGATACCACCCACCCAGGCTTTGATCTCACCAGAGAAGGGGTCCATGGTCATCATACCGCCGTGCAGGAAGCGCTTGTAGTAGCGAAGGGAGTCGAGTGGCGACATGGTCATTTTCTTCTCGCGGGCAGGGTTTTCCCAGGTAAACACCATCATCTCGCGTGGTGTGTTCAGCTCTTTGTTAATGGCGGCTACGTCATCGCCATGCTTCTTCTTGAGGCGGCGGTAGTAGTCCGTGCGCTTGATCGTCTCTTCAATGAAGTTCGGGATCTCGCGGTTCTTTTCGTCCACCCAGGGGTTTTTGCCTTGCCAGTGGTTGTCGAAGCGGCGCTGCAGGGTACGCATCTGCTGCTCCATGGCTGCCTCGGCGTGTACCTGTATGCGGGAGTCGATGGTGGTGTATACCTTCAGGCCATCGCGGTACAGGTCGTAACCGTTCTGCTTGCACCACTCTTTCATGAAGTCGGCCACAGCACCACGGAAGTAGGTAGCTGGTCCGTCGTAATGGTTCTCCACCTTGTACTCCAGCTCCAGCGCCAATTGACTCAGCGAGTCGGCCTCAGCAGCTGTCAGGTAGTTATACTTGGCCATCTGCCCCAGCACGGTATTGCGGCGACGGGTAGCATTCTCAGGGTTGAAGCGTGGACTGTAATAGGTTGGGGCCTTGAGCAAACCCACCAACACGGCCGCCTGCTCTGTTTTCAGGCTGTCAGGAGAGGTGTTGAAGAAGGTTTTAGAGGCGACCTGTATACCAAATGAGTTACTGCCAAAGTCTACGGTGTTGAGGTACATCGCCAGGATCTCTTCTTTGGTATAGCGTTGTTCCAGTTTGATGGCCGTGAGCCACTCCTTTGTCTTGGAGATGACAATGTTAAGGCCAGGTATATGGCCCAGTACGCCCTTCGAATCGTCGGTGCGGGTTTTGTACAGGTTTTTGGCCAGCTGTTGCGTAATGGTACTGCCCCCACGGCTTTCGCCGCGCAGGTTGTCGTATACGGCCCCGAAAATGGCCGTAGGGTCTATACCTGCATGTTCGTAGAAACGGATATCCTCTGTGGCAATCAGGGCGTTGATGAGCGTAGGCGACATTTGCTTGTAGCTAACCGGACTGCGGTTTTCGCGGAAGTACTTACCGATAAGCTGCCCATCGGCAGTATATAGCTCTGAGGCCTGGTCGCTACGCGGGTTTTCCAGCCTGTCCAGACTCGGGGAAGAGCCGAACAGGTAAAAGAAGTTATACTCCACACTCACCAGATAGCCTATCACCACCATCAGCCCCAGTAGGAACAGCTTCCAGGTATAGCCGATCACACTGCCGTACACGGACCTCTTCTTCTTAACCGGTGGCTTTTCTTTTTCTTGCTCTTGCAGCATGTTATATCATCAGGGCAGATTGCCCGTATTTTAACGGAACGCTTCTTTCTAATCTACTGCAAATATACCTTTTGTGTACAAATACTTTCCCAGAAACGCATAAAACTTAGTCAGTGTTATACAGAAGCTGTTATAACTTTGACGCCCCCTGCCTATCTTTGCGCATAGCATTACCTATACCCCCATGCAAGAGCAACTACAGGCAGCTTTCGACAAGATCAAGGGTTTGCCGCTGACCAAGACTACCCGCAACGAACTGGTGCAGTACTTCCACTTCGGCAAGACCAGCTATACCACCCCGCAAGGATTGATTCTGGATGTGGGCCTTTATACCCTCGCCGTAAACTGCCCCTGGACTTTCGAATTGGCTAACGGTGACACCATCAAGCACAATGAGGTTTTCATGCGCAAACGCGAGCCCGGCCTGCCCTCTCCCAAGTTCGACTGGAAAGTACCCGGCGCCAACCTCCGCGATCAGCGGCTGCAGGGTTTGGTGATCAGCAGCCAGGCTCTGGCAATTGAGAGCGTAGAAATTAGAGACGCTTATGGTGTGGCAATGACTTTTGTGAATGGCGACCGACTTGTGCTAAAGCCTGATCTGGACAAGCCGCAGGAAGAATACTGGCAACTGTTCAGCAATACGGAAGATGATTTCAGCATTGGGGCTGGTGCTGCGGGCGTTGTGGAACACAGATAAGTTTCTATACCTTTACCATTATGAAAAAACTGCTACAAACTGCAGGTATAGCCCTGGCACTCAGCCTTTGCTGCACACTATCCACACAGGCTCAATCAAAAGCAAAGCCTGCCGCAAAAAAAGCCCCGGCCGCTACAGCTCAGGAGACACCTAAAAAATCTGGCGAGATGGACATGAGCCAGATGAAGACCTATTACATGGCGCTGCTCAAAAAAGGTCCTTACCAGCCAACTGACACGGCCGAGGTGAACAGCATCCAGCGCGGACACATGGCACACATCCGCCAGATGGCCGCAGATGGTAAACTGGTGATGGCCGGTCCGTTCCTGGACAATGGCGAGCTGCGTGGCATTTTCATTTTTGATGTGGCTACCCTGGAAGAGGCAAAGGCACTGACCGAAGCAGACCCGGCTGTAAAAGCCGGCAAGTTGATCATGGAGCTGCACCCCTGGATGAGCCAGCGCGGCACAACGCTACCGTAGCAACTTTTATAGGCATCGGACAGTATGCGAACAAAACAATCGCTGCTGCCCTTGAACTTCCGTCTGCACCTATTCGAGCTAGAAGACCAGCCCTGGTTTCCGCACATTTTCCGCCAGGGCATGCTCGACTTCCTGCGCTTTATGATCTCGAAGCTCGGAGCCTACGGACCGGCTATACCTCTGCTGGAAGACCTGCTCCGTCGCAGTGGCCAAACACACTTTACAGACCTTTGCTCGGGTGCCGGTGGTGGCATAGCAGGTATACGCGAAGCCCTGAGTCAGCGCATGGGTGTGCCTGTGCGTGTTACTTTATCTGACCGATACCCCAACCTAGGCGCCTACGAGTACCTGCAGAACCAATCCGGCGGGCTGATTGATTTTATAGCCTCTCCCGTTGATGCCACGAAAGTCCCGCCGCAGGTGAAGGGCGCACGCACGATCTTCTCTTCTTTTCACCATTTCAGACCGGAGCAGGCGGTGGCTATTTTGCAGAATGCGGCCGATCAACGGGCTCCTATCGGCATCTTTGAAGGAGGTGGCAAGACCTGGGCCGAACTGATCATCTTTCTGCTTACCTTCCCCATCATCATCCTGCTGGTAACACCTTTTATCCGCCCTTTTAAACTTAGTCGCCTGCTGTTCACGTACCTTATACCAATCATCCCGTTAGGTATACTTTGGGATGGTCTGGTGTCGCTGTTCAGGCTTTACAACCCCAGGATGCTAGACGAGCTGCTGGCTCGAGTAGATACTCCGCCCGGCTATACCTGGCGCAGCGGCATAGTGGGGACCGGACCGGGCAAGCAAGTCATTTATCTGCTGGGATATCCAGAGAATTGATGACTGCTAATTGTTAATTGATTTTTAGGAGGTGGCTCGAAAAGATTAAAACATGAGCCGATAATATATCTCACAAAAGTTGAGAACTGCTTAAATGAAGGATTAACAACCAACAATTCACACCTTGAAACCACTGGCTATACCTGTTATCGGAAAATACAGTAGTGCCCTGACCTTGATGCGGATTCCGTTTTCGGTATACCTGATGCCCGTGTACTGGTTTGCGCTGAGTGTGGTGGATGGCTACACCTTTTGGCGGGCCGCCGCCGTGTTCTTTATTCTGCACGTACTGGTATACCCTGCCAGCAACGGCTACAACTCATACCACGACCGCGACGAAGGCAGTATTGGCGGACTCCGCAGACCGCCCAAAGTCACGCAGGAGCTGTTTCACCTGGTGCTGTTATTTGATGTGCTGGCCTTGCTGCTTAGCTTTTTGCTATCGCCGCTGTTTGCCCTGATGGTTGGGCTATACCTGCTGGTTTCCAAAGCTTACAGCGATCGGGATATCCGGCTCAAGAAATACCCGGTTATTAGTACCCTTGTTGTTACGGTGTTCCAGGGCGCTTTTACTTTTCTCATGGTACAAACCGGGGCTGATCTCGAGCTTGACCTCATCTGGCAATCGCCGAATATCTGGTTTGCACTGGTAAGTACACTCTTTCTCTGCGGCTCATATCCCCTCACACAAATTTATCAGCACCAGGAAGACAGCGAGCGAGGTGACGAAACATTGAGCTTACTGCTAGGTATACGGGGCACCTTCGTGTTTGCAGGTATAGCCTTGGGTGTGGGAGCAGCACTCCTGATCGGGCTATACCTGGCGCTGGGACAACTGCTCAACATAGTGGTCTTCCTGCTTTGTACCGCGCCCATCATTTACTTTTTCCTGAGCTGGGTACGGAAGTCGTGGCAGAACTCAAATGAGGTGAACTTTGAGAATACGATGCGCATGAACAAGATTTCGTCGCTTTGTATCAGCCTCGCTTTCTTCCTGATACTCCTGCTACGCTCTATTTATACTTCTTAGATCCTGTACAGGCTGGCACTTTATAACTAGATAGCCTGATTTCGTATAACAGCAAAAACCGTCGCACCATGAAACTCCTCTACGCTTTAACAGGTGGAATTGCCGCCACCGCCGCCATGACTGCCTTTCTATACCTGCTCTCGTTTGTGACACACCGTGTTATGAAGGTGATCCGGATACTGGGCACCATGCTTACCAACCGCACCCAACCCGACGGCTCTCTCTCGATGGCGACCAGTACCAAGGTATACGGCACAGTCGCACATTACCTGGTCGGGATCATTTTTGCGCTGTTCTACATTGCGCTGTGGCACTCAGAGGTAGGGCTCATAAACGCCTCGTGGGGCTTTCTCTTCGGGCTGGCCCATGGCCTGATGGCGATGTTTATCTGGTATCTGTTCTTCCTGGTGCACCCTCGCCCGCCACTCATTTCCCTTCGCACCTACCTGATCACGCTCATCTTCGCACACATTGTGTATGGTGTAGTGCTCACCTATACTGTCTACCTGCTAGCTAAGCCAACTTATCCATTTTGGAGTTAAGGAGTAGTAAATGGATATTTTGTTTATTCAAAGTTAACTCAATATAAAAAGACCGGCCCCACCGCTTTGCAGCAGTGGGGCCGGTCTTTTTATATAGTAAGGTATATCTTATCCGTTCATCGAGATCAGGAACTCTTCGTTGCTCTTGGTACCCTGCATTCTGTCTTTCAGGAACTCCATGGCTTCTACGGAGTTCATATCGGACATAAACTTGCGCAGGATCCAGATACGGTTGAGTTCGTCGCGATCCATAAGCAGGTCCTCGCGGCGTGTACCGGATGCAGGCACGTCGATAGCTGGGTAGATTCTGCGGTTGGCCAGTTTGCGGTCCAGCTGCAGTTCCATGTTACCGGTACCTTTAAATTCTTCAAAGATCACCTCGTCCATCTTAGAACCTGTGTCGATCAGGGCAGTGGCGATGATGGTCAGGGAGCCGCCGTTTTCTACATTACGGGCAGCACCGAAGAAGCGCTTCGGCTTGTGCAGGGCGTTGGCATCCACACCACCCGACAGGATCTTGCCTGATGAAGGCACTACTGTGTTATAGGCTCGTGCCAGACGTGTAATGGAATCGAGCAGGATCACAACATCGTGGCCGCACTCTACCATACGCTTGGCCTTGTCCAGTACGATGCTCGACACCTTCACGTGGCGCTCGGCAGTTTCGTCGAAAGTAGAGGCGATCACCTCCGCTCTCACGCTTCGGGCCATGTCGGTTACTTCTTCAGGACGCTCGTCTATGAGCAGGATCATCAGGTATACCTCCGGGTGATTTTCAGAGATCGCGTTGGCAATCTCTTTCAGCAACACGGTCTTACCTGTTTTCGGCTGCGCCACGATCATACCACGCTGGCCTTTACCGATTGGGGCAAAAAGGTCAAGTATACGAGTCGAAAGCTGGCTTGGCCTGGTAGTAAGCTTTAGACGTTCTTCCGGGAAAAGCGGCGTCAGGTGCTGGAAAGGAATACGGTCGCGGATTTCCTCCGTGGTACGTCCGTTTACAGAATCCACTTTAAGTAGGGCAAAGTACTTCTCCCCTTCTTTCGGTGGACGGATCTGACCTTTTACAGTATCACCGGTCTTGAGACCAAATAATTTGATCTGAGAAGGAGAAACATAAATATCATCTGGCGAGGCCAGGTAGTTGTAGTGCGTAGAGCGAAGGAAGCCGTAGCCATCCTGCATCAGCTCCAACACACCTTCATTTAGGATTATTCCGTCAAACTCACGGAAGTTATTGCTGTTTGCAGCCGCATTCTGCTGACGGCGCGGGAAATTATCACCGCCACGGTTCTGGTCGCTACGGCTATCGCTGCGGTTGCCTACCTCAGGGCGCTGCTCACGCTGTTCTGCGCGGTTATCGCTTCTCTCGGTGCGCTCAGGACGCTGTTCCGTTCTCTCAACACGCTCTGCTCTCTCTGTACGTTCCGGTCTCTCAGCACGCTCCGGGCGTGCCTCTGTGCGCTCGACACGCGGCTCCTGGCGCTGCTCACGAGGATTGCTGCCTTCGTTGCGGTTGTCGCGACGGGTAGTTGTGCGCTCACGCTGCGGGCCATGGTCTTTTGTTGGTGCAGGCTGTTGTACTAAAGTCGGACTGGTTTGTTCGCGACGGGCTGCTTCGCGTGCAGGTCTTCGTTCGGTTGGCGCTGCGGGGGCAGGTGCCGGTTGCTCTTCGCTGGTAGTAATTGTGTTTTCAGTAGCTTCGGTTTCGCTTACGGCGGCTGTGCTAGGGGAGGACTTTACTTTTTTCGGCAATTGTTCGGGAGGGGTTATGGCTTGCTGATCAAGGATTTTGTAAACCAGATCCTGTTTGCTGAGTTTCTTGAAATTCTTGACACCCAGGTCTTCTGCAATTTCCTTGAGTTCTGAAAGAAGCCTATCTTTCAATTCTTCAATTTTGTACATAAATGTGGTATGGTAGTTAAATTAACCTGCTTGGCACGCTTGGGCGAACGCAGCGAGAGCTTTACTTATAATTCGGAAAATGAATGAATGCGATAGAGTTTTGTGCGGCTCAGGATAGGGCCTGCCATAAATTGCACTGCAATGTTATTGCAATGCTTATTAATTAACAAATATTAGCGGAGTTTTTGTTGAAAATGTTTCAGTTTTTCCTTAAAAGATTTCGTAAATGCCGCTTACAACCTAAAAAAGTATATTTTTGCAGCTATACAAAGACCCAAATTATGCTACAGCTAAACGTTTTAAGAGAGCAGACAGAGCTGGTGGTAGCTGGACTTACCAAGAAAAACTACAAAAATGCCGCTCAGGAAGTGGAAGCCATTGTAGCTCTTGACCAGCAGCGCCGACAGGTGCAAAGCCAGCACGATGAGCTGCAGGCCCGTGCCAATGCAATCTCTAAAGAGATCGGTATACTGATGAAAAACGGCGACCGCGAAAAAGCCGAAGCCTACAAAGCAGAAACATCCGAGTTAAAGCAGCAGACCAAATCGCTGGCTGAGCAGCTATCTGCCATCGAAGAGCAAATACAGCAAGCACTATACAAGTTGCCGAACCTTCCGCATGCAAGTGTTCCTGAAGGTAGAACAGCGGAAGACAACGAAGTAGTTCTCCAACACGGTGAAATTCCGCAATTGCACGAAGGGGCCCTTCCACACTGGGAGTTGATTCAGCAATACGACATCATCGATTTCGAGCTGGGCAACAAGATATCCGGCGCTGGTTTTCCGGTGTACAAGAAGCAAGGTGCCCGGTTGCAGCGTGCGCTTATCAACTTCTTCCTGGACGAAGCTATGAAGGCCGGTTACATGGAGGTACAGCCACCTATCCTGGTGAATGAAGCCTCTGGCTATGGCACCGGCCAGTTGCCTGACAAAGACGGTCAGATGTACCACGCCACTGAAGATAACCTATACCTGATCCCAACTGCCGAGGTGCCGATCACAAACCTTTACCGCGACGTGATTGTGCCGGTGGAGCAACTGCCGATCAAGAACACGGGCCATACACCCTGCTTCAGAAGAGAGGCCGGATCATGGGGTGCCGATGTGCGCGGGCTGAACCGCCTGCACCAGTTCGACAAGGTAGAGATTGTTCAGATTACGCTACCTGAGAAATCGTACGAAGCGCTGGAAGAAATGAGTAGCTACATCCAGGGCTTGCTGCAGAAGCTGGAACTCCCCTACCGTGTGCTGCGTCTGTGCGGCGGCGACATGGGCTTTACCTCTGCCCTCACCTACGACATGGAAGTTTACTCCACCGCCCAGAACCGCTGGCTGGAAGTGAGCTCTGCCTCTAACTTTGAGACCTACCAGTCTAACCGTCTGAAGCTGCGCTATAAAACCGAGTCGGGCAAGACACAGCTGCTGCACACCCTCAACGGCAGCGCCCTGGCCCTGCCGCGTATCGTAGCCGCTATTCTCGAAAACAACCAGACACCGGACGGCATCAACATGCCGAAGGTGCTGCACCCATACCTCGGCTTTGAGAAGATCTCTTAAGAGTTGAAAATTTGCAAATTGCATTATACCTGAAAAAAGAAGCGCCGCTGAATTACCTCAGCGGCGCTTCTTTTTTACTTTACTTTTACCTCAGTTCCTGACAGCTTTTCTTGAGATTTTTGACTGATGATTCATTCTTTGATCATCTTCAACTTTAAAAATTTCCCAAAGCTTCCTGTTTCCAAGTTTCTGAGTCTTTAAACCCCCAACCAAAGAACTACCCAAACTGCTCCAGGTACTGCTGGTAATGGTTCTTGAGTTTGTATTTTTTGAGTGCCTCGGTTTTGGCCTGCTGTATACCTGCTTCGCTGAGAGACGTCTGTGAGAGCAGTTTCTGCAGCGGACTCTCAGATGCTTCACTCTCAGATGTTAGCGTCAGTTCTTCATACCTGGCCAGGAACTGTTCAGACAGGGCTAGCTTGTTTTTTTGCACCAGCACAAAGTTAGCTGACACCAGCTTTTCCAGTCCTTGCTCCAGCTCCTGCAGTGTTAGCACGTCGCCATCCAGGGCATCGATCATCAGCAGCACATCCTGCAGCGTTGCGCCTCCCTCACCGCCCGTTGCAAGCAGCAGGGCATCGAGTAGTTGTTCGTCGGTGGGTTGCCAGTTCAGATTATGTTTGGACATTTCAATTAGTTTTCTGAATATTTACAGTCACCCGTTTCTGCATCCAGATTTACGGGCATTCTACTTGCAAAACTACAGCTATCCTACTTTATCTGAAACAACCTTTTATTATCTCATACACATGCATTTCAAAAACAAAACTGTCTGGCTATACCTGTTGGTAGCCTTCCTTATCTGCCCTACCCTCAGCCAGGCCCAGAAAGTAAAATCAAAACCGGCCAAAGCCACCACGGCCCAAGCACAACCAATTACTTCCGCCAAATCACTGCTTTGGGAGATCAGCGGCAACGGTTTAAAGCAGCCATCCTACCTGTACGGCACGTACCACCTGCTCAACGCCAGCTTCCTGAATACGGTACCGGAGGTGATGGAGCGCTTTATGGAAAGCCGCGGCGTGGTGGTAGAAACAGAGATCGACTCTGCTAAAATGATGCAGCTAGGAGCCAAAATGGTCATGCCGGATAACAAACTCTCGAACCTGCTGAGCAAAGAGGATTACGCACTGGTGAACGAGGAAATAAAGACTCAGTTCGGGTTTGAGTTGAGCATGGCAGACCAGATGAAGCCGATGACACTGCTGCTGATGCTTTCCCTGAAAGATTACCAGCGCATGGAAGTCCTGAAAGAATACACAGGACAGCCACTCGACATGTACTTTGCCAGCTATAACAAGAAGAGCAAAAAGAAGGTGAGCACGCTTGAAACCATGGAGCAGCAGTTTGACCTGCTTTATAATCATCACCCGCTGGACAAGCAGGCAGAGCAACTCGTGTCTTATGTAAAAAACAAAGGAACTGCCATGGAAATGTCTGACAAGCTCGTGCAGCTGTACTTTAACAAAGACCTGGCAGGTATGTGGGTGCTATCGCAGGAATACAACGAATTGACTGGCGGTGGCGACATGGCTTATATGACGGACGACCGAAACAAGGCCTGGATGACCAAGCTACCTGCCATTATGAAAGAACAGTCTACTTTTATAGCAGTGGGGGCTCTGCATCTGCCTGGCGAAAATGGCCTGCTGCAGTTGCTGCAGAGAGCCGGCTATACCGTAAAACCACTGCAGTAAACCAACCACTAGGTATAGCTATACCTGATAAAACAGCATCGCCCGCGCAAGTTTATACCTGCGCGGGCGATGCTGCTTTATACCTTCCTGATCTCTAGTCAGTCTGTGCTATACCTTAAAAGGCTGTCGATCGATGGCGCTGAAATCAATATCGTGCATGCACTTGAAATGACCTTTGGGGCACTTGCTATACCCTATTTTGGAGCATGGACGGCATGGCAGTCCGTTTACCTCGAGCACCTTATACCTGGTCCGGAAAGGGTACATGCCAAATTCAGGTATGGTGTTGCCCCATACGCTGATGATGTCCTTTTGAAAAGCCGCTGCAATGTGCATCAGCCCCGTGTCGTGACTGACCACCTGCTGTGCCTGCCGCACCAGCGAAGCCGAACCAGCCAGGCTATACCTACCGCAGGCGTTGTAGATAACTGTTCCCTGCGCATCACCCGCCGCCTGTATGTAGGCAGCTATTTCATCACCTGTAGCAGCGTCTTCTTTGCCACCGAGCAGGATGATTGGCTGTTTCAGATCCGCACACAGCTCGATGATGCGCTCCGTGGGCAGTCGCTTGGTGTAGTGCTGCGCTCCGATGGCAAAGGCCGTGTACCCCTGCCAGAAGGGCTCCGGCAATGTACTGATGTCTACTTCTTCGGTGGCAGGTATAAAGTAGTCCAGTCCTTTTCCGTCGTCCTGTATACCTAGTGGCGCAGCAGCAGCCAGGTAGCGGTCTACAATGTGCACATCGGGCAGACGGTTTATTTTCAGGTTCACCATCAGCCACTTCGCGTAGTTGAGTTTATCGAAGCTTTTTGATGGTTTGCCAAGTCGGGTTTTGATGATGCGTGTGCGCAGGTTGTTGTGCAGGTCCACCACAAAGTCGAAGTTTTCGGACTTGAGTTGCTGCACCAGTTCGCCCAGGCTGCCGCTCAGCGTGTGCACTTTGTCGATGTAAGGGTTAGGCTCCAATATACCTCTAAAACCCTGCTTCGTGCAGTAATGCACCTCTGCCCCCGGCACCTGCTGCTTAATGCAGCGCACCACCGGCGTAGTTAGCACGATGTCGCCGATAGAGGAAAAACGGAGAATGAGTATCTTCGGCATCCGCTACTTAATCTTCTCCTTCCGGGCCTTAAAATAAGCTTCCACTTCCTCCGCAGACTTTGCATTGAAGGTCATTTCCTTAGTTAGTCCGCCTTTGCGACCAACCAGCACGCCGTAGCGCATGTCGTCGTAGCCGCTGGTGTGGTGCGCATCCGGGTTAATGCTCAGCATCACGCCCTTCTCCAGCGCATAGTGCACCCATCGCCAGTCAATGTCAAGGCGCCAGGGGTTGGAGTTAATTTCGATGATCACATTGTTGGCGGCGCAGGCGTCGATCACCATTTTGTGGTTGATCGGATAGCCTTCGCGGCGCAGCAACAGGCGTCCGGTCGGGTGGCCGAGCATCGTAGTATAAGGATTCTCGATGGCCGTGATCAGGCGGGCTGTGGCCTTCTGCTCGTCCATGTTGAGGTTGCTGTGGATGCTGGCTACGATGAAATCGAAAGTTTTCAGGATGTCTTCTTCATAATCCAGTGAGCCATCTCCCAGAATATCCGACTCTATACCTTTGAATATCTTGAAAGGAGCCAGCTTCTGGTTCAGCTCGTCGATCTCTTTCTGCTGACGCAGCACATCGCCTTCGCGCAAACCACCGGCATATGCAGCCGTCTTGCTGTGATCGGATATACCCAGGTACTGGTAACCCATGTCGCGGCAGTAAGTTGCCATTTGCTCCAGGGTATGGGCGCCGTCGGAGTAGGTGCTGTGGTTATGCAGAATACCTTTTAAGTCGGACACCTCCAGCAGCTTCGGCAGCTTGTTCTCCATAGCCAGTTGCAGCTCGTTGGTACCTTCCCGCAGCTCCGGCACGATGTAGGCCATACCTGCCGAGGCGTAGATGTCCTCTTCAGAACTGTGGCTGCTCTCGCGGGCTACAGTGAGCATGTTCTTGTTGGCTGCAAACACCTGCGTCAGGTGCTCCTGGGAAGCAGAGCGTACGAAGCGTTCGTTCTGGAAGTTAGCCGGACTGGCGAAGCGAATCTCAGTGGCCAGCCCGCTCAGGCTGTGTTTGCCGCGCCATACCATAGGCCCGGAGCTTAGCTCGTCCTGCTGCAGCTCGTCGAGCTTGTTCAGGGCGGCTTCTGCTTCCGTTGGGTTATCGGTGCCTACAACCAGCTCCAGCTTCACTACAATCTCCATACAACGGCGCACATCACCGACCAGCGCTACCTCAGCATCCGGCAGGGTCTGTTGCACCTGTTCCAACAAGGCTTGGGCAGCTGGCTCAGCCTCTGCAAAAAGCAGTTTGCCACGGTTCTGCTGCGTAAAGAGCAGGGCCTGCTTAATATTCTCCTGGGTCTTGGCGCCGAAGCCTTTCAGTTTGCTCACTTTGTCCTGCTCGCAGGCGTCCAGCAGTTCCTCTACGGTTTCTGCTCCCAGCTCTTTCCAAAGGTTACGCACCTTTTTCGGACCGATTCCCTTGATGCGCAGCATCTCTACCACACCCGGTGGCGTCACCGAAAGCAGCTGATCCAGCTCCGTGAAAGAACCGGTTTCATTTATCTCGATCACGCGGGCAGCAATGCTTTTGCCCACCCCTGTTATACCTTCCAGCTCGGCCTGACTTTTAGTTTCAAGCGGCTCTTCTACCAGTTCCAGCGCAGCAGCACCGTTCACGTATGAGCGCACCTTAAAAGGATTCTCATCGTGCAGCTCCATGAGCTCGGCGGCCAGCTTAAACAGCTTTATGATTTTCTTATTTTCCAAGGCAGTGTTGTGTATAAGTACAAAGATAGAAAAAGCCGCCATACCTTTGCCACCACTGCCCGGCGGCCTTTTATATAATGGGGCTTCTATATAAAGCAGGAAATCCCTATCTTAGCTATATATTTAGCTCTTTCTGAAAGAAGCATACAAACAAAAAATATGAAATACGCTTCGCTGTTATGCGTTTTGTGCCTCATGCTGCTGGCCAACACCTGCCGTAAAAAGGCAGAGGCCGAACTCCTGGGCCAAACCTGGTTACACTCTTATGAAGAGGATGAGGATGAGGTGCTTGTGTACCGCCCCAACACCTATGATTTTCCGCCCTCAAGAGGTCGGACCGGCTTTGCGCTGGAGCCCGAAGGCGTGGCCAAGCAATATGTAATTGCCCCTGCCGATGGACTGGAAGAACATATCGGCATCTGGGAGTACAAGGACAAGAACACTATCCTGGTACACATCCAGGGCAACGGCCACCCGGAGCAGCGCTATACCATGGAAGTAGTGTCGCTAAAGGATAATGTGCTCAAGGTGAGAGTAACACCTGATGTGCAGGACTAGCATTTTAAAGATAGCTCATTATGGAAAGGCCCATAGAGAAAGTATCCCTTAGAACTCGCCTGATTACCTATACCTTGCTTCTGCTGGTGGCTATTGCAATGGCCTATTCAGATAACTTTGCAGGATACTCAAAAGGTTTGGCCAACTTCTCCAGAGGTTTTGCAGGAGGGCTTTTGTTAGCCGTCGTCATAGGCGAAGTGGCGCTATACTTTAGAAGACGAAACTATCGTAAATACAAAGCTTAATTTTCAATCATGAGATATACCTTCGCCAGCCTGTCCCGCAAAACAAGACTGATGATCATGGTGCTTATGCTAGTCGCTACACTTGTCATTGTCTACACCGATTACGTGCCGCGCATCTTTGCCGGTTTCACAGGTGGTTTCCTGATCGGCTTGCTATTTGGAGAACTGGGTATTTACCTGAAGCGCATCGGCCGGCTGTAGTCAGAAACTTCTTCAACAGATTTTTTAGATTCGTTTACCTATACCTTACACATGCAATACTGGTTAGTAAAATCAGAACCTGAGGCCTATTCCTGGGCCAGATTTGTACAAGAAGGCCGTGCCTGCTGGGATGGCGTTCGTAATTACCAGGCCCGCAACAACCTGCAGCAGATGCAGCCCGGCGACCTGGTGCTGTTTTACCACAGTGTGTCTGAGAAAGCGATCGTGGGAATGGCCAAAGTGGACAAACCCGCTTACCCTGACCCAACCGCCGACGACCCTAAGTGGATGGCCGTGGACCTGGTGCCCGTGCGTGACTTCAAGGATCCCGTAACACTGGACCAGATCAAGAAAGACCCGCGCCTTGAGAATATTGCCCTGCTGCGCCAGTCGCGCCTGTCGGTGATGCCGCTCAAAGCCGAGGAGTTTGACGTGCTACTCGCCCTGGGCAACTGATCTGGGCGGCCTGTCGCACGCAGGCACAACGTTACTTTACAAAAAAGAGTACAAAGCATTTAACTGCCTTATACCTTCTGCCAGCCGGCAGCCCGAGATTGTAACATGCTATACCTGCGCCCTTTGCTGTTCTGCTTTGCTGTGCTGGCACCTGCCCTGCTATGGGCCCAGGAGCCTAGCCAGCCCGTGCGCCTGGAGCTACCCTATGAGCTCGAAAACAGTCACGTAGAAGTGATGGCCTTGCCAGACAGCAGTCTGCTTGTCTACAGCCGCAAATCCGATACCTGGGCAAAGGAACCTGACTTTACCCTGGAAAAATACGACGCACAGCTGGAACGGGTATGGACAAGCAAGCTAGACCTGAAGCCTGAGTTTGAGTTTATACGCCACTATACCGAGGCCCCCTATACCTATCTCATCTTTCAGGCAGCCAAACCTACACTCTATACCTTTGTGCGGCTCCACCTGGGCAGTGGCGCTCTGACCATGAGCGAGATCGTGCTCGAAAAGGCAGAGTATATCTATGAACTCAATGTACTGCGCGGGAATCATTTCCTGATCACTGGCAACAGCTACGACACAAAGCCAAGCCTGCTATACCTGGACCCTGAGAAACCACAGCCTGTTATGCTGCCCGCACTTTACGGCGACGAGTCTTCTTTCTCAGACCTGCATACCGACCACGTGCACGGCCGTGTAGATGTGGTGCTGGCCGAAACCAACCGCCGGATATCGCGCCTGCAGGTGAAAAGCTTTGACTCCAACGGCAAACTGCAGCAGAACTACTTTATCCTGCAGCCTCAGGACAAGAGTTTGCTTAACGCTGAGATCACTCCCGGCGACACGCTCTCCCGTATGCTCATCGGCACGTATGGGGTACGTGATCTTCGCTTTGTTCAGGGCTTTTTCACGGCGCCTGTCATCTCCAAGATCGTGGAAGGTGAGTTTTACTCGCTGCTGGATCTCCAGAACTTTTTTAAGTACATGAAGCCCCGTCGTGAAGAGCGCACCCGCAAACGTGAGTTTGCCCGCATCGCCGCCGGCAAAGAGCCGTTGCAGCGCTACCGCATGCTCCTGCACGATTTGATCCAGACACCTAACGGATACGTACTGGCCGCAGAGGTTTACTTTCCACAGTACCGTAGCAGCAGTGGCTACTTTGACAGTCGTGTGAGGGGACTGGAGCGGGTTGCACAGGCTTACAAGCGCACGCACGCCATTGCCCTGGGTTTTGATCGGGATGGCATCCTGCTGTGGGACAACACCTTTCCGCTCCGTGATGTGCTAACCCCTGATCTGACACATGCCGTGGAGGTCGCCGGCCTACCGGATGGACGTGTCGTGATGGCCTACCCTGATCGCAGCAAGATCATCTATCGCCAGATGGAGCAGAACAAGTTTACAGATAAGGAAACTTCTGTGGAGCTCCTGCCCTACGAAAAAGAAGAAAAAATACTCACCACAGATATGCCGGGATTGATCCGCTGGTATGGCTCCCATTTTGCCGCCTTCGGTTTCCAGCGCATACGCGTGCCCAATGGTCCCAACCGCACGGTCTTTTACATCAACAAGATCAGTTTCTGACAATTTAGCCATTTAGCTATCTAACAATTTAACAATTCAGCCGAACATCCTATATTTGCAACCAAGACCCCCAGGCCATGCAGAAAAGACTCATCGTAAACCACCAGTTGCTCGAGATCATGGTGATGCGCCTTTGCCACCAGCTCATCGAGAACCATGGTGACTTTTCTGATTCCGTGATCATCGGTTTACAGCCACGTGGACGCCAGGTGGCACAACGCATCCAAAGCACCCTGAAAGCCATTCTGGGCACCACTGTTCCAACCGGCTACCTCGACACCACTTTCCACCGCGACGACTTCAGAAGAAGAGAAACGCCACTGGCTGCCAACGCCACGCACATCGACTTTCTGATCGAAGGTAAAAAGGTGATCCTGGTAGACGATGTGCTCTATACTGGTCGCTCGGTTAGGGCCGCGATGGATGCTATGATCTCCTTCGGGCGCCCGGCCAATGTGGAGCTGCTGGTGCTGATCGATCGCCTCTACAGCCGTCACCTGCCCATTGAGCCAACCTATGTGGGCCGACGCGTCAACTCCCTGCAATCGCAGCGGGTGCTGGTGGAGTGGCAAGGGTCCGACACGCAAGAAGACAATATCTGGTTAGTGACCAAAAACGAAGAATAAAGCACCCATGCAAGAGCTCAGCGTCCGGCATCTACTCGGCATCAAAGACATTACAGCAGAAGATATTCAACTCATTTTCGAGACCGCTGATAACTTTAAAGATGTTCTGAACCGGCCCATCAAGAAAGTACCCTCGCTGCGTGACATTACCATTGCCAACGTCTTCTTCGAGAATTCTACCCGCACCCGTCTTTCCTTTGAGTTGGCCGAGAAGAGACTCTCTGCTGATGTGATTAACTTCTCCTCCAGCAGTAGTTCTGTCAAGAAAGGCGAAACCCTCCTTGACACGGTTAACAATATACTGGCCATGAAAGTGGACATGATCGTGATGCGTCACTCCAGCCCGGGTGCGCCGCACTTTCTGAGCCGCCACATTGACGCCAACATTGTAAACGCCGGCGATGGCACCCACGAGCATCCTACCCAGGCCCTGCTCGACTCCTTCTCCATTCGTGAAAAGCTTGGCGAAGTAGCAGGCAAGAAAGTAGTCATTATTGGAGACATCCTGCATTCGCGTGTAGCCTTATCTAACATCTTCGCCCTCCAAAAACTCGGTGCCGAAGTGATGGTATGCGGCCCAGTTACACTGCTACCCAAGTATATCAAAGAGCTTGGCGTAAAAGTGGAATTTGATGTTCGCAAAGCCCTTGCCTGGTGCGATGTAGCAAACGTACTGCGCATTCAGCTTGAACGCCAGCAGATGAAGTATTTCCCATCCCTTCGTGAGTATACACTCTATTATGGCATCGACAAGAAAATGCTCGACAGCCTCGACAAAGAAATCGTGCTTATGCACCCCGGTCCTATCAATCGCGGTGTAGAACTTAGCTCCGATGCCGCTGACTCCCATCATTCCATCATTCTCAATCAGGTAGAGAACGGCGTTGCCATCCGTATGGCGGTGCTATACCTGCTGGCTTCGAAGAAGTAAGTTTACGCCCTTCAATTTCATTTGTCATCAAAGTTCTTGAGGTGCAGCGGCATTGCTATTACTAAGCAGGCATTGCTGCTGAATAAATGATCTGAACAAAAACAAAAAGGCCCCGCAGAGCAATCTGCGGGGCCTTTTAACGTTTAACCTTAACGGCTAGTTATGTTACTCCAGATTCAGTTGCATATCCGGCGTGTTCATCTCGAAACCGACACGTCGGTTCTGAGCACGGGCTGCTGCAGTTCTGGCTTTAGAAAGTCTGGTGTTAACTTTCACGATCGGCTGAGTCTCACCATAACCTCTTGTCACCAAGCGGTCTGGGTTCTGTACACCACGCTGGATCAGGTAGTCCTTCACAGCTTGAGCTCTTTGCTCAGACAGTGCCTGGTTGTACTCTTCTGAACCGATGTGGTCAGCGTGACCTTTGATCAACAGTACGTGGTCAGGGTATTTCTCAAGCGCTACCACGATGCTGTCAAGCAGCTGACGGTAACCGTCCTGTACGCGAGCCTGGTCGAACTCGAAGCGAACTTTCTCTTCGATCAGTTTCTTAGTACGCTCGTCAAGCTCAGGGCAACCTTTCGTTTCGGCAGTACCTGGAGAGTTAGGGCAAAGGTCTTCGTTATCTGGAACACCATCACCGTCAGAGTCAACTGGGCAACCATCGGCACCTACCTGAACACCACGTGGTGTGTCTGGGCACTTGTCATCGATATCTGGAACGCCGTCACCATCGCTGTCTGGGCAACCTTGTGTTGCAGCAGTACCTGGTTCATCTGGGCAACGATCGTCTTTGTCAGCTACACCGTCACCGTCACGGTCAGGGCAACCACCAAGGTTAGCTACACCAGCTTCAGTTGGACATTCGTCCTGGTAATCCGGCACACCGTCACCGTCAGTGTCAATAGGGCAACCGTCTTTGTCAACTTGTACGCCAGTTGGAGTATCCGGGCACTTGTCTCTTCTGTCAGGCACACCGTCGCCGTCAGTATCTTTAGCTTTACCCAGGTTTATGCCAAGGCCGATGTTGTGCTGCAGGAAGCGGTCGTTGATGTTTGACTCGATATTGTCGTAGCGGTCATTGCTAGTGAAGTGAGCTCTTGTTTCCAGGAACAGGCTGATGTTTTCAGAGAATCTGAAACGCAGACCGGCACCACCAAAAGCAGCTGCTGCAACGAAGTTATCTTCATAGGTACCAGTTGGCGAAGTACCTTCTGGTCTTACAAAGTGAGCACCGCCACCAACTGATAGGTATGGACCGATAAAGGCATCCTCTTTCAGGATGTTGCCATACATTTTCAGTCTCAGGCCGAGCATCGCCATACCGATTTTGGTATCCATAGTGGATCCGAATCTGCTAAATTCGGTGTTACCGTAGCTCAGGTGCAAACCGGCATCAAAAGACGGGCTCAGGTATTGATTCAGCGATACGCCGCCTCCCCAGCCCATTTTGTCTTTCCACCAGTTGTTTCCTAAATCACCTTTATATTGGAGCGCACTTCCATAAATCTGGAGGTTTGTCCGTTGGTCAGCATTTTGCGCAAGTACCTCTGTATTGGCAGACAGCAGGAATACAAGTGCAAAAGCAGTTGTGAATAGTTTCGTTAGAGTTTTTCGCATAATTTTAAAAAGTATATTTTGATATGACAATACGTACATATTTTCAGGTAAGTTTTTTTATATTTCTATAAAAAAACAGACGGAACGTATATTATGATACGTCAGGCGGGTAGTCATTGCATTGTTGTAGTTTATATCCATAAGCAAAAGCATTTTGTTAATGTATAAAAAAATGGCCTTAGCAGCTTAAATTCTAAATCTACTCCGATGCGATGTTTGCACTGCTTTTCCTGATAGTTACAAAGCCGCATCTCTTTGTTTTCAACCCTCATTACGAGTTGTGGGTTGTATGCTCAACATTAATTAATGCAAAGCATCTGTTTTTTAACGTAAATACAATAAAAAAGGCTGCGAGTAGTTATATGTAAACCCTTACTACGCACGCCATTAGCGCTTTTGCATCAGCCTTTCAATGTCATCGGCCTCCAGCGGAATGTTTTTCATCAGGTCCACTGGCCCGCTACGGGTAATCAGTATATCATTCTCAAGCCTCACCCCTATACCTTCTTCTCTGATGTAAATACCTGGTTCGCAGGTGAACACCATTCCTTCCTCAAAAGGCCGGTATTTACTGCCCACATCATGCACGTCGAGCCCTAAATAATGGGAGGTGCCGTGCATAAAATATTTCTTGTATAGCGGATTAGACGGATCCTGGTTGCGGACATCGCTTTCGTTGAGCAAACCAAGCCCGATCAGCTCATTTTCCATTACCGTTCCCACAAAGGCATGGTACTGATCAAGCGAATTGCCGGGCACCAGCATTTGGGTGGCAGCTTTCATCACGCGCAGTACCGCCTCGTATACTTCACGCTGGCGCTTGGTAAACTTGCCATTCACAGGCACAGTGCGCGTCATATCAGCAGCGTAGTTGGCATACTCGGCCCCAAAGTCCATCAGCAATAGGTCACCGTCTTTGCATTCCCGGCTGTTGTCGGTGTAATGCAGGATGCAGGCATTCTCACCCGATGCGATGATCGGGCTGTAAGCCGGGCCGCGTGAACGGTTGCGCAGGAATTCGTGGTATATCTCCGCCTCCACTTCATACTCCATCACTCCGGGCTGAATAAACTGCAGCAGTCTACGGAAGCCTAGTTCTGTGATATCGCAAGCTTTGCGGATAAGCTCTATCTCTTTCTCAGATTTGATCGCACGCAGCTGGTGCATGATAGGAGCGCTGCGTTCGTAGCGGTGCAGTGGGTATACCTGCTGGCACCATTTAATG
Source organism: Pontibacter sp. LHS1 (assembly GCF_058932855.1). Lineage (NCBI taxonomy): Bacteria > Pseudomonadati > Bacteroidota > Cytophagia > Cytophagales > Hymenobacteraceae > Pontibacter > Pontibacter sp. LHS1. Next base: position 276,555 of record NZ_JBZYWF010000007.1, read on the forward strand.
AAACGGGCATCGCGCGTCTCCACCTCTACCACGGCACGCAGGTGCTCGTTGGTGTTCAGGTATACGTGCTCGGCTTCAGCCATCAGGCTGTTGAACACTTGTTTAAAATCCTTCAGCCACAGCACAGTGGCTATACCTGAAGTTTCGCGGGCCTGCTCTTTGGTAAGCTTATACCCTTCCCAAACCATGATGTGCTCGTTCGACTCGCGTACAAACAGCACTTCTTTCATGCGCTCGTCACGGGCGTCCGGAAAAAGCAAAAGAATGCTTTCCTCCTGGTCTACTCCCGAAAGATAGAAGAGGTCGCTGTTTTGGCGGAACGCCATGGTGCCATCCGCATTGGTTGGCATCACATCATTAGCATGAAAAACAGCAAGAGAAGAAGGCTTGAGCTGCCGCACAAAATTGCGTCTGTTATGGCAGAACAGCTCCTTGTCGATGGGCTGGTATTTCATAGTTTTGTAGGTATAGTAGCTTGGCACTGTGGTTCGTCAGGTTTATAGGTCTGAAGAACTTGCACTGCAAATGTAGCACTTTTATCGCAAGTCCAAACACCTTTATAGAAAAAACCTAATATAACAGGTGCTGTAGGCCCAGGCGCAATGCTTCGCTAATCATACTGTAATCGCTGTCCTAACACCCTTATGCGGTGCATGATGTGAGCACTTCCAGCAGCTGCCCGGTACGGATATCTTTTGCACATTTAAAATGCCCCTCCGGGCAGGATTTATATCCGTGCAGGCCACAGGGGCGGCAGTAAAGTGGGTCTTCTTTTTCGACTACAGCTGCGAAACTTGCCAGTGGCCCAAAGCCAAAGCGTGGCACCGTAGAGCAGAAGATGGCGCAGGTAGGAGCATCCAGCGCAGAGGCCAGGTGCATGGGACCGGAGTCGTTCACGTAGTTGAGCACCGCGTCGCGCATGAGCGCCGCCGACTGCAGCAGGTTGAGCTGTCCGCACAGGTTCTCTACCCGCTGGTTGTTGGTCTTGCCGATGATCTCCTGGCAATGCGCCTTGTCGGCCGGAGCCCCGAGCAGGTATACCTTATACCTGTCGCCTAGCTGGTCGAGCAGCTCCACCCATTGCTCCAGCGGGTATTGCTTCGTAAACCACACTGAGGTAGGCGCCATGCAGATAAAAGGCTCCTGCTTCAGCGGCTGCACCTTGGCAAAATCTTCAGAAGAAGGGTATAGCCTGGGTTTGGCTGGCTGCCCGTCGGTGAGACTAGCGATGAGCAGGTGGTTGCGTTCTACCTCATGCGTCCCCGAGTTCACATCGTGGGTATAGCGACGCGTGAAAAAGCGCGAGAAAGGATTTTTGTCAAAGCCAACTGTCTCCCGCGCACCGGAGAGGGCGGTGAGTACACCTGTGGCTCCGAAGCGCTGCAGGTTCACGACCAGATCGTAGCGCTCCTGCCGAATCTGCTTCAACAATTGGAGCAGGCTCTTGTACTTACCTTCCTGTTTGTTCCAGATCAATACTCGTCGCAGCAGCGGGTGTCCTTTCAGCAACGATTCGTTGCCTTTGCGCAGCAAAAAATCGAGCTGTGCCTGCGGGTAGTGGGCATGCAGTTTTTCTACCAGGCCAGTTGCCAGCACCACATCGCCCAGAAAGGCAGTCTGTATGATCAGGATCTTTTTCATCAGGTATAAGCTGCCGCAAAGCTACAGCAATGCAGCTAGACTTGAAAGTCAGAATGCTGCAGGTATAGACCGGCACTTCCTTTCACGGAAAAGAACAAAAATATTTTTCTTCTTAGCCACAGGAGCGTTAGTTTAGCAGTTCTTTTAGCCACGCTTACCCGTATGAAAGCACTATTACACCCAACTAAACTTCTTGCATCCGCCCTCCTTTTCCTGACCACAGGCTGTGTGTCTACTTACATGCCCAATGTACCCAATGTGCCCATCTTCACCGAGAAGGGCGAACTGAGTGCTGCTGGCCACATTACGCCAAAGGGCAACATCACTTTTAACACGGCTTACGCTGTTACCGACAACATCGGGGTAATGCTGAACGGCTCTATGCTGAACCAGGAGCGTAAGAAGCGGGATTTCCGTCACAACCTGGTCGAGGCGGGTGCTGGCTACTTTACTACCTTCGGACCGAATCAGAACCGGGTGCTGGAGGTATATGGTGGCTTTGGCGGTGGCAGCAGCGACCGCACCGAGAAGGAAGAAAAAGAAGGTGTGATGACCTATACCCGTCGCGAAGCTGGTTTCAGCAAATATTTCACGCAGGTTAACTTCACTTCCAAGAAGAAAAAATCACTAAGAATCCTCGGTAACGAATACCCACTCAACTACGGCACCGCTCTGCGGGTGAGCTATGTCAATATGAACAAGCACCTGCTCAACGGGGTGGAGCAGCCTAACGAAGACAACATTTTCCTGGAGCCGATTTTCTATACCCGCATGGTGCTCAGCCCTTCAGTACAGTTGCAGTATACCAGCGGCAGCAACTTCGGATTGCGCAACCGCAAGGCGCTCACGGCAGGCTATTCCGTGTTTTCGCTGGGCTTTGTGATCAACGTAGGCGGTCGTAGCCTCGACCGCTAACATTCGAAAGGCAAGCGGCCAATTTTGGTAATTTTGCGTATCTTTGCAGGCTAATTGCGAACTGAATGCTTGATTATCATATTCATACATTGCCGAACGGTATTCGTATCGTTCACAAACAAGTACTACATACCAAAATTGCGCACAGCGGCTTTATCCTGGACATAGGCAGCCGCGACGAGCAGCCTGAACAGCTGGGCCTGGCCCACTTCTGGGAGCACATGGCTTTCAAGGGCACCGCCAAGCGCAAGTCATTCCACATCCTGAACAGACTGGAGTCGGTGGGCGGCGAACTCAACGCCTATACCACCAAGGAGAAGCTCTGCTTTTACAGCTCCGTCCTCGATAAACACTTCGAGAAGTCTTTCGAACTACTCACTGATATCACGTTCCACTCTGTTTTCCCTGAGAAGGAAATAGAAAAAGAACGCGGCGTGATACTCGAGGAGATGGCCATGTACCTGGACACACCGGAAGAGGCCATCGTAGACGAGTTTGACAATGTGGTGTTCGACGGTCATCCGCTTGGCAACAACATACTGGGCACAAAAGAGAGCGTATCGGGCTTTAAGAAAGACGATTTCCAGCGCTTTATCAAAGACAACCTGAGCACTGAGGCCCTTGTGTTTTGCTCGGTAAGCAATCTGCCTTTTGAGAAGGTGGTGAAGCTGGCAGAGAAATACCTGGCTGACATTCCGCACATCAGCAGGCCACGCCAGCGTATTGTCTTCGAACAGTACACACCTAAGACGGTGACATTCGAGAAACCGATTTCCCAGGCGCATTGCGTAATTGGCTCCCCGGCATATGCACTTAACGATGAGCGCCGTATACCTTTCTTTATGCTGGTGAACCTGCTGGGTGGCCCGGGCATGAACTCGCGTCTGAACCTGGCTGTGCGCGAAAAGCACGGCCTCGTGTATACCATCGATGCCAACTACGCTACATACATAGACACAGGTCTGCTGTCGATTTATTTCGGTACAGAGAAAAAGCAGCTGAAACGCACCACTTCTCTTGTGCTGAAGGAGCTGAAGAAACTCCGCGAAAAACAGCTGGGATCCCTTCAACTGCACACTGCCAAAGAACAGCTAATGGGTCAGCTGGCTATGGCCGAAGAAAGCAACATGGGCCTGATGATGATGATGGGCAAGAGCATCCTCGACCAGGGCCACATCGACACCCTGAACGAGATTTTTGACCAGATCAAAAATACCACCGCCAAAGACCTGATCGACATTGCCAACGATGTGCTGCGTGAGGAGAAGCTAAGCTTCCTGAATTACGTACCTAATTAATTACTGATTGCTGATTGTCTGATGTTCACCTAATTTCAATCAGTCACTCTGCAACAGAAGCAGTCAATAAGAGGCCATTAACTATCAACAATCATCACTTAACAATTCACGACATGGAATTCCTAGACGAAGAGCTACAGCAGTACGCAGAGGAGCATACCTCACCGGAGTCGGAACTGCTGCACAAGATAAACCGCCAGACGCACCTGAATGTGATGAAGCCGCGCATGCTGTCTGGTCATATGCAAGGGCGCCTGCTCTCCATGTTCTCCCACATAATCCGCCCGAAACAAGTCCTGGAAGTGGGCACTTATACTGGCTACTCCGCCCTTTGCCTGGCTGAGGGCTTGCAGGAAGACGGCACGCTGCACACCATCGACATCAACGAAGAGCTGGAAGACATGGTGCGGGGCTATATCAAAGAGGCAGGCTTGAGCGAGAGCGTGAAATACTACATCGGCAATGCGCTGGAGATCATCCCAACCATCGATGCGACCTTTGATCTGGTGTTTATCGATGCTGACAAGTATAATTATGCTGCTTATTATGACCTGGTGATCGACCGGGTACGCTCCGGCGGCTACATCATTGCCGACAATGTACTTTGGAGCGGCAAGGTGCTGGAGAAGTACCGCAAGAAGCTCGACGAAGACACGGCAGCCCTCCTGGATTTCAACAAAAAAGTGCAGGATGACCCGCGGGTAGAAAACATTCTGCTGCCTGTGCGGGACGGGTTGATGGTAGCCCGCAAAAAGTAACCCCACTACTTTTCCACAGCAAAAAATTTCTATAAAATAACTTCGTTCTAAGCTTTAGAATGCGGGGTAAATTGCGTTAATTTTGCAAGAGTATATCTATATAGAGAACACACTATACCTTAAAGAGTTATCAACATCTGTTTCAACATATACTGTAGCCTTTTTGTGGATAGCTTCGCTTATTTTACCTGTTTACCTTTATGAAGAGACCATTACCATTATTGCTGCTCCTGCTTCTGCCACTGTTTGCTATGGCACAAACTGTCACCGTGCCTCACAACCTGTATTTCGGTGACATTCACCTGCGCATTTCACCCAAGGCGCAGGAAGAGATCCAGAAAAAAGTAGACGCCCTGCACCGCAGTCCGAAATACTTCCAGATGAAGGTGGAGCTGGCCGATGCCTACTTCCCACTGATCGAGCGTACTTTCCAGGAAGAAGGCGTTCCGGATGATTTTAAATACCTGGCCCTGCAGGAAAGCGGACTTCGCGGCGATGCCGTGTCAACCTCCAATGCGGTTGGTTACTGGCAGTTCAAGAAAGAAGCTGCCCTGGACTTCAACCTGCGCATGGACCACATCGTGGATGAGCGTCGGCATATTGTAGAGGCCAGCCGCGGTGCTGCCCGCTATTTTAAGCGTAGCAATAACTACTACAACAACTGGTTCAATACGCTGCTCTCCTACTACCATGGTTACTCTGGCGCCAAAGCCTATACCAGGGAGTCGGATAAGGGGAGCAAAAAGATGGACATAACCGAAAAATCTGACCCATACCTGCTGACTTTCCTGGCGCACAAGGTAGCCTACGACAGCTTTATCGGAAAGAGCGCTCCGCCAGTGGTTTCACTGCGTGAGCTGCGCGCCACTCCCGGTCAGAGTCTGGCCGACATTGCATTAGCCCATGAAACCGATCCCTCTGAGCTGGAGAAGTATAACAAGTGGCTTTTGGGAGGCACCATACCTGCCGACAAAGACTATTATGTGATGCTACCAGTTCGCCATACAACCGAGCCAGGCATAGTGGCGTCAACTGAGCCGGTTCGTACAGCACCTGCCCGCCAGACGGCTGCCGCACCGGCAGCAGGCAGCATCATCAAGCGCAACAACCTGAAAGCAATCGTAGCCGGCAAAGGCGACACCAAAGACAAACTGGCACTAAAAGCTGGTATTACAACCCGCAAACTTCTTCGCTTCAACGACATGCGCGACTTCGACAAGTTTGAGGAAGGCGAAGCTTATTACATTGAGGCCAAACGACTGAATGCTGACACAGAGTACCATGTGGTGCAGCACGGGGAGACCATGCAGGAAATTGCCCAATTCTATGGCATCCGCATGGATTATCTGCAATTCAAAAACCGCATGAAGCGTGCCGAAGTACCGGTACCGGGCCGCGTGCTCTGGCTCCAGAAGCGTCGTCCGGCCAAGGTAGCCATTGAAGTGCGTGAGTTGAAGTCCGTGCCTGCCAGCAGCAAACCAGTGATGGCTGCAGCTGAAAATACGCCTCAAACCACCACCGCTTCTGCCAGACAAACGAAGGCAGAACCTGCATCAAAAGAGCCTGCGGCGCAGAAAGATGATTTCCTGACCCGCTTCAAAAGAAGCTGGAACAAACTGAAAGGCCAGGCAACGGAGCCTGAGCAACAGGAAACACAAACGGCTGCCACAACAAAGCAGGCAGAAGAAACAGCTACTCCTGCCACACCTGTTAAAGAAACAGCACCAGCCACAGCCAAAGAGGAAACGACAGCCGAGGTGGCAACTACTACGAAGAATGATTCGGTGCCTGCACCGGCTATGAAGGCACCTGAGCAGGAGGTAAAAGCTGCGGAACCTAAACCAGAGCAGAAGGCGGCAACACCAGCAGCTACTGAAAAACCAAAAACTGCGGCGCTATACCCTGGCAAGAAAGCTCAGGAAACCGAAGAGCAGAAAGAAGTACTTCAGGAAGCGCAGACCGAAGAGACGGAAGAGGAAAATGCGGAATGGGCAGCGGGTCTGAGCGAAGATGTATTTGTTGGCTTCTCTGGAAACGAGGAAATAGAAACAGAAGAGGAAGTAGTAAAAACGGTTGAAACTGCCAGCACAGCACGTGAAACCCAAAAGACTACGCCTGCCAAAGCTGAACCAGTTAAAACAGCAGCTGCCAGGCCTGAGCCAGTTAAAAATGCGCAGGCCAGCACACCAGCTAAAGAAAAGGCGGCTCCAGCAAACAAGCCTACCCGCCATGTAGTGAAGCAAGGTGAGTCCTTGTGGGCTATATCAAGACTGTACGCTGTGACTGTAACCGATATCACGACCTGGAACAACCTGGGTGATGCTCCAATCAAGATCGGTCAGGAACTCATCATCGCAGAGCCCCTCACAGTACCTGAGGAATCTGCCCCTAATGCTGCGGCGAAGTCAGAAGCGCCAACTGCGGAAGAAAAAACTGAGATCCATACGGTAGCATCCGGTGAGTCACTTTACGTACTTTCACGCAAGTATAATGTAACAGTGAACGAGCTGAAGGCATGGAACAACCTTTCCAGCTCAGCGCTATCTATCGGGCAGCAATTACGCGTAACGGCTCCAGCTGAGGCAGCCGGGTCAAATGAAGACCTGGAAGAGGCTCCAGCAGAAACGTTTTCAGGCGCCAGCACCCAACACACGGTAGTATCCGGCGAGAGCCTTTACCAGATCTCCCGCAAGTATGGCGTCACCATCAAGGACATCATGGAGTGGAACGGCAAATCAGATTTCAACGTGAAGCCCGGCGATAAACTGACAATAAGGAAAAAGTAGTCTTCTGAAGGAGTATCAAACCACAAGAGCCAGCTGTTGCAGCTGGCTCTTGTGGTTATAGGGTATAGCTGCACCTAGCGCTTCCCCGGAGGGGCCGTTAACTTGCTCGCAGTACGAAGTCCAGTGGCAATTTCCGGCACGATGCCCAGGCGCTCGTAGATCGGCTGCACCATCTGTCGTAAGCGGCTCAGGTTCCAGGCGAAAGGGATGACACTGATCGCACACAGCAAACCACAGCCCAGCAAGGTATAGGCCACTCCTATTTGCTCTGCCACAGAGCCGGCCAGCATACTTCCCAGTGGGGCCATCCCCATAAAGGCAGTGGCATAAAGGCTCATCACACGGCCCCGTTTGTCATCATCCACCAGTGTTTGCAACAGGGTGTTGCAGGAGGCCATGGTCACGATCATACCAAAACCGGTAAACAGCATTAATATCAGTGATAGCCAGAGTATCGTGGAGAAAGAGAACGCCATCAGCGCCGTACCGAACAAGGTCATGGTGAACACGATCACCTTACCAAGCCCGATTACCGACTTGCGTTGTGCCAGAAACAGCGCACCGGACAAAGCTCCCAAACCGGATGCGCCCATCAGGTAACCTAGCGTATTGGCACCACCCTGCAGTATATCGCGGGCAAACACCGGCAGCATCACACTAAAAGGCATTCCGAACAGGCTGATCAGGCCAACAATGAGGATAAGCGCCCGAATGGGTGGAAAGCCGAAAGCATAGGAAAAGCCATGGCGAAGTGACTCCCACACGTTGCCCTGACGCACTTCTTTCACAAAAGGCTCCAGTCGCAGCATCAGCAAAGAGGCCAGTACGGCAATGTAACTCACAGCATTGATCAGGATACAGACACCCTCTCCTACCCAGGCAATCAGCAACCCTGCTATGGAAGGACCAACCAGACGGGCCATGTTGAACATAGAGGAATTGAGAGCGATGGCATTGCTGATGTCTTCGCGTCTTTCGACCAGCTGCACCACAAAAGCCTGCCGGGTGGCGATATCGAAGGCGTTGATCGTGCCAAGCAAGGCCATGAGCACCAGCACGTGCCATACCTGTACCGTGTCGGTGAGTACCAGCGTAGCCAAGGTGCCTGCCTGCAGCATCGACAGAAACTGCGTGACCAGCAGCACGTGGTGGCGGTTGAACTTATCGGCCAGCACACCGGCGAAAGGCCCCAGCAAAAAGGAAGGGATCTGGTTAGCAAAGGTCACAGCACCTAACAGAAACACCGAGTCGGTGAGGCGGTATACCAGCCAGCTAATGGCGATCTGCTGCATCCAGGTGCCGATGAGCGAAATTCCCTGACCCGTAAAGAACAGCCGGTAGTTGCGCGAGCGCAGTGCCCGGAACATGCCCCCTAGCCTCCCTGAATCTTCCGCTTCTGCCATACCTGTTTTACGCTTTTACCTGTTCGTGCATTAAACATGCTTACGGGTTGCCCCATGCCCAAAGTTTAAACAATTCTTTTAATCGCCGGCTAAATCATCACCAAAATGTGAACGGCCTCTTATCTGCTTTTGTACAATCGCCTGTTTGAGCTGCCGTATACCTTCCGCAGTCGCTAGGTTTTATTTATATTTTGTAACTTTAAGCTTCATCAACCATTACCCGAGTACATGAATGACCTTTTAGAGAGAGTCTATTTCCACAATACTGTTCAAGACTACCTGATTGCCTTTGCTATCATCCTGCTGGGCTCGCTGCTCATCACCATTTTCAGGCGTTCCGTTCTGATCCGCATCCGAAAGTGGACCGAGAACACCAACAATAACATCGACGACTATGCGGTGCAGAGTTTTGCCCGCTTTGGTGTTCCGATCGTGCACTTTATCGTCATATACCTCGGCATCACCTCCCTGAATCTCACCCCGAGAGTTGCCGGTATCTTCCAGATTGCGGTCACAGTGGCTGTTACCTTTATGGTGATCCGGTTTATCACGACCACGCTGGTGATGCTGGTGCGCTCTTACTTCAAAAGAAAGCACCATGATCGCAGCAATGCCAACGAGATTGGGGCCATCAGTCTGATCATTAACATGGTGGTGTGGTTTATAGGCCTCGGCTTCCTGTTCGATAACATGGGCTACGACCTGACCGCCATTATCGCCGGTTTGGGTATAGGCGGTATAGCCGTAGCGCTGGCTGCGCAGAACATTTTGGGAGACTTGTTTAACTACTTCGTCATCTTTCTGGACCGGCCTTTTGAGGTGGGCGATTTTATTGCGCTTGGCGACAAGAGCGGCACCATAGAACATATTGGAGTAAAGACCACGCACATCAAAAGCCTGACCGGCGAGCAGCTGATCATCTCCAACTCCGACCTGACCAGCTCGCGTATCCATAATTACAAGCGCATGGAGCGCCGCCGCATACAATTCGGCATTGGCGTGACCTATGAAACGCCCGCTGATAAAGTAGAGGCTATACCAGAAATCATCAAAGAGATTATCACGGCACAGGAACTGGCTGAGTTTGACCGGGCACACTTTTCCTCTTACGGCGACTCCTCCCTCGATTTTGTGATCGTATATCATGTGCTCTCTTCCGATTTCAATAAGTACATGGACACGCAGCAGGCCATCAACATGCAGCTGTTCCGGGAATTTGAGAAGCGCGGCATCGAGTTCGCCTACCCTACCCAGAAACTGTATGTCGTGAACGAAAAGCAGTCGGTCGAAAACGAAGCACAGCGGATGTTTTAACCTAATATTTTGAAGGCCAGGCAAAGTCAAAATAGCAAGGCGCGGCGGGACTATTTCCGCCGCGTTTTTGTTTTGCTGCAGGACTGTTTTTGGTTTGGGCAGCCGGCCAATTTTCTGTAATTTTAACATCCCGAAAATGACCGATGGTACAAAGAGAACTATACCTGCGTGTCATATTTAATTCATCATTCGTCATTATTAATTCTCTATAGTCTTGCCTGTTTTTTCGCATTTACACACCCATACCCAGTATTCCCTGCTCGACGGTCAGGCCAGCATCAGCGCACTCATGAAAAAGGCGCAGGCCGATGGCATGCCCGCTGTTGCCATGACCGACCACGGTAACATGTTCGCCGCTTTCAACTTTGTCAACGAGGCCAACAAGTATAACGTGAAGCCGATCGTGGGCTGTGAGTTTTATCTGGTTGCCGATCGCCATCTCAAAACCTTTACAAAGGAACAGAAAGACGTACGCCACCACCAGTTGCTGCTCGCCAAGGATCAGGAGGGTTACCAGAACCTGGCCAAGCTTTGCTCCCTTTCTTACATTGAGGGGGTATACAGCAAATGGCCGCGCATCGACAAGGAACTGCTGCTCAAGTATAGCAAAGGCCTGATCGCCACCAGCTGCTGCATTGGTGCCGAGGTGCCGCAGGCTATACTTTGGAAAAGCGAAGAAGAGGCCGAGGAAATCTTCAAGTGGTGGCTGGATGTGTTCGGTGAAGACTACTACATCGAGATACAGCGCCACGGCCTGATGAACATCGACGGCACGGGTAAGAGCCAGGAGGACATCAACCAGGTGCTGTTGAAGTGGGCGCAGAAGTATAACTGCAAGGTGATTTGCACTAACGACTCCCACTATGTGGACCAGGAGGACTGGAATGCGCACGACATTCTGCTTTGTGTGAACACAGGCGAGGACCAAAGCACCCCGGTGGGTGACTTTGCCACGAAATACTACCGCTTCCTGAGCGACGACCAGAAGGTGATCTACGACACCGTGGAGAACGTGCGCAGCAAGTATAGCAACCACATGAACGTGCGCCAGATGCTGCAGCGCATTGACGAGGCTGGCCCGAAAACCCGTTTTGGTTTTCCGAATGACCAGTTCTACTTCAAGACGCAGGCTGAGATGAACCAGCTCTTCCAAGATGTGCCGGAGGCTGTAGACAATACCAACGAGATCGTAGACAAGATCACGCCTCCTGTACTGAAGCGCGACATTCTACTCCCGAACTTCCCTATACCGCCTGAGCACGCCGATGCCGATGCTTTCCTGCGCCACCTGACTTACGAAGGTGCTGCCAAGCGCTATTCTGAGATCACGGCTGAGGTTACAGAGCGACTAGACTTTGAGTTGCACGTGATCAAGACCATGGGTTTTGCCGGTTACTTTTTGATCGTGCAGGACTTCATCAACCGTGGCCGCGACATGGGCGTGTTCGTAGGTCCGGGTCGTGGTTCGGCTGCCGGTTCGGCGGTAGCCTACTGTATCGGTATCACCAACATCGACCCGATCAAGTATAATCTCCTTTTCGAGCGATTCCTGAACCCGGAGCGTGTGTCCATGCCCGATATTGATATCGACTTTGACGACGTGAACCGTCAGCGCGTGATCGACTACGTGGTGGACAAGTATGGCAAAACGCAGGTAGCCCAGATCATCACCTTCGGTACCATGGCTGCCAAGTCGTCGATCAAAGACGTGGCACGCTCTACTTCCCTGCCGCTCGCCGAGGCCAACGAACTGGCCAAGATGGTGCCGGACACTCCGGGCACCACACTGGCTAAGGCCTTTATGGAGAACCTGGAGCTGGCTGCCATACGCGAAGGAGACGACGCACGCGCTGCCGTACTGAAACTGGCTGAAAAGCTGGAAGGCTCAGTGCGAAACACAGGTATACACGCTGCGGGTGTGATCATCGCTCCGGACGACATTACCAATTACATACCGGTTTCGACCTCCAAAGACTCCGACCTGCTCGTAACGCAATTCGATGGCAAGGTAATCGAGAGTGCGGGCATGCTGAAGATGGACTTCCTGGGTTTAAAGACCCTGACTATCATCAAAGATGCCATGGAGCTAATCAAGAAGAACCATGGTGTGGAGATCGATATCGACAACATTCCGATAGACGACGAAAAGACCTACGAACTGTACCAGCGAGGCGACACGATCGGTACGTTCCAGTTCGAGTCGGAAGGTATGCGCATGTACCTCAAGGACCTGCAGCCGACCAACATTGAAGACCTGATTGCCATGAACGCCCTTTACCGTCCGGGCCCGATGCAGTTTATCCCGAACTTCATCAACCGGAAGCACGGCAAAGAGGAAGTGGAATACCCGCACGAGCTGCTCGAGCCGATCCTGAATTACTCGTACGGGATCATGGTGTACCAGGAGCAGATCATGCAGACGGCCCAGATTCTGGCCGGTTACTCACTGGGTGGTGCCGACTTGCTGCGCCGCGCGATGGGTAAGAAGGACATGAAGAAGATGGCCGAGGAGCGTGAGAAGTTCATCAAAGGAGCCGCTGAGATCAACAACATACCTGCGAAAAAGGCCTCTGAGGTGTTCGACGTGATGGAGAAGTTCGCCCAGTACGGCTTCAACCGCTCACACTCCGCCGCTTACTCCGTGGTGGCTTACCAAACGGGGTACCTGAAGGCTCATTACCCTGCCGAGTACATGGCGGCAGTATTGACCAACAACATGAACGACATCAAAAAGGTGACGTTCTTTATTGAGGAAGCCCGTAAGCAAGGTGTAGCCGTACTTGGTCCGGATGTGAACGAGTCGTTGCTCAAGTTCAACGTAAACGAGCAGGGGCAGATCCGTTTCGGTCTGGCTGCCATTAAAGGCACCGGCGAAGCGGCTGTAGACGCCATCATTTCAGAAAGAGAGAAGAACGGTCCATACCAGGACATATTCGATTTTGCCAAGCGCGTAAACCTGCGTGCCGTGAATAAGAAGACGTTTGAAAGCATGGCCCTGGCCGGTGCTTTCGATTCATGGGGATTATACCACCGCGCCCAGCTGATGGAAGTGCCGGAGGGCGAGAATATCAGCTTGCTGGAGAAAGCCGTTCGCTATGGCAACAACTACCAGGCCGAGCAACAGGCAGCGCAACAGTCGCTGTTCGGGGGCAGTGCCGCCGTGGCTTCCCCACTTCCGAAAATCCCGGAGGTACAGCCCTGGACACAGGCCGAAATGCTACGCCGCGAGAAAGAGGTGGTAGGTTTCTACATCTCGGGCCACCCGCTCGACCAGTTCAAAATGGAGATCGACTCCTACTGCACCTCCGCTTTAGCCGATATTGCCAATCACAAGAACAAGGACATTAACGTGGCCGGTATGGTGTCGGAAGTAGTGATCCGGACGGCGAAGAACGGTAACCCGTTCGCCCTGTTCTCGATCGAAGATTATGACACCACATTGCAGATGGCACTGTTCGGGGAAGACTACGTGAAGTTCTCGCCTTATCTGAAGACCGGTTTATACCTGTTCATCCGGGGCAAGGTGCAGTTGCGCTACCGCACCGAAGACCAGTGGGAGCTCAAGCCGACCAACATCCAGCTGCTAGGCGACGTGATGGACAAGATGGCGCAGGGCGTGCAGGTAAATGTAAACCTGCAACTCCTCACTCCGAACCTGGCTGAGGCTCTGGAAGAAGCCATCGCGACCAGCCCGGGCCAGAAGCGATTGGAGATCACGCTGCATGTGCCGGACGAAAAACTGGTACTCCCAACTTACTCCCGCAAGTACCGCATTGATCCAAAGCTCTTCCTAGGTCAGATCAAGGATTTGGGATTGGGAGAATGTAAGCTGTTGTAAGCGATTTGAGAATTTGGAGACAGGGGAAATTAAGAGTTGAATCGTCCTTGTCTCTTCAGGTATAGAAAGGTATGCTGCGAAAGTGGCATACCTTTTTGCTTTAAAAGGCGTAGCCGAGCGACATACCGAGCCGAAGGTCATAAGGTGAGGGTTTGTGGTACTCTATCTCTTCCTTCGTATAATTTGATTTACTGATCAGATCCTGGTGAAAATGGTAACCTATTCCCCAGAACAAATCAATAACAAAACCTTTAGGCTTCACTTGCTGGTATCCCATCATTGCACCAGCACCGTACCCTGCCCACTCCTCGTATTCCCGGTCGGGCTCGCTGAAAAGCCAAAAGCCACTTCCTCCTTCTCTTTCGTTGTTTATGCGCAAGCGGTACTTCAGGTAGGGCCCTGCATAAAATCCATTGAGAGATTTTCCCTTTGGATAGAATTTAAAATCAGATGTGATCGCATACGTAGAAGAAAAATCGTCTTTCATCAAAGTGAGTCGCCTCGGATAAGCAGTAGCTGTTAATGCTCCTGCAAAATATGGAGTAACATGCCGCTCGTAAGACACATTGAAAGACCCTATGAACAGAGGTATTATATTAAGCTTAAATGCATTAGCCCTTATCACTATACTATCTTCTCCCTCTGTACCTTGTGCGCAGATTCCCCGGCTTATAAGCAACAACAGACACAGCGCTAAAATGTACCTAACCTTCATCGACTCGTCGGGTTATAAGCTTTATAAAACCTTGACCACTACAATTAAACAATTGCCACTATAGCCTTTATTAACTAAAGATAATATTTTGAGTTACTGAAAAGTTCTTTGCACGCTTTATTTTTATCGTTGGCTTGCTTCTGCAACTTTTATCTGCAACATTTGTTTATACAAATAAATATACCCTCGTCTTGCAAAAGACGTATGTATAAGTTCTAAATTTGCAGCGGGAATTACCCGGGAACAGGACAGCTTGTCAGGCAAAGCTAGTTTGGGCTCAAATTTGACAAGCTATAAAATGTTACTATATTTAAAACACAGAATTTAACCAACAAAACGTTAAAGTTATGGCTAACAAAGCATTAGAAATTACTGACGCTAATTTTGATGAGATCATCAATTCAGATAAACCTGTACTGGTAGACTTTTGGGCAGAGTGGTGCGGTCCGTGCCGCATGGTAGGCCCGATCGTAGAAGAGCTGGCTGGCGAGTACGAAGGCAAAGCCGTGATCGGTAAAGTAGACGTAGACGCCAACCCACAGACTTCTGCCAAGTTCGGTATCCGCAGCATCCCGACACTCCTTGTTTTCAAAAACGGACAGGTTGTGGACAAGCAGGTAGGCGCTGTGCCTAAAAACGTACTAGCTGGCAAGCTGGATGCGCAGATGGCGTAAGTCACACAAAATACGTAAAAGGCAAGGCCTCTCCCTAATCGGGAGAGGCCTTGCCTTTTATTATGATAAAGGTATAAAGAACACTCAGCTTCTCTTGATGATGCTAATGTCGCCACTCCGCTCCAGGCAAGCTGACTCAATTTCTTCTATCTTCGTCACGCCTCCTTTACGCATGGCCTCCTGCAGGTCATTCTCTGTCAGGCTGTTCTTCCTGAGCTCCTCATCCTGCACCTTCCCGTCCTTTACCAGCATAACCGGCTTTCCTTTTATGAAGTTGCCAAACGGGCCGGAGGTGCTGTAAGCCATAAAGGCGAGAAACCTATGCAGCAACACCAGCACCAAGGCTGCGCAAAGTGTAGGCCAGAAAGGGGCATTGCCTGTAATTGCGCGGCTCAGGATGGAGCCGTAGATGATACCCAGCACAATATCAAAAGCGGTATGCTTGCCAAAGATGCGCTGGCTCCCAATACGCATGATCACAAGAGCTGCAAAAAAGACGCCCACAGCCCGGATTGACATTTGCCACCAGGTCAGCGTCTCATCCCTTATCCCAAAAGCCGTATTAAAGAACTCTTCCATATGCTTTCCCCAACGGGTGATAGCATGGTAATGTTCTTCTCATACTATTGGCAATCGCAGAGTTTCTTGTCGAGCTGGCAGAGCATGGCATAATGCTGCTCCACCTCCTTCATCAGGTTTGTCAGCTGCTTGTTATAGGCTTGTACCTGCTGAAGACGTGGGTTCTCAGGTTCGTTCTTGGCAAGAGTTTCCAGTTCTTTTATAGTAGCTGCAAAGGCGCTGCTTTTCTCACCTAGCTTGGTATAGTACTGGTCCATGTTACTGTCGGAACTGGCCACCGCTACGGCCTGCAGGTTATTGTCGAAGCACAGCTGCCAGCGCAGGTGGCGCAGAACCTGCTGTTCGGCCGCACTCTGTAGCTTGCTCATCTCTTTGGTTTCCTCTTTCAGCCTGAAGCTTTCGTAGCGTTTGTTGTAGTCACTCACCGCATCACGCACTTTTTCACGACAGCTCAGGCAGTTACTCGTGTTGGCTTTATCCTGCAGGGCATTGCGCATCGTCAGAGTCTCGTCAGAGGCCTGTGTATCGGCTAGTTTCTTTACTTCTTTCTCAAACACTTCGCGGTACTGCATGTCCTCCAGCCTCTTGGTCAGGCGCACAATGGCCTCTCCCTCTACCGAAGCCGACAGGTAGTCGGCACGCGGCAACTCCACCGAGGACAGCCTGGCCAGCGCGGCTTCGCGTTTGGCCGGTGTATCCCAGGCTTTCGGGTTGTTCTCCAGTTCCTGCAGCGTGTTCACCAGCACCTTCGCGTTCTTTAAGTTGTGATCAGCATCCAGGTATAGATCCGCATTGGCCATGATAGACTCATATTCCGAGCGGAAGATGTTCTTATAAGTGCTGTTCTTGTCAAACTCCTTTTCGCGCGCCTCAAAAGCAGTTTTCATGCGCTTGTACTCCTGCATGATACCAAAAAGGTTCTTGGCGTTGATCTCCGGAGAGTTATTGCGGTAGTTGAGGCGATAGGCGTTCAGGTTCTGCTTCATCTCGGCGAAGATGCGCAGGTACTCTACATACAGCTTCTCCTGACGGTACGTCTCGTCGTTCATCAACTTGGTATCATAGGCCGTCTGGATCTTTTGCTTGCGCTTCTCGATCAGGTCCATGGTCACTTCATCGCCTGTCAGCACATCCACTTTGTAGAGCGACTTGTAATTGGCGACCACGATGTACGGATATTCCTTATAGCCAATGGCATCCTCCAATTGCTTACGATCCAGCTTGTTGGAGTTTTTGCTCAGGTAGTCGGCAAGTTTGGCAGGCTTTAGCGTTACAGTCTTCACACTGCCTGGCACCAGCACGTATACCTTCACAGAGTGAAGTCGTGTGTCGAAATCCTGCCCTTCGTATAGGCGGATAGTAGAGCTGAATTTATACTCTTTCTTTTTGGCACGAGAGCCCAGCAAGTTTCCAAACTCCCCCACCAGCGACATGACCGCTACTGACGGGTTGGTCAGGTTAGACAAACTCACCAGCTGACTCGCTACCAGATTAAATACCTGGTCTCCATCCTGATTGGTGACTGCTTTGGCATTAATGGTAGCGTCGATACTGTTTTGGGCAGAGGTAAGCGGCATCTTGTCGATGATGCGCACCACTTCCAAATGATCGCTCACTTGCGTATGGTAGTCGTTTTTGTCTGTATTGATGTGAAAGTTGAAGAGCGGGTATACGATCTGATCGTTACCGAAGAGCTTCAGGTTCTTGAGCTGCGCCGTAATGAAGAGGTACTCCAGTTCGTAGGCATAGTTTTTCTTGCTCTTTTTCTTCACCCCCGACTCTAACTCGTTGAGCACACGGTTGAATTGCCCGCCGTTAAACAGGTATATGTCGGTAGAGAGGTATTGCCACTCGTCCGAAAATTCAAATTTATCGTTGTAACTATAACCCAGTCGGGTTTCGATGTTCTGCTGGGCAAAGGCCTGGTGGCACAGTACCAGCGCCATCACAAAGAGTGAGAAAATTTTCTTCATAAAATACGTATAGCCGTTACAGGGGCAAATTCAGGTATAGCTTTTGCTTCTGAACCTAACGTTAAGACTTGAGATTAAGTGCCTTATCGGATCGCAAAAATACACATCCGATCAGATTTTTTTAAAATAAAGGAGTACAATAACCATGCTCAGAATACTATTAATGGCAGTTGCCATCACATTGTTCCAAGGTGCATTGCAGCCGGCGGCAGCGCAAGATGTTTACGAACGCGCCGTGGCTTCCGAAACTATGTCTGAAGACCAGAAAGTTCAGAAGCTGCTTGCGTATATCCGCAGCCTCGAAGGCGCCACTTTTATACGCGATAACAGTGAATTTTCACCTGATAAGGCTGCCGGGCATTTATCTTCAAAATGGAAAAAGCATGCTTCAAGAGTAAAAACTGCTGAGGGATTCGTCACGGAGCTGGCCTCACAATCTTCTTCTGGTACGCCATACAGCATACGGTTCGCTGACGGCAGCACCAGCACAACCCGCGACGTACTGCTTCGCCAGCTGCGCGACCTGGCCGTGGAGTAAGACTAAAACTGTACAAAAACAGGTATATATATAGCAGAAGCAGCATGCTATACTGGAACGCAGCCTCCGTCGTTACGTATCTATGACGACAAACCTGATTCCTATGCTACAGTTACTTGAAGAGTCGCGAGACGAGTTGGTTGCTTTTCGCCTGGCAGGAAGCATAGACCGCCATGACTATGATGTGATGCTTCCGATACTGGAGGAGAAAATCAAGCAGCATGGCAAGATACGGGTATATGCAGAACTGGAGGATGCCGAGGAAATTTCGCTGCAGGCGCTTTGGGAGGACCTGAAGTTTGATTTCCGCCATGCTGCTGATTTTAAGAAAGTCGCGCTGGTCGGCAACCGCAAGTGGCTGGACTGGCTCACTGTTATGGCAAGTCCTTTTACGACGGCAAAGGTAAAGCACTTTGAAGTACCCGACCGCGACAAGGCATTGGAATGGGTGAAGACGGATGAAGCGTAGTAAGTAAAATCAAATAAAAAGAGAGGCAGCCAGCGTTCTGGCTGCCTCTCTTTTTATACCTGCTCTTACCTCGTGCTCAGGCTCGTATTGGGTTCTTCTTGTATTTGAGGCCCTTCATCACCCGCTCTCCTGCATACTAAAATATTTCCGTGAAAATATTTATGAGCAAGCTGCTCATAATATATAGTTTTAGCATAATATTTGCTTTCAAATTGATGCTGTCGAAGGGGGAAATTTAAGATCAGCTATACTTTACAAGCGGCATTTTTCGTTTTGTCCCATAGTTGCCAGTAAAAATCAATTACAAACAACACAATCAACAATCAAACACATGAAATCTAATTTCACAAAAGCATCTTTATCACTGCTACTATGCGGCGCCCTGATGTCTTCCTGCGTTTCCTCTAAAAAGTACGACGAGCTGAAAGCCAGCAAAGAGGCTTTGGAGCGCGAGCAGGCAGCCAGCCGTGACAAGGAAAAAGAACTGAGCAACACGCTGCGAGAGCGTGAGCAGAAACTGGCCGAACTGGAGCGTGCCATGAATGACCAGAAAAAAGTACTGGACAACCTGCGCAATGAAGTGAATGCAGCTCTTTCCGGCTTCAACCAAGGCGACCTGAGCGTGAACATCAAAGATGGCAAGGTATACGTGTCTATGTCTGACAAGCTTCTGTTTGCTACAGGCAGCACGAAAGTAAACAACACTGGCAAGCAGGCCCTCGACCAGCTGGTAGACGTGCTGAAGAAAAACCAGAACGTAGGCGTGATGGTAGAAGGCCACACAGATGATGTAGAGGTAAGACCAGGCACCAAAGATATCGCCGACAACTGGGACCTGAGCGTACTGCGTGCCACAGAGATCACCCGCCTGATGGCGCAGCGTGGCCTGTCACCTGACCGCATCACGCCAGCCGGACGTGCTTACTTCCAGCCGGTTGACACTGGTCGTTCAGCTACTGCAAAAGCAAAGAACCGCCGTACAGAGATCATCCTGACGCCTGACTTCACTGAAATCTATAAGATACTAGGTATCCAAAGCAGCAAGTAACCGCTATACCTGTAGCAAAATAAGAAAAGGCCGCTGTTCAGCACGAACAGCGGCCTTTTCTATACCTATACCTGCCTGTTTACCCGGCTATACCTTTGCCTGAGGCTTTGGCTTGCTCTATGGCCTGGAACAATTCTTTGGCACGTTGAGAGCCAATCAGGATCGGTTGCTTGTTGTAAAAGTGCAGCAACACCCCTTCCCTGCCCGACGTGCTGTAAGCCTTTCCTTTTGCCGCCCAGCGTATACCCCAGCCGCCATATTCCCGAATCGGGTTATAGGTTACTCTTTCAAAGTCACGCACCGTGTGCAAAGGTATACGGACCGGTTTCAGATGAAAAGGGCGAAAGCGCACCTGCAGCATACCTGGCAGTACTTCCGTAGTCAGGGTCATGTAATAGAAAAAGAAAGGCAGTCCGAAGCCGATCAGCGCCAGCATCAGGCTCAGCTGTATATCCGTGACAGGTCTGTTGCCGAATGCTCCACCCAGCACTACCTGGTAAACAAAACCCGCCCAGAAGACAGCCGCTATACCTAGTATGAGCGCCCATAGCCAGAACTGCTTAAACCGCTGCTTTTCCCGGAACAAGATGCGTTGCTCTTCCATCTATACCTATACCTGATGCAAATAGCCGCCCCACTTGTGAGCGGAACGGCTATACCTGTCTGTTTCTGAAAACTAATTAACCGATGGCCTGCTCCAGATCCGCCAGCAGATCTTCGATGTCCTCTATACCTACACTCAGGCGAATCAGCGAGTCGCTCAGCCCCGCTTTCAGCCGCTCAGCAGCAGGTATACTGGCGTGTGTCATAGAAGCCGGGTGGCCGCACAGTGACTCCACACCGCCCAGTGACTCAGCCAGTGAGAAGTACCTGAAGCGCTCCAGTGTAGCGGTTGCATCTTCCATCCTGTCACCTTTCAGCGCAAACGATACCATGCCGCCATAGGAGCGCATCTGCTCTTTGGCTACATGGTGGCCCGGATGATCCGGCAAACCAGGCCACAGCACTTTCTCTACCTTCGGGTGATTTTTGAGATACTGCGCTACAGCACGGCCGTTTTCGCAGTGGCGTTCCATACGGATGTGCAGCGTCTTAATGCCACGCAATACCAGGAAGCAGTCCTGAGGGCCGGGCGTGCCGCCGCAGGCATTCTGTATGAAGGCCAGCTTCTCGTGCAGTTCGTCATCTTTCACGATCACGGCACCCATCACTACATCGGAATGGCCCGCCATGTACTTGGTGAGCGAGTGCATCACAATATCCGCCCCCAGGTCGAGCGGGTTCTGCAGGTATGGAGTCGCAAAAGTGTTGTCGGCCACCAGCAGCAGGTTATGCTTTTTGGTGATGGCAGCGCAGCCTTTGATGTCGATGATGTTGAGCAGCGGGTTGGTCGGCGTCTCTACCCAGATCATGCGGGTGTTCTCGTTCACCAGCGCCTCTACCTTGCTCAGGTCACTCATATCGGTGAAGAGGAACCTGATGCCGTAGTTCTGGAATATTTTGGTGAAGATGCGGTAACTGCCGCCATACAGGTCGTTGGTGGAGATCACTTCGTCGCCCGGCTTCAGCATCTTGATGATGGCATCGATGGCAGCCATACCTGAAGCGAAGCAAAGGCCATGCTTGCCGTTCTCGAGCTCAGCCAGGGCGTTTTGCAGGGCCGTGCGTGTCGGGTTGTGCGTGCGGGAGTACTCATAGCCTTTATGGTCACCCGGCGACTTCTGCACGTAGGTAGAGGTCTGGTAAATGGGTGTCATGATAGCGCCCGTGCTTGGGTCCGGCTCCACACCGGCATGTATAGCTTTTGTTCCGAATTTCATAGGCTTATTTCTTTGATAAATGGCTTGTTGCAAGTTAGTAATTTTACCTTTCGGGAGTTGGATAGCACCAGGAAGCTTCACGCTGCTCAGCACATATCTTTAAATTTTGTTGCCCGTACCGCTATCTACGTATACCTTCAGCAAATCCTTGCCTGAAAGGTTTTATCTTTGACCAAAACGCCATCTATGCCTAAACTGTCCATGCTGCGGACTTTTATACGGGAAAACGCTCCTTCGTTTATTTCCATGTTGCTGCTGGTCGTAGTTCCGCTAGTGGTGAGTTCGTCGGCTGCCGTATACCTGTACCAGAATGAAACCCTGCTACAGGACCTGAGCTGGCCGCAGATGCTGCTTTACTTCGTGGTGATCTCCATTACCATGTCGCTGGCCCTTACCCCGACTACTTTTGTAGCGCTGGTGAGTGGCTTCTACCTCGGTTGGCCTGGCTTTGCGGGTGTAGTGGTCTCGTACGGTATCGCTTCGCTCATCGGTTATACCCTGGCCCGGCTTATTGATCACGGCAAAATGATGTCTTTCCTGAATCGGTTTGAGAAGACGATGTACCTGATGCAGGAACTGCGCGACCAGAGTTGGAGCCTGATTTTTCTTACCCGTATATCGCCTGTGCTACCCTTTGCGCTCATGAACTTCGTACTTTCGCTGCTGCAGGTGGACAAGGTGAAATTCTTCCTGGCCAGTATGGTAGGCATGCTGCCCCGCACACTCTTCTTCTTCTGGATAGGCACACAGGCCAGCGACGTCATAAAATTATTGCAGGACCCTGGCAGCAACAAAGGCAGTCAGCTGCTCATGATATCCCTGATTATCATTTCGATAGGCGGGCTGTACTTCATTTTTGACCATGCCCTGAAGCGGGCGCTGCGCAAAGCGACGGCAAAAAATTGAGAAAAATTCGCTTTAGGGCTTGCATTGCAAGAAAAAAGGCCTTTACTTTGCATCACAATAACGGAATGGTCACGTAGCTCAACTGGATAGAGCATCTGACTACGAATCAGAAGGTTAGGGGTTCGACTCCCTTCGCGACCACCGAAAAGGCCCTTAGAGCAATCTAAGGGCCTTTTTTATTTGCATACACTTTGCATACAAACTGCTTTGCTATTTTTCAAATGCATGTTACGTATTTGAACATTACCTTTTGGCAAGTGCTATACATGGAGCTAAAAGCCAGTAAGCATCACTCTCATACCAAGGTGGTTGTTGAGGAGATGGAAAGACAACACTCTGCCCGCCCGCTGGTACTTCAGTTTCAGCAGGGCCGCTTGCTCACCAGATCAACTAGCCCAATTCTTAATTCTGCCATGTACCTATGCCTTTGCCAGCCGTGCTCCTTCCCTAATCCCCTTATCCGTAATAGTATAAGTACAGGGAGTGGCCCCGCCAAGAATATGTATATGACCGCTTTGGGTCAGCTCATCTACCAAGAGTTGCAAGTGTAAGAGTTGCGAGTAATTGCCGCCGGACGATGAGCCGAGGTTCTCTTCCTTGGCAAAGTCGTCGATGGTAAGTGTTTCATGCTTAATCAATGTGTTCAAAACGATGTTTCGGTTTAAGGTAGTCATGGCGGTTGTGTTTAAATGGTGAATTAGTTATTGTCTGACTTAGCTGATGCCTTTTCTGCTTTTTTGGTCTGCTTGTCGGCCTCCGTTCGGTTCCGCTGCGCCTTTGCCTCCATGCGGGCAGCACGCTTGGCATGCTTGGCCGCATAGGCAGCTTCTTTGTCGATGCGCTTGGCATCCCTTGCATTCGCCTTAGCAGCCCGTGCGTCTGCTTTTGTGTCCTTTCTCAGGTCAGAGGCATCTTCCAGGCGCTGCTTGTCAGCTTTTACTTCCTGCCGCTCGGTCTTTTTCTCTTGACTTTCTTGCGTAGTCTGGGCGAAGGTATAGGTGGAGGCTAATGACAGCAATCCGATGAACAGCACAAGTAATAGGGTCTTATTTTTCATATTGGCAGGAAAAGGTATATTCTATTATCCTACTTAGGTATACGGACAGACTAATAACCCAAACGCAATTAGCTGATAATAAATAATTTACACCAAACAAAGGTACACCAGGCGTTCTCTTGGCATCTTTAGGGTCTTAATTAATTTTTCTCCAGGAGGAGGAGAGGGCTAGCTTACTGATCGGGGAAAATAAAGCTGCTGATTACCAAACTATTACCCGCTATGCGCTTGTTATACTTCCATACCCCTCACTCGGCCTGATGGCCAGAGCCGACCAGCTACTTGGCTGCCCCGCTTTTATTCGTCCCGCTGCTAAAACTTTACCTATGAGAAATAACATTGCCAACTACCGGGACTATGATGATTGCCTCACCCAACTTTTAGGCAGAAAATCCAGCACAACCGAATTAACCAAAAGAAATGACACAAGACCAATTTTACTATTGTCTGAGCAGGATCCTGGAGATTAGAGAGGAGATTGAAGGGACATGCAACGTGCGTCGAAGAGCTCAGGTAACAGAGTCTGCCCTGGCTGAGGAGCAGCAGCTGGACTTTGACTCGCTCAGGCGCTTTGCAGATAACAAGGAGCAGGCAGACAGAAACACTGCCTGCTCGCACGCACTGCTAAAAGAGCTGGCTGCCCAGGAGGCTAAAATAAGGGCTTTTGTGCCTTTGTCGCTCTACGGCACCCGGATTGAGGCAACATTGCCTGGTGACTCTCCGCTTTATGTGCGGGTGAGGCCTGACCAGCTAAGCATTGAAAAAGGCTCTTAGGCGCTAGTGTTCAACCAAGTTTGTTGATGAAGTCTGACAGCTGACTGGTAAAGCCCCCTTTGGTGAGGCACAGCATTCGTAAGTATGTTGTCTTGCCTTCCGTTATGGTGCCTGTACTCTTCCCAGTATTCATGAGCGGCCACCAAAACCTGCTGGTCGCTCCATTTTTTTAGTTTGTCCTCCCTCATCACCTTGTAAGCTTATGTACAACAGAATGTACGTCTCCAGAGCTGTCAACTATAGTATTTCAACTACCAAAATTAAGCGACCAGCAGGTTTTGCCATTCCACATTCAACTCTTTCTGCTGCTCTCCAAGCTCGGCGTATACCTGTCTGGCTTTGATGTGCAATGAAAACTTGCTGAAGAAGTTCTTAAAGGTCATGAAGTCTGTACCATCTATGATACCCACACTACTCATCTGCCAGAGCGCTGCGCCAAGCATTTCGCACTTTACAATAACCGTATAATTTACAAGTCCGTGCGACACAAACTGGCACACTAAAGAACCGCTGATCTCTTTAATTACAAGGGTGTTGCTATGAAGCAAGCCTACAGAAAGCTCTTGCAGCTCCTCTATAAGCCGGGTTTGGAAAGTGTCCATTTCTAATCTACTTTTTCTGTATACCGGTTTGCCGGAATACAGCTTGAACATTGGTTCAGGGAGAACAACTACAGAATAAAGGCTGGAGAGACTTGTTTTAATAGTCTACAGGTATGCTCCCCTAAAGAACCATTTACTTACTATACGTTACTATACGCCCTGATTTGCAGTATGAACATAGTAATGGCTGTAAATACCGACTTTAAACGGCACATTAAGGGTCTTACGCAGCTAAGTACGCATTTATACCCTACAAACGGCAACACGTCTGGCAACCTGTTTACCTGCTGTTATCTTAAACTATACTTATGCCGTCTCTCCCATATGCTCCCCATCCGCTGTCGTTGACTTAGATAGGAGCTCCCGTAACCGCTCAATGTGCACTTTCATTTCTTCAACACGCTCTTCCTGTATGTTTGCCCAGCGGTGATTCCCTTTAATAGTTTCATTCTGAGACATATTCATAAGTATATTACGTCGTTCCTCTAAAGTGCGCAAGGCAACCCAAAGTGTTTCTTCCAGCGCATTGGACATACCCTGCAATAGCGAATCCTGCGAAAACGCGTGCCCGGAATGGCACCTGAAGCGTTTTATGGTTCCTTCCTGGCTCAACTCCCACAAGCCCCCGCCGCAGTCGGGGCAACTATAGGCTGTACGGGTACCTGCTTTTTCAAGCTCTTCGATGCTAGTCTGTGTACTGTTGTTCATAATGCGTTCTACAATTAAAGCCTCTTGCCGGATGTCAGCCGGAATAGTTAATGATTGCTCTGCAGGCTGCTGCGCCAGCTCTTCCAACAATTTACTCATTTCGCTTAGCGGCACTACATAGTTCGTATCCACCTTCCGGATCACATTTTCCGGCAGCACTGAAAATTCTGCATCATCCGGGTGCTGCACGATCGTTGTGCCACCGCTCCTCCTAATGCTTTCCATCCCGATCACGCCATCGCTCATAAAGCCAGTTAAGATGATGCCTATCGTATTGCCACCGTGGTGCGCCGCAGCCGACCGGAACAAGGGGTCTATGGCAGGCCTGAACTGGTTTTCACGCGGACCTTTTACCACCAGCATTCTGTTGCCACTCACCAACAGGTGCTTGTCGGCAGGAGAAAAATAGACGGTTCCGTGCTCAAATTCATGCTCATGCTCCGCTACTTTACACACAAGGTTAGTATACTTATTTAGGCGATCTACCAGGAATTGTGCTGACGAGTCAGGACTCAGGTGCTGCACAATAAAAATGGCTGCGGGCAATTGCTCCGGCAACTGAGACAGCAGCTTTGTGATTGCCTGCATCCCTCCTGCCGATGTTCCAATCACAATTATCTTAAGTTTGTTCTCAGTCATAAAGTGGCGCTTCATTTTACCCAAAGCAACTATAGCCCAGGCTATTTAGTTAACTTATGTACGGGCATCAAATTGAAGTGTTAAGCTATAATACGTACATGTTCTGTTAACGCCTTACTTCAGGACTAACAACACCCGCCTGACAGACGTTATGTTATAGTATTAATTGGTAAATTGGCATAATAAAAGATTAGATAAAGACAGAGGCTCGGGAAACAGGCATGGCAAAAGCAGCTAAAGAAAGTGGTTCAGCAAACAAAGTTATTAGAGGCGGGATGCAGGAAGTCTATGTAATTGGCATTGGCGCCTCTGCCGGCGGCCTGCAGGCTCTGGAGGCCATGTTCAGTACCATACCGCAGGATAATGTAGCATATGTCATTGTGCAGCACATTTCATCAGAATATCGCAACCTGTTAACCGAGATACTGGAACAGTACTCTGCCCTGAAAGTACAGGAAGCTGAACACGATGAGCTGCTGCTGCCTAACCGGGTATACGTTATACCCAGCACTAAAGAACTGATCATCGAAAGGAACCGGTTTAAGCTCAGCAATAAAACGAACCTGAATCGCTCTCAAACCATCGATACGTTCTTCACGTCACTTGCCCAGGACAAAAAGCAGCGCGCGATCGGGGTTATATTATCAGGTACGGGTAACGACGGCACCAAAGGTGTAGAGGCCATTAAAAAAGCAGGCGGCCTGGTGCTGGTACAGGACCCAACAACTGCCCGGTTTGATGGCATGCCCCGCAGCGCTATCAATTCCGGATATGCTGACTATATTCTTCCTCCTGAGCTGATGTCCGTAGAAATATTTGATTACATAAAATTTGGCCCCTTGAGTGGAAAACTAGTGGAACTTGCTGACAGCGAAGCAGAAGCCACCTTTTTCCAGATACTGGACATGATAAACCGGCAGACAGGCATCGATTTCAGTAATTACAAGCAACCCACTATTATCCGGCGCATCAGCAGGCGCATGAATATCAAAGGCATCAATGATTTTGCGGATTACCTCGATTACCTGAACATGAACTCCGATGAAGTGGAAATGCTGGGCAAGGAGTTTTTGATCGGGGTAACCAAGTTCTTCCGCGACGAAGAAGCCTATGATTTCCTGGCCAGCACTATTATTCCGGGTATCATAGACGGGAAAAAGCACAATGATCAGCTCCGTATCTGGGTGGCAGGCTGCTCCACCGGCGAAGAGGCCTACTCTATTGCCATATTGGTGCGTGAGTACCTGGACAAAGTAAAAAAAGAGCTCGAAGTTAAAATCTTTGCATCTGACATTGACCGCGAAGCGCTTGATTTTGCAAGTAAAGGCTTATATACACAGGGCAGCATATCTGACGTTTCAGAAGACAGGCTGAACAATTACTTTATAAAGGAAGATGGCAAATACAGGGTGGCACAGCGGGTGCGCCGTATGGTTATTTTCTCGCCCCATAACGTCACCAACGATCCTCCTTTCAGCAGGATAGATATGGTGAGCTGCCGCAATATGCTCATCTACCTGAACCCAATGCTGCAGAAGCGAGTGATCGAAAAGTTTCATTATGCCCTGGTCATGCAAGGTTACCTGTTCCTGGGATCCAGCGAGAGTGTAGGAGATCTGAAGAGTTTTAGAGAAGTAAACAAAAAGTGGAAGATCTTCCGGAACACGGAGCCAGCACGCTCTCTAGGGATGTCAGAAACATTTTCGGGTAGTTTGAGCAACCGCCCCGTCATTACCTCGCTGCCCACCCTGTCCCGCGACCTGACGGCCAAACAGGTACTGCAGCATAGCTTTAACGAAGTGCTAAGCGAAACCGTGCTGGAAGAATATGGTGTCGCTGCCGTGTACATAGACGAAAACTATGACGTACTGCATGGCTCCGGGAAGTTCAAGAAATTCCTGGACCTGCCTGAACAGAGTTTTACCTTTAACCTGCTGAAACTGGTTCCACAGGACCTCGCCGTGAGCCTGGGTGCCATGTTGCGCAAGGCCACGATAGAAAAAGAAAAAATTGTAGCGCATAACATACAGGTGCATGAGGGCAATCATCTGCGTTACATTAATGTAGTTGTCAAACCCTGTCTGGCAGATAAGAAGCAGCTCCAGCGTTACATTCTTGTTCTGTTCTCAGAAGAGCAGCCGCGTATTCCGCTCAAACCAGACCAGGTAGTAGTAGTAAGCGAGAGTCAGTATAAAGCGCGTGTAGATGAGCTGGAACAGGAACTGCAGTATACAAAAGACGATCTGCAGGCTGTAGTAGAAGAACTCGAAACCGCAAACGAAGAACTGCAAAGCACCAACGAAGAACTACTGTCATCGAACGAGGAGCTGCAAAGCACCAACGAGGAACTGCAATCGCTGAACGAAGAGCTGCATACTATCAATACTGAGCACCAGTATAAAATAAAAGCACTTATCGAGCTTGACGATGACCTGAACAATTACTTCCGAAGCACCGACATCGGGCAGATCTTTGTAGACCGTAAACTGATCATCCGCAAGTATACGCCATCTGCTACGCGCCTTATCAACCTTATCGAAAGCGACATTGGCCGCTCTATCGATCATATCTCCAATAATCTGCGCTATGACTCGCTAACAGAAGACATAAAGCATGTTATTAACAGCAACCAGGTAATTGAGAAAGAATTACAGGACAAGAACGGGGTGTGGTACCAGATGCGGATACTGCCTTACATTACGCAGGAGCGCAGGATTGACGGTGCCATTATCATCTTTATCCAGATAAACGAGCTGAAGACCATGCACCTGCTGCATGCAGGTATACTGCACAGCTCTCCTAACGCTATACTTGCGCTAAAATCGATCAGATCCACTGCCGACGTGATCACAGATTTCAGCATCAGCACTGTTAACCAAAAGGCAAAGGTTCTGTTCGACAGGCCGGAAAGCAAACTGATAGACAGAACGCTTTGGAACAAATACCCGAAACTAATGGAACAGGGGGTATTTGAGAGGATGGTAATGGTTGTGGAAACAGGTGAGCCGCTTGATACAGAGCTGATGCAGGAAATAAACCAGAAAGTGGTATGGCTGCATGTGGTAGCGGTAAAATTTGGCGATGCCCTGGTACTTACCCTACAGGACATAACGGAGCGAAAACTAAACGAGCAGGCCGTACAACAGCAGCAGGAAGAGCTAAGACAAAATGCCGACCGCTTTAAAAGCTTGCTGGAAGCTGTGCCCCACATTACCTGGACAAATAAACCAAGTGGCGAAAACAATTCCTTCAACAAATTCTGGTACGACTATACAGGCCTTACAAGCGAGGAATCGGAAGGCTGGGGATGGCAAATTGCTTTTCACCCGGATGACCTGAAAACCTTGATCCCGGATTACAAACGATGTCTGGAGACAGGAGAAGTCCTTAATACACAGGCTCGCATACATCGTAAAGCCGACAATAAGTATCGGTGGCACCTGATAAAGGATGTTCCTGTTAAAGATGAACATGGTAACATAACTCTCTGGATAGGAACTGCCACTGACATACAGGACCAAAAAGAAGCCGAAGAAGCCACTATAAAATTAAAGCTGTCGCAGCAGCGTGAAACATTAAATACGATACTTCAGACACAGGAGGAAGAGCGTAGCCGTATATCGGAGGCTTTGCACAACGGCCTCGGGCAGGTACTTTATGCGGCAAAGCTCAGGCTGGATAACCTGGAAACGAGTACTGCACATCAAAAAACGACAAAGGACAGTGTAGATCAGTTTCTGAAAGAGGGCATTCAAATCACCCGTAATATCTCTTTTGAGCTGACGCCTACCATTCTGAAAGAATTTGGGCTTAAAACTGCCATAGAAGAGATCATTAACAGGTTTAAAAGTCCACAACTGCGGATTACATCGAATCTGATGATTCCGGATAATAAACTGGATTATCCTACCTCCCTATCTGTGTACAGAATTATACAGGAGCTATTGAACAATGTGGTCAAGCACTCAGGCGCAACCAAAGCAGATGTGGCGCTAACAGTAGACGGTAAAGATGTTCATCTGAGTGTTCGTGACAATGGCAAAGGGATAGACCAGAAAGACCTGCAAAATAAGACAGGAGTTGGCCTGAAAAGCATTAAGAACAGGATCAATTTGCTGGATGGTGAATTTGATATAGCTACTAAAGCTGGCAAGGGTTGCCTGGTTCAGATCACCTTCACCCAGGACCACCTGAACAAGACGAGCTGATCTGCTTCGTGCGTATTTTTTTAATACGCTACGCTAGCAAGCTAAACCTCTGGATTTTCTGATTAAAAATAGAAAAGCCTATAATTTGAGCATTTATAACAACATACTTCAGTAATTCTACTGATGCAGATACTTTTTACAAAGCCTACCTTTAAGCTAAGCTTACAGAAAATAGCTGAAAGTAAACTCGCTCACATAATGTAGAGGAAGGATGATTGAGAAGGTGCACGCATTGCTTCAGGAATTTGAGGATAAACAGGCCGCAGGCAAGGTCGACACCTTTGAAGTTAAGGTTGGACCTAGTGGGTTACTTGTACAACCAAAGCCTTCTGATGGGGAGGAGACAAAAACAGTAGAACTCACGCCTGAGCTACTTTATACCTTGCAAATATTCTTCTCTGAAATAGATGGGATTACTTACAAATCCTATGATTACAACATGCTGAAGAGCTTGCTGAATGCACATGCAACGCTGGAGCGCATGGCGCTCAAAGCAGGCAATTCAAAGAAGCAGTAAAAGATCCTGAATGCCTATTCAGAGATATCTGCATCAATGATTTTGTGCCCGATGGCATACTTTACAAGGTTGGCTGTATTCTTGGCCCCGGTTTTCTCAAGTATGTTCTGGCGATGAGTTTCTATCGTTCGTTTACTGGTGAATAGCTTATCTGCAATTTCTGCATTTGTGAATCCTTCTGCAATCAAGGTCAACACCTCTATTTCCCGCTTCGACAACCCCGACTGTTCCACTTTCTCATTTTTGGTAGCTACCGGCGACATAGAATTAGAGAGCATCTTAATAGATAGTTCGCTACAGATATAATTTGTGCCTCCCGCTACAAGTTTTATGGCAGAGCGCAACTCATCTTTCCCAGTGGTTTTTAAGATATAACCAGAGGCCCCACAATTCATGATCTTTTGCACATAAGGCAGGCTGTTGAGCATTGAAAGCGCAAGTACTTTCGTTTCAGGATAGGCTACTATAACACGTTCAGTGGCTTCAAAACCATCCATTTCAGGCATGTTAATATCCATAAGCACCACATCGGCAGGTACTTGTGCCAGCAGATCCAGTAGTTTAGCACCGTTACTTGCCTCTCCTACCACTTCTATTTCACTGTCCTCATTCAGCAGCGCTTTAAGACCCTGTCGCAAGATGATATGATCTTCTGTTATGATAACTTTGATAAGCTTTTGCTCTTCCATAGGTAGGTTATATTCTGATGGCAATGAAAGTATCCTGGGCTACTGTAATAATACAACTATTAATATCCTCCTAAGAGTTACTGAAATGTGATGTGCTTAAATAACCTGTTCTGGCCTGGACTGGATTGTATTCCGGAACTTAATAAGTCCCCACTACAGAAACAGACATAATCACTTATATTTAAACACCTTAAGAGCAACAGGCCACTTTACTTATTAATCAAATGTACTAAAAAAAGCGAAGAAGCACGAGTAGGAACAACTGGTGCTCATTCTCCAAATCTATCCGCAGGTCGTTGCTGGTATCTCCGTAATTAGCCTATAGAAACAATCTTTGCTAAACAGGAAGTTAAATATCAGGTGAAAAACCGACCTCAAGGCCACAAAAGGGGCACTTTCCTCCAGGCCTTCTATGGCATGTTATGTTTCTTAGTATTACATGCCATACATTATCTTATACTGGTATTTGAGGAGGGGTTCTGAAGAGAGGAGGCTTTAGCGTGTTAATTACATGTTTTATACGCACAAATACAGCTTTACATCAATCAGTAAGTATAATTCCCGGTAAACTATGTTATAATCTGATTTTAGCCCCTTCTGCTGGCTGGCAGTTACGCCGCCATACCTTCAGGCAACGGGAATTTCTGCTTGAAATGCTCTAGTTCTTTCATCACTTTCGAATCTACCTTGTAGCGCACATGGTCTTCGTGCAGCTCGTCCCAATGCACGAAGATCTGCCATGTCTGGTTTCCACTAAAATTACGTCTCTCGGCCTCCGTCATATCACGGACAAAAAAGGCGTCCAGTGTCACGTCTTCTTCACGCATGGGCACGTGAATGTAGGTACGGTCACAGTTCAGGATTTGGATAAGTTCGGCAGGTCGCTCATCGTTGGCAGGCATATAGAAGTAGGCTACCTGATGGAGCTTTTTTATGCCGGAGGTATGTGGGTAAGGGTGTGGGTACATAGTCAGGTCTTAAGCCAATGGTCGCGCACAATATCCCGGACAGCCATGCACGCCGAATATAGCCTTACACGAAGCACACCGGAATAAAAGTGTATACCCTACTTCTTTGTCTTCTGTTTAGCTAAAATGCATATTCTCAAAACTATACAAAAAGATATATTTTAAGTTCCCTATTCAGTCTATACTTCTGGTCTGTAGCCTTTCTGCAGAATTATGATTAATTTTGCAGTATCAATTATCTTTTAATTTTAAAGCTGATAATCATGGGAATGTATCCTGAATATATGGTCGCTCCGATCCGCGAAGACCTGACCTCTGCAGGCTTCGAACAACTGATGACCGCAGAAGAAGTAGAGCAGGTGCTTTCGTCAAAAGAAGGTACTGTGCTGGTTGCTGTGAACTCAGTATGTGGCTGTGCCGCTTCTAAAGCACGCCCTGCCCTTAAAATGGCCGTAGCCTCTTCTGAGAAGCGCCCTGCTAAAATGATCACTGTGTTTGCAGGTATGGAGCAGGACGCTGTGGCCAAGGCACGTGAGTTCATGCTGCCTTACCCGCCGTCATCACCTTCTATCGCCCTGTTCAAAGACGGCGAACTGGTGCACATGATCGAGCGTTACCACATCGAGGGCAACGAACTGAACCGCATTGTAGACAACCTGCAAGGCGCTTTTGAGGCTTACTGCTAGCTCTTAGCCCATCTCAACAAAAAGGCCGGTGTTTTGAGAAACACCGGCCTTTGTTTTTATCA
>NZ_JBZYWF010000008.1:0-174216 GCF_058932855.1 Pontibacter sp. LHS1
TCTGCGTTTACAGGCTTCGACAACCGCTCAAGGGGCTTGGGAGAACTGGCAGCAGAGCCGGCAGAGGGACGGCAGTACCGCCCAGGGGAAGGCGCGGCAAGGGGCTATAAGTTTATTCTAAAACATAACCAACTAAGCTGCCTCTGGGACTTTTATGCTGTGGTTAAAGCCTACGATTATGTATTGAATGAGCCTTGCACTACGAATTCTTCTTTTGGTTTCCTGTGCATTCTTATTCATGAAGAGCAGGAAGATTTAAAGTATAGACAAAGGAAGTCTCCTATTATTTATCCTTTGATAGTATCAGATTAAGTTAGAAAGCGTATGGTAATGTTCAGCTGGAGCGTTGTATATTAAAAACATCCTCTCTAACTTGTTGACATGGCATTTCTCTATCCTTCCTTCTTATGGGCTCTTGCAGCGATCGCTATTCCGATCGTATTACACCTCATACAGTTACGTCGGGCGAAGCGGGTAGAATTCAGCAATGTTAAGTTCATTCAGGTTTCCAAAGATCTTACTGCTAGTCAGCGTAACCTGAAGGAACTACTTATTTTAGCTGCCCGCATTCTGTTCATTATTTTCTTGGTGTTGGCATTTGCACAGCCCTTTCTACCTGCTTCAGAATCTGTTCGCCCTATCGACTCTTCTCAGGTAACGATTGCGCTAGATAATTCATTGAGTATGCAGAACCTTCATGCAGACGATGATCTGACACTACTGACGGTAGCTGCAGATCAGGCAAAAAGGGTGTTAGATATTTTCCCCTCTACAACAGCTATCAGTATCAATACTAATTCAAATTATAACAGGACGGCTACTGTTGGTACTAATGATGCTTTGAATGAGCTTGATCAGTTATCACATTCTACCAGGCCTTTTGTGAGTCAACAGGTGATGAGCGCTAATCAGGTAGCTGCTGAGCATGTGTTTTTGTTCTCAGATTTTCAGAAGTCATACTTTGAGCCTTCCTTACTGGGCGGAGTTGACAGTAACCGAGTTTATCATCTTGTACCCTTGAAAGCTGCAGGCACTTCCAACGTATTTGTAGATTCAGTATACCTGGCTGATGAATTTGTTCGCCCTGGTACTGAGGGTACTCTATATGTTCGGCTGTACAATGCTGGGGACAATGCTATACCTGATTGTCCTGTCAAGTTAGTGATTGACAATATGCAACTCGCAGCTTTAAGCATCGATCTGCCACCAAAGCAGATCACTGAAACAGCGATTAATTTCACAATCAGGGGCGAGGGAAGTAAGCGTGCGTGGGTAGAAGTCGAGGACTATCCGGTTGAGTTTGATAACCTTTACTACTTTGTGCTCCAGCCTTCCGGCCGCCTGTCGATCACAGAGATCAACGGAAATGAAGCAAGCCCTCTGCAGCGGCTATATCGGAACGAACCATTATTCCAAACCCAGCGCTTCTCTCCTAATAATATCGATTATGCACGTCTCAATAGTTCTGACATTATCATACTGCAAGGTATAGATGAAATTCCATCAGCGCTTGTATCTACACTCGATACTTACGTTAAGTCCGGCGGGACACTAGTTATAGTCCCTCCATCAACTGAACGTAGCAGCACTTACACTGCATTAATGCAATCGCTTTCTATACCTGCTAGTTTAAATGCAGGGAGCAGCACAAAGACAGCACTTGCTATTCCAGACCGTGATAATCCTTTTTTTAAAACCATATTTGCGGACTACGACCCCAAAATGCAGATGCCCGTTTCTGTCAGGAAATTGGTATGGTCACGTTCCTCTGAGGATATTCTGAAATATAGAGGTGGTGCGCCCTATTTGTCACGTTTCGACAGAGGACAGGGGAAGGTATACCTGATGGCAGCGCCTTTGCAGCCTGAACAGAATGAACTGGTTAATCATGCGCTTTTTGTTCCGGTGATGTACCGTTTGGCGATCAGCAGCTATAAGCAGGAGCAGCAGATCGCCTATCGCCTGCAGAATATGGCGATCACGGTACCTATTCAAAAGCAGGCAGGAGGGGAGAGCATTTTTAAGTTGGTGAAAGACAGTACTGTCTTTATACCGGAGCAGCAGGTCAGAGGGGGTCGCCTTGTATTCAATGTGCCACCTGATCTTGATGAAGCTGGCTTTTATGAACTGCAACATCAGAGAGAGGTAGTGGGTAGCTTCGCTTTCAACTTTGATAAACAGGAGTCATTGCTGGATCAGTATAGCCCTGCAGAACTGCGGAGTTTCCTGCCTAATGGACAGCAGCATGTGCATGTTTATGATTACAGCGATACCTTCTCGGTGAAGAGCGAATTCGAAAAACGATTTTTTGGCGTCACCCTTTGGAAATATTGCCTATTATTGTGTCTGATTTTCTTGATGGCAGAAATAGCTCTAATCAGATTCCTCTAACATGAAACTTCTTCTCAAAGCAGTCCGCATCTACGATCCCTCTTCAGCCTTTCATCTTCAGCGTCAGAACATACTTATCGTTAACGGCCTGATCACCTCAATAGGAGGAAACGATCAGCAGGCAGACCAGATTATTGAGTTGGAG
The DNA here is from genome assembly GCF_058932855.1 of Pontibacter sp. LHS1. NCBI lineage: Bacteria > Pseudomonadati > Bacteroidota > Cytophagia > Cytophagales > Hymenobacteraceae > Pontibacter > Pontibacter sp. LHS1. The sequence goes on from NZ_JBZYWF010000008.1 coordinate 2,537, forward strand.
GGGCTTTGTGTGTCTCCGGGCTGGGTTGACTTGTACGCACAGGTTGGTGAGCCGGGGCTGGAGCACAAGGAAGACATAGAATCACTGGGTGAGGCTGCTGCGGCTGGTGGTTTTACCGATGTGCTGTGCATGCCCAACGTGCAGCCTGTCGTGCAAACCAAAGGTGCTATCAATTTTATAAAGGCCAAGTCGGCAGGCCTTCCTGTTAATTTATTGCCGACTGGTGCTGTGACAGTTGATACACAGGGAAAAGAGCTGACGGAGATGATCGACCTGCAGCGTGCGGGGGCCGTAGCTTTTAGTGATGGTGCAAAACCACTTCAGGGAGCCGAAGTGATCGTGAAAGCACTGCAATACCTGCAGCCTTTTGATGGCGTGCTGATGAACCGACCGGAGCATACCCGTCTGACGGAGTACGGGCAGGTGCATGAAGGCATCGTGAGCACACAGCTAGGTATGAAAGGTATACCTGCCCTGGCTGAAGAGGTAATGGTGACCCGCGACCTGCAACTGCTGGAATACACCGGAGGGCGACTGCATTTCTCGCTTATTTCTACCGCCGCTGCTGTTGAGGCAATACGTGCCGCTAAAGCCAGAGGACTGCAGGTAAGCTGCGATGTGGCTAGCTACCAGGTTGCTTATACCGACCATACCATGACGCCCTTCGATACCAATTACAAAGTGTCTCCTCCTTTCAGAAGTGAAGCCGATAAAGAAGCGATTCTGCAGGGGCTTGCCGATGGCACCATTGATGCCATTGTATCCGGGCACCAGCCACAGGACACCGAAAGTAAGAAGCTGGAATTTGACCTGGCGGATTTTGGAATCATCAACCTCGAAACAGCCTTTGCTGTGGCCAATATGACGATGTGCAATACACTTCCGCTGGAGTTATTGATCCATAAGTTCACTACCGCTCCACGTCAGATTCTGCAAATGCCCACATGCGGTATAGCCGAAGGCCAACCTGCCTGCCTCACGCTTTTCAATCCTGACTTAAAATGGACTCCGACGGCAGCAGGCACCAGATCTAAATCAAAGAACTCTCCCTTCCTGGGGCGTGAGCTTACAGGCAAGGTTATTGGGTTGGTCAACAAAGGGCAGGTAGTACTTAATCATTCTTTTTAATATCTTTATAGCTATATTTTTGTCAGCGGTAATGCTGACGCTGAATAAGCACATAATAAATGCTGAATCAAACGATTGTAAGGGTGGGAGTACGCTATGGCGTGCTGTGCGGATTGGCTTCTTTTATCATCATACTGGCCTTGCACCTGATGGGGTACAACGCACTGGGAGATGCAGGGCGTTGGAGTTATCTGCCTTTGCCGATATTCATCTTTATGGGCCTGCGCTATTTTAAGCAGTTTCACGATGCTGAGGTTGGTTTCTGGAAAGGCGTGCGCGTGAGCCTGTCGGTTACATTCTATACTGCGTTGAGCGCTGCCATGCTGCTGTACCTGATGCTATATCTGGCAGGGCCTGAGATTATTCAGCAACATGTAGTAGAGCTGAGAGCACTGCTTGACCAGAGCCGGGAGGCACAGATCAAATTATTAGGCGAATCAAACTTTGAGCAAGCTTACCAGGAACTCGACAACTTGTCGCCGAGTATGCTGGCCACACATGATTTTTTGGGGAGGATGTTAGTAGGGGCGATGTTTTCTGTTGTGGCAGCTGTATTTTTCAGAAAGTAAATCATCTTCACATAAACCTCTACTCTAATCATGACTGAAACTCAACCCTCCGTATCTTCTGTAGCGCTCAAGTATGGCTTCATTGGCGCACTGGTATCTATTGTATTCACAGCAGTTCTGCTAATAACCGGCGTTAATGTAAGCGGCTGGGTAGGCTCCTTAGGCTACCTTATCCTTATTGCCTTTATGGTCATTGCCATGAAGGAGTACAAAAAGCAAAATTACGGCTACATGTCTTATGGCCAGGGCTTAGGTATAGGTACACTGGTATCACTGGCCTTCGGTGTATTAGGTGGTGTGTTTATGTTCATCTATACCTCATTTGTTGATACCGAATATACCTCCAATATGATGGATAAGCAGCGTATTGAGCTGGAAGAAAGAGGTATGAGCGATGAGCAGATTGAGCAGGCTATTTCCATGGGAGAATCTTTCTCTAGCCCGGTGATGATGATTGTGTGGTCTATCGTAGGCTACCTGTTCATTGGTTTCCTGATTTCGCTTATCGTAGCAGCCGTGATGAAGAACAAGCGTCCGGAGTTTGAATAAAAAGCATGCAATACCCTTATGATATATCAGTAGTGGTTCCTCTTTTGAACGAAGAGGAATCGCTGCCTGAACTGGTCCGCTGGATCAAGCGTGTGATGCACGCACATAGTTTTACTTATGAAATCATCCTGGTGGACGACGGCAGCACCGACCGCTCCTGGGATGTTATCACAGATCTCAGTGCCGAAGACAATACTGTCAAAGGCATCAGTTTTAACCGCAATTACGGCAAGTCTGCCGCTCTGAACGAGGGTTTTAAGCGCTGTAGCGGCGAAGTGGTCATCACCATGGACGCCGACTTGCAGGACAGCCCGGAGGAAATCCCGGCCCTATACGACATGATCAAACACCAGCGCTTTGATCTGGTGTCGGGCTGGAAGCAGAAGCGATTTGATCCGGTTAGCAAAACCATTCCGACCAAGCTGTTTAACGCAGCTACCCGCGGCCTTTCCGGCATAAAGCTACACGATTTCAACTGCGGACTCAAAGCTTATCGTCAGTTGCTTGTGAAGAGCATTGAGGTACATGGCGAAATGCACCGTTACATACCTGTAATCGCCAAATGGCACGGCTTCACGCGTATTGGCGAAAAGGTGGTGCAGCACCAGGAACGCAAGTATGGCACGACCAAGTTCGGGCTCGAACGTTTCGTATACGGCTTTCTGGACCTGCTCTCCATTACGTTTGTGAGTCGTTTCAAAAAGCGCCCGATGCACTTTTTTGGTACGTTCGGCACCCTGTCTTTTTTTGTGGGCTTAAGCATTACGCTGTGGCTGATCATTCAGAAAGTATTTAGCTTGTATCCAGATGGTCGCGTACGTGACGTGGTAGATCAGCCCCTGTTCTATCTTTCGCTGGTGGCGGTGATTTTAGGGGTTCAGCTTTTCCTGGCTGGTTTCCTGGCCGAGATGATCTCTATGACTTCCAGTAAAAAGAATGAGTACCTGATCCGTGACCGGGCAGGTTTGATAAAGAAATAATGGCAGGGAGGCGCATTGTAATCGTGGGGCCTGCGCACCCTTTGCGGGGTGGGGGCATGTCTACATTCAACGAGCGCCTGGCCATGGCATTTCAAGAGGCTGGCGACGAAGTGGAGGTTGTTTCGTTCAGCCTGCAGTATCCTTCCTTTCTGTTTCCGGGCAAAAGCCAGTTTACTAACGAACCTGCTCCGAAGAACATCACCATTAAAGCGCTGATCAACTCCGTCAATCCTATCAGTTGGGTGCGTACAGGGAATTACATCAGTAGCCAGAGGCCGGATTTGGTTATTTTCAGGTATTGGCTGCCTTTTATGGGCCCGGCTCTGGGTACCATTGCCCGCCTGGTTAAGCGCAACAGGTATAGCCGTATTCTGGCTATTACTGACAATGTGGTTCCGCACGAGAAGCGACCAGGCGATATTCCATTTACAAAATACTTTTTAAGCGCCTGTCAGGGCTTCCTGACCATGTCGCGGGCTGTGCAGCAAGACTTGCAGCGCTTTGAGCCTAACAAACCCAACGTATACCTACCGCATCCCCTTTACGACAATTTTGGCCCTGCCGAAACTAAAGCAGAGGCCTGTGCCACACTCGGGCTTGATCCAGACTTCAAGTACCTGCTATTCTTTGGCTTCATTAGGGCTTACAAAGGGCTCGACTTGCTGCTTGAAGCCATGGCTATACCTGCACTGCAGGCTATACCTGATCTGAAACTGCTGATCGCCGGAGAGTTTTATGAAGATGCCAAACCCTACCGCGATCTGATTGAAAAACACGGACTGCAGGACCGGCTGGTGCTGCGGACAGACTTTATCCCGAATGCCGAAGTCCGCCATTACTTCTGCGCTGCCGATCTGGTGGTGCAGCCTTATAAGCATGCTACCCAAAGCGGCGTAACACAGGTTGCTTACCATTTTGATAAGCCGATGGTGGTGACAAATGTAGGTGGCCTGTCAGAGTTGGTGCCCCATGGAGAGGTGGGCTATGTAGTAGCGCCACAACCAGAAGAGATCGCAGCTGCTATTCTTGATTTTTATACCTCAGGCAGAGCGCAGGTATACGCGCAGCAGATCAAAACCTATAAGTTGCGCTTCAATTGGAGTCAGTTCGTGAAAGCAGTGTATGAGTTGGCAGATAAGGTATAGCTTTATTGCCTGTGCTGTATCAATAAAAAATATGCTAACCTGAGGACTACATATCTTTGGTTTTGGCTAAATGAAATTAATGCAAATTAGTTAATTGCCTGTGTCAAAGCCTGTAATACTATACCTACTCTGAGGCAGAATGATTTAGGCCAACTTAACGAACATGTGCTAAGAATCATTGAACCGTCTTCGACTAAGGACTTTTGGTGTTTCAAAATAAGACTGAGTTGGGTAAGGTTTAAGTTATATTTCAGGGTGATGGTTTTGCTCAACTGTGTTATGATATACTGTAATATTTTTTGAAATAATTTATTGATAAGCTTGTCATAACATTAAACATACTTTATAATTAATGTTAATTTAAGTTATAAAGTAACCTTTGATATGCGCAAAAGCCTTGCTTACCTAGTCCTCATCTTTTTAATGCCCTTTCTGCCCTTTGCTGCCATTGCCCAGGCTGACAGCAGCTTTGTAGACAATGCAGTTTCGAATGCGCTGCAGCAGTACCGCATTGCAGTTGGTGTGCACGCCCACTTATACAATGGCCCGGAGTATCATGTGTCTGTCAAGACCTACGTAGAAGGGCACCAGTTCTATCTGGACAAGATTTACCAGAACGGAACTGTGAAGTATGATGGTGCCTGGTTTGAGGATGTGCCGATGCTGTACGACCTGGTCCAGGATGAGCTCCTGATTGTCAACCATGGAAGCGGGCAGCCTCAACGGCTTGTAAAAAGCCGGGTGGAAGCCTTTAAACTGCACGGGCATACCTTTGTGAAGTTGCAGCCGGACACCACGACCAGTTCTGTAATTCGCCCAGGTTTTTATGATCTGCTTTACAGCGGAGAGGTGCAGGTGTTGATGAAGCGCGAAAAGACCCTGTTTGAGCGGGCTAGCACAAACGGTATGGAGGGTGAATACAGGGATGCCAGTAAATTCTACCTGGTGAAGGATGGCGTATACCATTCGGTCAGTAATAAACGCTCTGTAATGCGTGTGCTGCAAGACCAGAAAAAGCCGCTGAATAAGTATGCCAGCGCCAATAAACTTCGCTTCCGTAAAGAGCGGGAATATGCTATTGTGAAAACTGCGGAGCACTACGATTCGCTCAAACGATAAAGTGGCGTATTCCCGAGCTATCTAAAAATCTGTTTAAGCTTTCACCCTTTCTTATGACCCATTTCTACAGAGCACTTTTGCTGGTATTGTTGTGCTGTATTACCACGACGGTGCCGGTGCATGCCCAACAGCGGAATGAGTCTCCGCTCATCAGCGGATCATTCCGCAACATGACGTTTCAGGACTTTGTACAGCGGCTGGAGACCCGGTTACCCTACAAGTTTTACTACGAGCAGGCAGTGGCTGATAGCCTGGTGGTAAACCTGGAGGTGGAGGGTGAACCGCTTAATCTGGTGCTCGCTCAAATTCTGAAAGACACGGATTACAAATTTGCCATCACGGAACAGCGGCAGGTTTTCATCACGCGGCAAAATCCGATCATGACGAGCCTGCCTTCCAATTTCTTCAAGGACGAAGAAGAGGCAAAACGGAGCACCCAACTGGCCACGCCAGCCTACCTGCCGCAGCAGCAGGATAACAAGAAGAGTATACAGTCAGAAATCAAGCTATATGAGATAGGCACGCCTAATGGAAGCAAGACAGGTAAAGCAAACCTGGCCGGAACTCTGCGCGATGCCAACACAGGCGAGCCGATCATTGGTGCCCATATCTATATTGAATCTCCGTCCATTGGCACCGCATCCGATCAGTATGGCTACTACTCGCTTTCGCTCCCGGTGGGCCGTCATGAGCTGAACATACGCGCAGTAGGGTTAAAGAACACCAAGCGTCAGGTCATACTGCACAGTGATGGCAAGCTGAATATTGAAGTAGAAGAAGATATCCGTTCTCTGAAAGAAGTACTGGTGGAAGCCGAAAAAGACCGCAATGTTACGGGCCTGCAGATGGGTATGGAACGCCTTGATATCCGAACAATCAAGCAAGTCCCGACGGCTTTTGGTGAAACAGATATCCTGCGGGTGGTGCTGACGTTGCCCGGCGTGAAATCAGTGGGCGAGGGTGCTACGGGTATGAATGTACGCGGTGGTTCCACCGATCAGAACCTGATCCTGCTCAACGATGCTACGATTTATAACCCATCCCACCTGTTTGGTTTCTTCTCTGCCTTCAACCCGGACGTGATCAAGTCGGTGGAACTATACAAAAGTGCCGTACCAGCCCGCTATGGTGGACGTCTGTCCTCGGTACTGGAGGTGACCTCCAGAGAGGGTAACAAGAAGCAGTTTAGCGGAACAGGTGGTATCGGTCTGTTGACAAGCCGCCTGATACTGGAGGGACCGATCATTAAAGATAAAACCTCGATCCTGGTAGGAGGGCGCTCTACCTACTCTGACTGGCTGCTCAAGAAGATACCGAATAAGTCGTTCAGTAACAGCGAGGCTTCGTTCTATGACGTCAATACGCACATCAGCCACGAGATCAACGAGAAGAACAGCCTATACCTGACCGGGTACATGAGCAAGGACCGCTTCAAACTGGCAGCCGACACATTGTACCGTTTCCAGAACCAGAACGCCAGCCTCAAGTGGAAGCACAACTTCCATAACAAGCTTTACAGTGTTGTGACGGGAACATACAGCCACTACGGCTACGATATTTCAAACGAGCAGAATGCCGCTAACGCTGCTATAATGGATTTTGGCATCAGCCAGACAGGTATGCAGGTAGACTTCAACTACTTCCCTGACTCCAGGCATACCCTCGACTTTGGTGCGAGTGCCATTCGCTACGAGGTGAACCCGGGTAGCCTGGTGCCAAACCATGGAGAGTCGCTGATCAAAGCAGACAAGTTGCAGCAGGAGAAGGCTATTGAAAGTGCGCTATACCTGTCTGACCGCTATGACATCAACCAGCGTCTTTCTGTATCGGCTGGTTTGCGCTACTCATTCTTCACGGCCCTCGGGGAGAGAGACGTGCTGCAGTATGCGCCAGGTATGCCAAAGACGCTGAACACGATCGTCGACACGGTTTCTTATGGCAGTGGAAAATCGATCGCGACCTACCACGGACCTGAGTTCAGGCTTTCGGCCCGCTATGTGCTGTCAGACAACTCGTCGGTGAAAGTAAGCTTCAACAGACTGCGCCAGTACGTGCACATGCTTTCTAACACGGCGACCATGGCCCCAACCGATACCTGGAAGCTGAGCGACAGCAACATCAAGCCGCAGGTAGGCGATCAGGTGGCGATTGGCTACTACCGCAACCTGCGCGCCAATACCATCGAGTTTTCAGCGGAGGCTTACTACAAGTGGATGCAGGACTTCCTGGATTACAGAAGCGGCGCCAGCATCATCATGAATCACCACATCGAAACGGATGTAGCCAATGCCGAGGGCAAGGCTTATGGTGTGGAACTGATGCTCAAGAAAGCGACAGGTAAACTCAACGGCTGGGTAAGCTATACCTATTCCCGCACCATGGTTCGCCTGGATGATCCGGCTGTGTCAGAAGTGATCAACAGAGGAGAGTGGTATGCGAGTAACTTTGACAAGCCGCATGACCTGACCATGATCAGCAACTACCGCTTCAGTCAGCGTTTCAGCACGTCGCTTAACTTTACCTACAGCACAGGCCGCCCTATTACGCTGCCGCTGGGAAAATACTACGATGGAGCTTCACACCGCATCCTATACTCAGACCGCAACCAGTACCGTGTTCCTGACTACTACCGCGTAGACCTGGCTCTGAACATAGAGGGCAACCACAAAATTGCGAAGCTGGCGCACAGCTCCTGGACCGTGGCCGTGTATAACCTGACAGGTCGCAAGAACCCTTACTCCGTTTATTTCAAATCACAGAAAGGACAGATCAGAGGGTACAAAATGTCCATCTTTGGGCATCCAATTCCTACTATCACCTATAATTTTAAGTTTTAATTGCCATGAAGATCCGGAACTGGAAAAACCCAATTGTCTGGCTTGTGATGCTCCTGGTGAGCGGTTGCGTAGAACCATATTTTCCTGAAGTACTGGAGTCGCCTAGCAGCTTTCTGGTGGTCAATGGCTTCCTGAACGCAAACGGGCGCACCAGCATACAACTGTTGCGAAGCCAAAACCTCAATGATACAGAAGCTCCACCTGCAGAGGAAAGCGCCACTGTTGTGGTAGAGTCAGAGAGCGGCGAGCGCTACGGCCTGCATGAAACTGGTTATGGTACTTACATGCACCCTAACCTGCAGTTGAGTACCGAGAAGAAATACAGACTATACATCCGTACGAAGAACGGAAAAGAATATGCTTCGGATTATGTGGAGGTGAAAGCCACACCAGCCATCGATAATGTGTATTGGAAAGCGGTAGATGGTGAGGTGAAGGTATACGTGAACACGTACGATGCCAACAATAACACACATTACTACAAGTGGGAGTACGATCAGACCTGGCAATTTAGAGCCGCATTCTTCTCTGCACTCAAGTATGAGAACGGGCAGGTACGACAGCGGACACCAAGCGATGAGCCTATTTATGTTTGCTGGAAATCAGATAACTCAACTACGATCGAAGTAAGTTCGTCGGTAAAGTTAAATGAAGATAGAATTAGCGACTACATGTTGCTTTCTATACCTTATAACTCTGAGAAAGTTAGTATGAAGAACAGTATACTAGTAAAGCAGTATGCGCTGACCCGGGAGGCGTTTGAGTACCTGGAGTTACTTAAGAAGAATACCGAGAGCATCGGTACGCTCTTCGATCCGCTGCCGTCTCAGCTTACCAGCAACATCCGCAGTTTGTCAGATCCTGACGAGACAGTAATTGGCTATATGTCGGCCACTACTATGGAAACCAAGCGGATCTTTATAGACAGCCGTGACCTCCCACGCGATTGGCGCCTCTACTATCCAACTTGTGAGTTTGGTTCAGTGATGATCGCTTCAGGCATGGTGCAGGAGCGATTTGAGGAGGGCTATCTGGTGCCTATCGATGAGATTTATGATGAGGCTGCAGAACCGATTGGCTATACCTATGCCACGCGCCCCTGTGTAGACTGCACCCTGCAGGGCACTAATGTTAAACCTGCCTTTTGGGAATAGATGCCACACCATAATAAAATGCCCGAGACAATGAACAACCCCCAGCCTAAACACCGCTATTCTGGCAAAAAGCGATATGGTTTGAGCACTTTTCTTTGCTTCGCCTTAGGTATAGCAGGTATAGGAAATGTAAGCGCCCAGTCTGGCCAGGCTAACGAGGCCGTCAGCAGTCTGCATAAGCATCGGCAGGCATCGCTGCAAGAGAAGCTATACCTGCACATCGACAGACCCGTGTATGCTTGTGGCGATGAAATATGGTTTAAGGTATACAATGTAGACGGAAGCCTGCACCGCCCCCTAGATATGAGCAAGGTGACGTATGTGGAGTTGCTGGATGCGGACCAGAAGCCTGCCCTGCAAGCCAAGATAGCCATGAAGGATGGGGCTGGCAGTGGCTATTTGCAACTGCCCACCACGCTGAAATCTGGCAACTACACAGTGCGGGCCTATACCAGCTGGATGAAAAACTTCGATCCTGAGTTCTACTTTCAGCAGCAGGTAACGATTATCAACACCTTTGAGCAGCTGCCGAAGCAGAAGGTGCCAAAAGCAAAGGGCTATACCTTGCAGTTATTCCCGGAAGGCGGGAGCTTGCTGGCAGGTGTGGCGAGCCAGGTTGCCTTTAAAGTAACAGAAAGTCAGAGCGGCAAAGGAACTGCGCTGGTTGGCCAGGTTTACGACCAGGACGGAAATGAAGTAGCAACGTTTACGCCACACAAGTTTGGCATGGGCCGTTTCACGTTTACGCCTGAGCAGGGCAAGCGCTACACTGCCAAACTCCAGCTGCCTGATGGAAGTACGCTGGAACAGGCCTTGCCGCAGGTACACGAGCGTGGCTATACCTTACAACTGGCAGACACCACTGCTAACTATGTGCACATTGCGGTGCATTCGGTAGGCAAACCAGATGAACATGTATACCTGTTGGGCCACACCCGTCAGCAGGTGGTCAGCTCAGAAAGGTCGTTGCTGCAAAACGGCAAGTTTGTGTTCAGGATAAATAAAGCTGATCTGGCAGATGGCATTACGCACTTCACTGTATTCAACACAGCTGGTCAGCCGGTAAGTGAGCGCCTGTACTTCAAGAACCCTTCAAAAGAACTAGCCTTGCAGGTTGCTGCGTCACAGTCGCAATACAGTCTGCGCGATAAGGTCAGCCTGGAGCTGCAGGCTTCTTCGCAGGCCCCGGCAAATTTGTCGATGGCGGTGTACAAGCTGGACTCGCTGCAAATGCAGCCGCAGGCGCACATTGCCAGCTACATCTGGCTGGAGTCAGATCTGAAAGGATCCATCGAGAACCCTGGCTATTACTTCTCCAAAGAGGGGCAGGCAGACCGGTTGGGTGTAGATAACCTGATGCTAACCCATGGCTGGAGCCGCTTTACATGGAATGAAATACTGGAGAAAGAACCGGCTAAGCATTCCTTTTTGCCTGAAAACCATGGCCATCTGCTCTTTGGGAAAGTAACGCATATGAGCTCGGGACAGGCTGCTCCGGGCATTATGACTTACCTGGCGTCACCGGGCAACCCGATTCGCTTTTATAACGCCAGTAGCAACGCCGATGGCAGGCTGATGTTTGAGCTGAAGGACTTCTATGGCAATAAGGATGTCGTGCTGCAAACTGATTTCACAAAGGACAGTACCTATCACTTTGAGTTGTTCAGTCCTTTCTCTTCACGCTATACCTCCAGGACGTCATCTGCGCTTCAGCTTGCTGAGTCAAGAGAAGGGGACATCAGAGCGCGCCACATGCAGGTGCAGGTCGAGCATGCCTACCATGGGGCTTATCGCAATAGATTCCACACGCCAGGTATAGACAGCACCGCTTTTTATGGCCAGCCATCGGAGCGTTACCTGCTCGATGACTACAAGCGCTTTAAAGTGATGGAGGAAGTGATGCGGGAGTATGTGCAGGGAGTACAGGTGCGCATCAGGGGCCGTAGTTTCCACTTCATGGTTCTGAACCGCCCTTACAAGTCTATTTTCCGCCAAAACCCGATGGTGCTTCTGGATGGTGTACCGGTATTCAGCATTGACAAGATCATGGCTTTTGATCCGCTGAAGGTCAAGCAGCTGGATGTGATTGCCAGCCGTTTCTTCCACGGTCCGCTGGCTTACGAGGGCTTGGTGAGTTACCAAACTTATACGGGTGATCTGGCCGGCTTTGACCTGGATCCGCGTGCCCTGATGCAGGCATACGAGGGACTACAGCAGAAGCGTGAGTTCTATGCACCGGCCTACGACACACCCGAGCAGAAGCGCAGCCGACTGGCCGACTTCAGAAATCTCCTGCACTGGTCTCCCGAGATCAGGCTGCAGCCTGGAAAAGGAGAGCAGGTGAGTTTCTATACCTCCGATCAGCCGGGTACTTACCTGGTGGTGGTGCAGGGTCTGACAGCTGCAGGAGAGACCGGCTACGAACTGCTGCAGATCAGGGTGAACGGCCCGGTTGCGCAAGGGCAGTAATCAAATAGCACAGGTATAGAAAAAGCCCCTGCCAGTACAAACCGGCAGGGGCTTTTTTGTGTCAGAGGCTATACCTTACAGCAGTTGCACGCCGGTATAGGTATAAGGACTTATCTTTTTCAGTTCAGCCTTAATGGTATCACTCACCTGCAGGGTGTCGATGAAGTTGGCGATGGTCTGCTCAGTGATCTTCTCGTTTTTGCGGGTCAGGTCTTTCAGCGCTTCATATGGCTGCGGATAGCCTTCGCGGCGCAGCACGGTCTGTATACCTTCTGCTACAACAGCCCAGTTCTCTTCCAGGTGATGGCGCAGGGCAGCTTCGTTCAGCTCCAGTTTTCCTATACCACGCTCCAGCGATTTCAGGGCGATCAGAGCATGGGCCAGCGGAACTCCGACATTGCGTAGTACAGTAGAGTCTGTGAGGTCGCGCTGCAGGCGGGAGATCGGCAACTTGGCTGACAGATGCTCCAGCACAGCGTTGGCTATACCTAAGTTGCCCTCTGCGTTTTCGAAATCGATCGGGTTAACCTTGTGCGGCATGGCCGAAGAGCCTACTTCGCCGGCTTTGATCTTCTGCTTGAAATAGCCCATCGACACATACTGCCATACATCGCGCGAAAAGTCGATCAGGATGGTGTTGAGGCGCTTGATGCCGTCGAAGTAAGCGGCCAGGTTGTCGTAGTGCTCGATCTGGGTGGTGTACTGGCTGCGGCGCAGGCCCAGGGCTTCCTGCACAAAGCGGTTGCCGAATTCAGGCCAGTTCACATCCGGGTAGGCCACATGGTGGGCATTGAAGTTGCCGGTCGCGCCACCAAACTTAGCTGAGAAAGGCACCTGGCGCACCTGCTCCAGCTGGGCTTCAAGCCGCTCAGCAAACACCATGATCTCTTTGCCCAGTCGGGTAGGAGAGGCAGGTTGTCCATGGGTATGGGCCAGCATCGGGATGTCTTTCCAGGATTGCGCCAGTTCTACCAGTGTCTGGTGCAGCTGCTGGTACAGTGGTATAAGCACCTTTTCATCTGCTTCGCGCAGGGAGAGCGGTATAGCCGTATTGTTCACGTCCTGCGAGGTCAGGCCAAAGTGAATGAACTCCTTGTACTGGCTGAGGCCGAGGGTGTCAAATTTCTCTTTTATAAAATACTCTACCGCCTTCACATCATGGTTGGTGGTCTTTTCCGTTTCCTTGATGCGCAGGGCATCGGCCTCTGAGAACTGCTCGTAAATGGCCCGCAGTTCAGCAAATTGGTAGGAAGGCACGCCTTCCAGCTGTGGCAGTGGCAGTTCGCATAGGGCTATGAAATACTCTACCTCTACCAGCACGCGGTAGCGGATTAGTCCGAACTCAGAAAAATAAGCAGCTAGCTCTGAAGTATTGCGGCGGTAGCGGCCATCCACCGGTGATATGGCCGTGAGTGATGTCAGATTCATGGAAATGAGAATGTTTCGTCTGTCAAAGATAAGCAGTAATGCCAATGCACGCCAAATAAGCAGAAGCCTATTTAGCAGGTATAGGTGGCCTGGGGTCGATTGTACTGCTATGGTATATAAAAAAGAACGGAACGGTGAATTTGCCTGTTAGTTTGGTGTAAATAACTGTTAATGAAACAATTGGTATCTTTCTTGCAGTTGAAGCAGCCAGTTAGTGCCGGAAGTTATATCCAAATCCGACTTGGGTCGTATGCGGGGTAGATAACATATACCATACGGTATTACGTATGCGTGAGGAAGTGTTATATTATATCAGTACTATATTTTGATACTAAATCTTATTAGCGTAATTCGCATCTTGATATTTTGAACCAGCGATTGAAAAAAAGAATTTTAATAGGAGCAGGCTCTTTTTTGGGCTTCTTCCTGATTATACTGATTGCCCTTTTGGTGTTTAGGGGTAGGCTGTTGAGCTATACCGTAAACCGTGTGGTAGAGAAAGTGGAGAACCGTTATCCCGTTGATTTTAACATCGGTAAAGCAGAGTTCAACGGCCTTACCTCTGTCATACTCAGTGATATAACCTTAGTGCCGCATGGGCAGCCCCAGCTTTTCAGAACCGACAGCGTGCACGCTACCGTTGGTTTTCGCTCTCTTTTTAAGGGACGCATTGTGCTGCGCAGCCTTGATGTAGCCAACGGTTATCTTACTGCCGTGAAGGACGGGGACCGCAACAACTTCGCTTTTCTGTTTAAGAAAGACGATGCACAGCCTGTTGACACTACTGCCAAGACTGACCGCAACTATGGCGAACTGCTCAACCGTGTGCTCGAAACAGCTTTTGATAACGTTCCCGACCAGGTGGACTTCAGCAACCTGAACGTGTCCTATACCTCTCCGAATCGGGTCATCGACGTGAAAATGCCTTTTCTTACCATAGAGGACGGCAACATCGCTTCTCACATGTCAATCCGTACCGACTCTCTTATCAACAACCTGATAGTGAAAGGCACAATTGATCCGCGTGACTATAACATCATGGCCAGTCTGTACACCGCTGATACGTCCGGCATCAGACTGCCTTATGTAAAAGAGAAATTTAACGGTGTTGTGGCTTTTGATACGCTGCACCTGGGCCTCAATGAGAAGCGCTACCGCCGTGATAGGCTTACTGTAAAAGGCCGGGCGATGGTGAATAACCTGATGCTCAACCACGAGAAACTGGCAGATGAGAATATTTACCTAAGGGAGGGAGCCGTTGACTATGTGGTGAGCTTGGGGCAGAACCTCTTTGAAGTGGATAGCCTGACGGAAGTGCGCGTGAACAAGGCTCGCGCCAATGTATACGCCTCTTACAACAACGCCGACTCGAAGATCATCGCTCTGAAAGTGCGCACCGAGGCTCTCCCTGCTAATGATTTCTTCGAATCTTTGCCTAATGGCCTTTTCGAAACGCTGGAAGGTATACAGGCCGAGGGGAAGCTGCAGTACAAAATGAACTTTCACGTCAACCTGGACAGTGTAGAGCGTGTCGTGTTTGATTCAGATCTGGATGCGTCGGAGGATTTTAGGGTAGTGAAGTGGGGCAAAGCCAACCTGGACAAGCTGAAAGGTCCGTTTATGCACACCATGTACGAGTACGGAAAACCGATCCGTACCTTCATGGTGGGGCCGTCCAACCCTTTCTACGCACCGATTGGGCAGATTTCGCCCTACCTGCGCAATGCTGTACTCACAGCCGAAGATGCTGGTTTCTACAGCCACAAAGGCTTTCATGAAGAGGCTTTCCGGCAGGCAATTGCGACCAATATCAAGAACAGGGAATTCGTGCGGGGTGGTAGTACCATCTCGATGCAGCTGGTGAAGAACGTGTTCCTGACGCGCAAGAAAACGGTGTCCCGCAAGGTGGAAGAAGCCATCATTGTGTGGTTGATCGAAAACCTGGAGATCGTGTCGAAGAACAGGATGTTTGAGATATACCTGAACATCATCGAATGGGGGCCGGACGTATACGGTGCCAAGGACGCTTCGAGATTCTACTTCGGTAAGCAGCCTTCGGAGCTTAACCTGGCGGAGTCGATCTTCCTGACCAGCATCATTCCAAGTCCAAAGCGCTACAGGTCTTCCTTTGACAGCTACGGTAACCTCCGCAGTTGGAAGTCGGGATACTATCGACTCATCGGGGGCATAATGGCCAGGCGTGGGCTTATATCGCAGGAAGAGTACGAAAACCTGCAGCCTAATGTGCGGCTCTATGGCCGTGCACGCGATCTAATCGTGACGGCACCCGACGCAGACTACGAAGATACCACCGAGTTTGAACTGGAAACCATTGATATGCTGGGCTTTTAAGTCCTGATTATACCTAAAACAACGGCCGGCGCTTGTAATTGCGCCGGCCGTTGTTTTGTTTTGGAGCCAGCTATACCTGATTTTTACTTTCATCTGAACATACCATACCTGTGAGCATACCCCAGACTCCCCTGCCTGACGATCCTAATCCCAAAGCGATGAAGCCAAAGTTTGGTGTGCGCAGTGTGCAGGAGCTGTTGGTGCGGGCCGGTTTTGACTGGTTTCTGCTGGCACTGATTGGCATGATCGTGCTGGCCTGGCTTTGGCCGGAAGGGGGTATAGACAGGGAGCCTGTCTCCCTAAGTGATGTCGCTGGTATAGGTGTTTCTGTCATCTTCTTTTTTTACGGACTGCGTCTGAGTCCCGAGAAGCTTCGGGCTGGCTTAGGCAGTTGGCGCTTGCATCTGGTGGTGCAGGCTTCCACCTTTTTGCTTTTTCCGCTGCTGATCATCCCCTTGCACGGCTTTTTTGAAGGCACTTCGTACGAGCTGCTCTGGCTGGGTACCTTTTATCTGGCGGCGCTGCCTTCCACGGTGTCCTCATCGGTGGTCATGGTTTCAATAGCGGGAGGCAACATACCGGCCGCTATTTTCAATGCCAGCATTTCGAGTCTGGTGGGCGTATTTATCACCCCGCTTTGGATGGGGCTATACCTGACGGCCGGTTCCGGCGACTTCGATATGGGGCAGGTGATGGGCAAACTGGTGCTACAGGTGCTGGTACCTGTTGCGCTGGGTGTGGTGCTGCACCGTTATTGGGGCGGCTTTGCGGAGCGCAACCGCAAACAGCTTCGTCTCTCGGATCAGGTGATCATTCTGCTGATCGTCTATACCTCTTTCTGCGAGTCCTTCGCCCGTGACATGTTCAGTGGCTACAGCCTTGGTAACCTGCTGCTGCTCGGGTTAGCTATGATCGGCCTGTTCTTTCTGGTGTATGGCATTGTACATATGATCAGTCGCCTGATGGGCTTCAGCCCTGCTGACCGCATCACAGCTATCTTCTGTGGCTCCAAAAAGTCGCTGGTGCACGGCACGGTGATGGCGAAAGTACTGTTCCCGGATGCCGACATGGTAGGCCTGATGCTCTTGCCGATCATGATCTACCACGCTCTGCAGCTATTGGCCTCCAGCGTGATTGCCCAATCTATCGCCCGCCGTGCCGGGTTCGATATAAGTGGCGAATAATTCACTGATCCAGTCTCAATTCCTTTCTGTTTCTCTGCAAACTTTAACATTTGATTAACCTTTCATTAACAGACCTTAACACTAAGCTGCTTCATATTGCTGTACTTTTAGCATAAAAAAGAAAGCATATGAAAGAGTTTGTCTCAGGTTTGTTAACTATGGCGCTGGTGATACTGGCGCAGTTTGTATACGCCCAGGAGGGTGTGATTACTTACGAAAACACCATGAACATGCACCGCAGGCTCGGCCCTGAGCAGGAGGCTATGAAAAGCATGATACCAGAGTACCGCACCACCAAGCAGCAACTCTTTTATAATGCCCAGGAGTCGCTTTACAAGGCACTGGAAGAAGACGAGGACCAGTTCACGGCAAGTGGCGGTGGCATGCGCATTAACATGCGGGTACCGCTCAACGAAAGCTATTACGATCAGGCCACGACACAGAAAGTGTTACTGACCGAGTTCATGGGCAAAAAGTACATCATTGAAGATTCGATTCGCATCAGCCCATGGAAATTTGGAACAGAGACTAAAGAAATTCAGGGCTATACCTGCAAGCAGGCTTACTATGAAGATGAAGCCAAGAAGCTAGCAGTTGTGGCCTGGTATACGGACAAGCTCAGACCCGCACTTGGTCCTGAGTCTTATAACACTCTACCGGGCGCGGTGCTGGCTGTCGATATCAACAATGGGGAGCGTGTGATTAAGGCAATCAAAGTAGAACAGCGTCCACTTAAAAAAGGAGAGATGTCGCGCCCGAGCAAAGGCCAGAAAGTTAGCCAGCAGGAGTACCAGGCGATGGTAGACGAGCAGATGGAGCGCATGCGCCAGAACGGTGGCCGTAACGTAATCATCCGCTAGAAGGGGAGCGCTAAGCATACGGCTATGAAAAAATCTATACTTCTCTCACTTATCGTTTTTCTTTGTCTGACGCACGAGGCGGTGGCCCAGCGCTATACCTTGAGAGGGCAGGTGCAGGACGAAAAGCAGGCCGGTTTACCGGGTGCCACCGTGCTGATCCTGCAGGCAAAGGACTCCTCATTGGTAAGTTTTGCCGCAACCAATCCGCAGGGTGAGTTCGAGATCAAAAATGTAAACAAAGGCGACCTGCTCCTCAAAACGACTTTCCTGGGTTACTCGCCTTACTTTAAGCAGCTTCAGTTTCCGGAAGGAGGAAATGTACTGGACCTGGGCAAACTCACTATGCGACCGCTTTCGAATGAACTGAAAGAGGTGATGGTGCAGGGAGAGAAAAGCCCGGTGGTATTCAAAAAAGATACCATTGAATACAATGCCGGTTCCTTTAAAATGCAGCCCAACGCTGTAGCTGAAGACCTGCTTAAAAAGCTGCCCGGTGTGGATGTGGAAACAGATGGCTCCATCTCAGTGAAGGGTGAGAAGGTGCAGCGTGTGACAGTGGATGGGAAAGAATATTTTGGCCGTGATCCGAAGCTGGCCACCCGTAATCTTCCCGCCGATGCCATCGACAAGGTACAGGTCTTCGACAAGAAATCAGACCAGGCCATGTTCACAGGTATTGACGACGGACAGCGCGAGAAAACCATTAACCTGCAGCTGAAAGAAGAGAAGCGCAACAGTGCTTTTGGCAACGCCATGGCAGGTATAGGTACCGATGACCGTTACCAGGCCAAGGCGAGTCTCAACCGGTTCAGCAATGGAAAGCAGCTGTCTTTCCTGGGTATGGCCAATAACGTGAACGCACAAGGCTTTGGCTTTGATGAGTATATGACCTTTAGTGGAGGCATGCAGCAGATGGCTGGTGGTGGAGGTGCTCGCATAACCATCTCATCCGATAACAGCTCCGGGGTGCCGCTGAATTTTGGAGGTCGCACCAATGGTCTGATGGACAGCTATGCTGCCGGTCTGAACTTTAACAACCAGCTAAGCAAGAAGGCAGAGGCCAATGGCAGTTACTTCTTCAACAAGCTCAATCACACCATAGCCCGTGACCTGGAGCGCCTGGAGTTTCTGCGGAATGCGGATGTACGCACCGATCAGCGGAGCCGCCAGCTCAACGGCAACAGCAACCACCGCGCTAACTTCACAGTCGACTATAAGATAGACTCGGCTAATTCTGTGAAAGTGACAGGTGCCATCGGGTATAACGAAACCAGCTCAAATCAGCGGAGTGAGGTAGAAACTTACAATGGAGAGAATCAGCTCCAGAACCAAAGCACCAATACGGCTTTCTCAGATGGCTCCGCTCTGAATGCCAACGGTAGCATCCTGTTCCGGCACCGTTTCCCGAAAGCAGGGCGCACTATTTCCTCCAACACAGAGTTCAGAACCGCATTTAACAGTAATGATGGGACACTGCAGGCTGTGAACACCTTCTCAGATGGCCTTGTGAATGTGCTGGACCAGGAAAATAAGCAGGAAACGGAGAACCATAGCCTGAGCACCAACCTGGCCTATACCGAGCCACTCGGAAACCGACGCTATCTGGAGGCCAACTACAGTTATCGCCAGAACATCAACAGAGTAGACCGCCAGGTATATGACGTGGTAGAAGGTGAATTCCGCTTATATAACGAGTTGCTCAGCAACAGCTATACCAGTAACTACCAATATCATCGGGCAGGTATGAACTTCCGGATGAACAGGAGAGAGTATAGCCTGACCGTTGGTTCCAGTCTACAGCATACTGACCTGACGGGTGAGCTCCTGGGATTGGATGACGATATCCGTCACTCGTACCAAAATGTATTGCCTACCTTACGATTCAACTACGAATTCACGGGCAACCGTCGCATCGATTTCAACTACGAGACCATGGTGCAGGAGCCTACTATACGCCAGTTGCAGCCTGTTGTGGACAACGCTAACCCGCTGAACATCTACGAAGGCAATCCTGAACTGAGACCGGCTTATATGCACCAGTGGCGTCTTAACTTCAGCACTTTCGATCCGGGTACGCTCATTAATTTCTTTACGTTTGTGAATGCCTCCTACACCAACAACGCCATTACGAATGCCCAGAGCTATGATGAGCGCCTAATCAGAATCACACAGCCTGTCAACGTGAGCCATAACACTATGGTGAGTGGTTTTGCGTCGCTTGGATTCCCAGTGAAGAAGCTGAACAGTCGCTTTAACATTGGGGCCAATGTGCGTCAGCAGGAGAGCATCAATCTGGTGAACGAGGTGGCAAACGACATCCGGATACAGAACCTGAATGGTAACCTGCGCTACGAATACCGCTTGAAGGAGCTTTTTGACTTTAACCTGAGAGCAAACTATACGATGCAGCGCACCAAATATCAGTTTGGAGATGACCAGCTGTTCTTTAACCAGACTTACTCGGCAGAGACCAACCTATACCTGCCAAAGCTCTTTAACTTCAACACCAACTTCGACTACATGTTGTTTGATAATCCAGGCTTCGACTTTAGCCAGCGTATACCTATGCTCAACATGTCTGTATCGAAGCAGTTCCTGAAAAACAAAAGTGGTGAGTTGAAGCTATCTGCCCTCAACGTGCTCGATGAGAACCTGGGCGTGAACCAGACTGCCAACATCAACTATGTGGAGCGCGAGACACTCAACTCACTGGGGCGCTATTTTATGTTGAGTTTTACCTACTCCATCAACAAGCACCTCAACCCGATGGGGAACCGAAGTGGAGCCGGGACCATCCGGATCATGAACTAAGCGTTGCGTATAGAAAAGAAAAAAAGGGCTGCCCCATGCGGGCAGCCCTTTTTGATACTATTGGCTAAATAGTTGAGGGTTGTTGTTATGCAACCTGCTTTTGATTAGCAGGCTTCTCTTTTCTATTTTCCTCTTCCTTGAGTAGTTTCTTATCTAAAATAAATGGTCCGAATGGCAGGAGTGATGCGATTACCGCAGCTGCTACTTTCTTGATAGACCAGTTGTACGTGAGTGTAACTTCCAATACTGATACCATGTACAGCACAAACAGCACACCATGTGCCCAGCCAGTATATTTCACCATCTCTGGCATCCCTGCCATATACTTCAGTGGCATAGCAATGCCGAGCAGTAGTAGGTACGATATACCTTCGTATATACCAATGGTGCGAAGTCTTGAAATTGGGGTTCTCATGATGTATAGCTTTTGTTCAGCTGCAATTTAGCACTTAACAGCCGAGTTACCTGAATCGTGCCATTGGAATGCGTAAAATTACGACAGACAGCAGAAATAGCTACCATCAAAAAGCAAACAGGCTGCCTTTGGGGCAGCCTGTTATTTTTAAAAGTTCTGTTTGTAGGTTAGTTTACAGTTATTGGGACTGTATTAAATACAACTTTTTCACCATCATTATTTGTGCCTTCAACAGACCAGTCATCAGTAATTTCGCCTCCCTGGTTCTTTTTAAAGTTCTTGAAGGTGATGGTGAAAGAATTGCTGTAACCGGAAGCTATGTTGCCTAACTGCCATGAAATGTTGCTATTGCTTTCGTTATTTCCTATAGCAGTTTTTCTTACTTCTGCTGTATTGCCATTTTTATCAGTAGCTGAAACAAGCTCAGTAAAGGCTGTTAACCCACCTTGTAACTTAGCACCCTTAATATTGATGCAAGAATTGAAGGTATACTCTACGGTATATTGAGTGTAAGATTTTTCCCCGTCTGTACCAGTTTCTGTTAAATTTTCAATTAATCTACCTATTAACTGTGTGTTCTCACAATTTGAAACTACTTCAAGCTGAGCACGAAAAGAATTAATGTTATTTATATTACCTCCAGCTCCAGTGTATTTAATGTTGAAATTAATAAAGCCAACTCCTTCAGGTGTAAAAGTATGTATAATGGTTTCAGATTTTGTAATCTGTACCCAATCTGTTCCTACAAGCTGCTGTAACATTAGTTCGCCCTTCGGTAGCTCAGTACCATCTGGTGCAACAGCTGTAATAGTCATAGTTACTGGTTGGCCTACAATCGCAGGGGACTTAGAAAACTCAACATTTATAACAGGGTCAATCTTTCTGTCAGAGTTGTTAGTTTTCACTTCCTTTTTAGCCGCATTAATAGCTGATGCATTCAGACCAACCTCATCCAGGTCCTTCGTACAGCTTGTAAATGTTCCGGCTAGCATGAGTAGCGCGATCGTAATAGTAGATAATCTCTTCATATTGGTTCTTTTAAGGGTTGTGGTTTGGTGTAAGTAATAGTTGTGCTTCAACTTATATTTATAGTAAAATTGACGTAATTAATTTTAATATTCAAATATTATTATAAAAATATTTTCAAATAAAAGACTTATAGTTATAGTTTTATGTGTGAAATTGCACTGAAATATCGTCTACTGATTAATGAAAAGGAGCTAATAACTGGTTTCAAATGATAAATACTGATAAGCTTCACAGCAGTAATAGCACAAAAAAAACAGCCTGACAGATCTTGAATAAGAAGCTATCAGGCTGTTTTTTTTGTTCTGTGTTCAGACTACGAACTCAAACCATAATTATAGAGATGTGTACGGGCATACTGCGAGCGTACTTCCTGAAATATGGTCTTTACAAAAGCCTGGTCTATACCTGCGCTGCTTGCCTGGTGCAAGAGGTTTTCCAACACCAAGTCCCAACGCACCGGGTCTGGTTTCTCAGCGCTCTTTTCAGTGGGCTTGCTATAGTCGCCAAGCTGTGCTGTGACCTTCGTACGGCGTGACAGCAAAGTTAACAACTCGTCGTCAAGGTGCTCGATCTCTTTGCGCAACTTTTCCAGCTGGGCACTTTGCTTCAACTTCTCGGCAGGAGCCTGCTGTTGCTTCAAAGCCTGCAACAACATGTGCAATTCCTGTGGCATGATTTGCTGTTGGGCATCGCTCAAAGCGGCGACCGGGTTGTGGTGCGACTCTACCATCAGTCCATCGTAGCCCAGGTCAAGGGCACGTTGGCTTACCGGGCGCAGCAAACTACGACGACCCGCGATATGACTGGCATCGCAGTACATGGCCAGGGCAGGCACCTGCTGGCGCAGCTCCAGAGCGTGTTCCCATTTCGGGTGGTTGCGGTAAGGGGCGCTGTCCAGGGTAGAGAAGCCCCGGTGCATGGCACCAAGCTCCGATAAGCCACTGTTATGCAAACGCTCCAAAGCACCCAGCCACAAGGGCAGGTCCGGGTTTACGGGGTTCTTTACAAGTACAGCCACCTGCACACCCTTCAGGGCGTCAGCGATCTCCTGCACCAGGAAGGGGTTTACGGTGGTATGGGCGCCAATTAGCAGGATGTCAACATTGTGTTGCAGGGCTTGCTGTGCCTGGTTGGCATTGGCTACTTCGCAGGCGGTGCGCAAACCGGTTTCCTGTTTCACGGTGTGAAGCCACTCCAGCCCAATAGTGCCTACTCCATTGAAGCTGCCCGGGCGGGTGCGCGGTTTCCAGATGCCCGCTCTGAATACCGATACTCCTTTTACCTTTTTCAGGCCAAGGGCGGTTTGCAACATTTGCTCTTCACTCTCAGCGCTGCACGGACCTGCGATCACCATAGGGCGCTTGCTGCTTACCAACTGGCTCTGCTGTCCTGCTAATTTCATGCTGCTGTGTGCTGCTGTACTCATGGGTATATGTAATTTAGAATATGCCTTAAAACAAAAAAGCCCCGCTTGTGGCGGGGCTCCTGTGGTACCTGTGTATGTTGATGTTTTACCTAACGCACAAAGTTCTACCAGGGAGCCCCGTTTGAGGCACCAGCTTAGAATTTGTAAAAATAGAGGCGTTAGCGAAAATCATTTTTTTCTTAATTATACTGCAATTGAAAGTATTAAAATCGATAAAAGCAAATATAGGTGAACAATTTTAGTTAAAAATTTTCCAGAGCCTGCTTTAAGGTATGGTTACATCGGGCGGCGGAGGCAGCTTATTATCCTTCTTGGGGAAGAGGAGTGAAGCAACAATGGAAACTGTCAGAATAGTGCCTACGACGAGTAAAGCATAGCGCATATCCAGATGGTAAATATCGCTTAGCAGCAGCTTAGCACCAATGAAAACCAGGATCAGCGACAGGCCATAGTGCAGGTAATGGAACAACTGCATGATGCCGGCCAGGGCGAAGTAAAGCGCCCGCAGGCCCAGTAGCGCAAACACATTGGAGGTATAGACGATGAACGGATCCTTTGAAATAGCCAGGATGGCAGGTATAGAATCGGCTGCGAACACCACATCGGTACTCTCCACCATGATCAGGACCAGGAAGAGCGGCGTGGCGTAGAGCTTGCCGTCAATCCTGGTGAAGAACTTACCGCCCACGGCTGTTTTTGTGAATCGCAGCTTCTGGCTGATCCAAACAATAAACGGATTCTGCTCGGGGTGCAGTTCGTCATCATCTTTCGTAAGAGCCATTTTGGCACCGGTATAGACCAGGAAAGCGCCTAGTATGTAAATGATGAAGTGGAACTTGGCAATAAGCGCCACACCTACCAGGATGAAAATACCACGTAGCACCAAAGCGCCTATGATGCCCCAGAACAGGATCTTGTGCTGGTACTGGAGCGGCACTTTGAAGAAGTTGAAAATCAGGATAAACACAAAGAGGTTGTCGACGCTCAGCGACTTTTCAATCAGGTAGGCTGTCAAAAACTCCAGGGCGGGGGCGGGCCCTTTCCAGTAGTAGATCACTGCATTGAAGATTAGCGACAGTGCCACCCAAAAGGCGCTCCACAGCAAGGCCTCTTTTATCTTGACTTCGTGCTCCTTCCGGTGAAACACAAACAGGTCGAGGCCCAGCAACAGCAGGATGAAAACGTTGAATATGACCCAAAAAAGTATGGTATCCATAGGCTAACAAAACTTGACAGGTATAGACTTTCTTTCTCTAATTGGAGCTATACCTAATCCGTAAAGTTAGTCGATTTAGCGCGGGATATGCAGCTTTGTGGTGAGAATATATTTTGAAAAAAGATTGAAGCGTGTCAGGTATAGCAGATAGCTAGTAGCGGTCAAAATGACGGAAAAAACTGTTCACCTTCATGCGGATCACCCCCAGCACGGCTTCCTTAAATATACCTTTCGACATCTTGGACTGACCTTTGGTGCGGTCAGTGAAAATGATAGGCACCTCCTTGATCTTGAAGCCATACTTAAAGGTGAGAAATTTCATCTCAATCTGGAAGGCATAACCCACAAAACGAATCTTGTTGAGCTGAATGGTCTTGAGCACTTTGCGACGATAGCACACAAAACCTGCGGTGGTGTCGGCAATGGGCATACCTGTGATCAGGCGCACATACAGGCTGGCAAACCAGGACATCAGCACCCGGCTCATAGGCCAGTTCACCACGTTTACACCCTGCACGTAGCGGCTGCCGATCGACATGTCGTGCCCTTCTTCGGCGCAGGCCTGGTAGAGGCGCACCAGGTCATCGGGGTTGTGCGAAAAGTCGGCGTCCATCTCAAAAATGTACTCGTAACCCTGACGCAATGCATATTTAAAACCATGAATGTAAGCCGTACCCAAACCCAACTTGCCGGTGCGTGACTCGAGGTGCAGGCGATCCGGAAATTCCTGCTGTAAGCTACGAACAATATCCGCCGTGCCGTCAGGGGAGCTATCGTCCACGATCAGCAGATCAAAAGGGTAGGGGAGTGACATCACCTTCCTGACAATAGCCTCAATGTTTTCCTTTTCGTTGTAGGTTGGTATGATCACCAGCGAGTCATTCATACCGCAAATATAGTTATTAGGCTATTGAGCGGGAAGCAGCGCGTGTATTAATTTTGGAGGCAATGGCTTTGGCTTCGCGCACGCAATCGGGCACCGAAACGCCGGCAGACCAGTTGGCAGAAATGAACAGACCATCCTGCTCGAGCACCTCCGCCAGGTGGTGGGCATCCTCGATGTAAAGGTCAAATTGGGGCAGGGCGTGACGCCACAGGTGCATGTGCTGATATACAGGGGCCAGCGCCTTGATCTGGTAGGTTTGGCAGAGCTCCTGGTGCACCTGCCCGAGCAGGCTGCGTTCCTCGAGCTGGGCATGCTCGGCGAAGCGTGTGCCACCCACATAAGAAGTGATCAAAACCTCATGGGAGCGGCAGCGCCCCTCAAACAGTGAACTCGTCCATATAGAGCCTGACGTGAAAGACTGCTCCTCCCAGGGGTGAAGTGCCCCGAAGCCTTGCAGCGGGTGGCCAACTTCCGCACGGTTGTACACGGTGTGCACCACTGCCATGGGCGGGTAATTGATGTTCTGGAGCGCCGCTGACATGCCCGGATAGGTAAACTCAATCAGTTCAGCAGCCTGATGGGCAGGTAGGGCAAGCACCAGTTTGTCGTACTCTTCGTTGTCGTGGTCGCCGTTGGAAGCGCAGCTAATGATAAACTTCCCTTTGATGCGGGTTATAAATTCCACTTTGTGGTCGAGGTGCAGCGAAATCAACTTGTCAGCAATGGCTTGTGGCAGCGTGGACATACCATTGCGGAAAGAGAAGGCCCGTTGGAACACGCCCCGCTTCTTTTTCTGCACCATCCCTTCCAGCACTGAGCCATATTCTGTTTCAAGCTCTTTAAGCTCAGGATGGGCTTTGTTAACCAATAGCTGTCTGGGGTCGCCGCCATAGAGACCGCTGATCATGGGAGCTGCCAGGTAGTCCATCTGCTTAACCCCAAAGCGTCGCTCGAAAAAATCCGAGACAGTTTCGTTTTCAACCTCAGCAGGCGGCTGCTTCCGTTCCTGCAGGATTCTGTACTTGTCTTCTTTTGTAAAAAGACCGTTGGCCAGAAATGACTTGGGGCTGGCTGGGACCGGGTGCAGCTTTCCGTCGTGCAGCACATACCTTTTGTTATTACGCGGCGTCAGTGGCAGCAGCTCGGTTTCCAGTTTGAGTTCTGTAATGAGCTGCAATAGCTCTTCGTTCATTTGTAAAGTGTTGGGGCCCAGTTCTAAGGTATAGCCATTTTTGCGTATAGTACGCATGTTGCCGCCCACCTCACTGCCGGCCTCAAACAGGTCATACGCTATGCCCTGCCGCTGCAGGTAATAGGCCAAAGACAAGCCCGAAATTCCCGCTCCGATTATCGCTACTCTCATGATTTCCTGCCTGTAAGCTGTTATTATTTGTGCCTTTGTGGAGCAGTATTGCTGCCGGGGCATGCATATCCAACGTAATAATTCTAATTTTAGCGCCTGAACCTATAGACTGACAATGCAGCGAAAGTGCATATTCCTGGACCGTGACGGTGTGCTTAACCGCGAACGAGGAGACTATACCTATACCTTGGAAGATTTTGAAGTGCTGCCGGGCGTACCGGAGGCTTTGGCGCTTTTGAAGCAAAACGGCTATTTGCTGATTGTGGTTACAAACCAGGGCGGTATAGCCAAAGGCCTGTATACCAAGGCCGATGTGATGGCCTGCCACCAGAAACTACAGGATGCCTGTGATCATCTGATCGATGCCATCTACTACGCCCCCTCACATCCTAAATACTCCGAATCACTCTCCCGCAAACCCGACAGCCTGATGCTCGAACGTGCCATTGCCAGGTATAACATAGACCCTGTCCAGAGCTGGATGGTGGGCGACTCCCACCGCGACCTGGAAGCCGCTGAGAAAGTAGGCGTGCGGAGCATTATTGTTGGCGATAAGTATGACCCCGGCAGCTATACCTGGCAGGTAAATGACTTGTGGGAAGCGGCGCAGGTTATTTTGGGGAATAGGGAAAGTAAGGCTAAGGTTTATACATAATTTCTTATATTTAACATAAGTGGAGTTGCTTTTAAGCGGACAGCCGTCTGCTGGGAAAGCGTATATTTACGCTTTCGAGCAAGTTAGGTGCAGTAAAAACAAAATCAATGCAGCTTAAAAAATTCATCAAAGAAATTGAAAATCTAAAACCTACAGCGGAAGAGCTTGACAAAGCAGCAATTCCCTTAAGCGAACAAGACCGCTGGGAGATTAATGTCTTAGATGATGAATTCAACGCATACGATGGACCACTATATCAGATGGTTTATTGCTTGGATAAATTACAACTATTCTCTGGACTCGAGCAGTTATCTGATATGGATGAAGATGCCCCAGAGCCATTTATTATATGGGGCATTAATTCCAATTATAATTTTTTTTACGCTTTTAACTATTTAACCGATGAAGTAGTGCTGCTGGATGATTTAAAATCGCCTGAACCCAATATGCTTTGTGCCGCAAGTGGACCTAAATTCTTAGATTGTTTACTGGTTGTAGCAGAAGCTGAAAAGTTAAGGTTATTGAACAGTGTCGAATTTGATAAGAGTAAAGAACATTTAATTGAAAGAGCAGCAAAAGCAGCGGGTGGGATAAAATACAAAGAGCATTGTCAAAACTTAATAGGATAATTAGCTTCACCTAACCACACCCATAAGCCAGCTACGCCGCCTTATGGCCAAGTACGTTAAATCATCCGACTCCTCATGCTTCTTCTCTCTTACTTCTGTGGTCCATACTTGCAACTGCTCAGAAGTAATCCCTTAACTACCTAACATTACTCTTCGATCACAAAGAAATAAAGATGAATCCTACTTTTTTTTCACATTTTTCTGAATTTAGGAAATGGCTGGAGGAGCACCACAGCACACACTCAGAACTGGTTGTTGGTTTTTATAAAGTAGATAGCGGTAAACCCAGCATGACATGGAGCCAGTCCGTTGACCAGGCGCTTTGCTTTGGGTGGATCGATGGTGTGCGAAAATCGATCGACAGCACTAGTTACCTCATTCGGTTTACGCTACGGAAGTCCTCCAGCATATGGAGTGCTGTCAATATCAGGAAAGTGGCTGAACTTACGGGGCAAGGACTCATGCACGAGGCTGGGCTGGCCAGTTTCAACAACCGGACAGAGAGCAAATCAAAGATTTACGCTTATGAAAAAGCCGAGGTCACGCTTTCACCTGAGTTTGTACAGTTGTTTGAAGCAAACGAAAAGGCATGGTCCTACTTTCAATCGCTTGCTACTTCTTACCGCAAAGCCTCGATCAATTGGGTGATGAGCGCAAAGCAGCACGTTACGCAAACGAAGCGCATCAAAGCACTTATTGCAGATAGCGAAGCGGGAACGAATCAGTGGAAAGACAATAAGTACCAGAAAAAAAATAATTGAGTGGAGTACACACTTCAAGATTATTATCTAAGAAGTCATTAAGCCTTTTGAATTGACCAAATGCCTACCGTTAACAAAAATTCGCTGTAACATGACCCAGTATAGATCATTTGAAACAGAACGCCTGCTGCTGATCCCAACTTCGGAAGACGATGCTGCTTTTATGTTGAAGCTGCTTAATAGCCCAACCTGGATCAAGTATATAGGGGATAGGAACGTGCATTCTACAGAGGAGGCGGCTGCTTATATCCGCAGTAAAGTCACTGCACAACTAGAGCGGCTTGGGTATGCGAACTACACCGTTATCCGGAAGACAGACCAGGAGAAACTGGGCGTTTGCGGGCTTTATGATCGGGAGGGGCTGGAAGGCATTGACATTGGTTTTGCATTCCTGCCGGAGCACGAGAAGAAAGGCTATGCCCTTGAAGCTGCCCTGGAAGTAAAGCGAGCCGGTATAGAGGAGTTCGGCATTACCCAGATGAAAGCAATCACGGCAAAAGACAATGTGGTCTCACAAAGACTGCTGGAGAAACTGGGACTGCGATTTAGTAGACTGGTGCAGTTACCCGACGATCCGGAAGAGCTGCTTTTATACGAGCTGAAGGTTGATGAACTGACAGCACGCCCAAAACAGAACCATATCCATCCTGAATCAATTACATAGACATCAACATGAACCCTATCCTGAGAATTATTTTGGCCGTTGCGGCTGGTGTCGTGGTCGGCAGCGCTGTCAACATGTGCATCATTATGGTGAGCGGCGCCCTTATACCGCCCCCGGCTGGAGTTGATACCACCACTACCGAAGGCTTGTCGGCTGGCATGCATTTGTTTGAACCGAAGCATTTTCTGATGCCCTTTCTGGCGCATGCCCTGGGTGCGTTTGTGGGTGCATGGGTAGCAGCCCTTGTTGCTGCTAGTCACAAAATGAAATTTGCGCTAGGTATAGGCGTCTTCTTTCTGGCCGGAGGTATAGCCAGTGTGCTGATGCTGCCTTCGCCGGTATGGTTCACGGTGCTGGATCTGACCGCAGCCTACCTGCCAATGGCGTATCTGGCTGGTCTGCTTGCCACCAGAAAGCGGAGGAGGGTAGTAGGTATACCTGCCTGAAAAGGCTGCAGCAACAAAAAAACCGGCCTTTAAGCCAGTTTTTTTATATCCATAGGTAATCGCTCGGATTAGCCTTTGATCACTTCAGTTTCCTTCACAAGGTCAGTTGCCGGGGCGTTTTGCTCAGACACCTCAACGCTGGCAAAGTTGTAGGCTGGGCAGTATGTCTTGCAGGAAGTCATACCCAGTGCCAGGATGAATGCGCCGAATGCTGCTAATTTCTTCATGGTAAAATATTTAAATAAACGATGGTAATCCAAAAATACAATTTTTACTATAAATGCAAAACAGTATACGCAAATTTAACGCTCGCGGCGTTAAATTTCGTATCCAAGTATGTTCAGCATCGATTCATAGCTCTGCTCCGGCGCAAACTGCCAGCTGATCAGCTTACCATTCTCATCACGGTCCACCAGAATGTGCTGCGGCGAAGGAATCAGACAGTGCTTGATGCCGCCATACCCGCTTAGCTGCTCCTGGTAAGCGCCTGTGTGGAAGAAACCGATGTAAAGTGGCTCTCCTTTTGGCGCTTTCGGCAGGAACACCTGGAACGAGTGCATCTCGGAGTTATAGTAGTCCTGGCTGTCGCAGGTCATACCCCCCAGCTGAATCTTGCGGTACTCCTTGTTCCAGTGGTTGATTGCCAGCAGTGGCCAGCGCTGGTTCAGTGCCCAGGCATCCGGCAGGTTCGTGATGAATGAACCATCGATCATGTACCAGAGCTCCTTGTCGTTCTGCAGCTTCTCGTCCAGGATAGAGTAGATGTTGGCGGCACTTTCGCCTACGGTAAAGATGCCAAACTCCGTGAAGATATTCGGCTCCTGCACACCCTCTTCCTTGCATATACGCTTGATCGTGCGCAGAATCTCCTCGGTCATGTACTGGTAGTTGTAGTCCGCCTGAATGGAGGTCTTGATCGGGAAGCCACCGCCAATGTCGATGGTATCCAGCTCCGGGCATACCTTTTTCACTTCGCAGTACTTGTGCACGAAGCGACTTAGCTCAGACCAGTAGTAGGAGGTGTCCTTTATACCTGTGTTGATGAAGTAGTGCAGCATCTTCAGCTCAAACCTGTCGTCGGTTTTGATCTGCTGCTCGTACAGGTCGATCACGTCGTTGTAGCGCACACCTAGTCGGGAGGTATAGAACTCAAACTTCGGCTCTTCGTCCGAGGCCAGCCGTATACCAATTTTAGTCTTTGCGTTTACGTGCTCCTTGTAGTAGTCGATCTCGCCCAGGTGGTCGATAATCGGCATACAGTTCACAAAGCCATCGTTGATCAGCTCCGAAATCCACTGGCGGTAGCGCTCACGCTTAAAGCCGTTGCAGATGATGTAGGTGTTCTTGTCGATTTTGCCCTTCTTGTGCAGTGCCCGCACGATCTGCATGTCGTAACCAGATGAGGTTTCGATATGAATGCCGTTCTTGAGGGCTTCCTCCATTACAAAGGAAAAGTGCGAAGCCTTGGTGCAGTAGCAATAGGTGTAAGTGCCCTGGTAGTCCAGCTTCTGAATGGCGTCGTTGAAAAGACGCTTCGCCTTCTGAATCTGAGAACTAATTTTGGGCAGGTATGTTAATTTTAAAGGGGTACCATACTGCTTGATCAGGTCCATCAGGGGAATACCGTTGAAGTACAATTCGTTGTTCTCTACAGTGAATTCTTCAGTTGGGAAATCAAACGTTTGGTGTATTAGGTCAGTGTATTTATCCATTATGGTGCTTGTGCTCTTAAGAAAACATGCAATATTGTTCGTTATTTACCATCTTTGCAAAAACTTAGTTCAATTTATATGAATCGTTCATGAAATTATTCCTATTAGGCTCTTTATAGCCGGAAAATTTTGTGAAAGAAGGAAGCTAGCGTTGCAGAACATATAGATCTATGAAGAAGATTAAACTAATAGAAGTAAGGTCAGAGTTGGGAGCCGGAACACGTGGGGCGAGCATGGGAATTGACGCGCTGCGGGTCGCCTGCTGGGACAAAGGCTGCGACTACTTCAAACGTTTCAATTCCATCAGCGTACCTGACCTTAACTATACCCTGTTTGACAGGGACCTGTTCCCGAATGCGCACCGCATCGACAGTATCCTGACGGTGCAGAAGAACATTGCCAATGCCGTAGAGCAGACACTGGAGCTGGACATGTTTCCGCTCGTGCTGTCCGGTGACCACTCCAATGCCCACGGCACGATAGCAGGTATAAAATCCGCTTACCCGGACAAGACGCTGGGTGTGATCTGGGTAGACGCACACGCCGACATCCACTCGCCGTATACCTCGCCATCGGGCAACGTGCACGGTATGCCGCTGGCCATGGCGCTTAACATCGATAACCTGGAGCGTCAGATAAACGACCCGGCACCAGAGACCGTTTTCTTTTGGAACTCGCTGAAGAAGCTGGGCTATGACGGCCCGAAGCTGAAGCCGGAGCACCTGGTATACATTGTAGTGCGCGATACCGAGGAGCCGGAAGACTACCTGATGACCAAACACGGCATCAAGAACTTTACCTATGCTGAGCTGAGCCAGAAAGGGCCGGAGCAGGTAGCGGCAGAAGCACTCGGGCGTCTGCAGGACTGCGACATCATCTATGTGTCTTTTGACGTGGACAGCCTCGATTCGAAGTTCTCGAAAGGAACCGGAACACCGGTAGAGGTGGGCCTGACCGTAGAAGAAGCAAAACTGCTGAACTACCACCTGTTGCAGGATCCGCGCATTGTGTGCTACGAGATGACCGAAATTAACCCGACGCTCGACACTGAAAACACGATGGCCGAAAACGCTTTCGACATACTCGAGACAGCCACTGATGCCATTTTACACCGAGAATTCAATAAAACACCTATACATTAATTTACTTAATGCAACTTCAATCCGCCATCAGCCAAAGCATTAGCCAGGCACTGCAGGCTTTGTTTGGCCTTACTGTTGATGCTTCTGCTATCGCCCTCCAGCCAACCCGTAAGGAGTTTGCCGGCAGCTTTACGTTCGTAACCTTCCCCTACACCAAGCAGGCCGGCAAAGGTCCTGAGCAGATCGGGGAGGCATTGGGTGCCTACCTGAAAGAGCACGCCGCCGAGGTGAAGAACTTCAATGTGGTGAAAGGCTTCCTGAACCTGGAGATAGAGGAAGAGGTATGGGTGCGCCTGTTCCGCGACCTGATGACCAACCCTGCGCACGGGAAGGCAGCTGACTCCGGTAAGAAAGTGATGGTGGAATACTCTTCGCCAAACACGAACAAACCCCTGCACCTGGGTCACCTGCGCAACAACTTCCTGGGCTACTCAGTGGCTGAGATCATGAAGGCTAACGGGCACAACGTGATGAAGGCAAACCTGGTGAATGACCGCGGCATCCACATCTGCAAGTCCATGATAGCTTACCAGAAAATGGGCAATGGCGAAACACCGGAAAGCAGCGGCATGAAAGGTGATCACCTGGCTGGCAAGTACTACGTGCTGTTCGACAAAGCTTACAAGGAGCAGATCGACGAGCTGGTAGCTGGCGGTATGGACAAGGAAGAGGCGAAGAAGAAGGCACCGTTGATGCTGGAGGCGCAGGCCATGCTGCAGCAATGGGAGCAGGGAGACGAAGAAGTAGTAGCGCTGTGGAAGACCATGAACGGCTGGGTGTACGAAGGTTTTGATGCCACTTACCGCAACATCGGCGTTAATTTTGATAAATTCTATTACGAGTCTGAGACTTATACCTTAGGCAAAGAGCGTGTAGAGGAAGGCCTGCAGAAAGGCGTGTTCTTCAAAAAGCCAGACGGCTCGGTTTGGGTTGACTTGACCGACGAAGGCCTGGACGAGAAGCTCTTGCTGCGCTCTGACGGCACCTCGGTTTATATCACCCAGGATTTGGGTACAGCTGAACTGAAGTATAATGACTTCCCGTATGACCAGTCGGTATACGTGGTGGCGGACGAGCAGAACTACCACTTCCAGGTGCTGAAGGCAGTGTTGAAGAAGCTCGGCAAACCATACGCAGAGGGTATCTATCACCTGTCTTACGGCATGGTGGACCTGCCTTCGGGCAAAATGAAATCGAGAGAAGGTACGGTAGTGGACGCTGACGAGCTGGTGCAGGAGATGGTCGACACGGCACGTCAGCAGACAGAGGAACTGGGTAAGATAGAAGGTTTTACGCCGGAGGAGGCACAGCAACTGTACCATACCCTGGCTATGGGTGCCCTGAAGTATTTCCTGTTGAAGGTAGATCCGAAGAAGCGCATGCTTTTCAATCCGCAGGAATCTATTGATTTCCGTGGCAACACGGGGCCGTTCGTGCAGTACACGCACGCTCGTATCTCTGCTATTCTGCGTAAGGCTGGCGAGATGGGGATAGCCGTAGATGCCGCCTCTTTTGGTGAATTCAAGAACCTGCATGAAGCGGAACAGGAGGTGATCGTACAGCTGGTGAACTACCCGGAGGTAGTGAAAGAAGCTGGTAAGTTATACGCGCCGTCTGTTATCGCGAACTACGCCTATGAGCTGGCCAAAGCCTATAACCGTTTCTACCAGGAGATCTCGATCTTCAATGAGACAGACGAGCAGGCCCGCAACTTCCGCATTGCCCTCTCTGCCATGGTAGCCCGCTTCGTACGCGAAAGCATGAGCCTGCTAGGTATAGAAGTGCCGGAGCGGATGTAAACAAAAACAGAACGTACTGGTTAAGCCGCATATACTTATACCTTAAGCAAATCAAATATGAAACGCATTGCGCAACTTTTGAGCATAGGCCTTGTATTTAGTGTGACAACAGCCTGCTCCGGCGGGTCTAACACAACGAATACAACAACAGATACTATGACTACAGAAACAAATCAGACGGCACAGAGCTCTGACTTCTATTCTTTTAAGGTAAACAGCCTCGAAGGACAAGCAATTGATTTGTCGAAGTTTAAAGGCAAGAAAGTGCTGGTGGTGAACACTGCGTCCGAGTGCGGCTATACCCCGCAGTACGCCGACCTGCAGAAGCTTCACGAGACACATGGCGATAAGGTGGTGATTCTAGGCTTCCCGGCGAACAACTTTGGCGGACAGGAGCCCGGTTCTGAAGAGGAAATTGCAGCTTTCTGCCAGAAGAACTATGGCGTGACTTTCCAGATGATGGAGAAGGTATCGGTAAAAGGCGATGACCAGCACCCGCTCTACCAGTGGCTGGCCAAAAACAGCCCGAACAATGAGGAGCCAGGCTGGAACTTCAGCAAGTATCTGATCGATGAGAATGGAAAGGTGATCGCCTTTTATCCGTCAAAAGTGAAGCCGATGGGAGAGGAGATCCTGGCGGCTATTCAGAAGTAATTCCATCAGGTACAGGCCTTTGCTATACCTGATAATTCAGAGCAATACCTTGAACACAACACAACACATTCCGCAGAATCCAGGTCTGGTAAAGGCCTGGATTTCCGCTTTTAGGCCGCGCACGCTGCCGCTGGCTTTTTCATGTATCGGCATGGGTGGTTTTATGGCGGCTGCCTACGGAGCATTTGATGCGGTGATGGTGGGCCTGTGTGTACTCACCACACTATTTCTGCAGATACTTTCCAACCTGGCCAACGACTACGGCGATTCCATACACGGCGCCGACAGCGAGCACCGGGAGGGGCCGAAGCGGGCTGTGCAGGCCGGCCACATCAAAGCCGAGCACATGAAGAAAGGGATGGCTGTTTTCAGCCTGCTGTCGCTGGTGTCGGGCTTGCTGCTGCTGTGGGTGGCTTTCGGTACCGAAGGGATATACCTGTTCCTGATCTTTCTTGCCCTTGGCCTGGCTTCGATCTGGGCGGCTATTAATTATACAGCTGGCTCTAAGCCTTATGGGTATGCCGGACTGGGCGATATCTTCGTGTTCGTGTTCTTTGGCTTGGTGGGTGTGCTGGGTACTTTCTTTTTGCAGGCTCAATCGTTGCCCATGCTGGTGATCCTGCCGGCTATGGTTTGTGGTTTCTTCTCGACAGCGGTGCTCAACGTAAATAATATCCGGGATATCAAGTCGGATGTGCTGGCGGGCAAGCGCTCTATACCTGTGCGCTTAGGCCCAGCGCGGGCGCGTGTCTACCACACCTTCTTGCTGGCAGGGGGCGTGCTGAGTGCGGTGGCTTACGTGCTGCTCAACTTGTACAGCGTGTGGCAGTTTCTGTTTGTGCTGGCTGTTCCACTTGTGTTAGTCAATGGCGTGAAGGTATGGCAAAAGCAAACCTCCGCCGAACTCGACCCATACCTGAAGCAGATGGCGATTACCACCATGTTGTTCGTGCTGCTCTTCGGGATAGGCCAGGTGGTGGCTTGATCAGTTACTAAAGCAGGTCGCCGCTCTGTATGATTTTTCCACCGCTGGCCAGCATGTCGACTCGTGCAGCGGCATAGCCTTCCTGACTGATCGGGCGGGTGGCATCCTCAATAAAGTACTTCTCGAATCCTTCTCCCAGAGCATCTTTGGCAGAGTAGTACACACAGTAGTCGGCGGCCAGGCCGGCCAGGTAGAGCTGTGTCACGCCTTTGCCGCGCAGGTAATCTGCCAGTCCGGTTGACTTGAGACGGCCGTTGTCATAAAAGCCGCTGTAGCTGTCGATTTCCGGATTAGTGCCTTTCCTGAAAATAGCCTCAATCTTTCTGGTTTCAAGAGCAGGAGCGAGGTCGGCTCCGGGTGTGCCCTGCAGGCAGTGGTCGGGCCAGAGGACCTGTGGCAGCCCGAGTAGCTCGGTCGTTTCAAACGGGCTCTTGCCTTCGTGATTTGAGGCAAAGCTCTTGTGATCAGCCGGGTGCCAGTCCTGCGTCGCCACCACCAGATCAAACTGCTCCTGCAGGCGGTTTACAATAGGTATGATCAAGTCCCCTTCCGGCACAGCCAATGCACCGCCAGGCAGAAAATCGTTTTGTATGTCGATCAGCAAAAGTGCTTTCATAATTCAGGTATAGGTATAGCCCAAAGGATACGCTAAAATAAGCATTAGCTGCCAATTAACACCAAGTTATACCTTGCCTCCTCTTTTAGTTAAATGTCAGATAGTCTTCTACTCAAGGCTAAAGCCCATCTGTTAGGTTAGCCAGTGGAGGTTTATGGTCCTCCTGATAAATTTCGAAGTAGACGGTATCGCCAATCGACTCCACCACATTGGCCTGCTTGATCACGTCCTGATAGGTGTCATAACAGTTCAGTGCCTTTTTCATGATTTCTATGTCCTCAGGTCGCAGCTTCACTTCGCAGTCGATGAGGTCGGGCCTGCTGTGCTTCATCAGGAATTTGCCGGATTGCAGCGGCTGTTCTGTTTTATTGGGCAGCGTCAGAAAAGCCAGCCTTTTCAGGTAATCGGAACCGCCTTCTTTCATCTCCAGGTATACCCGCTTAACGACGGCGTGCATCACGAGGTGGTCATGAAAGCCGCTCACCCCATGCACCGGGTACGATACGATGACCTGCGGTTCTATCTGCCGGATATGCGCCTTTACCACCTTTTCAATCTCGCGTGGGTCCATCTCTGCTAGTTTACTGTCAGGCAGGTCGAGCACCGTCATACCTGTCAGGCCAAGCACCCGTTCCACGGCCAGCATCTCCTTATACCTGACATCGCCCATCTCTTCTACGCTCAGGCCCAGTTCGTGCCGCACTTTGGTGGCGCCGCCCCTGGTGAGGGTGAGCAGGTATACCTGGTGCCCTTGCTCCAGTTGCTGCCACATAACAGGGGCCGGACCGAAGGATTCATCATCGGGATGCGGAAAGATATAGAGAATGCGCATGATGGAGGTTTTGGTTTAAGTGTTTGGATGCTCACTTAAACGGAGAAATGCGCTGGAACGGTTTGCAGGATCTAGGCAAATCAGGTTTAGCAGAATATACTACAGGCTACAATGATTTGGATTGTAGCTGTTTGGCTTGTTAAACTTGAAACTCCCCTTTTCAATTCTGATAAATTCCTCAGGGTTTTGCTCATGATAGAGGATGCCTTCGAAGCTTCCTTTTATGCTCTGGAGTTTGACAAAGCCAGACAGCGGCAATATTTCATCTACCTTTACCTGAAAAGAATTAGGTGTATTCACATACCTGGTAGAAGTGCCATCGGCGTGCGTGATCAGGTAATAAGCGTAGGAATCGAAAATTTCCTGATAAGTGCCGGTCGTGTGGTAAGTGCCCTTTTTATCTACTCCTGTAATTTGGATCTCCAGCAGGTCGTCTGCTTGCATGTCGCTCTTGCCGGAGTTGCTGTGCGCTGAAATTGTAAAAGCAGGGGAGGAAATGTCGTTTACCGTATGAAGTGACCAGGCACCGTTAAACCTGCTTCTGCATTTATCGCCATCAATTGCTGTCGGTACCCAGTCCTGTCCGTCTAGCTGTAAGGCGAGTTCATTCACAAAAGCAGGCTCCTCCGGACCAGGCGCCTTTTTATCACAACTCACCGACAAGAGCAAGGTCAGGTATAGAAAAGCAAGTGATCCGATTTTTTGAATAGCCGTCGTTTGCATCTATACCTGTTTAGTGGTGAAAACTTAAGATACTATACCTTGTCGTTTTAATTTTGTTAGGAGCCTGTGTTTTCCTTTTACTCAGCTTCCTGGTCTTTCTTTTTTGCCCGAAGCAGGTAAGTAGCTGATATGATCCAATCATTGTTGTTGTAGGTATAATAATAGCTGGTCGCATTGTGCTCCCCATAGTGTAGTTGACCTCCAGCATGATAGGTAAAGGACACTTTGATATGCTCACCAATGGAAGAAGACAAACCGGCAAATACCTGGTGCTGAAATCTTTTAGCAGAAGAGAAGGTGTCAAACGGATCGAAACTGTTCTCGCCTCTACGTGTTTCTTGACCTTCCTGCACAAAAATGGATCTGCCGCTCTCTTCTCCTTTTATAAAATAGTTTGGTCTATACCCTACAAAAAGAGATGGTTGGAGCTTCCAGTCAGATAGTACAAAACCTGCAGAAACAGGAAAGCTAAGCTTGTGCATGGTCTTATTCTC
Organism: Pontibacter sp. LHS1; assembly: GCF_058932855.1. Lineage (NCBI taxonomy): Bacteria > Pseudomonadati > Bacteroidota > Cytophagia > Cytophagales > Hymenobacteraceae > Pontibacter > Pontibacter sp. LHS1. The sequence goes on from NZ_JBZYWF010000008.1 coordinate 41,569, forward strand.
CCAATACTCATAGGAGTAGTTCTTCTTCGTATGATAATCCTTGTCTTTTTGGTTGAAATAATAACGCGTACCTGCCAGCTGATACTGCGCCCCCATTGTAAAGCGGATGTATCGCTTCACTGTCAGTTCAGTTGCTAGTCCCACAAGCGGACCCGGGAGTGGGTTTGTCCTTTCAAATCTCTTGCCTTGTCCGGTCTCTGTGACAGAGGACATACGCTCTGGAAGTTGTGAGATTGAAAGGCCAAGTTCTCCGCCATATCGGAAGGTACTTTGAGCCTGTACTGCCTCATGTGAAACTAGGGTTGATAGAGTTATAATCAGGAGTAGAAGTTTTTTCATTTTGTATTCTTCTTTTGAGGCTTGATGTTATTTAGAAAAAAGGAAGCTGATATTTACAAACCCGGTCTAAAGTTAGTAAATATCAGCTCCGATATGATTTAGGTTTATTTTAAAACAAAGCATCTGATGCTTTCTTCTATAACAGGAGAGTCCGTTGACCATTGCCTGTCTGGAGTAATTTTAGAACCTGTAGCCTATTCTCAAACGCAGATCCAATACAGCATCTCCTGTGTTCTCAGAATATCCTGCACTTTTGGAAAAAACGTGGCGGTAACCTAGTCCAACTCCTGTTTCGTAATTGAAATGCCTGCCGATATTCCTTCTGATACCCCATGTTGGAATGATCGTGATCTGATTTATCACATTTATATTTTCGTAATTGGAAAGAACAAACCAATCGGGAATGTAAGTGGATCGCAAGGAAATAAAGCTACCACTGTTCCCGGAAATGTCTTTTGATTTCAGGACCCTCTTGTCCAGGTTATAGTAGAACTTTGGCTCGGCGGACAGCGTCGGTACAAATATGACCCATGTTTTCTCATGAAGACTGCCTCCCAGAATTCCCGTGTTAAAACCGAACTCACTTCTGAAGGCGATCTTATTGGTTAGCCTGGCTTCGTTGTGCGCCCAAATTCCAAGGAAACCCACCTGTATACCTGAGGTAGATTTTTCTACACTGGCCTCTTGTGCTTTTGCTATAAAAGTCAGACTTAAAAGAGCGAGGGTAAATACGAGCGTTTTCATATGGGATCGTTATTTGCCTTGATAGAAAAGTATAGCCGGAGCTTTACCTGCTTACTTCCAAAATGTGGGAGTAAGGTAAACGCAGTTTTATATGCTGCAAGGCTTATCAGGTGAGACCAGGAGCCACCTCGCTGAGCGGCTCCCGGAGCTAACCTAACAAAATTTTAATTCGCACCGCCGCCTGACTGCTCTCCAGCCTTCACATCGTCGTTCTTGATGCCACGTTTCTTGCGGGCGATGTCTCCCTTCAGCTTACCGAAGCGGTAGTTGAAGCCTACACTGTAGTGGCGCATCAGGAAGAAGTTCTCCTGCTTCTGTGTGAAGCGCGGGTCGTTGATTTCGTTCAGGAAGCGTCGGTTTTTCTGGAACGGGCTGTTCACGGAGAAACTGATCGTCGCCTTGTTGTCTTTCAGGAACTGCTTATTCACCGACAGGCTGTTCCAGATGTATCCAGCAGAGCGACCCTGCAGCAGGATGCGGGAGGAGTAGTAGCCAATGTTGCCGCTTGCCCGCCAGCCCTTCTCGAAGCGGTAGCTGGAGTAGCCGAACACATTGTAAGTGAAGCCCTCGTTATTCTGAGGCACGCCGTCGATGACGCTGGTCAGCTTCACATAGTTGGTAGTGGAGTTCAGGTTAATGCTCAGTTTCTTGAACAGTGTGGTGTTGCCGCTCAAAGAGAAGCCGTAAGTCTGATTGCGGCCTATGTTGCCGTAAGTAGTACGGGCCACAGTGTCTGAGCCAAGCGTGGTATAGCTCTGGATGGAGTTGTTGGTGAAGTTATGGAAGATGCTCGCATTGATAGACGTTCCTTTCACGAAAGTATTATAGGCCAGGTTAAACACATTGTTCGTGGCCGGATCGAGCTTCGGATTACCAAAGCTGATGTTGCGCGGGTCGATCTGGTTTACATACGGGTTGAGGTAGTAGAGACTCGGCCGCTCGATGCGCTGGGTATAGGACAAGCGCATGGTACTGGCACCCTTTAATTTGCGCGACAGGGTGATGTTCGGAATCAAATTGAAATAGTCGGGAGTAGCCACCGTTCCTGATGACTTAAAGTTCGCATCGATTCTGGTTTCTTCCAGACGGGCACCGGTTTTCAGACCCCAGTCACCTTTTTTAAGGCTTAACGAAGTATAGGCCGCATAGATATCCTGGCGGTATTCGAAGCTGTTGGTCAGGTTCTCGTCGATCACAAAATTGCCTGTTTCGGGATTTTGGTTGCTGTAGAAGTAATCGCTGCTGTTCAGTCGTAAGATTGTTTTCACACCGAACTCGAGGGTATGCTTTTTGATCGGCTGCACATAATCAGCCTGCATGGTATGCTCTACTGAACTGCCGTCATTGTCCGTCTGGCTTACCTGGCCATTGAAGTTGAGCACTGGGTCCAGTATGAAGTCTGAGCCGCTGCCATTGCCGCTGTTGCTTAGCCTGTAAGAAAGGGTGAACAGCTGATCTTTGTTTTTCTTGAAGGTGCGCTGGTAGTCAGCACCAAAGTCACTCCCCTTCCAGGTAAAGTTGCCATTGTTCAAACGTGTGTAAGCCTGGGTCAGTGCCCCTGTGGAGTTAAACAGATCGACACGCTGCGCCAGTGTGTTATTGCCGTTGTTCATGTTCATGCTGAAGTTGGCCGTGAACAGGTTTAGTGTGTCCATCTCGTAGCTGAACTCACCGCTCGCGTATTGATAGGTATTGTCGTTTCGGCTTTCTCCAACCTGCTGCAGTACCGTCTGGCGTATGTTGTCCTCACGGTACAAGTTGTTGCTGTTGGCTGGGCTGTAATAGGAGCCGGTACCAAAATAGCCTGAAAAACCCGCCTTGCCTACTTTGGCAGTCAGGTAGCCGCCAAAATTGCTTCCTCTCGGGCTGGAAACCTGCGCATTGACAGAGCCATTGTAGCCGCCTATGTTCTTTTTATGCGTGATGATGTTGATGATGCCGCCCACGCCTTCGGCTTCGTACTTGGATGGCGGGTTAGTGATCACTTCAATGCTTTTGATGGTGCTGGCCGGCATGCTTCTGAACACATCTTTCGGGCTGCGCACAAAAAGCGAAGAGGTTTTGCCGTTGACAAGTACCCTGTAGTTGCTGTTGCCGTTCAGTTTGATGTTGTCTTCCGCATCCAGGCTTAGCAGCGGCACCTTGCGGAGCATGTCCAGGGCCGTCATGGTCTGGCTTTCGGGGTCGGCATCTACGTTATAGGTGAGTTTGTCGATGTCCTGTTCTACCAGCAGCTTCTCCGTCACGATCTGCACTTCCTTCAGTTGTTTGGCCGAAGAAACCAGGGGTAACCTGCCCAGGTCGATGGTCGTGCCGGTAAAGGCGGGGAGGGGCAGCACTTTGGTTTTGTAGCCCACATATGAGAGCACTAATTGGTATTGCTTCAACTCAAGGCCCGTCAGCTCAAACGAGCCATTGTCTCTCGTGAAAGTGCTTTTGATTGCCTGGCTCTTTCCTGCTTCCTGCACTACTACCGTGACGTAGTCCAGAGAGGCCTGTGTTGCGGAGTCGGCTACAATGCCTTTGATGGTGCCTGTCGGTGCAGTTGACTGAGCAAAAGCCGAACATGCCAGGCACCAGAGGAGTGCCAGCAGTAAAGTTTGTTTCATATAGAAATAAAGTGGTTTGAAAGACACTAGCCGTCTTTGGTTGCGAAGCCAAAGCTCCTCACTTCACATGAACCTGAGACTTAACCGAGCATACATGCAGTGGAGACTAATTTGTAACGAGTAGAAAGGTATCAAATAATATATATTAATCTGTAAATATTATATAAACCCTCGTTTTCTATAGATGAAAAGGTGTTTTGACCTATAAAATTAGTTGTTGGAGGGGATAATGTATAAGAGGTGCTCATACACCAGGTATAGCCCCTGTTAAACAGAAAAGGCCTCTCCGGTAGGAGAGGCCCTTTCTGTTTAGTTATTGTCCTGCGAAACTGGCGGCTTGCTGTTCTGTGGGTTAGAATCGTTTGGCTTGTTCCGGTTGCGGTTCCTGTTACGATTACGGTTTGGCTTCTGTCCGCCTTCCTGCCCCTCTGCCTTTGGAGTGCCTTGCTCGCTTCTTGGCTGCGGGTTAGCAGCTTTTATTGGTCTGTTGTTACCTTCATTGCGTGGGGCTGCACCTTCCGGTTTCGGTCCTCTGCGACGATTGCGGTCTCTGCCACCACCTTCACCTGAACGCTGGCTGCCGCCTGGTCTTCCTCCACCTGTTCTTGCGCCGCCTTTGCCGCCACGTCCACGGCCCATGTCACGACGGGTCGGGTCGAATACCGGAGCCGGGCCAAAACCCTCCGGAAGCGGAAGCTTAGGCAGGTCACGCTCGATCAACTGCTCTACCTTGCGCACGCGGTACATGTCATTCTCATTTACAAACGTAATGGCCATACCAGTAGAGGCGGCACGGGCTGTACGGCCCACACGGTGCACATAGTCTTCGGCATCCTGTGGCATGTCAAAGTTTACCACATGGCTCAGGCTGTCAATGTCTATACCTCTGGATAGGATATCCGTGGCTACCAGGATCTGGTACTTGCGGTTCTTGAAGCCTTGCAGCGCCTTCTCGCGCTCTTCCTGCGTCAGGTCCGACATAATACCTTCCGCCTCAAAGCCCATCTTGCGCAGCGAGCGCACGATCTGGTTTACGTTTGACTTACGGGAGGTGAAGATGATCATGTTCTGCACTTCTAGCTCACGAATCAGGTGCTCCAGTAAAGGCAGCTTCTGGCTGTCGTAAGTCAGGTATAAACGCTGGTCTATACCTTCGGCCGGCTTAGAGATGGCCAGGTTAATCTCTTCAGGCTGCTGCAGAATCTGCTGCGACAGGTCACGAATCTTCTTCGGCATAGTAGCTGAGAAGAGGAGTGTCTGGCGTTCGGCAGGCAGTGCACGCACGATCTTCAGGATGTCATCCATAAAGCCCATGTCCAGCATCTTGTCAGCCTCGTCGAGCACCAGGTACTTCAGTTGGTCCAGCTTTACATAGCCCAGAGCCATGTGCGACATCAGGCGACCTGGCGTGGCTATAATAATATCGGCACCACCGGTTAGGGCGCGTTTTTGCTGCTCCCACTCATCGCCTTTGCTGCCACCGTAGATGGCGATAGAACTAACCGGGGCAAAATAGCCCAGGCCTTCTACCTGTTCGTCTATTTGCTTGGCCAGTTCGCGTGTCGGAACCAAAATAAGGGTGCTGGTGAAGTCGTAATTAGCGTGCGAAATGCGATCGATAAGCGGTAACAGGTAAGCGGCAGTCTTGCCGGTACCTGTCTGTGCGCAGGCGATAATATCCTTCTGCTCCAATATGAGCGGAATGGCCTGCTGCTGTACCGGTGTCGGGGTATTGTAGCCCATTGACTCAATTCCGGTGATCACATCTTCGTGAAGGTTGAATGAACGAAAATCCAAAGTTATCTCTATAAAATTATTTTTATGCCTTAGCGGCCTTTAAACCGCATTTATTGTGGTAAAGATACGTTTTTTTTACCTTATCTGAGAAAAATTTAAAAGGTTATGTTATTTATATTGAAAATTATATTAATATTGCATCGTCGATCAGCAAAGAATAGCACAATACATTTATAAAGTTGGAGCTGCATTCGAAAAGTTAAAAACATTAGAAAATCGCTATATAGATAGAATGTTTTAAATATGAACAGAATTGCAAAATATTTTATTAGCTTATATAACTTAAACAATATTAAATTTTAATTACATAGATTTTTTTATATTAACGCCGAAACATTTGATTAGGTGAGGCGTAAATAAGCCCAAAGTGATATAAACAATCATCTTAAAACATATAAAAGAAAGATTTATTTAAAATTAAAATGAAAAAAGCTATACAAGAATCTCCGAACTTCTATCTTCTACTGGGCGTTAACATCATCAATGCTATTTTCTTTTTGATATAGCAGCCCTCCTGATCGGGACCTAATTTTATACATAGCGAAATCATACAGGCAGCTCTTCTTCGGAAGGGCTGCTTTTTTTATCCCCTTTTTGATAGCTTTGTTTTCAGAGCGACAGCCTGAGGCAGGCGTGCGCCCTATCACTTATACCTTAAGAAGATGGCTGAACCCGTTTTTAGAAATATGCTGGTGCTCGAGCTGGCCAGTGTGCTGGCAGGACCTAGTGTAGGGCAGTTTTTTGCAGAACTTGGCGCTACAGTGGTAAAGCTTGAAAACGCCGCCACTGGCGGCGATGTCACCCGTACCTGGAAACTGGCGACTGAGCAGGGGAGTACGGATGTTTCAGCTTATTTTTCCGCGGCCAATTGGGGCAAGCTCTCAGTGGGACTCGATATTACACAGCCGCATGCGCTTGAAGCAGTGCACCAACTGGCCACCAAAGCCGATGTTGTGATCGCGAGCTATAAGCCCGGCGATGCTGAGAAACTGCAGGTCGATTACCGCACGCTGGCTCAACTCAACCCCAGACTGGTTTATGGACATATTTCAGGCTATGGGCTCGAGGATCAGCGGGCAGGTTATGATGCCGTGATACAGGCTGAGAGCGGATTCATGTACATGAACGGCACTGCTGACGGACCACCCACCAAAATGCCCGTTGCCCTGATGGATATTTTGGCGGCGCACCAACTAAAGGAAGGTATATTGACGGCGCTCTTGCTGCGTGAGCGTACCGGGGAGGGCAGGTATGTGCAGGTTTCGCTTTTTGATGCTGCTGTCTCAGCGCTGGCCAACCAGGGCACTAACTACCTGGTGGCAGGGCATAGCCCACAGCGCATGGGGTCTGAGCACCCCAACATTGTACCCTACGGCAGTGTGTTTACCTGCAAAGACAGTCTGCGGGTAGTGCTCGCCATAGGTGATGATCGACAGTTCAGGCGCCTTTGCCAGGTGCTGGGGGATGCGGGGTTGGCTGATCACCCACACTTTGCCACCAATAATGCGAGAGTACAACATCGGGAGGCTATCAACCAACAGTTAGAGCAGCTGATCAGGCAGCACGAGCGTACTGCGCTGTTGCAGGAGCTGCACAGGCTGCATGTGCCGGCTGGTGCCGTAAACAGCGTGCCCGAAGTATTTGAGCAGCCACAGGCCAGGCGCATGTTGCTGACCCAGCCAGGTGGCCCCAGTGGCATCAGGCAGGTAGCTTTTGTGGGAGAGGGGATGGCAACAAATGAAGTGGCCCCTCCACCAACCTTTGCACAGCATCATGAGCAAGTACTCAGGCAATTTATAGCACCTGCTAAGTAGGATGATTCTTAGCCTGTTAAATGTAAGCCAGCAAGGTTGGTATACCTTGGCGAAAACCGCTTGAATAACTATTTCTGAAAGATTAGAGTAAAAAATACAGCACCCGAAACAAGCATAAGTATGAAAGATAGACTCGACGATATAATACAAGGCCTGCAGCAAAAGTCGGCTACAAAGCAGGCAATATACCGCAACACCTACCAGACCTTTACGCGGATGAAGGAAATCTCGCAGGAGATTGTAGAGGAGCTGACCAATCGGATCACGACGCACAATGCGGATGTTGTAATCGAATACAAGGCGGTAACCGATCTGGAGTTTCAGATCAAGTTCTCTGGTGATCTGCTTGTTTTTGTCATGCATTCCAACATCGTCACGTTCCCTGACGATTACGAGATCATGCGCAACGATTATGTGGAAGAGGACTTCCGCCGCCGGTTTTTCGGACACATCATGGCGTACAACTTCATGGCTGATACTGTTAAATACAACCGCCTCGACGACCCGGGCTACCTGGTTGGCCGGATGCTCATCAACATCGAGAATCACTTTGCCATAGAAGGTGTAAAGCAGATGGACCTACCCTACGACCGCATTGCCCGAAATGTAATAAATGATGACATGCTGCGCCTCATTGTGGAAAGCGCCATGGTGGCAGCTGTGAACAACGACCTGATGGGGCAGGATGTCTCGGACATTGAACGCATCACCTACAAGCAGAAGCTCGAAAACTCACAGCTGTCGAGGCCACGCAAGCTAGGTTTCATAATCAACCACGAACTCACGCACTAAGCTGTATCTGTAGGTATAGATAAATCCCGCCAGCAGGAGGTAGCCTATACCTGTTGCTGGCGGGGCTTTTTATGTCAGGCAGTGGTCGCTAACTCATCCTGGGTGCGGAGCTGCTGCAGGGCCGCTTCAATAACTGGCAGGCTCCCGAGTAGCTGCTCAAAGTTCTGAATACAGAAGTACTGGCTCTGGAACGTCTCTTTGATGTAGGCCGTGTCCAGAATATGGTCCACGTCAAAGTCGAACTTCACGCTTTCATCAGATACAGACAGGTTGCTCTCGCCCATTGAGGAAAGAATGCCGGCGCCGTAGATCTTTGCCTTCTGGCCAGGCTTGCGGAACAATCCGAATTCAATCGTGTACCAGTAGATGCGTGTAAGGCGGTCAATAATATCGGGGCGGTCGAGGTGGGTAAGAGCCAGCTCGGATAGCTTGGCCAGGAACTCGCAGTACACCGGAATAGTGAGCAGCGGCACGTGGCCAAACACGTCGTGGAACATGTCAGGCTCCTCGAGGTAGTCGAGCTGGTCCATGCGGCGCACCCACACCGTGGCCGGGAAGCGTTTGCTGGCAATCAACTGAAAAAACAGCGCATCATCGACTATGCCGGGAGCTGCCACTACTTCAAACCCTGTCAGTGGCCTGAGCTTTTGGTTTATCTCATTGAAATCAGGTATACGGTCGCGGTTGAAGCCGACTTTCTCCAGGCCCTCCATAAACTCAGGTATGGCTTTGTCGGGGAGGTTGTGCAACTGGCGGTCGTAGAGGATGGCCCATACCTGGTGGTTTTCGGTTGTGTAGCTGCTGTAGTTCTGTGTCAGGTCCATGGATGTCATACGGTTTGATTTTTAGTTTTTGGAATAGGTATAAAATGAAAAAAGCAGAGCGAAAGCTCTGCTTCAGTTGTATCAGTCAGGGGCCTTGTGGACTTTTCCTGTTTAAGTGCGGTATGTAAGTCGCCTGATTGCCTGAGAGAGCGCAGTAGAGCAGCGGTAATAATAACCGTAGCAATAATAGGCGGCACGATAGCAATCAGCGGAAACAGCATGCAGCAGCACGATACCAAATGGCAAAGGCAATGAGAGGCTCGCTATGGCTGCTGGTTTAGACATGTGTTTATTTGATGTGCGCAATGAAGCGATAATCACGAGTAAACGCAAACTATTCTGACAGGTTTTCTGATTTTTTCAGATCAACCTGGCTGTTTGCCTGAACTCTAGCGGATATCGTATACCTAAGTATAGGATTTTATGCCCTTTTATTTGTGTCAGGTATGGGAGCTTACCCCGGATATTCAAAATTGCGTTGCCGCCGGTTGCGTGCAGGTAGACTGCAGGTGCTGCTGGCCCTGGCTACAGCGGCTCTGCTTGGTTCCTGTGCTACAACAGGCGGAGGAGCAGGTGGTCTTCGCTCCGAAAATGTGATCATCCTGGTGATTGATGGGGTGCGCTATTCGGAAACATGGGGGGCGGTGCCGGGTATCATACCAAATATGTCCCAAAGTTTGATGCCGCAAGGCACCTTTTGCAATAACTTCCGCAACGAAGGCTATACCTATACCAATTCGGGGCATGCAGCTATCACGACAGGTATAAACCAGCCCATTGACAATTACGGAGCCGAGCTTCCCGCTAACCCTTCCTTCTTCCAGCACTGGCTAAAGCAGACAGGCAAACCCTCTACAGCCGCCTGGATCGTGTCGAGCAAGGACAAGTTGGACATCCTGGGCAACACTCTGCACCCAGACTGGCAGAACCAGTTTATGCCCTCACTTAACTGTGGCGTCAGTGGGCCAGGCAGTGGCTACCGGGCTGATTCCCTGACGCTGGCGGAGGTGCTGAAGGTGCTGCAAGCCGATCAGCCGAACCTGATGCTGATCAATTTTATGGAGCCCGATGGCTTTGCCCATGCAGGTAACTGGGAGTATTATCTGCGCGGTATTTCCCGTGGTGACCGCTATGCAAAGCAACTCTGGGACTTCCTGCAGAAAAACCAGCACTACCGAAACAAAACAACGCTGCTGATCACCACCGACCACGGGCGCCACCTGGATACGGTAGAAAACGGCTGGATAGACCATGGTGATGATTGTGAGGGTTGTCAGCGCATCAGCCTATTGGCTCTCGGACCTGACTTCCGGAGGGGTGGATTTGTAGAAACAAAGTATACGCTGGCTGATATTTCGGCAACAGTGGCTCCAATGCTTGGTATGGCCTTCCCTCAATCGGAAGGAGCGCTTATGACTGAACTGTTTACACGTCGCAGCCTGCGCAGGCTGCCAGCAGGCACCGTGCCTGTGCCCTGATGCCTGTACCTGGGCCATACGCCTAAGGTATAGGCTGACTTGATTTGTGTCGCTACGGGCTGCATCGCTTACCTGTCCCTATTTAATGGCAGCTTCTGTATGTACTGGTGATTTCAAGCGTCGGCTATACCTGTTGGTGTGCGCTGTACTGCTGTGCATCCCTTTGCAGGGGCTGGCGCAGGTATACTCAACTGAAAGCTCACATACTGCGACACAGCTACGCAAACAAGTGGCCAAACCAGCCGACCTGTTTTCGGAGGACTCGCCGCTGAAGTTTACGCTAGTAGTTAATTACCAGCGGCTGCTGAAAGACCGTGGCGATGAAAGGCAGTATCACACAGCCACCCTTTCTTATGCCGACAACACAGGCACTGTCGTGACCCTGCCGTTGCGGGTGATGGTGCGGGGCAACCGCCGTCGCGATGTCACCGTCTGCCGCTTTCCGCCGCTCATGCTCAACCTGATCCGCAAAAAGATGCCGGCAGGTTCTATCTTCGAAGGGCAGAACAAACTGAAGCTGGTGACGCACTGCATCGGGGATGAGTATGTGCTTCGGGAGTACCTCGTGTACAAGGTATACAACATTTTGGCTGAGGAGAGTTTTAGGGTGCGTTTGTGCCAGGTAACCTATGCCGACAGCGCTGGGAGACGCAAAGAAGAAGTGCGCTATGCTTTTCTGATAGAGGATGACAAAAGCATGGCCAGCCGCACAAACATGAAGCTTATACCTGGTAAATTACGCTTAAGCATGGACCACGTTGACCCGAAGGCCATGGCCCGGCTAGCCCTTTTCCAGTACATGATCGGCAACACGGACTGGTCTGTGCCTTACCGGCATAACATCGACCTGCTGGCACCTGATTCTCTTTCAGCGCCTATACCCGTGCCTTTCGACTTTGACTACGCAGGTATAGTAGGCGCCCCCTATGCTTCACCGCCTCCTGAGCTGGGTATAAAGTCTGTAAAACAGCGCCTGTACAGAGCGTATACTTTCCCGGAAAACATCCACCGGGAGATAGTCAACACATTTAACGCTTACCGTACTCCGATTTATGCAGTATACAGGCAGTGTGAGCCCCTGAGTAAAACAGGGCTGCGGCAGTCTCTCAAGTACCTTGACAGTTTTTACGACATCATCAACCACCCCCGCAAGTTTGACCGGGAAATCGTGAAGGTGGGGGAGCGTAACGGGAAAGCTTATGTGACCGTGAAAGGCCTGAAATGAAATCGCCGAAGCAAACAAGTTGATTCGGCGATTTTAAGGTATAGCTGCAAGGTGCTTACATGATCTCGGAGAGCTCAAGCCAGCGCATCTCTTTTTCTTCAAGCTGCTCGTTTAGCTGCTCCAGTTCTTTGGCCCATTTGCTAAGCTGCTCGTGGTCAGTGGTAGTGCCGGAATTCATGGTTTCGATGATCTCTGCTTTACGCGCCTCGAGTTGTGGCATGGTCTTCTCCAACTCTTCAAACTCTTTTTTCTCCTGGTAAGTCGGTTTGCGCTTGCCTGTCGTCGGTTGTTCCTGTTTTTTTTCGACAACAGGAGCAACCTGCTTTGGCTCCGGCTCGGTTTTTTCCTGCTCCTTCAGCCACTCACGGTAGTCAGTGTAGTTGCCCGGGAAGTTGCGGATCTTGCCTTCGCCCTCAAACACAAACAGGTGCTCTACCAGTCGGTCCATAAAGTAACGGTCGTGGGACACCATCAGCAGACAGCCGCCGAAGTTGAGCAGGAAGTCCTCCAGTATGTTGAGCGTGATGATATCGAGGTCGTTGGTAGGCTCATCGAGTATCAGGAAGTTGGGATTCTTGATCAGCACGCGCAGCAACTGCAGACGACGCTTCTCACCACCGCTCAGCTTGCTCACAAAGGTATACTGCTGCGGCGGGGCAAACTGGAAGTGCTGCAGGAACTGACTGGCTGTGATCACCTCCCCGTTGGCCATCTCCACTACCTCCGCAATTTCCTTCACGATGTCGATCACGCGCTGGTCTTCCTTGTAATCCAGCTCATCCTGGGTATAGTAACCGAACACAGTCGTCTGGCCGGCGTCGATGGTGCCGCTATCGGGTTGCAGTTTGCCAGTGAGCATGTTCAGGAAGGTAGACTTGCCCGCTCCGTTCGGACCCACGATGCCGATGCGGTCTTTCTTCTTGAACACATATGAGAAGTCATCTACGATCTTCTTGGAGCCAAAAGACTTCGAGATATGGTCTACCTCGATGATCTTGCCGCCTTGTCTGGTGGTTTTCACAGACAGTTCCAGTTGCGGAGCCGCTGTTTTCTTGGCGGCTTTCTCCTTTAGTTCCTCAAAAGCGTCGACTCTATACTTGGCCTTGGTGCCGCGGGCTTTCGGCTGACGTCGGATCCAGTCGAGCTCTTTGCGCATCAGGTTGCGGGCTTTCTCGGTTTCTACGGCGGCCATCTCTTCACGCGAAGCTTTCTTCTCCACAAAGTAGCTGTAGTTGCCTTTGTAGGTATAGAGCTCCCCGTTGTCGAGTTCGGCTATCTCATTGGCCACTTTGTCGAGGAAGTAGCGGTCGTGCGTCACCATCAGCAGGGTTGTGTTCTGGGTAGATAGCAGGCCTTCGAGCCACTCAATGGTGTCGAGGTCCAGGTGGTTGGTGGGCTCATCGAGAATAAGCATGCTGGGCTCTTCAATAAGCACACGGGCCATAGCCACCCGCTTGCGCTGCCCACCCGAGAGTTGTTTTATCTGTTGCTCAAGGTTATGTATACCTAATTTGGAAAGAATCTGCTTCACTTTGATCTCAAAATCCCAGGCCTGCAGTTCGTCCATGCGCTCCATTAGGTGCTGCATCTTCTCCGCGCTGGTGTCAGGATGGGAGATGGCCACTTCGTATTCGCGGATGACGTCGAGTACTTCGCCCTGTCCGCCGAAAATGGTCTGCTGCACCGTCAGCTCTTCGTTAAACTCCGGATTCTGGCCCAGGAAACCGATCGTTACTTCTTTTCGCACGCTCACGCTACCCTCGTCAGGCGGCAATTTGCCTGCCAGCACATTTAGCAGCGTGGTTTTGCCGGAGCCGTTCACACCTACCAGGGCGACGCGTTGCCCCTGGCTGATGCCAAAATTCAGGTTTTTGAAAAGCCAGCGTTCGCCAAAGCTTTTCGAGATATTTTCTGCGGATAGGTAATTCATAGTGCAAATTTAGGTATTTCTGCGCTATGGGCAGGCAAAATAAAACAGGCTGACTTGATGAAGTCAGCCTGTTGCGTTACACATGGTTTATGTCGCTTATCTTACAGTTTCTTCGTGTGCCACATTGGTTTTATAAGCTCTGCTTGGTGTGCGGTGTGTGGTGAGCGATGCCAGTATGGAGAATACACCAAAGATCAGATGTGGTGTAAACACATAGTCAGCAAAGCCGAACAGCCACGGCGATAGCGCCAGAATGACACCTATACCAAAGTCGAGCATCAAGTGCGTCTGCATCGGAATCTTCTTTACCAGGCCCATCTCAAAGTCTGTTAAGATTGTTTGCAGGAGCACCATTGCACCTATGACAACAGGTACCCAGGTTTCAGCACCACCGGCGGCAAAGTCAAACAGCCAGGGCGATGCGATAAGCAAAATACCATATAGATAGTCCAATATTCCGTGAAAACGGGTTGGGATAAAACGCATAATTACCTCCTTTCTTGTTGTTGTACAGGATATAATATACGGTTCATTCTATGAGGTGTTGGGTATATAGTAGAAAAATAGTGCAATTTACTGCTCAGTCATTACCAGGGTGCGGGCCACATGATCGTGCAGCGCCTGCTTACGGCGGGTGAATTGAATGAGCAAGAAGCCAAGTAAAAGCGGTAGCGCTGAGAGGATGCGAGAAAAGTAGCGTGCATTTGCCTGCAGGAAAGAGATGCGTTTGCCTCGCAGGTCAGTCACTTTTAAGCCCAAGGTAAACTTGCCAATAGTAGCCTGCTTTGGAGAGGCCTCCAGCAAGGTATAGTACAGCCAGTGCAGAACAGGGAAGTAGAGACTGTAAAAGAATAGCTGAAGCACCGCCTCAAACTCCAGCATACTAATGTTCCCATCGATCACTACTTGCTTCCATGTATTGAACTGCAGCGAGTTCTCCGCCATGGAGTACAGTATGATCGAATACCAGAACACCAATATAGTTGTGTCGATCAGGAATGCCACAAAACGACTGATAGAACTACCATACAGGGGCGTGCGTTTCACCACAGGTGACGCAGGCGAGATGATGAAAGCGGAGTCAGTGATAGCTGTAGACATAAGGGCTAGGCTAGGAGGTGGATAATCTGCTTTATCTGCTCTGTTGATAAAGCCAACGGGTGTCGTACTCAGGGAACTGAGAATTAAAATAGCAATTCCCTTTGTATAAAGTAGTTAAATATAATCAAATAAAATTTTTTCACAAAATATATTGTAAAAATAATATTCAGTGCCGCCGCTCAAGGCGACAAGTTGATTTATAACTCAATAATAAGTTTGAAAAATTCAATTGTGGTATCAAAATAAGTGAATGACCTTAAAATTATGGTGAACATCTTATTTTGTGGGTTTTAACATAACTTCGCACCATATGGGAGACAGAAAAAACATGCACCCGATCGGGGTATTTGACAGTGGCATAGGGGGGCTTACTGTAGCGCAGGCAATTGTGGCAGAGCTGCCAAACGAGAAGCTTATATACTTTGGTGACACCGCTCATCTGCCTTATGGTGATAAATCTACGGCTGCCATACAGGCCTATGCCGTGAAGATATGTGATCTGCTGCTCCGGCAGAACTGCAAGGTGATTTTAATTGCCTGTAACTCAGCATCAGCGGCGGCTTATGAGCTTGTAAAGGAATATGTGGGCAGCAAAGCACGGGTGTTGAATGTGATAGATCCGGTGGTAGAGCATATTGGAAAAACTTATGCGGGCAAAACGATCGGACTTATTGGGACAAAGCAAACAGTCAACTCCAATGTGTATCGCAAAAAAATAGATGAACTGGATTTGGCTATCACGCTGAAGTCACATGCCACGCCGCTGCTCGCTGCTATGATCGAAGAGGGCTTTTTCAATGATTCTATCTCTGAGAATGTGATTCACGCCTATCTGTCGGCGCCAGAGCTGCAGGGTATAGAGGCGCTTATTCTGGGTTGCACGCACTATCCGCTTATCAAGAAGCAGATCGAGAATTACTATCAGGGGAAAGTTGATGTACTGGACGCCAGCCAGATCGTGGCCAGACATGTGCGGCGGTTTCTGGAAACCAATGACCTGACCTCAGACGAGCTGCAGGGTGATCATGCTTTCTTTGTATCTGATTTTACTCGGTCATTCGAAGAGAGTACCCGCATCTTCTTCAAACGGAAGGTGCACCTGGAGCACTACCCACTGTGGGAATAGGGATTTTGTAGGGCCAGGTTGCGACACGTCCGAATCGTGTACTGGCAATCAACAAATCAACCATCCACCGATTCCCCGACTTTCAGAAATCCCGTAAAAAGAGTACCTTTATATATCAACGGAGATAATCTTATGAAAAAGCGATATTTGACCATCGGTGACTTCAAGCGCAATGCCTTTATTGTGGCCGCCGCCGCTACCATGGGACTCACTAGCTGTGATTCAAACACGCAGACAAATGATGAATGGAACGCGGGTACAGAAGTGCCAGTGCCGGATGGGATTGTAACGGAACTCACAGAAGAGGCACCTGACCAATGGAAGATCACCGACGAGCGTACCACAGCGCCTGGCCAGAGCATGGCGATCCTAAAGTATAACGACGGCCGCGTAGATACGCTGCAGGGCCTGGCACTCGAGAACCAGATGCGTGACATTGCCCAAAATGAGCAGCAATATTCCCAAGGCGGCTTTGGCTTGGGCAGTGTGCTGTGGTGGAGCGGCATGGGCTTTATGGCCGGCCGCATGATGTCACCAAGACCTGCTTACTATGCCAACCCGGGCGTAATGAACAATACAGCCGCATGGCGCCAGAATGTGCAGACTTACCGTCAGCAGTCTACAGCGCCGCGTACAGGCCGAAGTGGCTATTTCCGTGGACGTAGCGGCGGAGCGGGAGCTTAATCTTAAAGAACAGGAAAAGCATTCTTGCTGTTTCGCAAGGAAAGTAGTCCGGCGACCAGGTATAGCGGTGTGCTCCTTTTAGGGAACATGCCTTGTATGGAAGGTATCAGTATAAGCTATGCTGCTTGTGCCGATACCTTCATTTGCGTATCAACCTTTTATTTCAGAGTATTTCATGCTAGAAAATTCTAAGACGAGCATCCAGGTAAAACCCCACACAGGCGATGTGGAGAAGGCAGTGCGCGGACTAGGCTGGGAGTGGTGTGTAGAAGACGGCTGCGCCAACTATGTGCCTGGCGAGGCAGTGGTGATTACGGAGGACGAAGCCGAAGAACTGCTTGACGCCGCCAGCTCACTTTACAACATGATGGTGCAGGCTATCCCGAATGATCTCCCGGATGCCTTCCTGCAGGTGCTGGGTATACCTGAGAACCTGTGGCAACTGGTACGCCATTCATGGAGCGACGACCGTCAGGTGCATCTGTACGGCCGCTTTGATTTGGCGATGACGCCTGATGGCCCTAAAATGCTGGAGTTTAACGCCGATACCGCTACTTCTATACCTGAAACCGCTGTAGTGCAATGGGCTAGTCTGGCCGCTGCTGGCAAAAACGATGCCCTGCAGTATTCTGGTTTGTACGAAGCCTTGGTAGAACAGCTCAGGGTATGGCGCGAACGCAACGAAGACCTAGCCCCTGCCTTGCTCGTTACTTACATTGGGGCAAGTGCCGAGGACGAAGCCAACTGCTCGGTCATAACCCAGGCTGCCAACGAAGCTGGTTTTGAAGCCCATCTGTGTCCGATCGAGGAGGTGAGCTTCTCTACAGAGGGTGACGAAAAAGGCGTGTGGGCACAAGTGGAGTCAGAGCAGTGGCGGCAGTTTCCATTTCTATTCAAGCTGCTGCCATGGGAACAGATTGCCTGGGAAGAACCTGAGCTGCTGCAAACCCTGACATTGCTCTCCCGTTCCCGCACTATCACAATTGCCAACCCGGCCTATACCTTGCTGTTCCAGAGCAAAGGCATGCTGGCCTGGCTTTGGAAGGCATTTCCGTACCACCCTCTTCTGCTGGAGGCAGACATCGAGCCACTGACAGGTAAGTACATCAAAAAGCCTTACTTCGGCCGTGAAGGACAAAGCGTAGAGGTCGTAGACCGCGGTCGCGTAACCAAAGTGCGTGGCGACTATGCCAAGCAGCAGCAGGTATACCAGCGCTGGTGCGATCTGCCCGAAGACAGTAAGGGCTACCAGTACCAGGCCGGTGTGTTCTGGTCAGGCGAAGGAGCCGCTATCGGTTTTCGGCGCGAAAAAGGCATCATCACCAACTTATCTCAGTTTGTGCCGCATCTGGTGGAAGGGTAATATTTATAAATCCTAAAATAGGTATAGCTATGTCAATAGACTCAAATGAGGACCTGGAAGGTATAAAAAAGGTGAGTGAGGCTGTGGCTGTCACGCTCAGAAAAATGCGTGAACATGCCAAGCCAGGTATGACAACAAAAGAGTTGGATGAGTTCGGATACAAGCTGCTGCAGTCTTACCATGCGCAGTCGGCACCCAAGATCACCTATGATTTCCCCGGCTATACCTGTATCAGTATCAACAATGAAGCTGCACACGGTATTCCCTCTGATAAAACCGTTCTTAGAGAGGGGGACCTGGTAAACATAGATGTGTCGGCGGAACTCAATGGATATTACGCTGATAACGGCGGTTCTTTTATCTTAGGAGAAGACATTCATGGTTTGAGCAAGCTGGTAGATGCTTCTGTCACGGCACTGTATAAAGCGCTGAAGGAAATAAAAGGAGGCAAAAAGATAGCTGAAATAGGCCGCATTATAGAGACAGACGCAAAGAAGAACGGCTTTAAAGTGATCAAAAATCTGGTCGGCCATGGTGTAGGGCGCAGCCTACACGAAGAGCCGCACGAGATTCCATGCTTCTATGACAAACAGGAGACCCGAAGGTTTCGGAAAAACACCGTGGTGGCTGTAGAAACCTTCATTTCTACAAAAGGAAGCTACGTGCACGAGAAAGGCGACGGCTGGACACTACTGGCTGATGCAGGTGCTTTTGTAGCGCAGCACGAGCACACGATCCTGATAACAGACGGAGAGCCAATAATCCTTACAGCTGCTAACGGGATATAGTTATGGTCAGCTGAGCAACAGCCGGTTTATTAAGACTTCATTTTCAAATAAGCTAAACCTGCCTGTAGTTTCTTGCTCTACTAGCACATTAGCACATTAAAAACTACCTTTGCCCGTTCATAAACCCTAACGCTTATGCTTGCCTTTCTGCTGACACTTATGCTACTGCTGGGTATCGTCATTGTGCTGGCGTATGCGGAACGCAAGGTAGCGGCCTTTATGCAAGATCGCCTGGGGCCAACCGAAGCCGGACCCTACGGCTCGCTGCAATCGGTACTGGACGTGCTAAAGCTGCTGCAGAAAGAAGATATTGTGCCTGCTGCGGCTGACATGAAGCTATTCAAACTGGCCCCTATCCTGATCTTTGCCGCAGTATTCGCAGGCTTTGCCGTTATACCTTTTACACCTGATCTTATACCTGCCGGCATTGGCATCGGCGTGTTTTACCTGCTGGCCATTATTTCTTTGGATGTGGTGGGGCTACTAATGGCAGGTTGGGGCTCCAATAACAAGTACGCCATGCTGGGTGCCATGCGATCGGTGGCACAAATTGTGTCGTATGAGATACCAGCCGGATTGGCCATCCTCTCTGTTGTGATGATCTGCCAGTCACTCGATTTTCAGGAAATTAGCTACCAGCAAGGTATATTGCTAAATCGCTTTCCCGGACTTGAATTTGAAACGAACTGGCTCTTTGGCATCGAAGCACTGGGTATAAACACGACAAACATAGGAGGTATCACCACCTGGAACATCTTCAGAGCTCCGCTTTTGCTGGTGGCCTTTGTAATCTATTTTATCGCATCCCTGGCAGAAAGTAACCGGGCACCGTTTGATATACCTGAAGCGGAGTCGGAGTTGGTAGCCGGTTTTCATGTGGAGTACTCAGGCTTCCGGTTTGCCGTGCTGTTTCTGGCAGAGTATAGCATGATGGTGCTGGTGAGCCTGGTAGCAGTCATTCTTTTCCTCGGTAGCTGGAACACTCCTTTGCCGAACCTCACAATGCTGAAGTTTGCCGACTGGACAACAGGCACAGTGGGGTCACTTTCAGGTATACTGTGGGGTGGCTTCTGGCTGCTAAGCAAGACCTTTGTGCTGCTGTTCCTGCAATTGCAGATCCGCTGGACTTATCCGCGCCTGCGTGTGGATCAGCTCATGCACCTGTGCTGGAAGGTGTTGACACCCATTGCGCTAGGTATAGTTTTGCTGGCTGGCATCTGGCGTTTGCTAATGGTTTGAGTCCAGGAGTTTAGAAGTAAGAGCATTAATAATTTGTTCCCCTCTTGGGAGGGGCAGGGGTGTGTTTCGGCTTGTACCCTTTCAAATAAGATATGGAAAAATCGTCTGTTCAACATAAAACCGGGTTTTGGGAAGTAGTAAAGTCGCTGCTAAGCGGCTTGCAACTAACCTGGCGGCATTTTAGAAATGCAGACAAGCGACGTGCGCCCGTACCGGTCATGGACGAGAACTACTTTAAGCAACCGGAGGGACTGGTGACACTTACCTACCCCTACGAGGCTATACCTGTTCCGGAGAATGGTCGCTATCGCCTGCACAACGAGATCGACGATTGTATTGTGTGCGATCTTTGTGCCAAGATCTGTCCCGTAAACTGCATTACTATTGAATCGGTGAAGGCGACTGAGGAAATTGGGTTGACCTCTGACGGCACCAAGAAACGCCTGTACGCTCCCGTGTTCGATATCGACATGGCCAAGTGCTGCTACTGCGGCCTGTGCACCACCGTTTGTCCAACCGACTGCCTCACCATGACTCCAGTATACGATTTCGCTGAAGTGGATATTAAGAATATGATCTACCACTTCACTGACCTTACTCCGGAGCAGGCAGAGGAGAAGAAGCAATTGCTACAGAAGCAGCAGGAAGAAATGGCCGCAGCCAAAGCCGCGGCACTAGCGGCCCGGAAGCAACAGTAAATTAAATTGTTAAATTGCTATACGGTTACAATAAATGCTGGATCTGATGATTGGGAATGGCTTCCATGAATCAGCTCGCATTTGACAAACCAGGTATCTAAAAACAGACGAATTATAAGAGAAGATGCTATTCTACGTTTTTGCTCTACTAGCCATAGTTTCAGGTGCCTACATGGTGCTGACGCGGAACCTGTTGTATGCCGGCTTCTCACTGCTGCTCACTTTGTTGAGTGTGGCTGCTATTTTCGTGTTGCTCTTCGCTGATTTTGTAGCCGTTACCCAGCTGATGGTATATGTGGGCGGCGTACTGGTGCTAATCCTTTTCGGTATCATGCTCAGCAGCCGGGTACACGACAAGTCTGTCATGTCGGAGAATGTAAATGTAGGATGGGGAGTTACGATTGCACTGCTCACACTCTTAGGGCTTGGCTATACCATTTGGCAGGCAGGTTTCAGTTCACTCCCCTGGCTGCAACAAGCTGACACTGATGTGCTGGCAGGCCAGAAAAGCACGGTACAGCATATCGGTATTAAGCTGATGACTGACTTTGTGCTACCCTTCGAAATAGCCTCCTTGTTGTTGCTTATTGCCCTGATGGGAGCAGCTTATATTGCCACTGACAAACAGAAGGTATAATGTTAAATCAGGTTCCTTTAGAACACATCCTGCTATTAAGTGCCGCTTTGTTCACCATTGGCATTTTGGCTGTTATTACCAAGCGCCATGCAGTGGTGGTGCTGATGGGTATAGAATTAATCTTCAATGCCGCCAATCTGAACCTAATTGCCTTTGGCCGTCACGACCCGATGCTGATGCAGGGGCAGTTATTTTCACTCTTCGTTATCCTTGTCGCCGCTGCTGAGGCTGCTGTGGCGCTTGCCATTGTGCTGCGGGTATACCAGCATTTCAAAACTGCTAATTTGAATCAAATTGTTACCAGGGAAGAGTAAGGCGGATGTTTACTCTTGATTATGGTATTTAATGTTGATTTTTCCTCCCTAAAGAAATCCTTTTTATTCATTGGCTTAGTTGTTATTTCAATCCATCAGGCGTTGATCAAGAAGTGCTTGAGTTTACTTTATTCAATGTATAACCATTGAATAAAGTAAACTCAATTTTTGTCTTTTTTGAACTTATAAAATT
Organism: Pontibacter sp. LHS1; assembly: GCF_058932855.1. NCBI lineage: Bacteria > Pseudomonadati > Bacteroidota > Cytophagia > Cytophagales > Hymenobacteraceae > Pontibacter > Pontibacter sp. LHS1. Next base: position 63,264 of record NZ_JBZYWF010000008.1, read on the forward strand.
GGCAAAGGGTTACTGAACAAATTCTATCATCAATAGCATTACTTCAGTATTCGAAAAATTTACTTTTAGCCAAAATGAAAGAAGGGACTACATGGGTAAGATGTGCGAAAGTGTACATCTTGCTCGTGTCTTGGGTATGTGCACAAAAAGCTAATGCACAAGCAATTGAAATGGGGCAGTTGGGAACAACTTACATGCAGGATTTTAACACACTACCTGCTGTATCTGGGGAATATCAGCTGGGGAGTAATGCTTTTCTGCCAGATGGTTGGGCCGTGCATCGATCCACGTCGAGCAACGTTATCATGGTTAATAATGGCTCGTCTAATACTGGTGGCCTTTATAGCTATGGAAATACGGGTGCGACTGATAGAGCCCTCGGTGCCTTAACCGCATCGGGCATAGAGATTACTTACAATCTCCTTTTACAAAATACTTCCGGAAGGACAATTACGGAGTTAGACATAGCATATGCCGCTGAGCAATGGCGTTCAGGTAGCTCGAATACAGATGTTCAACGCTTGCTTTTTACTTATTCTATTGCTGAATATCCTTCTTCTTTTAATTTAGCCGTTAAACTCAGCACTCCGAGATGGACTACTGTTCCGTCCATGCAATTCAATAGTCCTGTAATAAAGAGTACAGCTGGACATGTCAATGGCAATCTACCTCAGAACCGAAAAGAATTCATCTATACCTTGCCCGAAGTGATACCTGATGGGCATTATGTGATGTTGCGCTGGTACGATCCGGATGAGCTCCACCAAGACCACGGATTGGCTATTGATGATGTGCAAATTACCTGGAATTTTGCCCCCGACTACATCCCACTCCCAGTAGAACTTACCAAATTTACAGCCCAGATGAAAGGCAAAGCAGTTGAGCTGAACTGGACAACTGCCTCAGAACAAGACAGCCGCCATTTTGAAATAGAGCGAAGTGCTGATGCAAAGAATTTCACAACTATCGGTATAGTAAACGCACGGGGCACTACCAGCTTAACCACCCACTATATCTTTGCCGATCGGGAGCCATTGCTAGGTACATCTTATTACCGGCTCAAGCAAGTCGACGAAGATCTGACTTATACCTACACCAGCGTAATTGCAGTATCCAATCAGCAAGCCAAAGCGACCTTTGTGTATCCAACACTCGCACAACAGGAGTTGAAAGTGGAGCTCCCGCTTGCTCATTTATCTTATGATGCGGCTGTGTATGACAAGATGGGACGCGTTGTCCTTCGCCAAAGTCTGAAAGGCTATACTCACTTGTTGGATGTTAGCCGCCTAGGGCATGGCAACTATACTTTGGTGCTTTCAAATGAAATAGGTGAGAGGCAGTCACTACGATTTTTGAAGAGATAACTATACCTATAATGGAGCTATACCTGCGCCTGTAATAGGTATAAAAGCAGAAGGGCCAGCTAAGTTTAGCTGGCCCTTCTGCTCTGTATAAGCTGCTGTTATTTTTAAACGGAGAAGCTATCGCCGCAACCGCAGGTACGGGAGGCGTTCGGGTTGTTGAAGTAGAAGCCCTTGCCGTTCAGGCCGTCCGAGAAGTCAAGCTCGGTACCAGCCAGGTACAGAAAGCTCTTCATGTCTACCACTACCTTTATGCCTTTGTCTTCAAACTCCTGGTCCATTGGCTTTACCTCATCGTCGAAGTCGAGGTTATAGGAGAGTCCGGAACAGCCGCCTCCGGCTACAGATGCGCGCAGGCGAAACGTATCGTCAAGCTGCGCATCCTGCTTCAGCTTCAATACCTTCTCTTTTGCTTTATCTGATACTGTTATCATAACAATTCTTTCTTTAAGATACCGGATTCAGCACCACACTGAAAACAGTTATGGTATTCATATCGCGGCCAAAGTATAATTTGTCGAGAGCCTCGTACATATTACGTGCCCGGAAGTAGGAAGTATTCAACTCCTTATCTCCGCGAGCCATCCACTGCACGGTATAGGGGCTCTCTTTCTCTTTATAACTCTGTACGTAGTCCAGCATCCGGCGAAGCACGTCCACTTTATCATACCCTGTTTCTGTATGGAACAGGAATGACTGGTGGTGGCGTGGGTTCACCGTAATAAGGTCCAGACGCACTTTATTATCCATCTGTCTGAATTCGAAAAGCAGACTGTCACCGCTTAAGCCTAAGTGGTTCTCAATCTGCTTTTGAATGCGGGCACTTTCTACGTGCACCTCGGTCGTTGACTCCATGCGCGAGTCTGTGTCTTAGTGGTGAGACTTCGGCATTTCCAGTGCTGGAAGGCCGTTCTTAACTCTGTAGTCGTTGATGGCAGACTTGATTGCGTCTTCAGCCAGTACAGAGCAGTGAATCTTCACAGGAGGCAATGCCAGTTCTTCCACTATGTCCATATTGTCAATGGAAAGGGCCTCGTCGACAGACTTTCCTTTCAGCCACTCGGTAGCAAGTGAAGAAGAAGCAATAGCAGAACCACAGCCGAATGTCTTGAACTTAGCATCGGTGATGATCTGGTTTTCGTCTACTTCAATCTGGAGGCGCATTACGTCACCGCACTCAGGCGCACCTACAAGGCCAGTACCCACGTTGTTTTTCGCCTTGTCAAGCGTACCAACGTTGCGTGGGTTGTTATAATGATCGATTACTTTATCTGAATAAGCCATAGCTATTTATTATTACTAGTTATTATTGATGAATGAATAATAAGGGGGAGAATAATTAATCTTTATTCATTCCCCCATTACTAATTAAATCTTAGTGTTCCGCCCACTCAATTGAGTTCAGGTCGATGCCTTCTTTAAACATCTCCCACAGTGGCGACATCTCACGCAGTTTGGCAACAGCCTCTTTCACGTGGTCGATGGCATAGTCGATCTCCTCGTCTGTTGTGAAGCGGCTCAAACCAAAACGCAGCGAAGAGTGTGCCAGGTCGTCACTCAGACCTAACGCTTTTAATACGTAAGATGGTTCTAAAGAGGCTGATGTACAGGCAGATCCGGAAGATACGGCGATGTCTTTTACACCCATCATTAGGCCTTCACCCTCTACATACTTGAAGGAAATGTTAGTTACGTGCGGCAAACGGTGTTCACGTGAACCGTTTACATAAGACTCCTCGATTGTTAGAAGCTCTTTCTCTAATCTGTCGCGCATAGCTGAAAGACGGGCTGTATCTTTTTCCATGTCCTGCTTCGCAATCTCACAAGCCTTACCAAGACCTACAATACCAGGCACGTTCAGTGTACCAGAACGCATACCGCGCTCGTGTCCGCCACCGTCCATCTGGGCAGTTACTTTCACACGTGGGTTTTTGCGACGCACGTACAGCGCACCTACACCCTTCGGTCCGTACATTTTGTGACCAGAGAACGCCATCAGGTCGATACCATCAGCTTCCACGTCTACCGGAATCTTACCAACAGCCTGGGTAGCATCTGTAAAGAACAGGATGCCGTGCTTCTTGGCAATGGCAGAGATTTCGCGAATTGGTTGGATAACACCCACCTCGTTGTTGCCATACATGATCGAAATCAGAATGGTCTTGTCTGTGATGGCTTCTTCCAGTTGCTTCAGGTCGATCAGACCTTCTGCATTTACCGGCAGGTAGGTTACTTTGCCACCGATTTTCTCGATGTGCTTGCAGGTGTCCAGCACAGCTTTATGCTCTGTGGTAGCCGTAATAATGTGGTTGCCTTTTGAAGCATACATTTCAAACACACCCTTGATAGCCAGGTTGTCTGATTCTGTTGCGCCTGATGTGAAAATGATCTCTTTTGGAGAACAGTTGATCAGGGATGCGATTTGCTCGCGGGCATAGTCAACAGCCTCTTCGGCATGCCAGCCGAATGCATGGTTACGGGAAGCGGCGTTGCCAAACTTATTAGTAAGGTACGGCATCATGGCCTCCAACACGCGTGGATCCAGTGGCGTAGTGGCGTTGTTGTCTAAGTATATCGGAAATGTTAGCATATCACTATTTTTTATCTCTTTTTGTCCTGTCTGATTAACAGTTGTGAGAAATTATTAGTTTTGAATTCCCTGCAAAATTAACAAAAAAAGGTTACTTAGACTAATTACAAATTGAAAATGGTAAACGTAGAACATATAGGTATAGCAGTTAAAAATTTTAGTGAGGCAAATGCCCTGTATTTTAAATTGCTGGGCGTGGAGCCCTATAAGACAGAGTTTGTGGAGTCAGAGGCAGTAAACACCTCTTTCTTTAAGGTAGGCGGCACTAAAATAGAGCTTTTAGAAGGCACTACGCCTGACAGCGCTATCAGTAAATTCATCGAAAAGCGCGGCGAAGGTATACACCACATCGCTTTTGAGGTGAAAGATATACTGGCAGAGATGGAGCGGCTGAAAGGTGAAGGCTTTACATTGCTGAACGAAACACCCAAAAAAGGCGCCGACAACAAGCTGGTGTGCTTCGTGCACCCCAAAAGCGCCAACGGTGTGTTGATAGAACTGACGCAGGAGATTAAGTAAATTGTTGATTGTTAATTGCTGATTGTTTTTCTCAACAATGTGAACAAGCGCAAGTAGAATCAACAATTAACAACCAACAATCAACAATTAGATAATGAAACACTTTCTGAAAGAGATACAGGCGGCTGAGGAAGAGTTGCTGGTAGGCAACGTCATCTTATACCCAACTGACACGGTATGGGGCATTGGTTGTGATGCTGAGAATGCAGCGGCTGTCCGGAAGATCTTTAAGATCAAAGAGAGAGAAGAGTCGAAGTCGATGATCGTGCTGGTGAGTGATGTGGCCATGCTGCGTCGCTACGTGCGCGATGTACCGGAGGACTTTGAGCAGTTAGCTGAGTCACAGGAGCGACCGACGACTTTTGTGCTCTCTGGCGCGCAGAACCTGCCCAAAGAACTGATCGCGGAAGATGGCAGTATTGGTATGCGCATTGCCAAAGACGAGTTTTGCCACCGCCTGATGCAGCAAATCGGCCGCCCGCTGGTGTCAACTTCAGCCAATGTGAGCGGTGAACCCTCGCCGCGGACTTTCGCTGAAGTGTCTGCTACCATAAAGGAACGGGTAGATTACGTGGTGCAGTGGCGGCAGGATGAAGAAGTGGAAGCACGGCCGTCACGCATTATTAAAATTGATGAAAATGGCAAACAGAGCATAATCAGAGAATAAGTTTAAGTATAGCATGATTAGCATAGACTTGCTATACCTTTGTTTCAGAGCCTGCTTTTGAAATTTTACCCATGCTCTGAATTTATCTCTTTATTTTTGTGCCTCAGGCGTATGTTTTGTGTACAGCCTGAGGTTTTGATTTTTCTGAATGGATACGATAAAATTACCAGAGCACCCCATATTCGATACCGTAGCCGCCGCAGCTGCGGAAGTAGGTGTAGATGCCTATGTGATTGGGGGCTTTGTGCGTGATCTGGTCTTGAAAAGGCCCTCAAAAGATATTGACGTGGTATGCGTGGGCAACGGCATCGAGCTGGCTGAGCGGGTATCGCATAAGCTGCCGCACAAGCCCAAGGTGTCAGTTTTTAAACACTTCGGTACGGCCATGCTGCGCTCCGGTGAGTGGGAAGTGGAATTTGTGGGTGCCCGCAAGGAATCGTATCGCGAAGAATCCCGCAAGCCGGATGTAGAAACTGGTACGCTGGAAGATGATCTCAAGCGCCGCGACTTCACCATTAATGCGCTAGGTATAAGCCTGAATAAAAACAGCTACGGCCAGCTGATTGACCGCTTCGAGGGTATAAAGGACATGAAGCGCAAGATCATTCGCACACCGCTGGAGCCGGGTATTACCTTCTCCGACGACCCGCTGCGCATGATGCGGGCTATTCGCTTCGCCTCCCAGCTTAATTTCGATATTGCCCCCGATACGTTCGACGCAATAATTGATAATAAGGAGCGCATCAAAATTGTGTCGCAGGAGCGGATCACAGACGAGCTGAACAAGATCGTGCTCTCCCCGCAGCCTTCATACGGCTTTAAACTTCTTTTCGCCTCTGGACTTCTGCAACTTATCTTTCCCAAAATGGCAGAATTGCAAGGTGTGGAGACGATCAAAGGAAACTCTCATAAAGATAACTTCTACCATACCTTGCAGGTGCTCGACAATGTGGCCGAGGTGTCGGATGACCTGTGGCTTCGCTGGTCAGCCATCATGCACGACATCGCCAAGCCGGACACCAAACGCTACCACGAGAAAGCAGGCTGGACCTTTCATGGACACGAAGAGCGTGGCGCACGTATGGTGCCCAAGCTGTTCAAAGACCTGAAACTGCCCCTGAACGAGCACATGAAGTTTGTTCAGAAACTCGTGCGCCTGCACCTGCGCCCTATTGCGCTAGTGAAAGACACAGTTACTGACTCCGCTATACGCAGACTTCTGTTTGAGGCGGGCGACGACATTGATGCGCTGATGAAACTGTGCCGTGCCGACATCACGTCCAAAAATGACAGCAAGGTAAAGCGCTACCTGCAGAACTTTGATAAGGTGGAGAAGCGACTAGTAGAGGTAGAGGAGAGCGACAAGCTGCGCAATTTCCAGCCGGTGATTACAGGTGAGATCATCATGGAGACCTTCGACCTGAAGCCATCTAAAACAGTAGGGGAGCTCAAGGAGGTCTTGACGGAGGCTATACTGGAAGGAGCTGTGAAAAATGAGTTCGAAGACGCCTATGCTTATCTGCTGAAAAGAGGAGAAGAGAAGGGCCTTAAAGTAGCTAAACTGTTTCAGGCAAACGAAAGAGGAGAACAGCAGTAAAGCTGTCCCCCTCTCAGTTTTTTATTTTTGGCTTAGGGCGCAGCGAATGGCCTGTGCCTGCATCGGAACATGATTACGCCCTACTACCGCAAATACGCTTTCACCTCGTAACACGGCATTGGTCAGGAGCCTGTACATATGCAGGTTGCGAAATTCGCTGCTATGGCGGTTGATCTCGTTGGTGAACTTGCCGCCGGTTTTCTCCCCGTCATCGCCCGGCGTAAACCAACTTGAAGGTGCTTCCCACCAATTGGCCGGTGCTGACCAGTATTTGTTGTAGGCTGGCTGTAGCGAGTTAACGTCAGGCAGTACATCGGCAAAAGCGGGTACCATGCTGTTTGCCTTCTGAAGCAGCTGCGCAATTGCGGCCTTAATCTGCTCCTCGTTCATCCCTTTTCGCTCCCGCAGCCGGCTTGCTTCACGAAGTATAAAGAACAGCTTGATTTGCTCCGGGGTGAATTTGTTCAGCGAAATCAGGTAACTCACTTCATCCTGAGGCCCAGGTTCCAGCGTCTGTGTCTTTATGCCTTGTTCCTTTGCCAGGAAACGGACAAAGCCTGATTCACCAAATTTTTCTATGGTTTCTTCCGCTGATTCGGCTGTGCCACGGTCCGGTCCTTCAAAAAAAGCGATGGTTGGCTTCTGAGACTCCCAGGCGCGGCGTATGATGTCGAATTGTTGGTGCGTAGTGTCATCAGAATGAGAGGCACCGATGTACTGCAGTTTGCCGCCGGTTTTGGTAGTGAGTTGCAGTGACCATTCTGTAGTTGGAGTTTCCTTCCAGTTCAGGTAAGAGACAAGTTTCTCGTCACAACTGGCAGTGTTTTGATGCTGCGCCTGCAGTGGCTTGAAGCCGGCCAGTATGGCAGTGGCAGCAGCAAGCATGAGCAGAAAAATAAGCTTAAACATAGTTTTATCTTGTACTAGTGGCAGGTATAGAGAAGGGATAAGTCGATTAAACTTATCCCCTTTTGTAGAGCTACTACAGGCGCGAAATTTTACTAGCACCTGCAACGTCAGTTACCACGTTACTAGGGTTGCCCCTGTAGCGCACTTTGCTGGCACCTGCCGCGTTGGCGCGCAGTGTGTTGGTGGCATGTACATCAGCGGAGCAGGCGCCAACAGCATCAATCTCCACTGAATTAGCTACCAGTCTGGTGGCATCCATCTTGCTGGCTCCGGCAATATCCATGTCCACATAGTCTGCACGACCTGAAAATGTGCTTTTGGAAGCTCCGGCGATATCGGCTTTTATTCTGTTCACATTCACATCTACAAAAGCCTGAGTAGCACCTGTTAGGGCAAGATTTAGTTCTGGTGATTTGATGTGACCGATATCCGCTTTGATAGCACCACTCAAATCGAGGCTTCGCAATTCAGGCACCGTTATCTGAATCAGCACCGTCTTCTGTCTGTCAAAGAGTTTGAAGGTTCTGTTTTCGTGCTCAATCACCAGTTCATCGCCTTTTTTAGTGATTTCAAGTTTTTCCAGATCATCCGCATTGCCACTGGCAGTGATGTTATAGCTGCTGCCCTGGGTAATCTGTACGTGGTAAGCTCCATTCACAGTGATGGCGTTGAAGTCGCTGAAATCGTAAGTCTGTTTGTTAGAGCTATACTCTGACTCGTTCATCAGCACGCTTCCGCCAGCACCCATTGTAGCAGCGGCATTGTAGGCAAAGTCACTGTCGGCTACGTCTAGCGTATCAGAGGCGCAAGTAATGCAGGCAAGCAGATTGCCTTTTACCTGCCACAGGTTGCGCAGGGTCTTTTCACGGCTATACTCTTCTTCGAAGGCGCTGCTCGGCACCATACGCAGGAAGTTGCTGGTCAGGCGTAGCTGCTTATCTTGCGGTATAAGCAAGGTCACGTCCATGCGCTGGCTGCGGTAAGCCGCCCCCGATGCAAACTCGAAGCTGTCGTCGAAACGGAGCGTAGAGTCAGTTTGCACCACGCGGTAGGTTACCATGCGGGCGTTCTCCTGTGCTTCGGCCTCCGTTTTTCCTTTGGCTTGCAAGCGTTGCTGTACCTCCACGTTGGAACCAGGGTGTCCCTGCACATCAAAATAGATGCGGTTTTCATAAGACGAGTTCGTGTTATACCCATCCAGCGTGATAGTAGGGTATGGCCCAACCGGGAAGGACTGCGTTGTAACCACTTCGCCTGAGCGACGGAAGTTTTCCGCATGCGCCGCGATAAAGGCGATCATGGTAAACAGGCTGATCAGCCAGATACCGAACAAAGACCAGCCTACCAGTGGGCGCATGAAGAAGCGCTTCGCCAAGAGGCCAATAGATAATAGGATGAGAAACAGAATCGGAATAAGTCCTACAAAAAAACCTGCCACCAGTCCGAGCCGGGGAAAGCCCTCCAGAAAGATGGAGGCCGGAAAATCACCCATCATGAATGCGCTGTGTTCATCTACTATGCCCAGAGACACAAACAAGGAAGTGAAAAGAGCCACTGTGAAGGCCAAAGAAATCATCAAAAGCGTAATGCCGGCAGCTACTCTGATGAGTGTAATCAGAACGGCGAGTATAGGACCGAGTGCACGGCCAAGCCAATTGATTACCTGTGAGATGATGCGAAAAGGCAGTAACAGTACCTTTGCGGCAGTGCTTTCTTCCCCGTCATGGTCCTTCATGTTCAGGTTCTCTTTCAGCGTATGCTCAATACTGGCCAGCGTAACCGGGTTTCCCTGCATCTGCATACGTTCGGTCAGGCTGGCCGCCTCCGGGACCGCTACCCAGAGGATGATGTAAGCCAGCAAGCCAAAGCCACCCGCGAAAATCAGGGCAAGGAACAGAATGCGGATAACCGCTACATCTACACCGAAGTACTTGGCAATACCGCTCGCTACACCAGCCAGTTTCTTGTCATCGGGGTCGCGGAACAGCTTCTTCACCGTAATTTCAGGCAAAGAGTAATTTGTAGGCAGCGCAATCCAGAGGATGATGTATAGGATCAGACCAAAAGAACCCGAGATGCCGTCTGTGATCGGCGTACCGATTACCAGGAACACGAAGATCAGGCGAATCCACACCGGGTCTACGTTCAGGTAATTGGCTATACCTGATGATACACCGCTGATCACTTTGCGGCTTGCATCGCGGTACAGACGCTTCGGACGGGCAGTTGCGGCGGCGGCTGCGGCCCCGCCAGCTTCGGCGTACTCCGGTTCAGGAGCACCAGCTCTGTAGGCTTGCTTGGCGTGCGGCATTTCCTCTTCCATCGGCTCCAGTATCTCGAAGTCGGTCACATCGCCCATTTGGGCAATCAGTGACTGTACATCCTCTATAGTGATGACCTGTTTGCCAGGAGAAAGTCGCGTCGAGAAAATCTCAGCGATGCGGGCCTCGATATCAGCTACAATTTCCTCGTGGCCTTCGTAGCTCGAAAAGTAATGGCGAATAGAAGCAAGATAGCGGCTAAGTTGCTCATACCCATCTTCCTCAATGTGGAAGATAATGCCTTGCAGGTTGACGTTTATGTTCTTTTTCATGATTGCTGCGCTTTCTTGTTGTGGATGATGAATTCGGTGGAAGCTACCAGTTCGCCCCATGTTTCCCGGAGTTGTTCCAGAAAAGTGCGTCCGGTCTCGGTAAGTGTGTAGTACTTGCGGGGTGGTCCAGAGGTAGATTCGACCCAACTGTAGTCGAGAAGCCCCGCGTTCTTGAGGCGAGTAAGGAGAGGATAAAGAGTTCCCTCCACTACTATCATCTTGGCAGCTGTCAGCTCCTCCAACATATCGGACGCATATACCTCACCACGAGAGATAATCTCCAGTATGCAGAACTCCAGAATTCCCTTCCGCATCTGCACTTGTGTGTTTTCTACTTTCATGATGATTCCGTTTAATGTTGAAGCAAAGTTATTAAAAGGTACTATGTGAAACAAGGTACTGTTTAAAAATAATTACGAAAGTTTTTTCAAAGGGTTTAAACGGCAGCTAATTGTGGATAAAAATGATTATTTTTGAATGCGAAAAAATGTCGTTTAAAATCAACTTATTCGCTTTTTATGGTGTTAGGAGGCAAAACTGCATCCATTGATCAGGTTATAACCTATGCCTGAAATTTTTTTGAATAATCCTGAAAAGCCCATTTGAGATTGTATTCCTGTGCCTATGACCACCAGATTTACCCTTTCGGTTCTATTGCTAGTGCTATGTTTTGTGAGTGGTGTTGCCCAGGCGCAGGTAGCTACTCCAAAGTATAGCAATGAATTTTTAAATATCGGGGTGGGGGCTCGGGCCCTTGGTATGGGGAATGTGCAGGTCGCAGTTGCCGATGATGCCACAGCCGGCTTTTGGAACCCCGCTGGTTTGCTGCAGCTGCGCAACAAGTACAACATCGCCCTGATGCATTCAGAACTCTTTGCAGGCATCGCAAAAAATGACTTCGGCAGCTTCGCCATGCCCATCGACTCTAGTAGTGCGCTTGCTGTCTCGGTTATACGCCTCGGCGTAGACGACATTGTAGACACCCGTCGCCTCCAAAACGAGTACGGCTACATCCAGTACGACAGCATTCGCTTTTTTTCGGTAGCAGACTATGCTATGCTGTTATCCTATGCTCGTAAAAGTAACTTGGTACAAGGCCTAACACTGGGGGTGAACGCCAAGATAATCTACCGCAATGTGGGGGAGTTTGCCAATGCCTGGGGCTTCGGTTTTGATGCAGGCGCCCAACTGCGCCGTGGGACGTGGCAGTTCGGCCTCATGGCCAAAGACGTAACCACTACCTTCACCGCCTGGACCCACAATGTAGAGGCGCTGGAAGCTACCTACCAGCAGACGGGTAATGATCTGCCTGAGAGTACGGCCGAACTTACGCTGCCCCGCTTAGTGTTGGGAGCCGCCAAAAACTTCAGGTTCTCTGATAAGTTTACAGGTTTACTGGCTACTGACATTGACTTTACGTTTGACGGCAAGCGCAACGTGCTGCTCAAGTCTGACTTCGCCTCCGTGGATCCGCATGTAGGAATGGAACTGGCCTATGCCAATACAGTATTTGTGCGGGGAGGTATCAACAACTACCAGCAATTCCGCAATTTCAACGGAAGCATGTCCTCTAAGGTGCAGCCAAACTTCGGGGTAGGCTTTGAGAACAACGGCCTGAACATCGACTTGGCTCTATCACGCGTGAGCGGTAACGATGGAAACACGGCCAATGCAAACGGGCTTTATTCCATCATCATCTCTTTAGGTTATTCTTTCAATTAAAAATTTACGGTTCTAAGTTTTACAGCCGATGAATATAAGTAGACTCATTAAGCAGTTTTTGTTTGTATGCACCTTCGTAGTAGGCCTGCAGTCTGTAGCACTTGCCCAGTCGCCGACCCCCTATGGCAACGAGTGGATCGACTACAACAAAACCTACTACAAACTCAAGGTCGTTAATACAGGTCTGCACCGCCTCAGCCATGGCTTTTTGGACAGTCTTGGGCTTGCCGGTACTAACCCGCAGCACTTCCAGCTTTTCAGAAGAGGCAAAGAAGTCACCATTCATGTTGCCGGTGAGGCTGATGGCCGCCTGGATAGGCAAGACTTCATAGAGTTCTACGGTGAGCGCAACGACGGTAGATTAGATCAGGACCTATACAAGAACCCAGCTCATCAGCCGCACCAGTTGTATAGTCTCTATACTGACACAGCAGCATATTTTTTAACCGTGAACCCTGCTGGGGGTAAGCGCATGCAGCAAGTTAATCCTTCGCCTGCAGGGAAGACGCCAGAGCCGTATGTTTTGAGAAAGGTGACGCAGTATTTTGTGGATAGGTATTATGATGGTAAGATTTATGGGAATACAAAATCGCAGCTTTCTTGGATGGATTCTGGAGAAGGTTATACCGCAACTAGTAGTGCAGGTGCAAAGAACTATGATATTAATTCTGTAATTAACTTAGTCACAACAGGCCCAAAGCCAGTAGTCCAGTTCAACCTGATTGGTATCAATGGCGAGACTCAGACAGGGTTAATAAATGTTGTGCCGTCTGCAGGGGGAGCAAGGCAAATATCATCCTTTACGTTTGGAGCGTATGGTCATCAGCATGTTAGCGGTCAAATTGAATTTACTGATGTTCTAGCTGATGGCAGAGTTGCTTTCCGGGTGGTTCCTAATTCTGTTCAGAAGAGTAACGTTAGTATGTCAAACATAAGGTTAACATTTCCCCAAAGGTCAACCCTTATGACAAACTCCATTATTTTCTTCACTGATTCTACACGTGCAGCAAACCCTTATTTTGAAATTGGAGCTGCCCCTGTAGAATCGTTTGCTTATGATATATCAGATCCTTACAACCCTATCAGGATTGAGGGTAATATAAGCGGAAGTGGCAAAGGATTTGTAATTCCAACCAACTCTGCTATTTCTCATAAAGTGCTTATCGCAAATAGTGCTAAAGCTTTCAAGGCAGTTGGTAATACGGAGTCATTGCGTTTTCGTCAAATAACACCAGCTAATCATAATTATATTATTGTTACAAATAGAAGGCTGATGAAGGTAGCTACAGGCACACAAAGGCCTGCGCCACTGGAATATGCATCGTATCGGGCTTCTGCATCAGGTGGAGGACACGATACCTTATTAGTATACATGGATCAAGTCGTAAATCAGTTTCATTATGGTGAATTTTCATCTAATGCGATCCGAAAATTCATGTCCTACATGCTTACATCCAATCGTTCAAAGCAGCTATTTATTATAGGTAAGGGGATGAAGTATGCTCACCCAGATTATAGATCTATTAGAGATGATTATTGGGTGGGTACCCATAACAGGTATAGTTTCTACCATCCAGATGGAAGGCATCCCAAAGTATATGAAATGGATTTAGTTCCTACGGGTATGTTACCAGCATCAGATGTTTTCTTTACTGCTGATTTCAGAAATAATCGATATGAACCTAGGGTGCCAACAGGGCGCTTACCTGCAACTTCAGCTGAGAATATTATTGCATATCTAAATAAAGTTAAGGAGCATGAGACCTTACCTGAAGGTCTAGCTTGGCGTAAAAATATTTTACAATTAGGGGGTGGATCTGGTACTGCACAAATTAACCAATTTAAAAGGTGGCTTAACCAACATAAAGTAGTTGCAGAAAGCCCTCTCTTTGGAGGAAATGTAATAGAAAAATATAGATTCGACTCAAGTCAACCTACAGCTTATGTGAATGTCTCCGAAGAAGTAAATGCTGGTCTTTCTCTGATTACTTTTTATGGACATAGTTCTGCAGATGTTTCCGATATCGAAATTGGATTTGCATCTACGAATTTGAATGGATATAGAAATAAAGGTAAATATCCTGCGATTTTAATGAATGGCTGTTATAGTGGTGATTCTTTTTTCTATAACAGAGTTTCCTTTGGAGAGGATTGGCTGATTACACCTGATAGAGGGGCAATTTCATTTATGGCTCAGTCTTATATAGGCGGAGATAGTCCTCTAAATGAATTTTCAAAGAGGTTCTACAACTTGTCTTTCGAGGATCATGAATTTTACGGAAGAACCATTGGCGAAATACAAAGAGAAACAATCCGCAGATACAATAATAGCTACAATAACGAGGAACATGTAGCTACCATGACACAAATGGTATTACAAGGAGATCCAGCAGTAAAGCTTTATGCACCTAGTAAGCCTGATTTTGCATTTCATAATAATAACTATTCAGTAAAGGATCCTTCAGGTGAAGTAGCTACAGCTGTGTCCAGAAATTTTGTTCTACAGGTAGATGCGACTAATCTTGGTAAAGCGCTTAATGAATCTTTAAGTGTAAGTGTAAAGAGGATTTTACCTAACGGGAAGGAATTAGAACCTGTCTCGCAAATGGTTAAACCAATTTATTACAGGGAGAAAATTGAATTAACTTTACCTAATGCCGATTCTACTGGAGCTGGTATTAATAGGTTTGAAATCATATTGGATGACACAAACCAATTTGATGAATTGAATGAAGATAATAATACCTTAATTGTACATCATTTCTTACCAAGTTCAGGGATTTCTTTACTGGCACCTATGGACTATTCTATCGTAAACAGTAAGTCCGTAGAACTTTTTGTTCAGTCAACACAACTTAGAGCAGAGCCAAAAGGTGTTTACTTTGAGTTGGATACCGTGTCTACTTTCACTTCAGGTATTAAAAAAAGTCATACAACTCAAGCAGGTAATGTTCCTTCTTGGAAAGTAGAATTGCCAATCCAAGACCTGGTTAGTGATAGTACTGTGTTTTTCTGGCGTGCAAGATTCGATAGTTTCGATGTAAAAGAAGATACAGTATGGGTGGAGAGCTCATTTAGATATATTAAAGATAGCAATGGTGGTTGGTCGCAAAGCCACAAAGGTCAGGTCGTGAAATCTGAGTTGAATAAAGTAGAAGTAAACGATAAAGGGAGATGGGATTTTGAAATAATTTCGAGGAATATAGAAATAAGAACTGTAGGTGGAGATACAAGGTTTAATACTACACCCTATGGTATTTATATAGATGGTGTCTCTGAGATTGATAATTCTTGTGGAAATTTTAGGGGATCAAGTGCACCAAGAATGTATTTCTATGTACTAGATAGTAAAACATTAGAACTTGTTACAGTACCAGGATTCTCTCCATGTAGGTGGATGAGCAATAATACATATGAGTTTGGAGACTTGACTAATCCTACAATCAGAGCAACAGTTCAGCGATTTATTACGGCTATACCAGATGGGCAACATGTAGTTGTAATGGGTATTAATAAAGTTCCATTTGATCAGTTCTCAAATGAGCTTAAAGCTGCTTTTAGAAGCCTTGGTTCCGAGTTAATAGATGATATAAGAACGAGCCATCCATTTGCTATGGTTGGGCAGAAAGGGGCGGCAGTAGGTGCGGCTAAAGAAGTTACAGCAAATCCTGAAAGTGAAGTAGATTATACAAATCAAGAAGTGTTGCTCGAAACCAAGGTACAAACGTACAGTACAACTGGCTCTATAACTTCCACCATCATCGGGCCTGCTTTAAGCTGGAGGAGTCTGCACCATAATATTGAAAGGTATAAGGCTGGAAATGATAGCTATAAGCTGAGTTTGTATGGTATAACTACAGACGGGAATCGTGAGTTGCTAAATGGTGCTATAACTTCAAAAACACTGGACTTAAGCCAGATAAGCGCAACACAGTACCCTCACTTGCAATTGCACGCTGAATTGTCTGATACCGAAGACAGATCGGCGCCTCAACTGAAGCAATGGATGGTGTACTACCAGGCGGCACCAGAAGGGGTGATAAGGCCAGACTTAGTAGAAATCAGCGACGAGATAGTTACACAACAAGCCAGCCGCGGCAGGATTTCTTTGCTAATGGCCTATCAAAATGTAACACCTTATGCCTTCCGTGACTCTATTACTGTGGAGGTAACGGTGACCGGCGAAGGTATTGAACCACGAGTTTCGCGGTTCAAAATAGAGGCACTTGAGGGAAATAAGACAGCAATGTTCAACTATTCTATGTCAACGCTTGATCTTGATGGAAACTACAAATTGAGCATGTATGTGAACCCGCGTCTGCAGCCGGAACAGCAGTATCAGAATAATATTTATGAAGTGAATTTTGCTGTAAAATCAAAACTGCACCCAATTATGGATGTGGCTTTCGATGGGGTGCATATTATGGACGGAGAACTTGTGGCACCAAGCCCACTAATCAGCATTACCATGAAAGATGAAAACAAACATGTCTATCTGGAAAATGCGGATGCGATGGAGGTTTACTTAACTAACAATGCAACCAAAGTATCAATTGATGTTAGAGAATCTGCCAAGCCAAGTGAGTTACGTGTTTTCCCTGCCGACGAGAAAAATGATTTCCGTTTCGAATATAAGCCAGAGCGTTTAGAAAATGGTACCTATACCTTAGAGGTAAGGGGCAAAGACGTGACAGGAAAAGCATCGGGTTTTTCTCCTTATCGAATCAACTTCGAGGTAGAGAACGAATCAAAAATCACCAACTTCTACCCATACCCGAATCCATTCTCAACCAAAACACAATTTATCTTTACGTTAACGGGTGGTGTGATTCCGGATCAATTCAAAATCCAAATCATGACCGTGACAGGTAAAATAGTGAAGGAGATAATGCGGGAGGAGATTGGGCCGATTCGGATTGGCAACAACAAAACCGAATATGCCTGGGATGGTACGGATATGTACGGCGATAAATTAGCTAATGGCGTATACTTGTATCGCGTAGTAATGCCGAAGGAAGCCGAGGAAATGAAACACATTTGGCGGAAGGGTGACAAAGGGTTTGTGAACGGCTACGGCAAGATCTACATCCTGCGCTAAGGTTCAACTGAATATCTTACCTTTAAAAAAAGGAGCACCCTTGGGTGCTCCTTTTTCGTTGCGTCTATACCTTGCGGCGTAGCTCCTTAAAGGTATACCTATACTTGTTCTTCTCGTCCGGCTCGTGGCTTTCTGCACTTATTTCCTGCCATTCCTCTTCCTTCAGCTCAGGGAAAAAAGTATCCCCATCGAAGGTGTGGTGCACCTCCGTCAGGTATAGCGTATCCACGTAGGGCAAGGCTTGCTTATAAATCTCAGCACCGCCCACTATATTCACTTGCTCACTGTCCAGCTCTTTGCCTTTAGCAATCGCTTCCTCCACAGAGTTAACCACAATACAGCTCTCTGCCTGATAGTCTCTCTGACGCGTCACGATGATGGTCGTGCGGCCGGGGAGAGGTTTGCCGATGGACTCGTACGTCTTGCGGCCCATAATCATGGGGTGGCCCATGGTCTTTTGCTTGAAGTGGCGCAGGTCGGCGGGTAGGTGCCAGATTAGCTGGTTGTCCTTTCCGATGACGTTGTTATCGGCTATGGCGACGACAATAGCTATCATACTTGCTCCGTTTTGAAGGTGTAGCCTCTCAATAAATCCTGCACCGGCATGCGCTTTTTGCCTTCCATCTGCAGGTCCAGAATGGAGAGCACTCCATCTTCTGTCTGCACGTGCAGGTAGGTTTTGTTGTCGGTTTTAATTTGACCGGGCGATAAGGTATAGGCGGTGTTCTCCAAAGCTTCCGTTTTGAAAATCTTGAACGTCTTACCGTCAAAGCGCGTCCATGCGGCGGGGTAAGGGGATAGGCCACGGATGAAGTCACGCACCTGACGGGCGGGCTGATTCCAGTTTATCTCGCAGGTCTCCTTGAAGATCTTCGGGGCATGCTTCGTTTCAGAAGTCGTTTGCTGCGGCTGTGGCTGTACTTCACCACGCTCGATGGCCTGCACCGTGCGAACGGCCAGCTCAGCACCTTTGTACTTCAGCTTTTCGTACATGCTGCCAAAATCGTCTTCTTCCAATATTGGCACACGGTCTTGGAAAATTAAGTCACCGGTGTCGATTTCGTGCTTGAGGAAGAAGGAGGTAACGCCCGTTTCTTTTTCGCCGTTGATAATGGCCCAGTTGATGGGCGCTGCCCCACGGTACTGCGGTAGCAGGGAGCCATGTATGTTGAAAGAACCGAGCTCCGGCATAGCCCATACCACCTCTGGTAGCATGCGGAAAGCCACGATAATTTGCAGATTGGCTTGGTAGCTGCGTAACTCTTCCAGAAAAACCTCTGACTTCAAATTGGTCGGCTGTAGCACCGGTATACCTTGGGATACAGCATACTCCTTCACAGGTGACTGCTGTATCTTCTGGCCGCGGCCCGCTGGTTTGTCGGGGGCGGTGATAACGGCTACCACATTATAGTTATGTTCGACGAGTGCTTGCAGGGTAGGCACGGCAAAGTCGGGAGTACCCATAAACACGATTCGCAATTCAGGCATGGTTCTATTCAAAATCAGGGTATAGCAAATAGTTTTTGCGGAGCACTTTATAGTCCGACAGCTCTGGCTCCCAACTCGCTCTTATCTCCGTTTCAGTTTTGCCGGCAATCACTTGCTTGCGCAGCTCCGAGGTGCCCGCTAGTTTCTCGAAAAAGTTGTTGAAGAACTTCTCCTTGTTTGACGAATTGTTGTACATCTCCAACAGGTACTTCAGCGTGAACGGCTGTGCATGCGACACATCTGTTAAATCCATGCCGAAGCATTTTACGCCTTTGTGCGGCGGCTCAGTGGCACCTGGTGTACTCACTGGGGTAAAGGAAAAGTCTTTCTTCTGGTAAAACGGAGAGCCAATCACCTGAAAAGGAGTAGGCGTACCGCGGCCTACGCTCACGTTCGTGCCTTCAAAGAAACAGATGGATGGGTATAGTGCAATAGCTTGCGCATTCGGCAGGTTTGGGGAAGGGCGCACAGGTAGGTCGTAGGCCATAGTGTGGTCGTAGTTTTCCATTTTGATGACGGTCAGATCGCAGCTTCTCTCGCCTTCCAGCCATTTCTCACCATTAATCATCTCGGCCAGTTCGCCTACCGTGAGGCCGTGCACAATCGGAATCGGGTGCATACCCACAAAGGACTTATGCTCCATCTCCAAAACGGGACCGTCTACGTAATGACCGTTCGGGTTAGGGCGATCCAATACGAGCATTTTCTTGCCATTTTCGGCGCAGGCTTCCATAGCGTAGTGCATGGTACTGATGTAGGTATAGAAGCGCGTACCTACGTCCTGAATGTCGAACACGAGCACGTCGAGGTTCTGCATTTGGGCTTTCGACGGCTTCTTGTTGCTACCGTAGAGCGAGATGATCGGCAACCCGGTTTTAGTATCTTTCGCATCTTTGATGTGTGCACCTGCATCAGCCTCTCCACGGAAACCGTGCTCTGGCGCAAAAATAGTGGTCACTTCCACGCCACGGCTAATCAACGTGTCTACGAGATGGGTATTACCCACCATAGAGGTCTGGTTTACGACCATACCTACTCTTTTGCCTTCGAGGTGTTTCAGGTAGCGCTCGAGTTGTTCGGCACCCAAGGCCAGTGGTTTTCTGGCTGGAACTTGAGAGGGTTCTTCAGTGGCCGGGGCGTTTTGCGCAGCGGCGGCGACAGGTGCCTGTTTGGGTGTGCAGCTGTTAAAGCTGAGCAACAGGGCGCTGCAAAGTATAGCAAGTGGTTGTATCATCAATGTTGTTTTTTCAGGGCCGCGTTTGGAGATTCGCTCACAAAAACGAAACTTTAACAGGACCTAAGTCAAAATTCATACCTATCTTTAAGGCAGTTTAGACGCAAGCGAGTGAACGTATCCAAATTCATATCTGATAAGATTTCCGAAGTACAGGCTGGTTCTTTCACCACGTCTGTGACAAAAATAGCAATTATAAGCATAGCTGCAGGCATTGCCATCATGATTGTGTCGTTTGCAATTCTGGAAGGCTTCCGTGATGAGATAAGAAACAAGATTTTCAGCTTCGGGGCACACCTGCAAATCAGCAAGTACGATACTAACAATTCCTTTGAAGGCGCCCCCATCAGCACGGCCACAGGTATAAACAGCACTGAGGAAATAGCGGGTATACAGCATATTCAGGGTTTCGCCCGCAAAACGGCCATCATCAAAACCGAAGACGAAGTACTGGGGGTGGTAATGAAAGGTGTAGGCAAAGACTACGACCTGAGCGCCATGCAGGCCAACTTAGACGAGGGTGGCGTGGTGACTTTTACTGACACGGCTTCTTCCAAAGACGTCATGCTTAGTCGTAAAATTGCCAATAAACTCCGCCTGAAAGTGGGAGATGAGGCCATTTTCTACTTCATTCAGAACCCTCCGCGAGCCCGAAAACTCAAAGTTGCTGGCGTTTTCAACACAGGGCTGGAGGAGTTCGACGAGGTTTTCGTTATCGGTGATTTGCAACTGATTCGCGAGCTCAACAACTGGCCAGATACCCTGGTTGGTGGTGTTGAAATTTTGCTCAAGGATTTCGAACAGATAGATGTGGTGGCCGATCAGGTGTTCGATCAGATGAACTACGACCTGCAGCTCGAGAAAATCACTGATCGCCATGCCCAGCTTTTCGACTGGCTACAGCTGTTACGTAAAAACGTAGTCATTTTTCTGGTGCTGATTATTTTTGTGGCGACGTTCAATATGGTGTCCACAGTGTTCATCATGATCATCGAGCGCATCAGCATGATTGGCGTGCTCAAAGCCATCGGGGCCACCGACGCACAGATACGGCAAATCTTCTACTTCCGCGGCCTCAGCCTCACGCTCAAAGGCATGTTATGGGGCAACCTCATCGGCCTGGGCTTCTGCGTTATCCAGTACTACTTCCAGGTCATCCCGCTCGACCCGGAAAACTACTACATGGACACCGTTCCCATTAGCTGGAACTTTGCCATCATCATTGCTCTCAACATTATCACCCTTGTGATGACCATGCTCGCCATCCTTATTCCCGCCGCTATGGTCGCGCGCATTAAACCTGTACGGGCGATTAAGTTTGATTAGGGGAGGTAGTATATCTTCTAAAATAATTGATCATTAAGAGGTAAGTTTTTGTATCAGCCAGTATTTTATTTCAAAAAATTAGGCACCTGGGATAAATGGACAGTGGGACTTTATACAGTTCTAACACTTTTTGTGTATGTGTTTTTGGCTGCAGATAATGAGGGTGCAGCTTCAATACTACAAGGCTACACATTGAGCACACATTTCTTTCTGTATTTCATTAATTACAGGTCATTGAGGAATTTTGCTGTTTATTTAATTTGGCTAGGTTTTGGGGCAATTCACTTTCTTGCATACCTGGTTTTGAAAGTTGACCCTAGCTATCAACTAACGATTGGGGGAGGTGTTATAGGTTTAAGAAATACAATATTTTTGTTAATCCTATTCCAGGTACTGCGTATTCTTAGTGTAAATTTGCAGGGCCAGGAATTTGTGGCAGTATCAAGAGGTAGTAAAACCGATTTATTTGATGAGCGCAAAATAAATATGCTTGACTTTGGCATTTTTGTCATCTATGCAGCCACAGCAGTAGTATTGTGGGGAATTTGATAATTACGCCTTCAAGTTGCAGCAAGCTATACCTTAAGGTGCAATATTTCAAACGTAAAAAACGGCGGCCCATCCCTGAGCCGCCGTTTCTATTTCTCTAAAGTCTATACCTGTAGGCTATACCTGCGGCACCGCCTTCGGGGCCTGCCCATTAGCACCACCCACCATCTCTCTGCGAGGTACTGGCATATGGATACCTTGCTCTTCGAAAGCGGACTTGGCACGTTCATTCATGTCCCAGAAGAAGGCCCAGAAATTCTCTTTGTACACCCATGTGCGCACGCTCAGTGTGAGGGAGTGCTCGGCGAAATCGGTTACTACAATGACGGGGGCTGGATCAGGCAGCACTCTTTCATCAGCGTTGATCAGGTCCTGCAGAATCTGTCGCACTTTGCCGATGTCGTTGTTCACCGACACGGCAAACTTCAGCTCCACGCGGCGGGTCTTTTCGATGGTATAGTTCACCACCACACTGTTAGCCAGCGGACCGTTGGGTATAAAAATCGTCTTATTATCAGGCGTTTTCACCACCGTGTTGAAGATGTTAATCATGTGCACGGTGCCCGCCTGTCCCTGCGCTTCGATGTAGTCGCCCACACGGAATGGCTTGATGGTAAGAATCAGTACGCCACCTGCAAAGTTGGATAGGCTGCCCTGCAAGGCCAGACCAATGGCCAGACCCGCTGAACCGAGTATGGCGATAAACGATGTCATCTCGACACCCAATTGCGCGATTACCAAAATGATTAGGAGCACGCGCATGACAACAGCCAACACACTCTTCAGGAACGGACGCAGCGACACATCTACGTCCTTCTTCACCATCAGGTCATATATCAGGCGGTTGATTCTATTGATGACCCAGAGGCCAACTAAAAGGGTGATGATAGCCGAGACAAGGCGCATGCCATAGAGCATCACAAAATTGGTGAGGTTAGCGCTGTAGGCTTCGAAATTAAAAAGGTCAAACATGAGTTCAGGTTTGTGGTAAAAAGCAAAACTCTGGCACCTATGCGAGGGTACCAGAGCTCAAATTTGGTCATTTTCTACAGCAAAGGCAAAACTAAGCCAGATGGCGACACCGGAGAATTAGGTTTGGGTCGGGGCAAACTCCTTCATACATAGCCCTTTCTGATAGACATGCCACGCCCGGATAATCACCGTGTTTTCCTTCCATGGAGCACATCACCTGAAAGTGCAGGTGCGGTGGCCAGTCGCCGTTCTCCGGGTAGGGACCTACTTCAGCAATCTTATCGCCTTTTCGGAATTCCATGCCAACCGACATGCCTGCCAAACAAGCACTATTCAGGTGGCCGTACAAAGTATAGAACATCACGCCTTCGAGCTCATGCTCCAGAATGATGGTCGGGCCGTAGTCGCCGAAGTTGGCGTTGTCGGCGAAGCTGTGCACCTTGCCGTCGAGTGGGGCAAGCACAGCGGTACCGGCGGGTAGCCAAACGTCTATACCTAAGTGTAGGTCACGGCTTTCTTCGGCTACATTAAAGTGCTGGCTGCGGCGGTAGATAAAGCGGTTCTCCAGATAGCCTCCCACGCCGATAGTGGCATTCTGCTCCTGCAGCATGCGGTTCACAGCTTCATTAAAGGCCTCTGTGTTGCGCAGGTCGGTTTGCTGCAGCAGTTGGTTGGCTGCCGTAAAATCAAGACGACACACGTGCTCGCCGTTCAGGTCCGCATCAAGTACGGGCCCAAAAGCAACAGTGTGCCGTCTTAGAATGTCGCTAAGTTTCTTTTCGGTATTCAGCATGAGTAATCATGACGGTGGGTATTCCGTCACGCAAGTATAAGAAGAATTAAGCTACTTCTTCAACATACTTGGAGAGTGTCTTCAGACTTTTAGTCTTGCCAAAGAGTTCCTCAGACTTTTTGCTGTAAGCCTGCGCAGCTTCCTGCAGCGTGTCGAAGGTGCCGAGGTTGATGCGTTGCTTGTTGTGGTGAATGATGGCGCGGTATTTCTGTGCCTCTTTGTGTACACCGCGTACACCCAGTTTGTTCTCTGTTTTGGATGTGTTACGCACAATTTTGCAGAGCGGAGCCCACTCCAGGTTCTCGAGACGGCAGTCGAGTTTGTTGCCGTTCTTGAAATGCACGTATAGCTTAATGTTGCTTTCCGGCTTCTCAATCAGCTGCTCGCCGATCATTTTGTGCAGGTAAATGGTTTCGTTGCGGTACTTGCCATTTTTCAACGGCCAGTTCTTCTGGAAGAAGGCGTAGCCGTTGGAGTGAATACGCAGGTGCTTCAGAAACTCAATCTGCTGCAGGTAGGCATTGTTTTGAATATACTCGTAAGTGCGGTCATCCACCATTACGGTTTTTTCACAGTTTTTGAGAGTTAGTTTGTAGAGCATTGGTGTTTTCAGTAATTGTATGGTAAAGAACGGAATGTGGGGGTTGGTTATTTCCCGGCCACGGCACTTGTATGTACTATGTTACAAATGTGCAGCTTTTTTTTCATTCACCGTTCATTCTGTTAATGATTTGGTTATAATACGTGATTCGTGAAATCGGTTTTAAAAATTCGCCTAAATTTTCACGCAACAGCCCAGATTGTCGTAACTTTCAGTCTGAAACCATGTTTCCCGCTAAAAGACTATTAATAAAACGATATGAGTAGCCCCTATTTCACGCTGAAGGTCGTGGAGATAACCCGCGAAACCTCAGATGCGATTACGATACACTTAGAACATCCCGATAAAAAACCGATTCCATTCAAGGCAGGGCAATTCCTGACACTTATCCTCCCGATAGACGGAAAGAAAGTCCGCCGTTCCTACTCCCTCTGTTGTGCCCCAAATGAGGGTAGTCGCCTGTCAGTTACTGTTAAACGTGTAGAAGGCGGTCTGGTTTCCAATTATTTGCTTGATAATCTGCAAGTTGGACAGGAAATCGAAGTAATGGAGCCGCTTGGTAATTTTAACCTGGTGCCAGAGGCAGATAAGAGCCGTCATATTATCCTGTTCGGGGCAGGCAGCGGTATTACCCCGCTGATGTCTATGCTCAGAGCAGCCCTGCGCGAGGAGCCGAACACGAAGGTGACCTTGCTGTACGGTAACCGTGATGAAGACTCCGTGATCTTCAAGCAGCAGCTACAGGAACTCCAGGCTGCACACCCTGAGCGTCTGCATGTGGAGTACATCTATAGTCAGCCAAAGCATGCCTGCGACTACCGCGGCCGCATGAACCAAAGCGTGATACTCAAAATATTGGAGCGCCGGCAACTGGCCAAGTCAGCTGATGCGCTTTACTACATGTGCGGACCTGAGGGGATGATGGAAGAGGTGCGCAAGGCCCTAAACGTGCTGCACGTACCTTCTGACCGCATTTTCCGTGAGAGCTTTGTTAGCAACAAACTGGTAGAGCAACACGAGCAGGAGCACCACGGCGACGTATCCTCTTCAGATGACGACGGTGAGATAACCACCCAGACCGTGACCATCATTTATGAAGGCGCCGAGTACAGCGTGACTGTGGAGCCAGACCAGACCATTCTGGAAGCGGCGCTTGACCAGGACGTGGATTTGCCTTACTCTTGCCAAGCAGGTTTGTGCACCGCCTGTCGCGGCAAGTGTCTGAGCGGAAAAGTGCATTTGGACGAACGCGAAGGCCTTTCTGATGCTGAATTGGACGAAGGTTATGTACTCAATTGCGTAGGCCATCCGCTAACTGCCAATGTTGTCATCGAAATAGGATAAAAATACCTGTTGTAACTTCAGTTAAGCTGCACTATCTTTTAAAGATATAGTGCAGCTTTTTTTTGCACTTTCAGGAGAAGTGTATATATTACCTTTTCTTATACAGAACCATCTATGAGTAAAACAGAAGCTATGATACAAGTACCCGAACGAAAGAAACGGGTTTACCTGTCCGAAGACTTTAAAATAGATACTTGGGAAACCATACAGCCATATTTTGAAGAACTGAAAAGCCGTCCCATCAACTCGGTGGAGGAGCTGGAGAAGTGGATGAAAGACCGCAGCGAACTCGAGAGTGTGCTCTCTGAAGATCTTGGCTGGCGCTACATCCGCATGACCTGCGACACACAGAACGAGGACATCACGAAGGCATTCCAGTATTTCGTGTCAGAGATTGAACCCCAAATAGCCCCTTACGATCATGAGCTCAACCTCAAGTTGATGCACTCGCCTTATGTGAACGGGCTCGACAAAGACAAGTACCGCATCTACCTACGCGGTGTGGAACGTGCGCTGGAAATTTTCCGCGAAGAAAACATTCCGCTTAATACCGAAATCAGCACCAAGCAGCAACAGTATGCCGCCATAACGGGCGCCATGACAGTAACGCTGGACGGGGAGGAGATGACCCTGCAACGTGCCGCCGACCGCCTGAAGCGCAACGAGCGTGCAGTGCGTGAAGAGGCGTGGCGCGCCATACAGGAGCGCCGCACACAGGATCGCCAGAAACTCGATGACCTGTTCGATGAGCTGTTGAAACTGCGCACGCAGCTGGCCAAAAACGCCGACTTCGATAACTACCGTGACTACATGTTTGCTGCCATGGGCCGTTTCGATTATACCCCGCAGGATTGCTTTGATTTCCACAAGTCCATTGAGGAAACTATCGTGCCGGTGCTGACAGGTATAGACCGTGAGCGCAAAGATAAACTAGGTATAGCCGACCTGCGCCCATGGGATCTCGATGTGGATCCAAGCGGGAAAGCACCGCTGGAGCCGTTTACGTCTGGTGAAGAGCTGTTGGAGAAGACTATACAGGTATTCTACAACCTCGATACTTACCTGGGAGACTGCCTGGCTACTATGCGCGAGATGGGCCACCTGGATCTGGAGTCAAGAAAAGGCAAAGCGCCGGGCGGATACAACTATCCGCTGGACGAAATTGGCGTGCCGTTCATTTTTATGAATGCCACTTCCAGCCTCCGAGACGTTATTACCATGCTGCACGAAGGCGGCCATGCCGTACACTCGTTCCTGACACGCGACCTGACGCTGGGTGCTTTTAAACACCCGCCATCAGAGGTGGCCGAGCTGGCTTCTATGTCGATGGAGCTGATCTCGATGGACTACTGGGATACTTTTTTTACTGACGAAGACGAGTTGCGCCGTGCCAAGCGCACGCACCTGGAGAGTGTGCTCGAAACCTTCCCGTGGGTTGCCACCGTGGACAAGTTCCAGCATTGGCTCTATGAAAATCCAACCCATACGCAGGAAGAGCGTCATCAGGAGTGGCTCAATATTTTCGAGCGCTTCAATCACCTGGAGGTGAACTGGAGTGGACTGGAGAAATATAAGCCATTCATCTGGCAGAAGCAGCTGCACATTTACGAAGTGCCGTTCTACTACGTGGAATACGCCATGGCCCAGCTAGGGGCTATCGCTGTTTGGAAAAACTACAAAGAAAACCCTGCCGAGGGACTGGCCGCTTATAAGCGTGCCCTGAGCCTGGGCTATACCGTATCGATTGGCGAGGTATATGAAGCCGCTGGCATCAAGTTCGACTTCAGCACCGATTACATCAAGAGTCTGGTAGACTTTGTGAAAGGCGAAATGGCTAACATATAAGGTACAGCTATACCTGCAATGAAGCCCCGTCGTTACCTCATCAGGTAGCGGCGGGGCTTCTTTTATGAACTCCCGGAAAATTTGGTAGTTTCGCAGGTATAATGCTCCGTGGGTGTTTTAAGATTTTTTCACCTATACCTGTGCCAAGCCATTCCTCGTAGAGATTTCTATACCTGTTCACCAAGAAAAATGAATCCGCTCAAGCTTTTGTTTCCCATCGGGGGCCTCTTACTATGTTTAGCCGCTGGTTGTTCAACCGCACCAACTTCCGTGTCGCAGTCGAATGCAGAGATGTCGAACGCTGAGGTCGCACGGGCAGCCGTGGGTGCGTGGGTAGGCACCATTCCCTGCGCCGACTGTCCGGGGATAGACTATACCCTTGACCTCAAACCTGACAGCACCTACCGGGAACGCATGGTATACCAAGGCCGTAGCGCAACACCTTTTGTGCAGTCGGGTACATGGGGTGTGGGCAACGGGAGAGTACAACTGAGCAAACAAGGCGCCGGTAACAACCAGTTTGCCATAGAGGGTGAAGCATTGGTTATGCTCGATAGTGAAGGCAGCCGCATAGAATCACAACTCGCTGATGCCTATCGCCTACGCCGGCAAAACCCGGACGAACCGGAGGACAGCCCCAGGCTGTGGCGTGATAAATACGAACGCGGGATCGACTTTGCCGCCATTGGAAACGAACCGTTTTGGTCACTTGAAGTTGACTTGGATAAAATGATTGAGTTCAGGGTGCTGGACGAAGAGGATGGCAGTGTGCTGACACCAGTGCCGGTTGCTGAAAAGCCAGAAACGGGGGAGGGAGTCGTGTACAGGGTACAGACTGTTACAGGCAATCTCGAAATCCGGCTTATCAAGGAAACTTGCGTCAACACGATGTCAGGGCGAGAGCTTCCTTATACCGTAACGGTACTGAAAGATGACAAGGAATACAGAGGTTGTGGCATGTACCTCCGTGACTCCCGCCTTGATGGCACCTGGCATCTGGTGGAGCTGCAGGCGAAAGCCATCAATCCGAAAGATTTCGGACAGAACCAGCCGGCCTTGGTTATATCACTTGCCGAGGGCAGGGTGTCGGGGACTACGGGGTGTAATAGAATAACAGGCACACTTGAACCGATTACCGACAGAATCAATTTCGGCCCCATCGCCGCGACTAGAATGGCTTGTCCGGATATGGAGGTGGAGGACCGGATGCTGAAGTTGTTGAATGATGGGGAGTTAAGGTATAAGGTGAGTGAGGAGTGGCTGGAACTGATACTGGAAGGCAAAGGAGTGATGATGTTTAAGAGAGGGGAGTAGAGTTGATATAAGTACCCGCGAGCAAGATTTTAGAGGGCTTCCCTAATTCCGATTATACAAATTATGACAATCAGCAATTACCTATAGTGACAAGTCGCGACTTAACCAACCGTGCACTTTAATAGCTTCGAGAAAAATCCTGTTAATCCTGGGGTAGGGGGCCTCTTTAAAAATCCTGCAAATCCTTGGGGTAGGGGCCCTATGTAGAGATTCAGACAAAGTAAAAATCGCCTGTCGTTTCCAACAGGCGATTTCTATTTTTATAAGGGCTTAAACTGCTCAAACATCTGTCGGCAGTCGTTACAGTAGTGCATGGAGCGGCAAAGCGTTGGCCCGAATGGGGTGCGCATGTCCGTGTTTTCGCTATCGCAGTAGGGGCACTTTACGTGCTCCAATATGTCAAGGTCTAGGATCAGGTCATATTTAAGAGGCGGTGCCAGACCGAATTCCTTCAAATGCTGGCGACCTTTTTCTGAGATTTTGTTGCTGTCCCAAGGTTTGTCGAAAGACATAATAACGGTATGGTTGGTGATGCCATACTTCTCCAAAGTACGCTCCACATCCTTTTTCATATAGTCCATGGCAGGACAACCGGCGAAAGTCGGTGTCATGTTCACGGTCACGTGGCCCTCATCTGAAATCTCCACACCCGTGATCACACCCAGATCCACCAACGATAATACCGGTATCTCAGGGTCTTTCACCTCTTCTAATAGGGTCAATATGTTCTCTTTCGTCAGTTCCATGTTTTTACTTCTGGGCAAAGGACTCGATGACAAATGACATAGGAATTAATTAGTCTATGTACAGTCTTTTGTCCTTTGTCAAAAAAACTACCACTCGGCCGTCGGGTCGATCTTAAACACCTCCGCCATTTCATCCAGTAGCGGCTGCAGATGCTCGGTGTGCTCGCCGTAGCGGCCTCCCAGTTTTGGTTCTACCGTGGCAAGATCCGGCAACTTCAGGTCTGTCTTTTCAATGACCGCCTGAATGCGCTTCAACCACTCTGCTTTCACGGCTTCCTCGCCAGCGTATACGCCGGCCTCAATCAGCTCCTGCTCGTACTTCGACGGCTCGAACATACCCAGCGCATAAGGTATAGCTTCGTTCAAAGAGGTCTGCAGACGCAGGACGGCTTCTTCAGTAGACGAGCCCAGGTTCTTGATCCACGTATTGGCGTGCAGCACGTGGTACTTCACTTCGCCTTTCAGTTTGGTGGCTACCTTGGCAATCGGCTCATAGCTCGACTGGCTTAGCATCTCGAAACGGATGATCTCAGCGTTGTCGTACAGGAAGTGACGGATCAAACTGAAATCGTACTCGCCGTTTGGCAGCTCTACCAGTTGGCTATTGTGGAACTGGTTGGCGTTGCGGGTAAAGGCAACTGTATCCGGATCAGCTTCTCCAAGCTCCTGCAGCAAGGTATAGAAGGCCAGGCTGTGGCCGATCTTGTCCTGTGCCATCGACGAGAAAGCAATGTCCTCCTCGAGTATCGGGCCGAAACCGGTCCACTCGGAGTTGCGGTGGCCAAGTATCAGTTGGTCGTCAGCTAGTTTGTATAACAGGTCTTTAATCGCTAGCTCGTTCATTAGGAAGCAGTCGTTTTATGTTCTTCTTTATATTTTGTGATCTTGTCCATCACTTTGTAGGCAATGGCTTCACGGTACTTCTTCTCAGGTATGGTGGTCCACATGTCCTTGTCCTCTTCCGCTGACTGCAGCACATGCTTTGACTTTACCACCCACACGTTTACGATCGGGCCTTTCTCGCCAAAAGCCTGACGGGCCTCCTGCAGTGCCTCCTGATAAGATGTAGCCATCACACGGCCGGCATGGGTATGGGCTTTGCCGCGCTTTTTAAGGTGAAAGATCTCGTAAGCTTCCGCATCTTCGCTGCGTTCAGTCGGCTCTTCCACTCGCATCATGTCGTACACGTTTTCACCGTCGCCGACATAAGGCGTTACCTGGATATGCTCGGTGCGTGCAATCCAGAGACCCACGCAGGCAAAGCGGCGGCTGTACTGTTCTTTGGCGAACAGGAAAGCAACGTCTTCATTAGGCGCGTGTACCGGTCCAACATAGGTATGGGCAGCGCCTTCTTTCTTCTGATGGAAGGCCTCATATGTTTCAAACTGGTCCAGCTCCGGTTTCGGCTCAATGGCAGGCATCTCACCTTCCGGCAGGTTCAGTCGGGTTACTCTTGGGTCTAGTGATGTCAAAGACATAGTTTTGATAGTTAAGAGTTATGAGTTAAGAGTTGTGAGTTGAATGGAAATCCATCTTGAACTCATGACTCTTAACTTTTAACTAAGTACGCCTACGCAAGTGGGCGTACATACTTTGCTTTCGGATTGAGGAGGGCTCTGCGAACCCAGGCACCGCGTTCTTCGGCGGTGCGGCGAACGGCAAGGCGCTCGGCGTTGCAAGGGCCGTCACCATTGATCACGCGCTTGAACTCATCCCAATCTGGCTCGGTGTATTCCCACTGGCCGGTTTCCATGTTTTTCTTCAGGTTCGGATCCGGAACGGTCAGGCCAAGCTCCCAGATCTTCGGCACATACATATCGAGAAACTGCTGACGGCACTCGTCATTCGAAGCCATCTTCACTTTCCAGCGCATAAGCGTTTCGGTGTGCGTACTCATTTTGTCTGACGGTCCAAAGAAGGTCATGATCGGAGGCCACCAGCGGTTGAGGGCAGCCTGAATCATCTCGCGCTGCTTCGGTGTGCCTGTTGCCATATGCACCACGGCATCGTGGCCATACTTCAGGTGGAAAGCTTCTTCAGCGCAGATACGCTCCAGGGCACGTGAATAAGGGCCGTAGGAGCCTTTGGCATTCGCCATTTGGTTCACGATCGCACCCGCATCAATCAGCCAGGAAATGATATTGGAGTCAGCCCAGGTGAAAGCCGGGTAGTTGAACACGTTCGAGTACTTGCTCTTACCGTTGATCAGGTCGGTCAGCATTTGCTCGCGTGTCTTGCCCAGCGTTTCGGCTGCACTATATAATAGCTGTGCGTGCCCTACTTCGTCCTGCACCTTGGCCATCTGCGCCATTTTGCGGCGGAAGCCAGGTGCACGGGTAATCCAGGTACCTTCCGGTAATGCGCCGATGATCTCAGAATGTGCATGCTGCTCGATCATACGGATCAGCTGCTTGCGGTATAGTTGCGGCATCCAGTCGTTCGGCTCGATCTTCTCGCCACGGGCGATGCGCGCTTCAAATTCGGCCAGCTTTGCAGGATCTTCCGTCTGCAGGTCGTCGAATTTGGTAGCTTCGAAAACGTTTCCTCCTCCGTACATAATATTTTTAGTTTTAAGGTTCAGTAAAAGGCGCCGGACTGTTAAGGTGGAACAGTCCGGCTAGGGTTAGGTATAGGTAAACTAGTTAAGGTTCGTTTTTAAACCGTTCAGTAACATGGCCGACAGGTTTTCTGCGATCTCAGCCGGCTTCATCTTTCCGTCTGGTTTATACCAGGTATGAATCCAGTTAAGACCCGAAAGAATAGTGAGCACAGCAAACTTCTCGTCCGGCACCTGAAACTCGCCGCTGGCTATACCTTCGCGGATGATCTCGCGGAAGTAATTTTCATACCGGTCGCGCAGGGCCAGAAACTCCGTGTGGTATGGCTCGCTCAGGTGGCGCCACTCTTGCAGGAACACCGCCGATGCCTCTGTATTGCGGGTCAGCACCTGCACGTGTGCCGAGATAGCTCTTTTCAGTTGCTCGGTGGCACTGACATTATCGGTTTTCAGCGCCTCAATTGCTCCGAAAAACTCATCTGCCATCCTAAAGCATACCCGCTGCAGAATCTCTTCTTTGGAACGGATATGGGAGTAAATACTGGCGGCTTCTATACCTAAGGCATTAGCCAGGTCACGCATGGACGTAGCCGAAAAACCTCTGGTCTTGAATAAGGCCGTTGCCATTTGCTCTATCTGTTCTTTCCTGCTCAATGTAAACTTCTTATATAGATAAGAACAAATGTAAACAACCTAACGTTCGTTAGCAAATAATTTTACGGTTTTACCTCATTTGTGTTGTGTGGCAGGCGGTGATGTTGAGACTATGATTAGGAAGCATGTTGTGTTGTGTGATTGTTCATCAAGTAGCTGCGGGCTAATATGAAATGCGCGTACTAAGAATTTGTGCTCATTTTGACGCGACATTCACTGAATTTGCTTATCTTTTTCGAGCATTACCGATTAACTCGCGTATTATCTGAAACCGGCTGACCGGTATGTGGAATTATAATTAAGAAGACTTTACCATGACTGACACGACTCAACCACCTATCACGCAAACCATGGACTTTGTGCATTACGAAGTGAAGGAGCGTGTAGGATATATCACCCTGGCCCGTTCTGAGAAACGTAATGCGCTGAATGCTGAGATGGTCTCGGAACTGAAACGAGCCTTCGCAGCGGCCGAAGATGACGAAACCTGCAAAGTGATTGTGCTGCGGGCCGAAGGCAAAGTATTCTGCGCCGGTGCTGACCTGGAGTACCTGCAGCGCCTGCAGCAATACGACTACCACGACAACCTGGCCGACTCTACCCACCTGATGGAGCTCTTCCGGCTGATCTATACCTTGAAGAAAGTAGTGATTGCCCAGGTACACGGTCATGCCATAGCGGGCGGCTGCGGACTGGCTGCGATCTGCGACTTCACTTTTGCAGTACCGGAAGCTAAGTTCGGCTACACCGAAGTGAAGATCGGTTTTATACCTGCCATCGTGAAAGTGTTCCTGCTCCGCAAAATAGGAGAGGCCCGCGCCAAGCAACTGCTGCTCACCGGCGATCTGATCACGGCAGAGGAAGCGCAGAACTTTGGCTTGCTAAACTACGTGGTGCCTGCCAATGAACTGGACGAGCGCGTGTTTAGCTTCGCTCAGAAACTCTGCAAAGAGAACTCCCGCCAGAGCATGGAGGTGACCAAAGAGATGATCGCCCGGGTGCAGGAGATGTCGCTGGAGGACGGCTTGCAGTATGCGGCCGAAATGAATGCCGTAGCCCGTGGCAGCGAAGACTGCCAGCGCGGTATAGCGGCCTTTTTGAACAAGGAGGAGCTGACCTGGTAATTTTCTGTTAAAGTTTCAAAACCATTTGTTAAACTTGTTGTTTGATGAGTATGCTGATGGGCCTTGGGATCATGCTGATTACTTTTGTGGCAATGGAAGGTGTGGCCTGGGCCATGCACAAGTATGTGCTGCACGGTTTTCTGTGGTTCCTGCACAAGTCCCATCATACCCATCATAAGCACGCTTTTGAGTGGAATGACCTCTTTTTTGCCTATTACGGTACTTTGGCTATGCTGTTCTTTGTGTTCGGCAGCGACCCAATCGATTACCGCTTTTGGATAGGCGCAGGCATTACACTCTATGGTGTAGCTTATTTCCTGATACACGATGTTTTCATCCACAGGCGCATCAGGCTTTTTGGTAGTACGTCTAATGTTTACCTGAAAGCCTTAAACATAGCGCACAAGGTGCATCATAAGCACAAGGGGCGCGACGGCTCCGAGTCTTATGGCATGCTGTGGGTGGCGCCCAGGTATTTCAGGGATGCATACGCAATCATTCAGAAACAACAACAAGGGGAACAGACGTGGCGCAATACACCATCAAAGAGCTAGAGCACCTTTCAGGTATCAAGGCTCACACCATCCGCATCTGGGAGCAGCGCTACAACGTGCTTTGTCCCCAACGCACCGACACCAACATACGCTACTACAGCGATGCCGACCTGAAAACCCTACTCAATATTTCGCTCCTGAACGAACAAGGGTATAAAATCTCTAAGATTGCCAAGATGAGCCCTGAGCAGCTGAAACTGACAGTGCAGCAGCTGGCCGAACAGGAGGCATCATCGCTTTCACATCATATCACCAATATGGTGACGGCCATGATTGACATGGACGAAGAGCAGTTTGATAAATCCTTCTCCACGGTGACTTTGCAGGTAGGCTTTCATCAGGCGATGCTGCAGGTAGTGTACCCATTCCTGCATAAGATTGGCATCCTGTGGCAGACCAATAACATAACACCTGCGCATGAGCACTTCGTGAGTAACCTGGTGCGCCAGAAGCTGATCGTGGCTATAGACGGGCAGGTGGTGAAGCGCAAAGAAGGCGCGCCAACTTACCTGCTATACCTGCCGGAGGGCGAGCTGCACGAAATTGCCCTGCTCTACATGAACTACCTGATCAGGTCGCATCACCAGCAGGTGATCTACCTTGGGCAGAATCTGCCATTTAAGGATCTGCAACTTACTTACGATCAGCTTAAGCCTGATATCATCTGCACAGTCATGACGATCATACCTGAGCGCGATCAGGTGCAGGCCTACATAGATAAACTTGCCACTACTTTCCCGGCTGCGCAGATATACTTGTATGGCTACCAGGTGCAGCACGATTTCCTGGTATTCCCCGAAAACACACACCGTCTCAGTTGCATCGAAGATTTTATTCGCGTGTTAACGCAGAAGAGCTAGCGAGTTAAACAAAATAATACAGCTGCTATTGTTCAACAAAAAGGGCCAAATCCGCAAGGGTTTGGCCCTTTTTGTTGTGAAAGGTTCTATTAGAGCTAGCTAAGCAGAGTGCATTTTGTTTAAAATATAAAAATAAATGTTAAACAAAATTTGACATTTATTAAATTGCACCGTATAATTGTTTAGTGATTGTATTAAAAAGTTAAACATTATGACAGCGTTAGAATTTTCCAACCACATTCAGTTGGCAGCTGGTTCGTTGAAGCCGGTAGCCATGAACCTTACCCGCAATGCGGACGACGCGAAAGACTTAATGCAGGAAACGTTGCTCAAAGCGCTCTCGAACCGGGAGAAATTCAACGCTGGCACTAATTTGAAGGCATGGCTTTACACGATCATGCGCAATACGTTTATCAACAACTACAACAAGATCACGAAGCGCAGCAGCAATATCGATAGTTCAGAGTACCTGCAGTACCTGAATACTGACGACAGCTTTGTGACGGTAAACAAAGGCACGGCCGCCTTCGTCATGAGCGACATCAAAGCCGCCATTGCTAGGTTAAATGAAGAGCATCGCACCCCTTTCATGATGTATTACATCGGCTTTAAATACCTCGAGATTGCCGAGAAGCTGAATATTCCGATTGGCACGGTGAAAAATCGCATCCACATCGCCCGGAAGGAGCTGAAGAAGATGCTGCAGGTTTATGGCGACTAAAAACAACTTAAACCAGTTTTTTTAGTAAATTTCTAAATGATGTCAAAAAAAGTAATCGTAATCGGTGCCGGTTTCTCAGGTCTTTCGGCCGCCACCAGTTTGGCTGACCAGGGCTATGAAGTAACAGTGCTGGAGAAAAACACCACACCGGGAGGCCGTGCCCGCAGCTTCGGGGCCGAAGGCTATACCTTCGACATGGGGCCGAGCTGGTACTGGATGCCCGACGTGTTTGAGTCGTACTTCAATAAGTTCGGCAAATCCGTTTCCGATTACTATGACCTCGTGCGTCTGGATCCGTCCTATACCGTGATCTTCGGTGAAGATGATTTTGTGGATGTACCTGCATCACTTGAAGAACTAAAAGCCCTCTTCGAGAGATGGGAGCCGGGAAGTGCCACCCGACTTGACAAATTTCTGGAGCAGGCTGCTTATAAATATGAAGTCGGTATAAACCAGCTCGTGTACAAACCGGGTCGTTCGGTGAGTGAGTTCATGAGTCTGCAGCTGCTAATGGATGTGCTCCGCATGGATGTGTTCCAATCCATTCACGCTCACATCCGCCGTTTCTTTTCTCACGAGAAAATAATCAAGCTGATGGAGTTTCCGGTGCTGTTTTTGGGTGCGCTGCCGCAAAACACACCCGCCCTATACAGTCTGATGAACTACGCCGATATCAGCCTTGGAACCTGGTACCCGATGGGTGGCATGTACAAGATCATCGAAGGGATGGTGCAGCTGGCAGAGGAGAAAGGTGTGGCTTTTCTATATAATCAGGATGTGCAGGAGATAGAGGTGGAGCGAGATATAGCCCGTCGCGTCCGCACCGCTTCAGGTACATTTGAGGCAGAAGTGGTGGTGGCCAGTGCCGACTATCACCACGTGGAACGCCACCTTTTAGCACCGGCTCTACGTAGTTATACCGAGGACTACTGGGACAAGCGTGTGATGGCACCTTCCTGCCTGATCTTCTACTTGGGTATAGGAAAGAAGCTCGGTAACCTACGCCACCACAACCTGTTCTTTGACGAAGACTTCGGTCCACATGCGCACGAGATTTACACAGATCCTAAGTGGCCGGCCAAGCCGCTGTTTTATGTGTCGGCCCCGTCAGTGACAGATGCCAGTGTGGCACCGACCGGTTGTGAGAATCTGTTTGTGCTGATGCCGGTAGCGCCGGATCTGGAAGATACTGAGGAGCTGCGGGAGCGCTACTACGACATCATCATGAACCGTCTGGAGTACCTCACTAAGCAGGATGTGCGCAGTGCTGTGGTGTTTAAGCGCAGCTATGCCCACCGCGATTTTATCTCTGACTACAATGCCTTCAAAGGCAATGCCTATGGCCTGGCCAATACACTGATGCAGACCGCCCTGCTCAAGCCCAGCCTGAAGAGTAAAAAAGTAAAGAACCTGTACTATACCGGTCAGCTGACAGTGCCGGGTCCGGGAGTGCCGCCATCGCTTATCTCGGGACAAGTGGTGGCAAAGGAAGTGGCGAAGGAATACGCCCTGGCTGCGGGCCAGCGAGAAATAATGAATAAGTAACGTCCCAGATAAAACTATGGATTTATTTAGAGAAACCTGCCTGAACTGCAGCAAACTGATAACGGAGGCGTATAGCACGTCCTTTACGCTCGGCATCAAGACGCTGCACCGCAAATTCCATCAGCCCATCTATGCCATTTATGGTTTTGTGCGCTGCGCTGACGAGATTGTGGATACATTTCATGACTTCGACAAACGCAAATTGCTCAGCGAGCTCCGCAAACAGACTTTTGAAGCCATTGAGCAAGGTATAAGCCTGAACCCGGTGCTGCATGCCTTTCAGTGCGTGGTGAACGAATATAAGATCGACCGGGAGTATATTGAAGCCTTTCTGAACAGCATGGCCATGGACCTGGAAGACCATGTGTACGATCCGGCTCTGTACAAAGAGTACATCTACGGATCGGCTGAAGTGGTAGGGCTGATGTGTCTGAAGGTGTTCTGTGAGGGAGATCAGGAGATGTTTGAGCGGCTGAAGAAACCGGCCAGTAGTCTGGGAGCAGCCTTCCAGAAAGTGAACTTCCTGCGGGACATGCAGAGCGATTTCAAGGACCGTGGCAGGGTATACTTTCCGGCTGTCGATATCCGCACGTTTAACAATGCTAGCAAAGAGGAAATAGAGGCCGACATTGCGCAGGACTTCAAAGACGCCTACGTTGGAATACTCGGTTTGCCGCGTTCTGCCCGCATGGGC
Source organism: Pontibacter sp. LHS1 (assembly GCF_058932855.1). Classification (NCBI taxonomy): domain Bacteria; kingdom Pseudomonadati; phylum Bacteroidota; class Cytophagia; order Cytophagales; family Hymenobacteraceae; genus Pontibacter; species Pontibacter sp. LHS1. The sequence goes on from NZ_JBZYWF010000008.1 coordinate 101,241, forward strand.
GTATACCTTGCCTATGTGTATTACCTCAAGCTTTTCCACAAAATCAAAGGGCTGCCGGCAACCCATATCTTGAATGAGCGCGTAAGAGTACCTGATAACACAAAGTTTGCCTTACTTTTGGGCTCTTATCTCAGGTACCAACTAAACGCCATCTAAATCGTGAAGAATAGCTTACTGATATTACCTTTTTTACTCTTTTTTTACATTACGGCTCTGGCCGATAATACCAAGTCCTACAAGTTGCCTGATCTGCGTGTGCAGTTCCTGGAGGCGAGTCAGAACAGCAAGGCTGGCAAGGAGTTTCACAGGCTGATGAGCGACTACGAGGACAAAAACCCTGTTGTGCTAGCTTATAAGGCGGTTTCAGAAGCCATTATGGCGAAACACGTCTGGAACCCCTACATGAAGATGAAGCATCTGCAGCGGTCTTCGGAGATATTTGAGCAGGCCGTGCAGTTGGACGCAAGCAATCCGGAAATAAGGTTTCTGCGCTTTACGGTAGAGCACTATGTGCCGCGCTACCTGAACATGAGCAAGAACCTGGAAGACGACAAAGCCAAGATCATTGCCGGGCTGGAGCGTCACCCGAAATCCGGTCTGTCCAATGACATGGCCCGCGATATCCGGGACTTTATGCTGACGAAAGACCACTGCACCGAGCAGGAAAAACGAAAAATCAAAAGCATACCCATATAAGCCGCATGCCGCTATACCTGTACCTGAACATCTTCACCATCCTGTTTCCGCTGTTGCTCTCGTTCGACAGGAAAGTGGCTTTTTATAAAAACTGGCCTTATTTGTGGCCGGCCATCATTATCAACGCTGTCCTGTTCATTATCTGGGACGAACTCTTCACGCAGGCAGGTATATGGGGCTTCAACCCGGAGTATCTGGTAGGGATCTACATCTTTAGCCTGCCGCTCGAGGAGGTGCTTTTCTTCATCACGGTGCCTTACGCCTGCGTCTTCATCTATGAATGTCTGAACGCCTATATCACCAAAGATCTGTTGCAGCCTTATGCCAAGGGTGTAACTTTTGCCCTTATACCTGTGCTCCTGATTCTGGCGGTCTTTAACCTCGAAAAACTCTATACTTCTATCACCTTCACCTTGCTGGCTGCCATGCTGGGGGCACATTACTACTATTTCAATACACAGCGGCTGGGGCGTTTCTATCTGGCCTACATCGTGCACCTGGTGCCTTTTTTGCTTGTGAACGGCGTGCTGACCTACCTGCCGATAGTGTGGTATAACAACAGCCACAACCTGAATCTGCGCATTGTGTCTATACCTGTGGAGGACTCGATGTACTCCATGCTGATGCTTTTGCTGACGATTTCGATTTACGAGGGCTTAAAACAGCGCTACGCCGTTAAACAATATCAACGCTTGGCTGTATAAAGGTATATGCGAAACCTTCAAGTCACGATCGATTCTAACTCAGGCTTTTGCTTCGGCGTGGTCTATGCCATCCAAATGGCCGAGGACCTGCTCGATGAGCAAGGGTATCTTTATTGTCTGGGTGACATCGTGCACAACGACGTGGAGGTGGAACGCCTTCAGAAGCGGGGCCTTCGCATCATCGACCATACCCAGTTGCGGGAATTGCGCGACGAAGCGGTGCTGATTCGCGCCCATGGTGAGCCGCCTGCTACCTATCATGTGGCTATGCAGAACAACCTGACTCTGATCGATGCCTCCTGCCCTGTGGTGCTCAAGCTGCAGAACAGGATCAAAACCTCGTACGATAAAGACGAGCGCATTTTCATCTACGGCAAGCACGGACATGCTGAGGTGATGGGACTGTTGGGGCAGACGAGCAACAAGGCGGTGGTGTTTGAGAATCTGGATGAGCTGATGCAGCATGAGTTGCCGACCAAAATCACGCTCTACAGCCAGACCACCAAGAGCACCAACAGCTTCTACAACATAAAGGACACACTGGAGCAAAAAGGCTACGAAGTAGACGCCAACGACACCATTTGCCGGCAGGTATCGAACCGCGACAAAGACCTGCGAAAGTTTGCCGCTCAGTTTGATAAGATTATCTTCGTGTCGGGTACCAAGTCGAGCAATGGCAAAGTATTGTATCAGGTATGCAAAGACACTAATCCGGCTACTTACTTTGTCTCGAAGGTAGAAGAGATTAAACCCGAGTGGTTTGCTGACGGCGACACTGTGGGCATCTGTGGCGCGACTTCAACGCCGATGTGGCTGATGGAGGAGGTGCGCAATACCTTACTAAAGGAAGCGGTGTAGTCAGGTATAGGTTGGGCCTGCGGAAAAGCAGGTATAGCCCAAGCTTAAAGTTTAGGCAGATATACCCGAAGCTAAGCTGTCAGATATAGGGTATAGTCAATATCCAGCCTTTAAACAATCAAATGGCAAAGACAATCAACAGAGATAATAGAGGTATAGCCATCGCAGCCGTCATCGTGGCGTGCTGGTTTGGCTTGCTTGTATACCTGTTGCGCCTTCCGGTTGATTTCGCTTCGCCGCTGCCATACCTGTTTATGCTCTTGCAGACGCACCTGTACACGGGGCTTTTTATCACCGCCCACGACGCCATGCATGGAGTTGCCGCTCCAGGCCGACCAAAGCTGAACCGTTTTATTGGCACTGTAACTGCTTTTCTGTTTGCTTACAACTGGTACCCGCGCCTCCTGCCCAAGCACCACCAGCACCACCGGCACGTTGCCACAGAGGATGACCCGGACTACCATCACGGCTCTTTTTGGCCCTGGTACTACAGCTTTCTGAAGAACTACATCACCTGGTGGCAGATTGTATTGATGGCGATTACCTATAATGTGCTGCAGCTGTTTTTCCCGCTAGAGAATGTGATTATGTTCTGGATGGTTCCGGCTATTCTAGCGACTTTTCAGCTGTTTTACTTCGGTACCTACCTGCCGCACCGCGGCGAGCATGCGCCAGATAACAGGCACAAGTCCGGTACGCAAGCCAAGAACCACCTGTGGGCTTTTGTGAGCTGCTATTTCTTCGGTTACCACTACGAGCACCACGACAAACCCTACCTGCCGTGGTGGCAGTTGTATAAAGCAAAAGGGTAGCCGACATGGTGTCAGCTACCCTTTTAAGTTTTTAGATTTAAGAGACTTAGTGTGCACCAGCTTCCTTGCGGCAGCAATCATCCAGCTTGTTGTAAGCACGTGGCGTAGCTGGCTTGTCATCAGCGTCGTAACCTGTGTCGTTCACTGCCTTGCGGATTTTGTCCTCGTTGGTCTTCTTCGGGTCGTAGGTTACAGTCAGCATCTTGGAATCCACGTCCAGGTTCGATTTCTTAACGCCCTTCTCGTAAGCCATTGTTTTTTCAATGCTCTTCTTACACATGCCGCAAACAGCTGAAGTTTTGATTTGAACTGTTTTCTCGTTGCCATTCTGTGCATGTGCGCTCAACGTAGCGAAGAACATAACAAGTGCTAATCCGATGTTTCTGAAGATTTTCATAATGTGAGTTATTATTGGTTAATATTAGATGTATGATAATGATTTAGTTTCTATAAGAGCTGCCGGAACTGTACAAATGATGTGCCGCTATTCAATCTTAAAGCGCATACCTGCATAAATAACCCTGCCGGTAATTGGCCCCCACACCATGCTGGCGTCGAAGTTGGCGCCGAAAGGATTGTCTGCTCCCCTGATCGCATCCGGCTGACGGAAATTCAACAGGTTCTCACCGCCCAGGTATACTTCCCAGCGCTTAAAGGCCCTTGATACCTGCCCGTTCAGGGTATAGAAAGCGTCGGACTGGCGCACGTTGGCGGCACCGCCGTGGCCTTCCATGTAAGCCAGTGGCATCTGCCCAAAGTATTGTGTTGTCAGGTCAGCTCGCCACTTGTCGAATGGGGTGGCGAAGCCAAGGTTCACAAAGAAGCGGTGCTGCGGTATCATCGGGCGTTGCTGCAGCGTGCCGTTATAGGTTGTCTGTACGTCATAGTATTTATAAGCCGTCTTCACGTCAAAGCCCTTCAGCACTTCGTACTGCAGCTCCGCCTGGAAGCTGCGCGAGAAAGAGCGTCCCTGCAGGTTGTAAAACTCCACCTGGTTGGCGCTGCTGTACATATCGGCTACCACCTGGTTTTGGAACGTGGTATAGTAATAGTCGGTGATGAATGCACCCGGACGACCGCCCAGTTCAAAGTATTGGGTAAAAGAACCGCCCAGGTTCCATGCTTTCTCCGGTTCCAGTTCTTCTCTGAAGGTAAAGGCACGGTTGCTGACCAAAGCCGCGGTGTTCTCCGAGATCGGGTTGGCTACCCGGAAGCCCTTGCCAGCCGCTACTCTGAAAATGGTGTTTTGTGTAAGGTCATATTTTACATTCAGTCGTGGCGTGAACACAGTGCCGTATAGGTTGTGGAAGTCGGTGCGGGCCCCGGCCACCACGGTCAGGTTTTCGGCATTGTTGAAGATGTACTCCACAAAAATTCCTGGCACTTGCTCGGTGCGTGCCAATCTGGTCTGCTCCAGTCGCTCGGTATAGTCATCATACAAAAAGCTGGCGCCTACCTTATAGGTATGGCCTGTGTGCCCGATGATGGACTGGAAGATCAAACGCAGATCGCCGGTGTTTTGCTCGCCATTGTAGTGGCGGCGGCCATAGAGGGAGTTGAACTTGTGGTGCACACCCGAGGAGATGAAGCCCAAACTCTGGTATGGTCTGCCCGGGAAGGTATAGGAGGTTTTGTTGTAGAAAGACAAGCGATCTGTCTCGGACTCGGTGCCATAGCGTTGTGTCGGTCCAACAGGTTCTCCTTTCACATAATCCATCTGCCCGCCCAGTTTTGTTTCGCGCAAGGCATTAAAACCGAACTCCGACACCCAGGTGTCGCCGTGCTTATATTTCCACTTATTATATACATTGTGGTGCGTGCCCAGTGCCAGGTCCATAAAGCCATCCTTGTTACGATCCACACGGTTACCCAAGTGGTCGCTGTGCAGCATCAGGAGCGTACTCCACTTCGGACTTACCTGCGCCGACACATTCAGGTTGGCGTCAAACTTTGCCAGGCTGTTGCCATACAGGTTCAGGTATAGCCGTTCGGTTTTCTCCGGGTCCCGCAGCTTCACGTTCACCTGCCCCGAAATTGACTCGTAGCCGTTCAATACTGAGCCCATTCCTTTTATAATATCAATCGACTCGATGTAGGTGCCTGACAGGTAGTTGAGGCGATAGGGGGTGGAAAGGCCACGCAGCGCAGGCACATTGTCAGTAGTCAGCAAGGTATAGGAGCCATCTAGCCCCAGCATCTGGATCTGCCTGGCACCCGACACTGCGTCTGTGGTCGTTACTTCTACGGAGGCATTGGTCTCGAAGCTCTCTGCTAAGTTGCAGCAAGCTGACTTTTCCAGGTCACGGGTCGTGATGATCTGAGAGTTGGTCGGGGTAAGGGCGGAATAGCGCGTTTGCTGCCCCTCGACCACGACCTCCCTTAAGGAGCTGGTAGGCGTGAGTGCCACGGTAACAGCTGTTTTGCCGCTGACATCAATCGTATCGGGCTTGTAGCCCAGGTAAGACACGACGACCTGGGGTGTGAGGGCGTCTGCCAATTGCAGCGTGAAATTGCCGGCAGCATCGGTGGAGGTGCCTTTAGACGTTCCCTTCCACACGGCGTTGGCGCCAATCAGAGGTATTTTGCTGGATTGGTCTACCACTGTGCCCGTCAGTTGCTGGGCAGCGGCAGGTATAAGTATGGTAATAAGGAGTGCAAACGTGCCGAAGATTCGGCTGATGGTTCGCACAGGTATGCTGGAATACATATTCTTTATCGATTAAAATTTCTGAATGCAGGTATGCGCATAGGTGTTGAGCCAATGCAGGGCTTTGTGCAAACGAAAATCCTAGACGATAAGAATATGCAGTCGATGAAGCAGCTCAATGCCAAATAGCGGTGGTGAGCTGTCGGAGTAGGTGAGAATCCGCTGGTCCGTGGCGATGGCTGGAGGCCAGGTAGTAAAAAGTGGCGTGAAAGCTACTGCAAAGAATACCGGCATCTCAAGCGACAAGCTTTTAATAGAAGAGACTGGCTCCAGCTTTTCAAAAGAAAGCTCGGTTGTGCAGCAATCGTCGTCGCTTTCCTGTTGGTTATGCCCCTGCGAGTCGGGTTTCTCGCAGCAACCATCCGCCAGTTCCTGTACAGCCGACATTTTCAGACCGGTCATCAGGCAGAGTTGTTCGCTCAGGGCCACGCCAAAAGAGCCCAGCAATATGCTTAGGGTCAGCAGCAGTGTAACCGTATGTCGGATGGTCTGATTCACAGCACAAATATACGGATAAACTCCCCACTTTTACCACAAACTTTATCCACTCTCGGGATATCGCCCCACTTTCTACCACATTCTCCACTTTGTCCCACTTTTGACAAAAATGCCTGACTTGAGGGGTTGTTTACACCTGATTATCAGGTTAATATTTTGATATACAGTGTGTTAAAATATATAACCTCTCGTATATTACTAAACGGGCATATTTAATGCAAATAAACTTATCCGCAAAATGAAGGTCCGAAATGTGGATAATGTGGATAAGTGGGGTGGATAACCGTAATTTATCCACAAAGTGGTAAAAAGTGGGAGATTGTGGTTGCGGTGATTTGGTGAATCGTTACATTTGTATACTCCGAAAACTATACGGACTTAACTGTCATATACATGAACTTCCTGTCTGGCGAATATGAATGCAAGATTGACCCAAAGGGAAGGTTGGTTTTACCTGCGAAGATAAAATCCAACCTGCCGGAGGCGTCTGGCAATCATGTCGTGCTGACGAGAGGCTTCGAACCTTGCCTCGTGCTCTACCCGAAATCGGAGTGGAAGACGATCTACGATAAGGTGGCAGGTCTGAATGAGTTCAATGAGGAGTACCGCCAGTTTCAACGCAACTTCTTCCGTGGCAACACGGAGATCGAGCTGGACGGCACCGGCCGTTTCATCGTGCCCCGCACCATGGCCCGCTTCGCCGACCTGGAGAAGGAAGCGATTGTGGTAGGCTTGGGTAACCGTGTTGAGATCTGGAACCCCGATAAGTATGAGGACTTCCTGATCAAGGACCAGCAGAGTTTCTCGCAACTGGCCGAGAAGTTTTTAGGAGATAAACCGGCGGAAGCGCCTTTGATTTAATGGAGTACCACAGACCGGTTATGCTGCAGGAATGCATAGACGCGCTGGCGATTAAGCCAGATGGTGTGTATGTGGATGTGACGTTTGGAGGCGGCGGTCACTCTAAGGTAATCGCCGACAAGCTGACAACAGGTCAGCTTTACTCGTTTGACCAGGACCGCGACGCGGAGGAGCAGTCGAAGAAGATTGACAGCCCGGCTTTTACGTTTGTGCGCGCCAACTTCCGGGATCTGAAAAAGTACCTGCGCCTGTACCGCGTGAAAGAAGTGGACGGCATTCTGGCTGACCTGGGCGTATCGTCGCACCAGTTCAACGAAGCCGAGCGAGGTTTCTCGACCCGCTTCGATGGGCCGCTGGACATGCGCATGGACCCGGAGTCAGGGATGCCGGCAAGCGAAGTGGTGAATACCTACAGCCAGGAGCAGCTGCACAAGATCTTCGGTATTTACGGCGAAGTGAAGAACGCCAAGACGCTGGCCGGCGTGATTGTATCGCAGCGTGCCCGCAAGTCGATCGAGACGATCGGTGAGTTTAAGCAAGCCATCAGCTCCTGCACCCCGCGTGGGAAGGAGAACAAATACCTGGCGCAAGTGTTTCAGGCGCTGCGCATAGAAGTAAACGACGAGCTGAAGGCGCTCGAGGAAATGCTGGAGCAAGCGGCCGAGGTGCTCAAGCCCGGCGGTAGACTGGTAGTGATGTCTTACCACTCACTCGAAGACCGGCTGGTGAAGAACTTTATCGCCAAGGGTAAGTTCTTCGGAGAAGTGGAAAAAGACCTGTTCGGCAACGAGAAAAAACCACTCGACGCCGTCAACCGCAAGCCGATCGTGCCATCGGAACAGGAATTGCTCGAGAACAGCCGCTCACGCAGCGCCAAACTAAGAATCGCAGAGAAGAGATAGCGAATGCAGAAATAGAATTAACCAACAGTGTAGTAACCTAAACTTAATTATGGCTCCTAACCTTATGACTAAGACAGCTGCCGCGCCCAAGGGCAACACGCTGCGCGTGAAGCCAGAGGAGGAGGTGAAGCCGGAGGTGAAGGCAAAGAAGAAAGGGTTCAGCCTGTTTATGTGGCTGGATAAATACACCAACGTTGATTTTCTGTTTCAGGAAGGCGTGCCGACCAAGTACCTGCCGCACGTGCTTTTTCTGACAGGTATTACGCTTTTCTACATCGGCAACACCCACTACGCCGAGAAGACCATCCGCAAAATTGCTAAGATCAAAGTAGAGACAGAAGACCTTCGGGCGGACTATACCACTCTGAAGTCTGATTATATGGGCGCCAGCAAGCAGTCAGAAGTGGCGCGCAACGTGGCACCACTGGGCCTGGTTGAAAGTTCATCTCCTCCTTATCAAGTAGAAGTAGCGGCAGATGAATATTAAGAAAGAAATCGTACTGCGTGTACGGATCGTGTTTTTGCTGGTCTGTCTGTTTGCCTGCGCTATCGTGTACAAGATTGTGCAGATACAGGTGCTGGATGGTACCAAGTGGAAAGAGATCTCGAAAGAGCGTCGCATCCGCTATCAGCCGGTGCCGGCTACCCGTGGCAATATCTACTCCGACAACGAGAGCATATTGGCTACGTCGCTGCCGTTTTACCGCGTGGCCTTTGATCCGGCTATTGCTCAAGCAGAGACCTTCAACGCAGGTATAGATTCGCTGGCGATGTTGCTTTCGCGGTTCTATAAGGATCAGTCGCCGGAGCACTACCGCCGCAAGATCAAGAATGCGCGGCACGCCGGCAGAAGGTACATTCGTCTGAACAGTCGCCAGATCAACTACCAAGAGAAGAAGATGATGGCGAGCTGGCCGATCTTCCGGGCTGGTAAGAACAAAGGCGGGGTAATCTTCGAGAAAGTAGAGAAGCGCTTCAAGCCTTTCGGTATGCTGGCTGAACGTACGATCGGTTTTATTAACGAGGACAAGAACGGCGCCGGTTTGGAGTACAGCTTCAATGGCGATCTGGCGGGCACCGATGGGGAGGCCCTTTTTGAGCGTATAGCGGGCGGTAACAAACCGATCTACGATGGCACGGAAGTGGCGCCGCAGAACGGCTACGACATCAAGACCACCATCGACATCAACCTGCAGGACGTGGCGGAAAACGCCCTCTATAAGGCATTAGTAGAGAAGAACGCTGACTACGGTTGCGTGATCCTGATGGAGGTGAAGACAGGCGAGATCAAGGCGATGGCTAACCTCGGCAGAACCAAGGGCGGTTACATCGAAGACTATAATTATGCTGTTGGTAACCAGGGACGTACGGAGCCGGGCTCAACTTTCAAATTGGCTTCTATGTTGGCGCTGTTTGAGCACTCTGACGTGGAACTGACAGATACAGTGGATACCGGAGACGGCCGATACCGCATTAAAAACACAACCATGACCGATGTGAAAATCGGCGGTTACGGTAAGATCACGACGCAGGAGGTGTTCGAGAAGTCGTCCAACATCGGGGTGGCGAAGCTGATTCAGGAGAACTTCAGTGACAATCCGCAAGCTTTTGTGGATTACCTGCACAAGTTTGGGCTGAGCAGTACACTGGGCTTCCAGATGGATGGTGAAGCAAGGCCTTACATCAAGAACACCAGCGATAAGACATGGTATGGCACCTCGCTTACCTCCATGTCGATTGGCTACGAGATGAAACTGGCACCCCTGCAGACGCTGGCGCTGTACAATGCCGTGGCGAATAATGGCGTGAAGGTACAACCGATCATCGTGAAGGAGATCCGTCGCGCTGATCAGGTGATACAGACCTTCCAGACGCGTGTGCTGAACGAGCGCATTGCTTCCGAGGAGACCATTAAGAAGGTACGTGCCATGCTGGAGGGTGTGGTGCAGAACGGTACCGCCAAGAATATCCGAAGTGCCGATTATAAAGTAGCCGGCAAAACCGGAACCGCCCGCAAGGTGAAGGACGGCAAGTACGTGAAGCTATACTCAACTTCGTTTGCCGGTTATTTTCCAGCCGACAATCCGAAGTATAGCTGCATTGTGATCATCGACAGCCCAAGAGGGGTGAACGTGTACGGTGGCGATGTGGCCGCGCCGGTGTTTAAGGAGGTAGCCGATAAGGCCTATGCCCGTGACCTGGCCATGCACCAGCCACTACGTGCCCGTGTTACGCCGAACAAGGACAGCCTGCCACAGGTGAAAGCCGGCAGCTTCGATGACCTGAGCCTGATCCTGAACAAGATCGGTGTCAGCAATCACTCCACCGCGACCAATGACGACGAGTGGGTGCGCGTGACGCCGCAAATGCGCTCGCTTAAGTTTGAGCCAAATCCGGTTAGAGGTGGTCAGGTGCCGGACGTGACTGGTATGACGCTGCGCGACGCACTGTTCATATTGGGCAATCAACACCTGAAAGTTAGTGTGGAAGGCATGGGCAAGCGTGTACAGAAACAGTCTGTGCAGCCGGGCACTGAAATTAACAAAGAAACTAAAATTACGATTGTACTGAGCTAATGCAGCTATTGCAGGACATATTGAAAGACGTTACCGTGCTGGAAAGCCACGGCCCGCTGAATGTGCAGGTCGAGTCCATCACCTTCGACTCGCGCCAGGTGCGGGAAGGGGTGCTGTTCGTGGCTATGCGCGGTGTACAGGTGGACGGACACGACTTCATAGCGAAAGCCGCGGAGGCGAAGGCTGTTGCCATCGTGTGTGAGGAGTTGCCGGCAGATCTAGCCGGAGAGGTTACTTATATCAAGGTAAAAAACAGCGGTCAGGCCCTGGGTTTGATGGCTTCTGCGTTTTACGGGCATCCATCCCGCAAACTGAAACTGGTGGGCGTGACAGGTACGAACGGCAAAACCACTTCGGTGACTTTGCTGCATAAGCTGTTCCGCGAGCTGGGCTACCATGTGGGGATGATCTCCACGGTGCAAAACCAGATTGACGAGGAAGTGATTCCGTCGACGCATACCACGCCTGATGCGGTATCGCTGAATGCACTATTGGATAAGATGGTGAAAGCGGGTTGTGCCTTTGCCTTTATGGAAGTGAGTTCGCATGCCATGGTGCAGCAGCGTGTGGCAGGTATAACCTTCGCCGGCGGCGTGTTCACCAACATCACCCACGACCACCTGGACTACCACGGCACGTTCGACGAGTACATCAAAGCCAAGAAGTCTTTCTTTGATCTGCTGCCGGCAGGTGCTTTTGCGCTGATAAACGCAGACGACAAGCGCGGACCGGTGATGGTACAGAACACCAAAGCAGACGTGCGCTATTTTTCGCTGCGTAAGGTAACTGATTTCAAGGCGCGACTGATCGAAAACACGCTGCAAGGGCTACATCTGGATGTAGACGGTCACGAAATCTGGGCGAAATTGATCGGTGCGTTTAACGCTTATAACTTGCTGGGCGCCTACGGCGTGGCCGTGTTGCTGGAAGAAGACCCAATGGAAGCGCTGACAGTGCTTTCAAGCCTGAATACGGCAGCGGGTCGCTTCGATTATATCATGTCGGAGACCGAGCAAATTACAGGTATAGTGGACTATGCCCACACGCCGGACGCGCTGGAGAACGTGCTGAACACGATTCAGCAAATCCGCACGCCGCTGCAGACAGTGATAACAGTAGTTGGCTGTGGCGGTAACCGCGACGCAGGCAAGCGCCCGGTAATGGCTGATATTGCCTGCCGCCTGAGCGACAAGGTGATCCTGACATCCGACAACCCGCGCTTTGAAGAGCCGCAGGCGATACTGGAGGACATGCAGAAAGGCGTAAAGCCACTCGACTTCAAGAAAACATTAAGCGTGCTGGACAGGAGAGAGGCGATCCGCACGGCTTGCATGCTGGTAGGCAAAGAAGATATTATTCTGGTGGCAGGCAAAGGCCACGAGACTTATCAGGAGATAAAGGGCGTGAAATACCCATTTGACGATAAACAAGTGCTGCAGGAAGCCCTGCAACAGCTTGGCAAATAAGACAAACTTAGAAAAACATAGGAAACGATTACCGAATAAATGCTTTACCACCTCTTTACATACCTTGACCGTGAGTACGACCTATTAGGGGCGGGTGTATTCCAGTACATCTCGTTCAGGGCGGGTATGGCAACGCTTACATCCTTGTTAATCGCGATGATGTTTGGCGGACGACTGATTAAAATACTGCAGCGCAAACAAGTAGGCGAAAGTATTCGCGACCTTGGTTTGGAAGGCCAGATGGAGAAAAAAGGCACTCCAACCATGGGTGGTCTGATTATCCTGTTGGCTATTCTGGTACCGACGCTTTTGTTCGCCCGCCTGGATAACATTTACGTGCTCCTGATGATCGTTTCAACGGTCTGGTTGGGCTTGATCGGCTTTCTGGATGACTACATCAAAGTGTTCAAGAAGAACAAAGAAGGACTGGCCGGAAAATTTAAGGTACTGGGTCAGATTGGCTTAGGAATTATTGTGGGTTTGACCCTATACTTTAGTGACGATGTTGTCGTAAGACAGTACATTTTCACCGATGGCTCTACCTCTGCCGTGAACGCCACGAGCAAGTGGGTGGACATCAAATCCATGATTACAACCATTCCTTTCCGTAAAAACAACGAGCTCGATTACTGCAATCTGTTCTCTTTTGCCGGTCCGTTTTTCGCAGATTGGTCGTGCTACCTGTATATACCGTTTGTGATTCTGGTGATTACGGCTGTATCGAACGGCGCCAACATCACCGACGGCATCGACGGTCTGGCAGCTGGTACTTCGGCTATTATTGGTCTGACACTGGCAATTTTTGCATGGGTATCCGGTAACACCATTTTCGCGGATTATCTGGATATTATGTTTATCCCGAACTCAGGCGAACTGACCATTTTTGCGCTGGCCTTCGTGGGAGCCTGTGTGGGTTTCCTGTGGTATAATTCGTATCCGGCGCAGGTGTTCATGGGCGATACGGGCAGTCTGGCTATTGGCGGTATCATCGCGGTGATGGCCCTGATCGTGCGCAAAGAACTGCTTATTCCTATCCTGTGCGGCATTTTCCTGATCGAGAACTTATCGGTAATGCTGCAGGTGAGCTACTTCAAGTATACGAAGAAGAAATACGGGGAAGGCCGACGCATCTTTAAGATGTCGCCGCTGCACCACCACTACCAGAAGAACGGCTACCACGAGTCCAAGATCGTTTCGCGTTTCTGGATTGTGGGCATTATGCTGGCGATTTTGACATTGGCAACCCTGAAACTGCGCTAAACCTAAAGAAAACAAACAATGAAACTAGCGATACTCGGAGCGGGAGAAAGTGGCGTAGGGGCAGCATTGCTGGCCAAGGCGAAGGGGCTTGACGTGTTCGTGTCGGACATGGGTCAAATCAAGGAGGTATACAAAGCCAAACTGGCAACAGCGGCTATACCTTACGAAGAAGGCACCCATACCTTTGAGCGCATACTGGAGTCGACCGAGATCATCAAGAGCCCGGGTATACCTGACAAGGCGGCCATTATTCAGGAGGCGATCAAGCGGGAGATCCCGGTTATATCTGAAATCGAGTTTGCAGGTAGGTATACCGACGCGAAATTCATCTGCATCACCGGCACGAACGGCAAGACCACGACGACTTTGCTGACTTACCACTTGCTGAAGAGCGCAGGTATAAACGTGGGGCTAGCGGGTAACATAGGCGAGAGCCTGGCCGAGAAAGTAATTGACAATAAGCACGAGTACTATGTGGTGGAGCTGAGTAGTTTTCAGCTCGACAACATGTACCAGTTCAAAGCACATATTGGAGTACTGTTAAATATTACGCCAGACCACCTTGACAGGTATGGCTATGACATGAACAAGTACGCTGCCTCAAAGTTGCGCATTGCGCAGAACACGAGCGGCGCGGACTACTTTATCTACAACAACGATGATGATATTATCCGTAATGCGTTCGATTCTGCGTCTTTTGGCGGAACCACAGTCCCATTCTCACTCCAGAACAAGGAGGGTGCGAAGGTACTATGTGAAGGGACGCATGTAAAAGTCAACGTCAAGTTCTTCGAAGGCGACATTGACGCTTCACGCTCTGCCCTGATCGGCAAGCACAACCAGTACAACACCATGGCCGCCGTGGCGGTCGCCAAGCTGATGGGCTTGGAGGACAGTCAGATTGAAAAGGGGCTCGAGACATTTGAGAACGCAGAGCACCGTTTGCAGGTGATCACAGTTTCAAAGGAAGTCACCTACATCAACGACTCGAAAGCGACCAACGTGGAAGCCGTGTATTATGCCCTGGAGGGTATAAAGCAGCCGATCATCTGGATTGCGGGTGGCGTGGACAAAGGCAACGACTACAGCGTGCTGCAGGAGCTGGCCAAGGAGAAAGTGAAGGTGCTGATATGTCTGGGCAAGGACAATGACAAGTTGAAAGAAGCATTTGGGCGTATAGTGCCGGTTGTGGTGGAGACCACTTCCATAGAATATGCCGTGCGCATGGGCAAATTGCTGTCGACGCCTGGCGATGTAGTACTGTTGTCACCTGCCTGCGCGAGTTTCGACTTGTTCAACAATTACGAGCACCGGGGGCAGCGCTTCAGGGAGGCCGTAGAGAAGATAGTTTTGAGAAAGTAAATTTTTAATTCTTAGCCAAAGGTATTATGATCAAGCAGTGGTTACAGCGGAACCTGAAAGGGGACGCGGTGCTTTGGGGCATCGTGCTGATGTTCTCGCTTATCAGCATGGCAGTCGTGTATTCGGCTACCGGTACCTTGGCGTACAAGCAAAAAGACGGTAACACAGAGTACTTCCTCTTCAAGCACTCTTCCCTGATCTTCATTGGCCTGGCCTTCATGTGGCTGGCGCACAAGATCGATTACCGCTATTATTCCCGACTATCACTGGTAGCGCTTATCCTGGCGGTGCCGCTGTTGCTCTATACCTTTTTCTTTGGTTCTAACATTAACGAAGCGTCTCGCTGGATCACCATTCCAGTGATTAACCAGACCTTCCAGCCTTCGGATTTGGCGAAACTGGCCCTGATCTCCTATCTGGCCAGCATGCTTTCGAAGAAGCAAAACCACCTCGATGACTGGAAGCGCAACTTGCTGCCGATCTTCGCCTGGACAGCATTTATTTGTGCCTTGATCGCCTTGACGAACACTTCCACAGCGGTGCTACTTTTCCTGACGAGCCTGTTGCTGATGTTCATCGGTCGTGTTCCGATGAAGTCGCTGGCTGCTTTCGTGGTAGCGGGTGCTATGCTGGGCGGAGTTGGCCTGGCAGCTGGTCAGCGTCTGGGTACGGCGATCAGCAGGGTTGAGGCTTTCTTCGACGAGTCGGAAACCGCTTTCCAGCTGGAGCAGTCCTATATCGCGATCGCAACCGGTGGCGTGGTAGGCAAAGGGCCGGGCAACAGCGACCAGCGCGATATTCTGCCGCACCCTTACTCTGACTTTATCTATGCGATCATACTGGAAGAGTATGGTTTGTTGGGAGGCGCCCTGGTGCTGTTCCTATACCTTGCCCTGCTCTACCGGGGGCTGGTGACAGTCACGAAAAGCAACGGTGCCTTCGGTGGTTTGCTGGCAGCCGGTCTGAGTTTCAGTCTGGTGCTACAGGGCATGATCAATATGGGCGTGGCCGTTGGGCTGGGTCCGATTACGGGTCTGCCACTGCCACTTCTGAGTATGGGAGGTACGTCACTGATCTTCACCGGTATTTCCATCGGGATTATCCTAAGTGTAAGTCGTACCGTGAAGGCCGAGGAAACATTTGGTGCAACCGCAAAAGTAACGGCCAATGCCTAATCCGCAGCGTCCATATCGCTTCATCATCAGCGGTGGCGGCACCGGCGGGCATATTTACCCGGCCATTGCCATTGCCAACCAGATCAAGGTGGTGCACCCTGATGCGGAGATTCTGTTTGTTGGAGCGATCGGGCGCATGGAAATGACACGCGTGCCGGAAGCTGGGTATAAAATAGTGGGCCTCTGGATCAGCGGTCTGCAGCGCCGCCTCACACTGGACAATCTCTCTTTCCCCTGGAAAGTGATCTCCAGTATCCGGATGTCGCACAGGATCATCCGTGACTTTAAGCCAGATGCGGTGGTAGGAGTGGGAGGCTATGCCAGTGGCCCGTTGCTGTATGCGGCGACTTCTAAGAAGATTCCGGCCCTGATTCAGGAGCAGAACTCTTATGCCGGCATCACTAACAAGCTGTTAGCAAAGCGGGCGCAGAAGATCTGCGTGGCCTACAACAACATGGAAGCCTTCTTCCCGGCTGAAAAGCTGGTGCTGACAGGCAACCCGGTTCGCAAAGACATCATGGGCAGTAACTCGAAGCGTCGCGAGGCTTTGCTGCACTTCGGGCTGACTTCAGAAAAGAAAACCATACTGGTAATAGGCGGAAGCCTGGGTGCCAGAACCATAAACCAAAGTATAGCCGCAGGGCTGCGGCAAATCGCAGATGCCGGCTATCAGCTGATCTGGCAAACGGGCAGAGCTTTTTATCCGCAGGCGCAGGAACTGGAGAAGCCGTTTGCCGACGCAGGTATACGTGCTTTCGATTTCATCCGGCAGATGGATCTGGCCTATGCCGCCGCTGATGTGGTGGTATCCAGAGCCGGGGCACTTTCGATTTCGGAACTGTGTCTGGCTGGGAAGCCGAGTATACTGGTGCCTTCGCCGAATGTGGCCGAAGACCACCAGACCAAAAACGCCATGTCGCTGGTGCAGGAGCAGGCCGCCCTGTTGGTGCGCGATGCCGAAGCACAGCAACAGCTTATACCCGCCGCATTGGAGCTGGCTGGAAACGAGGCAGAGCAGCAGCGTCTGTCGCAGAATATTGTGAAACTGGCGCGGCCAAATGCCGCTGTCGATATTGTAAACGAACTGTTAAAGTTGATCAAGTGAGACTGGAAGATTATAGCTATATCTATTTCCTTGGCATCGGCGGCATCGGCATGAGTGCCATCGCCCGTTGGTTCAATGCCCGGAAGCTTCCGGTATGGGGGTATGACAAAACGCGCACCCCACTCACCGAGGCGCTGGAGCAGGAAGGCATCCGGGTACATTATGAAGATGATGTGAACCAGTTGCCAAAAGAAATACTCGAAAACAAAGAGGTCACTTTAGTGGTGCTCACGCCGGCTATACCCGCTGAGCATACCGAGTGGGCATACCTGAAAGAGCAGGGCTATACTATCAAAAAGCGCTCAGAGGTGTTGGGCATTATCACAGGCTCGGCTTATACCGTGGCAGTGGCCGGTACCCATGGCAAGACGACTACTTCCTCCATTGTAACGCATTTGCTGCACGAAGGTGGAGTGGACTGTTCGGCGTTCCTGGGAGGTATAGCGACGAACCTGAACTCGAACCTTTTGATCGGAAAAGGTACGGCTGAGCAGGAGACCATTGTGGTGGAAGCCGACGAGTACGACCGTTCGTTCCTGACGCTTTACCCGGACATTGCCATCGTGACGTCGGCTGACCCTGACCATCTGGATATTTATGGCGACAAAGAGGAACTGATCAGGACGTTTCAGAAGTTCATTAGCCAGGTGAAGCCCGGTGGTTACCTGATTTTGCATAGTGCTACCGATCCGCGCTTACTCCAAAAAGTGCATGAGGGGGTGAAGGTGATTCGCTATAGCTTGAACGAAGGTGATGGCCATGTGCAACAGCTTGAGATACAGGGGTACAGCTTTTGTTTTGATGCAAAAACACCCTTCGGTAACATAGCCCGTCTGGCGCTGGGATTTCCCGGATATCACAATGTAGAGAATGCGCTGGCCGCATTGATTGCAGGTCAGATCATGGGTGTGTCGGAAGACAAGTTGCGTGATGCACTGGCGACTTACAGAGGTGTGAAGCGACGCTTCGAAGTGGTGTATGAAGGGAAAGGAAGAGTATACATCGATGACTATGCTCACCATCCGAAAGAGATCGATGCGTTCATGACATCTTTGCGCGCCATTTACCCTGACAAAAAGCTGACCGTGGTGTTTCAACCGCACTTGTTCAGCCGCACCCGCGACTTTGCAACCGAATTTGCACAAAGTTTGAGCGCTGCCGATGAACTGATCCTGCTGGATATATACCCAGCACGGGAAAAGCCAATTGAAGGTGTGACTTCAGAGATGATTCTGGGCTTGGTAAATGGTCCGAAAAAAAGACTTTTGCATAAAGAGGATGTTGCGGCTTATTTAGCCGAAAACGCTGATTTTGAGGTGCTGGCGACAGTAGGTGCTGGTGATATCGATACATTAGTAAAGCCTATAAAAAATATTTTAGAAAATAACTGAAATGGGCTTGAATAGTAAAATAAAATCTTTAATTTTTGCATGTTGTAGCGTAGTTACCATTGCCGCACTTGCAGGTTTTGCTTCCTCTCGCCAAAATGAAAAAAAGTGTGAGAAAGTGTCAATAAATATTGATAATGAGTACAACAATTACTTTATTGGGGAAGAGGAAGTAAGAGACCTCCTGACCCGTGAAGGCGAACGAAAACTTGAAGGTTTGCCGAATCAGCAGATCGACCTGAAGAACCTCGAAAAGCGCATCGAAGCGCATAGCTTTGTGAAAGAAGCGGAGGTGTTTAAAGGTTTAGACGGCAACATACAAGTAAGCATAAAACAGAACAGGCCTATAGCTAGAATTATACGATCAGATCAGGATGTCTACATCGACGCAGAGGGTAATATGCTGCCCCTGTCCGACCGATACACCGCTCGTGTAATACCCATTACGAAGACCCAGTCCGGCAGACCATTTAGCCGGGATTTCTTCCAGGACTCTACAGGCCAGGCCTACCTTTCCTTGCTGCGTTTCATTGAAACAGATCAGTTTTGGAAAGCCCAAATAGCCCAGATGCATATCGATGAAAAGGGCAAAGTTTCTTTTCTGCCACAGGTAGGGGAACACACCATCGAGTTTGGGAAGCCAAATGATGTGGATGAGAAATTTAAGAAGTTGATGGTCTTTTATAAAGAAGTACTGCCTGTGATGGGCTGGGATAAATATAAGAGAGTCAATGTGGAGTACGAAGATCAGATAATTTGTGAATAACATATACAGCATATGCAGAACGACAAAATTGTAGTAGGCTTGGACATCGGCACAACCAAAGTTTGCGCACTTGTTGGTCGGAAGAATGAGTATGGAAAGCTGGAAATTCTTGGGATGGGTAAAGCCATCTCAGAAGGGGTGGTACGCGGTATTGTCAGCAATATCGACAAAACCGTAGAAGCGATCAGAAAAGCCGTTCAGCAGGCCGAAGATCAGGCGAGCATCAACATCAAGGTGGTAAACGTGGGCATTGCCGGGCAGCACATCAAGAGCCTGCAGCACAATGGCAGCATTACCCGCCAGATGACAGACGATGAGATTACGGTAGAGGATGTGAACCGCCTGACGAACGACATGTACCGGTTGGTGACTCCTCCGGGGAGCGAGATCATCCATGTGATGCCGCAGGAATACAAAGTAGATTACGAAGAAGGTATAGTGGATCCGGTAGGGATGTCGGGTGTTCGTCTGGAGGGTAACTTCCATATCATCACCGCACAGTCTAACGCGATCAGCAATATCAACAAATGCATCGCCCGTGCCGGACTGGAGATCGACAATCTGATCCTGGAGCCACTTGCCTCGAGCATGTCGGTACTGAGTGACGAGGAGAAGGAAGCCGGTGTTGCCCTGGTGGATATTGGCGGTGGTACGACAGACCTGGCCATTTTCAAAGACAATATTATCCGCCATACAGCTGTTCTACCTTTCGGGGGTAATATCATCACATCTGACATCAAGCAGGGCTGCATGGTGATGCAGAACCAGGCCGAGCAGCTGAAGGTGAAGTTTGGCAAAGCTATCGCCGACGAAGCCTCCGAAAATGAGATCGTTTCGATTCCAGGTCTGCGTGACCGCACGCCTAAAGAGATCTCTCTGAAAAATCTGGCCTATATCATAGAGGCGAGAATGGAAGAGATTGTGGAGTTGATCTACTCTGAGATTGTAAGATCAGGGTATAGCAACAGCCTGGCGGCAGGTATTGTGATCACCGGTGGTGGCGCGCAGCTCCAGAACTTGGTGCAGCTGGTGGAGTACATTACCGGCATGGATACCCGCATTGGTTACCCGAACGAGCACCTTGGCAAGTCGAAGATCGATGCGGTGAAGAGCCCGATGCACGCAACAGGCGTTGGCTTGGTGTTGGCCGGCTATCAGTCGCTTGATCAGCGCGAAGAGAAGCACGTGGAAGTGCAGCAGCATGAAGAGTACAACAGAGTAGTAACAACAAAGACCGCCAGCAAAGAAAGCAGCGGCAAAGGATTGCTCGACAGAATTAAAGGACTTCTGTCGGACGACATCGATTAGTTAGAAGCATAATTATTAGAAACCCATAATAGCAGGAGATTTTAGTATGACATCAATGTACAGTTTTGACCTGCCGGCAAGCGGTAAGTCCATCATCAAGGTGATTGGCGTCGGGGGCGGAGGCAGCAACGCGGTAAACTTCATGTACGGCCAAGGTATCAAGGATGTAGAGTTCGTGATTTGCAACACGGACATGCAGGCTTTGAAAAGCAGTAGCGTACCAAACAAACTTCAGATTGGTCTTAACCTGACTGAAGGTCTGGGTGCCGGAGCCAACCCTGAAAAAGGAAAGCATGCCGCCCTGGAAAGTAAAGAAGAGATACGTGAGCTACTCAGCAATGATACCAAGATGGTGTTCATCACCGCAGGTATGGGTGGTGGTACCGGTACTGGTGCAGCGCCTGTCATTGCTAAAGTCGCTAAAGAATTGGGTATCCTGACAGTAGGTATCGTAACGGCACCTTTTGCCTTCGAGGGCAGAAAGAAGAAGGCTGCCGCCGAAAACGGCATCAAGGAGCTAAGCGAGAACTGCGACACAATCCTTGTTATCCTGAATGACAAGCTGCGCGAGATGTTTGGTAACTTGGCGATTCGTGAGGCTTTTGCAAAGGCCGACAACGTATTGACTACAGCTGCTAAATCTATTGCTGAAATCATTACCGTAACAGCCGAAATCAACGTTGACTTCGAAGACGTTAAGACTGTTATGAAAGATTCTGGAGCTGCAGTGATGGGTTCTGCAACGACAGAAGGTGAGGGGCGTGCGCTCCGAGCTGCTGAAGAGGCACTTTCTTCTCCATTGCTTAACAATACTGATATCCACGGTGCTCAGAAGATACTCCTTTCTATCATGTCTGGTGACCAGGCTGAATTGGAAATGGATGAGTTGACCGAGATTACAGAATACATTCAAGACAAAGCCGGTCAGGAGGCAGAGGTTATCTTTGGTCACGGCATTGACTCTTCGCTGGGTCAGAGCATCCGCGTGACTGTGATTGCCACTGGTTTTGCCAGCAGCGCTGAGGAGATCATCGAGCCAAAAAAGACGGTTTTTGATCTGGAGAGCCAAAAAAAAATTGAAGTAGCAGAGCCAGTTAAGCCAGAGCAGCCTAAGATGGTGAACTTCGTGCCGGAGCCAGTAGTAGCGCCTGTAGTTACGCCTCAGCCGCAGCAGCCTGTGCAGCAGCAGTTCGAGATTCGCCGCCCGGTGGTGGATCAGCCGCAGCAGCCAGCTCAGCCGCAGGCCCCGCAACAACAGCAGTACCAGCAGGCGCCTCAGCCACAGCAGCCGGTACAGCAGCAACCGCAGCGCCGTGTGTTTAACCTGGAAGGCTCCACTACACAAGAGTACAGCAACGGTTTTGGTGCACAGCAGCAGGAAGATTATGCCACACGTGAGGCAAAACGCCTGGAAGCTGAGCGTGAGCTGATGAAGCAGAAAGCGATTGAGCGCCGTGAGCGCCTGAAGATGCTGAGCGCCGACATGACCACGAGCGAAGCGATGAAAGAGAAGCTGGACGTACCGGCTTACCTGCGTCGCAATGTTGCCCTGGATTCAGTTGCACACTCTTCTGAACGCAACATATCCCGTTTCAACCTAAACGATGACAACGAGATACTAGGCGACAACCGCTTTCTGCATGATAATGTAGACTAATTTTCAATCCTGTTTTCTAATAATGTGAAGAGCCCGCTGTCAAAGCGGGCTCTTTTTTTATACCTATACCTATACCTATACCTATACCTATACCTATACCTATACCTATACCTATACCTATACCTATACCTATACCTATACCTATACCTATACCTGTGCCTATACCTGTGCCTATACCTGTGCCTATACCTGTGCAGTCTGACTAAAACAGGTTCGATATTAATATTACAGGTATAAAGAGCGGAAGGAGCAGTTTTGTAGTTGCCTTATAAATAACTCTGGCCGTTGAAAGACTTTAAGAAAACCCCAAAGGCCCAGATTAGCGAGTAGGAGCAAGGGGTAATACACCATCAGCAACAGTGGAGCCTTGTCATTGCCAGTCCATGTTTTTAATACCAGTAGGGCAACGAATATCAGATTGATCAGAATTGCTAATGCGAAGTGGTAGCGCATATTTAGCTCTTCAGGGTGTATCGCCTAGGCTATTAGAAATGGATGAATTGATCGATCTGCTGTTTTAGCAGCTCCAGGTATAGCTCGTTTGTGATAGCAGTTCCATCGAAGTTCTTCTCAATTTGAGCCAGGCGCGGTTTCAGCGCCAGCACGTGCATGCCTAAGTAATTGAAAATATCAGTCAGGTGGCTCATAGCCAGTCCACTGCCTTGCACTCCGGATGATAGGCCAACCAAGGCTGCCTTTTTATTGCGAAAAGTGTTTGGGTAGGAAAGGCCATCAATAAAAGCCTTGAGAACGCCCGGGAATGAACCGTTGTACTCCGGCACGATAAATACAAACTTTTCTGAATCACCAATAAGAGTGCTCAACTCATTGAAGGCAGCGTTTGTGCCAATGTTGTCGTAAAGGGCTGATGTCGTAAAGTCAGCCGGAAGGTCGGCTAAGTCCAGTATCTGATTGGCTATTTGGCGCTCCTCCAACAGTTTTGAGTACAGATTGGCTACAGCTCTGGAGTTGGAGGATGGTCTGTTTGTGCCCGTTATAATGGTGATCATAGTATCATGTAGGTGTCTTCCTGTAAACAGACGCTAGTCTTTACGGTTTACAGGAAAGTATAGATGTCAGAATATTTGTGCGAATATAAAAGCAAAAGGCGAGAACAGTTTCCTGTCTCGCCTTTTAAGCTTATTAGAATCAGGTTAACTATACGTTCTCTGAAGTTGCTTTTGCGCTAAGATACTCACGGTTCAACATGGCAATGTTGTCAAGTGAAATACCCACTGGGCACTCAGCAGCACAGGCACCTGTGTTAGAGCAGGCACCAAAACCTTCCACGTCCATTTGAGCCACCATGTTCTCGGCGCGAGTCTTACGCTCCACTCTACCTTGTGGCAGCATCGCCAGCTGTGATACCTTCGCACTTACAAAGAGCATAGCAGAGGCATTCTTACAGGCAGCTACACAGGCTCCGCACTGGATACAGGTTGCCGCGTCAAAAGCTTTGTCTGCAATTGTCTTCGGAATTGGA
Source organism: Pontibacter sp. LHS1 (assembly GCF_058932855.1). Taxonomy (NCBI): domain Bacteria; kingdom Pseudomonadati; phylum Bacteroidota; class Cytophagia; order Cytophagales; family Hymenobacteraceae; genus Pontibacter; species Pontibacter sp. LHS1. The sequence continues at coordinate 124,825 of NZ_JBZYWF010000008.1, forward strand.
ATAGCATTGGCATCAGGTACGCCACCTGTGTTTACAGACACGTAACCACCAGCCTGCTGAATGCGGTCGAGAGCAGAGCGGTCAACGATCAGGTCTTTGTGCACCGGGAAAGCAGCTGCTCTCCAAGGCTCGATCGTGATGGTATCGCCGTGGTTAAAGTGACGCATGTGCAACTGGCATGTGGTGGTGCCGCGCTCCGGACCATGTGCTCGGCCGTTGATGAACAAGCTGCACATACCGCATATACCTTCGCGGCAGTCATGGTCAAAGGCAACAGGCTCTTCACCTTTTACAAGTAGTTCTTCGTTGAGCACGTCCAGCATTTCCAGGAAAGACATATCCGGAGATATGTTCTTAAGCGGATAGGTTACCAGCTGACCTGCAGTATTTCTATCTTTTTGGCGCCAAATCTTCAATGTGAGGTCCATTGGTTTAGCATTTGGATTACTTCCAGCCATTTCTTTATTAATTACGAATTAAGAATTACGAATTAAGAACTTCAATCATCTGTTTACCAGATCTATTACTCGTTCTTAATTATTAATTATCCATTATTTATAGCTACGCTGCGTCAGCTTCACGTTCTCGAACTTGAGCTCCTCCTTGTGCAGGATTGGGTCGTTGCCTACCCCTGTAAACTCCCAGGCGGCTACGTAGGCATAGTTCTCGTCGTCACGCAGGGCTTCGTTTTCTGGTGTCTGGTACTCCTCACGGAAGTGACCGCCGCATGACTCGTTTCTGTTCAGTGCGTCGTCTACCATCAGTTCACCCAGTTCCAGGAAGTCGGCTACACGGTGCGCTTTCTCCAGCGTCTGGTTCAGCTCTTCGTTAACGCCCGTCACTTTCACGTTCTGCCAGAACTCGTCACGTAGCTTGCGGATTTCCTGCTTGGCAAACTGAAGACCTTCAGCGTTACGTGCCATACCGCAGTAGTCCCACATGATCTGTCCAAGAGCCTTGTGAAAGTCGTCTACCGTACGGTTACCTTTGATGGAAAGCAGTCGCTGAGTAATACCCATTACATTCTGCTCAGCTTCCTTAAACGCAGGATGGTCTGTGCTTATCTTGTCGTAAGGCGTCTGTGCCAGATAGTCACCGATTGTGTAAGGAATAACGAAGTAACCGTCAGCAAGACCCTGCATCAGAGCAGAGGCACCAAGGCGGTTTGCACCGTGGTCAGAGAAGTTACACTCACCTGTTGCATATAGGCCAGGTATGTTCGTCATCAGGTTATAGTCAACCCAAAGGCCGCCCATGGTATAGTGTACAGCAGGGTAGATACGCATTGGCTTTTCATACGGATTCTCATCCGTGATCTTAGCGTACATATCAAACAGGTTGCCATACTTGGCTGCGATTGCCGCTTGTCCGTCACGCTTGATCGCATCAGCGAAGTCAAGGTATACCGCCAGGCCGGATGCACCTACACCGCGTCCTTCGTCGCACATCAGCTTAGCATTGCGTGATGCGACGTCGCGTGGTACCAGGTTACCGAAGGCAGGGTATTTGCGCTCCAGGTAGTAATCACGGTCCTCTTCTTTGATATCATTCACTGTGATCTCACCCTTGCGCAGGCGCTGGGCAATCTCAACAGTCTTAGGCACCCATACACGGCCGTCGTTACGCAGTGATTCTGACATCAGTGTCAGTTTCGACTGGTAACCACCCGAAACAGGTATACAGGTTGGGTGAATCTGTGTGAAGCAAGGGTTAGCGAACAAAGCACCTTTCTTGTGTGCTCTCCAGGCTGCCGTAGCGTTAGAGCCCATCGCGTTAGTAGAAAGGAAGAACACGTTGCCGTAACCTCCTGTTGCCAATACCACGGCGTGTGCACTATGAGACTCAATTTTACCTGTGATCAGGTTACGCACCACAATACCGCGGGCTTTGCCGTCTACCATTACCAGGTCCAGCATCTCCGTGCGAGGGAACATCTTCACTTTACCGTAAGCGATCTGACGGTTAAGGGCAGAGTAGGCACCCAATAGCAGCTGCTGTCCGGTTTGGCCGCGGGCGTAGAAGGTGCGGGATACCTGCGCACCACCGAATGAACGGTTAGCTAGCAGGCCGCCGTACTCACGGGCGAAAGGAACACCCTGCGCCACGCACTGGTCAATAATGTCCACTGACACCTGAGCCAGGCGGTACACGTTTGCCTCACGGGCGCGGTAGTCACCACCTTTGATGGTGTCGTAGAACAGACGGAAGATCGAGTCACCGTCGTTCTGGTAGTTTTTAGCGGCGTTGATACCACCCTGCGCAGCGATAGAGTGCGCACGGCGAGGGGAGTCCTGGAAGCAAAACGCTTTCACGTTGTAGCCCAGTTCGCCAAGAGTAGCAGCAGCGGAAGCACCGGCAAGACCAGTACCCACTACAATGATGTCGTATTTCCGTTTGTTGGCTGGGTTTACCAGCTTCACATTGAATTTATGCTTATCCCACTTTTCAGCTAAGGCGCCTTCCGGGATTTTAGAATCTAATATCATAGCAACTATTGAAAGTTTATGTTATGCAGCGAAAAAGAAATAAATCGGAATGATGGCAAAGCCAAAGCAAACCGCTATAGAGAATACAACACCGAATGTCTTAATGAACGGGGTGTATTTTTTGTGCGTCAGGCCCAGTGACTGGAAGGCACTCTGGAAACCATGGATCAGGTGATAAGCCAAAGCGATCATAGAAATAACGTAGATCAGTACATACCACCAGATTTGGAAAGACTGCACTACCTTCAGGTAAAGGTTGTCATAGTCCACATTCTCAATCACAACACCCTCCAGGCCACCAGCGGCACCAAAACGAGCTGGAACAAAGAAATTCCAAAGGTGAATGATCAGGAATACCAGAATCACTGTACCTAAAAGGCCCATGTTACGGGAAGACCAGGTAGAGTTTTCCTGCGGATGCTGCTCAGCATAATCAATAGGACGGGCAGCTTTATTGCGGCGCGTCAGTACGAGCGCATCGTAGATGTGAAACAAAAATCCCAGAACCAATACAATCTCCATCGTGCGGATGATCGGATTATTCGCCATAAAGTGAGAGTATAAGTTAAATGTCACGCCGTCATCACCTTTGAATAGCGTTAAATTACCTATCAAGTGAACTACCAGAAAAGAGCACAGGAAAAGACCTGTGATAGACATGATGATCTTGCGGCCGATTGTACTGGAAAACGTTTTAGTAAACCAATTCATCTGTATTTGTTAGAAGGTTAAGTAATGAATGCTTTTTAATGCCCAAAGGTACAAGCGGAGCCCGTATAAAACAATTAAATAGCATATTTTGAATCAATCTAAATTGCAATGCGTAGGACTGAAAACCATATACTATTAACCCACTTTTCTTGTGATTGTTGATAATAAAAAGGTAAAAATTCAGTTTTCATTTTACCTTTGTTCAGCGCCAAACCTAACTCTACGCTTATGCCAAATAGTTTACGCTTGAGCTGTTGCTTGCCTGGCCGCATTGTGCTGTTGGTATTGATGTTGTTGTTGGGATATGCATTCGAGGCGCAGGCAACACACATCAGGGCGGGAGATATCACTGCCCGCAGGGACACAGGTCCCAACCCCAATCCCCGAAAGTTCTTCTTCACCATGGTGATGTACACCAAAACCAGCTCCCCGGCTGATGACCCTTTTGTCTTTATTTCGATGGGGGATGGTAATACGGTGCGCGTAGAACGGCAGTCCGTAACACCGGTAAAGCCGGAGGTGGACCGTGAAGTGTTTGTGTGGGAGTATATCTATGATGCCAACGGGACCTATCTTGTAACATGGGTAGGGGAAAACCGCAATGGGGGCATCCTGAACATGGCCGCTCCAACTGATCAGCTTACCTTTTCTATTACGACCACGGTTTCAATCAACCCGCTTCGTGGCCTGAACAGTACGCCAGTGCTCACCGTAGCACCTATTGACGAAGCAACTGCTGGCGAGCGTTGGGTACATAACCCAGGAGCTATTGATGACGATGGAGACAGCCTCGCATACAAACTGATACAACCGCAGCACCGCAACCAGGCTACTGGCACGATCACCAACGTGCCTGGCTACCGCGATCCGCATACGGTGGATAACTGTCGCAACTCCGCTAACACCGGACCCTCTACTTTTACCCTTGACCCCATCACCGGACAGTTAACCTGGGACGCGCCCTGCCGACTGGGCGAGTATAACGTAGCCTTTGTGGTGGAAGAGTGGCGTGTAACAGGCGCCGCACCCGTGCTGATCAGTACGGTGGTGCGCGACATGCAGATCCTGGTGGTGGATGCCCGTAACCGTCCGCCGGTGCTGGTTCCCCGCGACACCTGTATCGTAGCTGGCGAAACGCTGCGCACTACCATCACAGCTACTGACCCTGACGGTCACCTGATCACGCTTACTGCGCCTGGTACTGGCGGTGTTCTGCCACCTGCTACCTTCAACGTGACTGTAAATCAGCCGGGCCGCGCTGCAGGACAGCTTGTGTGGAACACCTCCTGCAACGATGTGCGTGCCAATCCATATCAAGTCATTTTCAGGGCAGAGGATAACCCGCCGCCGCCATCCAGGCAGCTGGCTGACCTGCAGCCCTACCGCATTAGAGTAATTGGCCCGCCACCGCAAAACCTGCTGGCAACCGGCCAAGACCGTACTGTGCGGCTGACCTGGGACAGCTACATGTGCCAGAATGCCGCAACCATCCGGATCTACAGGCGCGAAGGACCCTCTGGCTGGACCCCCGGCCCTTGCGAAACCGGCGTGCCTGCCATCACAGGCTATGTGTTGATTGGAGAAGTGGGCAAGGATGCTACTGAGTTTCTGGATGATAACAACGGGCAAGGGCTGGCAGCAGGCGCAGAGTATTGCTATGTGATTTATGCTGAGTTTCCAAGACCGGCCGGCGGACAAAGTATTGCTTCGCTGGAGGCCTGTGTTGTGATAGAGCGTGACATACCTTACATCACCAATGTGACAGTAGACCGCACCGACGTGACTAACGGGCAGATTACCGTTCGCTGGACGCAGCCGGGTCCAGGTATAGAGCGCCTGAACCCACCGTTCGAGTACCGGCTGTACCGTAAGACAGGGCAGGAGCCAGGCGGAGCCTATCAGCGGGTATTTACTTCCCGCAGACTGAGTGACACCGTCTATGTGAACAGCGGCTTGAACACAGAGGAAAACGCCTATCGATATAAACTTGAGTTCTACAGTACCACTACACCAGGTGGCGCCACACCGGATATGCTGCGCGATTCGACATCCGCCTCCAGTGTGCGACTGGCTGCCGAGGCACAGAGTACTGGCGACGAACTGGGTGTAACACTCAATTGGACCTATGATGTGCCGTGGCGCAATGAAGTGCTGGAGCACCAGATCTTCCGGGTAGTGGGAGATGAACTGGTGCAGGTCGGCAGCGTAACGGCATCGGCTACCAGCGGCACCTTTACCGACAATGGCACTGCTGCCGCCCCACTGGAGCGGGGCCAGACCTACTGCTACGTGGTGCGTACCCAGGGCACTTACCAGATAGACGGTCTGCCGGAGCCTTTGCAGAACCTGAGCCAGGAAGTGTGCGTGGAGATACCGCTTATCATCTGTCCGCCTGAGCTGACCCTGGATGTGCTCAACTGCGAGGCTTTCTTTGCTAACCCAACCCAGCCGCCTTACCAGAACGTGCTGAACTGGGTGCCGCAGATCGGAAATGGATGTACGGATGAGATCGACTTCTATACCGTATACTTCAGAGGACCGGGCGAAACCGAGTATCGTGCCATCGCTACGACTAAAGAGACCACCTTTACCCACACCGGGCTGGAGTCTTTTGCGGCTTGCTATTACGTGACGGCCACAAGTCTGGCAGGAGAGGAGAGCGAGCCAAGCAACGAAGAGTGCAAAGACAACTGCTTCTTCTTCGAGCTGCCGAACATTATCACGCCTAACGCTGATGGCAAAAATGATGTGTTCAAGCCAGATCCCAGAGCTGCGTTTATTCGCTCCACCACCTTCAAGGTATTCAACCGATGGGGCGTGAAGGTATACGAAAGCAGTGCAGATGCGTATATTAACTGGCCAGGCACCGATAACGATGGTAAGCGCCTTAATGATGGGGTTTACTATTATGAGGCCGAGGTTGAGTTTATATCCATTGACCCGAACCGCAGCCGCAGTAAGTACAAAGGCTGGGTTGAAATAGTACGCTAATGATAAAAGATGAACTGGACCGGCTGCAGGGTTTGCCCATCGTATTTTACGATGGCACCTGCGGCTTTTGCCAGGCCAGCATACAGATCGCTTTGAAGTATAATAAGCAGCAGAACCTGCATTTTGCCGCTTTGCAATCCGGATTGGTAGAGCAGTTGGTACCACAGCAGCTTATACCTGATCCCTTGCCCGACTCTATTCTTTTTTTTGAAAACGGCCAGCTCTACACCGAGTCTGAAGCCGCTCTCCGCATCGCCCGCCATCTCAATTTTCCATGGTCGGTGCTTTACTATTTCAGGTTTATTCCCTTATCTTTCCGCAATTTTGTTTACCGCTTTATCGCGAAACACCGCTACCGCATAGCAGGGCGCAACGAAGCCTGTATGCTGCCAAGCCCCGAAGAGAGGGCCCGGTTTGTAGCTTACTAAATTGTTAAATTGTTGATGGTTAAATTGTTGTTGGGCCTTTGCGTGACGACAAGAAGTGGCTGTGCTTATCAGGTTTATACCTCTGAGGTAGGTATAAGTACGGATGGGTTCAAGCATGGATAGGCCTTGGTGAACACAGCTATACCTGTGTAACCGTCCAAGAGAGAGCTATAAACCAGACCCGCAAAGACCACAGGCAGCCATTTAAAGATTCAACAATTTAACCATCAGCAACCAGCAACTAACTATCAACAATTAATATTAGCATGAAAAAGGCATACGTTTTCACGGGACAGGGCTCTCAGTTTGTGGGTATGGGTAAGGACCTGTATGAGCAGCACGAGTCTGCTCGTCAGCTGTTTGATAAAGCAAACGAAATCCTGGGATTCAACATTACGGACATCATGTTCGGTGGTACGGACGAAGAGTTGAAGCAAACCAGAGTGACACAACCGGCTATTTTCCTGCACTCAGTGGCGCAGGCGGCCGTTGCACAGGATTTCAATCCGGATATGGTGGCTGGTCATTCACTGGGTGAATTCTCAGCTTTGGTAGCCAGCAAAGTGCTGAGCTTTGAGGATGGCCTGAGACTGGTATACAAAAGAGCGATGGCGATGCAGGCAGCCTGCGAGGCCAATCCGTCTACCATGGCGGCTATCCTTGGTCTGGACGATGCGAAAGTAGAGGAGGTATGTGCCTCAATAGAAGGTGAAGTGGTAGTGGCAGCTAATTATAATTGTCCGGGTCAGCTGGTGATCTCGGGCTCTAACAAAGGGATAGAGATCGCCTGCGAGAAGATGAAGGAAGCCGGTGCCAAGCGTGCCTTGCCACTGCCGGTAGGCGGTGCTTTCCATTCCCCGCTCATGAAACCAGCCGAAGAGGAACTGGCCAAAGCAATCAAAGAAACAACCTTCAGCCAGGGCATTTGCCCGATCTATCAGAACGTAGATGCTCAGCCGCACACTGATCCGGAAGAAATCAAGCAGAATCTGATCAGCCAGTTGACGGCCCCGGTGCGCTGGACGCAATCAGTGCAGCAAATGGTAGCCGATGGTGCTACGCATTTCGTAGAGTGCGGCCCTGGTAAGGTATTGCAGGGATTGGTTAAAAAGATCGAACGTACGGCTGAGGTGAGTTCAGTAGAATAAACCTTAACGCAAGACATAAAAAAAGACCATTGCAGCTGCAATGGTCTTTTTTTATGGGAAGTAGATGTCTTAATGATGGTGCTTGGGTAGGGCTTACTGCCCATTCTCGTCTACGGCCATCGGTGTTACGCCTAGTCTGCTTAGTTCGTCCGACAGTTTCAATAGTTCATTTCTGATGATGTCGCTTTGCTGCAGTTCCTCTTCTGGCAGGCTGATCACGCGTGACAGGTATAGATTCTCCTTTAGCTGCAGCTCTTGCATGAGCCGGTCCAGTAATTCCTGGTTTTGACCGACATAGATGAGGGGCGAGAGCTCGATCTGGATGTTGTGCTGCTTTGGGTTGATGATGTTCACCCTGAAGAAGTAATTGCCTACTTTGCCGAACAGATAGGTTGAAATCTCCTTCACAATCGCGTTGTATTTTTCAACAGCTCCACTGAAATGAAGCGATGCAAAGGCAGGGAAGTCATACAGACGCTTCTTCTGCAGCAGCTTTTCGTAGTTGTTGAGCAGCAGCAGGATAATAATGCCGGCTGCGATCAGTGCCGCAACGAGGGCCTTTTCTGGCAATTGCTGGCTAAATGTTTCAGCAGTAAAGCGCTGCGTGAACAGAACAGGTATAAAAGTAAAGGGAAGCACCAGTATGAACACAACCAGGAAGCCTCGCATAAGGCTTCTTTTTTCATTCGTGATGATGGTGAGGAGGTCGTTCATAAGCTATTCGGGAGAAGCGCACCACGAGCGCATCATATCTCGCACAATCGCAAGTATAGCAATCTCGCAATATAAGTAAAATTTTACTTTCTTGGCTGTATTCCGCTCTAAAGTAAGGTATTTTAGAGGAAATTCACAGCTCCCTTCCAAGCTATTGATTTGAAGTTGAATTAAATAAATAAACGGGAAGTTCGTCTGGGCAATTTTGTAAGAGCTGTGTTACCTGCATGTGCAGTACTGGGTGCTGCAGGTACGGTGCGATCTCGCTCAGCGGCAGGAGCGTGAAACGGCGCAGGTGCAACTGCGGGTGGGGGATCGTCAGGCGCTGCGACTGCAGTACAAGCTCGTCATAGAACAAAATGTCGATGTCGATAACGCGTGCTCCCCAGTGCTCGTGCCGGATGCGGCCCAGATCCTGCTCGATCTGATTTATCGTTTGCAGCACTTGCTCCGGGCTGAGAGTAGTCTGCACCTCCAGCACCTGGTTCAGGAAAGCGGGTTGGTCTGTATTGCCCCAGGCAGCGGTTTCGTAGAGGGAGGAGCTTTGCGCGATCGAACCGACCTGTGTGGCAATGCTATCGCGGGCTTGGGACAGGTATAGCGGACGGTCACCGAGGTTGCCGCCCAGGAGCAGGTATAGCTTAGGCATGTTTGTTAAAAAAGGCGATACTAAGATCGGCAGCGGCTTTGGCTGCAAGTGGTAACTCTTCCTGCTGGTAAGGGTGTTGGCCCCCGAAAGAGTGATCGGCGCCAGGTAGAAGGTGCAGCTCAGCATCGGGTTTCCAGGTATGCAGGTCGTGGGCCATCTGCACTGGCAGTGTCTCGTCCTCCTCGCCATGAAGTATAAGCAGAGGTTGCTGCATTTTCTGAATCACCTTCGGGATTTCCAGTCGCTCCACATTGGCCAGGTAATCCTCCACGATCTGGTAGTAGAGCGGCATGCGTATACCTGTGCGGGCGTTGGTGACCCATTGCACGCCTTCTTTCTTCCAGGACTCTTTTTCCAGTTCGTCCCAGCGCTGGTCAAAATTATTGACGGCAGCCCAGGTAGCCACAGCCCGCACACGGGTATCTTCAGCGGCTTTGAGTATAACAGAACCACCTCCCCGGCTGTGGCCGATCAGGTAGATGCGATTCAGGTCCAGCTCGTTTTGCGGCAGCGGGCCTTCCTCGTCGTGCACCAGGTCGATGAGCGCCTTCAGATCCTCGAGCTCGATACTGAAGTTATTGCGCCCAAAGGCTTCCATGTCGTGCAGGTCGGAGTCGTTGTCGATGCTGGTGCCGTTGTGAGAGAAGTTGAACTTGATGAACACAAAGCCTTGCTCCGCGAAATAGTTTGCCAGCAGGTTGAAGTGCCCCCAGTCTTTGAAGCCTTTAAAGCCGTGGGTATAAAGCACGACTGGCTTTTTGTTGCCGTCCTGGGTATAGGTGGCGTCAGCGGTGAAAGGACGCTCGTGCTCCGGGTATACCACGAAGTCTACTTTGAGTGTGTCTGCCATAACGGTCTGCTGTGTTATCAGAAGGCAATATAGTTATTTTAGGCATGCGGCAAACCAGCACGAGGCTGTGCTGTTGGTTACGTATACCGCCTGGCTTATCTTAGATTATTTAAACGCCGATTTGCTATACTTGTTTGGAAACGACCCCCACACCTAGTAATATTGCGGAATATCGCATGAGCATTAGCCTAAAGGAAATACAAGCGCCGATTGCGCAGGAAATGGAGCTGTTCGAGAAAAAGTTCAGGACTTCGATGAAGTCTAAGGTGCTGCTTCTCGACAAGATCATGAGCTACATCGTAAAGCGCAAGGGCAAGCAGATGCGGCCTATGTTTGTGTTTTTCATGGCCAAGCTCTTCCGCGGCGACGCCATCGGCGATGCCACCTACCGTGGTGCGGCCCTGATCGAGCTGCTGCACACAGCCACCCTCGTGCACGACGACGTGGTGGATGATGCCAACTACCGCCGCGGTTTCTTCTCTGTAAACGCTCTCTGGAAAAACAAGATTGCCGTGCTGGTAGGCGACTACCTGCTCTCCAAAGGCCTGCTTCTCTCGCTGCAGAATGATGACTACGAACTGCTCAAGATCGTGTCGAATGCCGTGAAGGAGATGAGCGAAGGGGAACTGCTGCAAATTGAGAAAGCCCGCCGCCTGGATATTGATGAATCTGTGTACTTCGATATCATCCGACAGAAAACCGCCTCCCTGATCGCCTCTTGCTGTGCGGTTGGAGCTGCCTCTGCCGGCGCCTCTAAAGAAGACATTGAAAAAGCGCGTCTCTTCGGCGAGAAAGTAGGCATCGCTTTCCAGATCAAAGACGACCTGTTTGATTATGGCACCGCTGAGATCGGCAAGCCCGTAGGTATAGACATCAAGGAAAAGAAGATGACCCTGCCACTGATCCATGCCCTGCGCGAAGCTGATTGGATGACTCGTCGGCGTGTGATCTACAACGTGAAGAACAATAACGGCGATAATAAGCGCGTGCAGCAGGTGATCGACTACGTGAAAACCTCCGGTGGTATACAGTATACCATCGAGGCCATGAACCAGTATCACGCCGAGGCGCTGGCCATTCTCCATACCTTCCCGGCCTCCCCATCCCGCACCTCCCTGGAGCAACTGATTGCTTATACCATCGAAAGGGAGAAATAGAATTGCTGAATTGTTGGTAGTTGAATTGTTTTGACCTCGCGGTGCGCGCAGCTCCCGCGAGTGCCTTAGGTAACAGCTATACCTATACCTGAGCGAAAATATCTGTAAACTTTGGAATGAAATCTGTAAGCTTAGATGGCAGGAGCGTGGGTAATTTTGAGCTGTACGAAATGACCTATGAAAAATGAGTATCAACACGAACACCTGGAACCGACTGCGCTATACGGTATACCTGCCGATTTATGACCTCATCGCAGACCGCATCTTCCGAAGGTATAGGAAACGCTCGGTTGAGCTGCTGCAAGCCAAACCTGATGATGCTATACTTATAGTCGGTGCCGGCACCGGGCTGGACCTCCCATACCTCCAGGGCTATACCCGTATCACCGCCAATGATATCACACCGGGCATGATCACGAAACTAAAGGCAAGAGCTGAAAAGCTGGGTATACCTGTCGATGCCCATGTGATGGACGGCCAGCAACTCAGTTGCCCCGACAACAGCTTTGAAGCCGTGATCCTGCACCTGATTATTGCGGTTATACCTGATCCAGTGGCCTGTATCCGGGAAGTAGAGCGGGTGCTGAAGCCGGGCGGCACCGTCATGGTGTTCGACAAGTTCCTGCCAGACGGACAGAAGCCCTCGCTGCTGCGCCGTCTCTTCAATCAGGTCGCCAGCACATTTTTTTCTGATGTGAACCGCAGCATTGGCAGCATCGTGCGCCATACCTCGCTGCAGGTGGAATTGAACGAGCCGGCAGCTTTCGGGGGGACGTTCAGGATCGTGCGGCTTCGGAAACATGCCTAAGCATAGATCGCCAGGATGAATGGTAGCCAGAAGTTACTACATAAAGGCTCAGAAGGTGATGAAAGGGCTATACGGAACTGCAAAAACACAAAGGCCACTACTGCATCAGTAGCGGCCTTTGCTATACCTGCTGATCCAACAATCAGCAATTAGCAATCAACAATACTATTTCTCCGCCAGCAGTTCGTCCATCGTTTTGTTAAAGTCAGCTACCCATTCTTCGTAGTATTGGCCTGTACCAGGACCAGAGAAGCCGGTGTGGATCTTGCGCACTTTGCCCTGACGGTCGATGAAGATGGTGGTCGGGAAGGAGAGGACGTGGTTAAGCGCCGGCAAAGCTTGCGCGGCAGCTTCTTTATCGGCTGGACCGGCGTAGAGCAGGTCATACTCGATGTCGAAGCGGTCCTGCATTTTCTTCAGCCTTGGCACAGCCTGCTCGTAGCCTTTGGTGCGCTCAAAGCCAAGGCCGATGATCTCCAGGCCACGGTCTTTGTTCTTGCTGTAGTAGGGCGCCAGAAACTGGGTTTCGTCCATACAGTTCGGGCACCAGGAGCCCAGCAACTGCACCAGCACTACTTTGCCCTTATACTTGTCATCTGACAGCGACACCTGCTTGCCTTCCAGGTCTGGGAACGTGAACTCCAGCGACTCGTAGCCTGGCTTCAGGTAAGTCAGTTCGTTGGCGTTGGCCAATTCGGCGTTTTCATTGCGATTGGCAGTCCAGGTTTCGTAGTCGTAGAGGCCGGCAAAGTACTCACCTTTCAGCGTCTCCTCTGCCGTTGGCTGCGCCGTGAACAGGTAGTCGTGGTTGCCGTCAAAAGTTGACAGCTTCAGCTGGTTGCCTTCCACCTGCCCCTCCAGGTAGCGGTAGTCGCCGGTTTGGGTGATGAACGTGCCGGTCACGTGATTGTCTTTCTGCTCGAACACGCCGATAGCCGGGTAGGTCTTGCCGTCAGCTTTCGTAAAGGTCACCTCCCACTTACCGGAATAGTTAAAAGTAGCCGGGGCGGGGTTTTCCTTGAAGCGATTGGTCTTGCCATGCTCCGCCGTGAAAGGCACAGAATAGCGCTTGCTCAGGTCGTTGCGGGTAAAGCGGCCAGCCATCTTATCGCCGTCGACCTTCGCGATCAGGTCGGCGTCAAAAATGTGTAGTCTGATCTTAAGTGAGTCGCCTTCTTCCTTGATTTCGTCCACAAGGATGCGCTCTTCCGCATTGATCAGGTATAGCACGGCCTTGCCGTTCTGCTCTTCAGCTTCCATGATGAAGGGAATCTCCTGGCCCTGGGCCTGCAGCACAACGCGCCACGGTCCGGGTTGTATGGTGTTATCGCTAGATGTAGAAGAACCACAGGAGGTTAAAAGCTGTGTGAAGGACAGTGCCAACAACAAAATCAGCTTCATTGGGGTATTAAAACAAGTAAGTTTCATACCGCGAAATTACTAGATGAATTCGTGAAATGCGAAACTTAGCGTAAATAGCAACATCAGGTATGGAAATGTTATATTCCTATCTGCTAATGTTGTGCTAAAACACGCATATTTCGTACATTTGTAAACTTCACAACGAAGCATTAAAAATAATAACAATAGCAAAACTATGGCATTTGATTTAGGAATGATCAAGGCAGTGTATGCCGGGATGGCCGAGCGAGTGAATGCTGCCCGTAACGCAGTAGGCAGACCGCTTACCCTGACAGAGAAAATCTTGTACGCGCACCTTTACAATGGTAACGCGACGCAGTCTTTTGAGCGCGGAAAGTCTTACGTGGACTTCGCTCCGGACAGGGTGGCTATGCAGGACGCAACGGCGCAAATGGCCTTGCTTCAGTTCATGCAGGCTGGAAAGCCGCAGGTAGCTGTGCCTTCTACAGTGCATTGCGATCACCTGATCCAGGCACGTGTTGGTGCTGACCAGGACTTGCAGGACGCTTACAGCGAAAACAAAGAGGTATACGACTTTCTGGCCTCTGTTTCAAATAAATATGGCATCGGCTTCTGGAAGCCAGGTGCAGGTATCATCCACCAGGTGGTGCTCGAGAACTACGCCTTCCCGGGCGGTATGATGATCGGTACAGACTCACACACACCAAATGCAGGTGGTTTGGGTATGGTTGCGATCGGTGTTGGTGGTGCTGATGCAGTGGACGTAATGGCCGGTATGGCCTGGGAGCTAAAATTCCCGAAAGTAATTGGTGTTAAACTGACCGGTAAAATGAGCGGTTGGACTTCTCCAAAAGATGTGATCCTGAAAGTGGCCGGTATCCTGACTGTAAAAGGTGGTACAGGCGCTATCGTGGAGTACTTCGGCGAAGGCGCTGAGTCTATGTCTTGTACAGGTAAGTCTACAATCTGTAACATGGGTGCTGAGATCGGCGCGACTACTTCGGTATTTGGATACGACGACAGCATGCGTACATACCTGCGCGCTACTAATCGCGAAGAGGTAGTACAACTGGCCGACGAAGTGGCTGACCAACTGCGTGCTGACGACGAGGTATACGCTGACCCGGCTGCCTTCTACGATCAGTTGATCGAGATCGATCTTTCTACGCTGGAGCCACACGTAAACGGTCCATTCACGCCGGATGCTGCCTGGCCAATTTCTCAGTTCGCTGCTGTTGTAAAAGAGCACAACTGGCCAGCTAAACTGGAAGTAGGTCTGATCGGTTCCTGCACCAACTCTTCTTATGAAGACCTGACCCGCTCTGCATCCATTGCAAAGCAGGCTGTAGATAAGAAACTCGTAGCGCAAGCTGAGTTCACCATCACACCAGGTTCTGAACTGGTACGTTACACCACAGCCCGCGACGGCCTGTTGGATACCTTTGCTCAGATGGGCGGTGTGGTACTGGCAAACGCCTGCGGTCCGTGCATTGGCCAGTGGGCACGTCACACGGACGACCCTACCCGTAAGAACTCTATCATCACATCATTCAACCGTAACTTCGCCAAGCGTAACGACGGCAACCCGAACACACACGCGTTCGTGGCTTCTCCTGAGATCGTAACGGCATTCGCCATCGCCGGTGACTTAACTTTTAATCCACTGGTTGATAAGTTGATCAACTCTGACGGCGAGGAAGTAATGCTGGACGAGCCAAGAGGCATCGAATTGCCACCACAAGGCTTTGCCGTAGAAGACGCAGGCTATGTAGCCCCTGCTGAAGACGGAAGCAGTGTAGAGGTTGTAGTTAGCCCGACGTCTGATCGTCTGCAGTTGCTTGAAGGCTTTAAGCCATGGGAAGGTACTGACCTGAAGGGTCTGAAGCTGCTCATCAAAGCACAAGGCAAGTGTACAACTGACCACATCTCAATGGCTGGTCCATGGTTGAAATACCGTGGTCACCTGGACAACATCTCCAACAACATGTTGATCGGTGCCATCAACGCTTTCAACGGCGAGGCAAACAACGTATACAACGACATGACCCGTGGCTACGATACAGTGCCTGCCACAGCCCGTACCTACAAGGCTGCCGGTATTGGTACAGTGGTAGTAGGTGACGAGAACTACGGTGAAGGTTCATCCCGTGAGCACGCTGCCATGGAGCCGCGCCACCTGGGTGTTCGTGCCGTTATCGTGAAGTCATTCGCGCGTATCCACGAAACCAACCTGAAGAAGCAAGGTATGCTGGCGCTTACATTCGCCAACAAAGCCGATTACGATCTGATCGAGGAGAACGATACCATCGACATCCTGGGGCTGGAGAACTTCACGCCAGGTCAGCCGCTAAAAGTTGTTTTGACGCACAAAGATGGTTCACAGGATGCCTTCCAGGTTAACCATACTTACAACGAAGGACAGATCGCCTGGTTCAAGGCTGGATCAGCCCTTAACCTGATCCGTTTGCAACAGAAGCAGTCAGCTAACGCCTAATAAGCAGTTAGTTGCCGATAAATAACAAAACGCCCCGCTCGAAAGAGCGGGGCGTTTTGTTATTTATAGTGGTGTAAGCTTGTGCGGCTCGCTACCAGGATCCTTGCAGGATGACAAAAAAATAACCTGAGCTTGACCTTGGGAGAAGGGAACGTCTTTACCTAAGGCCTGATGATCAGCAAACGTTTCGTAACAGTGTTTTGCTCGTAGGTAAGCTGCACAATGTAAAGGCCTTCTGCCAAGCCGCTGAGGTCGTAAATGGCCTCGTGCGGCAGGCGGCTGCGTAACTTAGGACTGACACGGCGACCCATGGCGTCTGTCATGAATAAAGTGAGAGCAGCATCAGCTGTTGGCATCGCGACGTATAGTTCGTACACGGCCGGGTTAGGGTATACTACAAACTGTTGAGGAGCTTCCTGTGGTGGAATCACCGTTTCGCTTTGCTTGATTTCTATTCTCCTTGTAACGGTGTCTTCAGCACAGTTATAGGCATTCGCTACAATCAGGGCCACATCGTAGGTGCCAGGCAAGTCATAGGTATAAGTGGGGTGCTGCTCAGTAGAGGTATCACCGTTGCCAAAGTTCCATCGCCAGCTGTTGCCATTTTCGCTTTCATTGCGGAAGTCAATACTCTTGCCGGGCTCCAAAGCTTCCGGTTGCTGCACAATGCTGAAACCTGCTACAGGAGAGTTGGCTACCACGATCCGGAAAGGTACCAGCGGACTGTCAAACAAGGAGTCGGCGTTGCAAACGTATAGCACCGTGCTTGTGTCGAGGGCAGCCAGTTCGAAATTATTGCCAGTACCCAGAAGCTTCGTTTTAGTTTCGTCAGCGTAAAACTTGAACTGCTTGCCTCCTTGTGGCGAAAGACTAACCGAAGAACCAACGCATACCGTATCACTGATAGCCAGTGGAGCAGGTCCTGCTTTCAGAACCTGGTATTTCAGGAGAGCTGCCCTGGCGTTCTGTTGAAGCTGCTCCAAGTCATCGCCGGCTACAATGGCAAACGAAACCAGCTGGCTTTGGCCTGGTGCTAACCCCTTGGCCGTAGTGCCCACTACATGCGCCACATCATTGCCATAGCCGCTGCCCCATGCTTTTTTTCTGGCTACGCCACCCGACAGTGCTCGGTATTTCTCCTGTGTGCTAAAGCCATCGGCAATTGCAAAAGTCGAAGAGCCTCCAGACAGGTTATCGATCGCGTAGTAGGAAGGAGGTGTCACCGAAAGCAAACTAATACCAGCATAAGGCGAAGCCTGCCCCATGTTATAGACATAGCCCATTTTCAGTGTTTCGTCCCAGTCTGCCACGTTCATGTAAGCGTCGGTTATGTTCCAATCAGCAAAAAGGCCCGCGTGCAGGGTTTTGATCGTATCAGGGGTGATATTGCGGATGCGATACTCTAAGATGACGAAGTCTGCGTCCGGAGTTTCACTCCAGGCCATTCCTTTATAGCTGACTTGCACACCCGCCTGTGTTGGCGTCGGGAATTTGTCGCGCATTACGCCGCTGATTTCCTGATCTGCATCACCTGTGTTGTGGCGGAGCTTGACAGTATTGACTGATACAAAGTCATTATCGGTTTGCCAGCTGGCATTGCGCACGTTATCCGATACACGGTCAGGGGCAGTGGCAACCAGTAGTCCGCCCTCAAATAGCATGGAAGAGCTGCCCTTATACGTGATGCCGATGCCCTGTCTGAAATTATAACCATTATACCCAAGGTTGCCTTTGCTGTTCAGGGTGATGTGCAGGTTGTTAGCCGTAAGGGTGATATAATCCGGGTTGACCGGCAACTGAAAATACTGGAAGTCCTGGTAGTCCCCATCTGTAAATCCGAGTCTGAAAGTAGCCAGTGCATTGTGTGGCGCGTCAGGAAGCACCACAAACCGGAAGGGCTTGCTGTGATTGTTGCGGGAGGCCAGGGATTCCATTGCCCCAATGGTCAGGTTCTTTTCATCCAGCACCTTGATAAAAGGCGAGGTAGAGGTAAGTGTAAGCTTCAAGGCAGTAGTAGGGTCGAGGTAGTTCATCACGCTCAGGTGGACCAGCATCGTGTCGCCAATTTGCGCCACCTTATTATCAACAATACTGAAGGAGGTACAGCGCACCGACTTGGCTCGGGCCTCCCGCACAGCTCGCTTCACATTCAGGCGTCCTCTGCCGAGGAGTTCGTTGTAGGGAGCATTGCCGGAGAGGTGGTAGATGTTATCGGAGGTAGCCCGTATCCTTTCTATCACCTGCAAGGCGTTCAGGTGTGGCAGCTGGGAACGCACGAGGGCTGCTGCGCCTGCCACTTGCGGAGAAGCGTGGGACGTTCCCGCTCCCCAGGTGCCATAGGAATTGTCACGCGAGGTTGTGGTGGTATAAATGCTGGCGCTCGGAGCAGTTACATCCACTTTGTAATTCCAGGTATGGTCATTGGTTTTCACGTCATTGGTGATACCGCCCACCGAAAGCACATGCTCGTAGGCGGCAGGGTAGATGTTGACCAGGGCATTGGTGTTGCCCGAGGCAGCCACAATTACCACATCGCGGTCGAGTACAGCATAGTTGATGATGTCCTGCTCAAACTGGGAAGAGCCCTCACCGCCCCATGACAGGTTGATGATACTGCAGCCTTTGTCGGCAGCGTACACGATGGCTTCGTACCCTCCAAAGCTACCATAGGCAGTAGATGGGAAAACTTTGAGCGGCATAAACTTGGTGTTGAAGCCGACGCCCGCTATACCTACGCCGTTATCAGCATGGCCAATGGCGGCACCGGCCACTGCCACCCCGTGCCCGCGGTGCGGACTATCGTCATTGGGGTTGTTGTCACGGTCTGCGAAGTCCCACCCGATGTAATTGTCGATCAGTCCGTCCCCGTCATTGTCGATGCCGTCAACAGGGTCGTCGTAGTTGTATTTAATTTTGTTACGGATGTCCTCGTGCGTCAACCTGAAACCCGTATCCATTATAGCGATTACGATGTTGGTATCGCCCTTCTGTACAGCCCAGGCACCATAGGCCTGAATCAGTTTGAGGTAGGACTGCGTAGTTTTAGTCGAGTCGGAGGCCGGGTCATTGGGCTGGTAGAGTGGTACACGTTCGTAGAGCGGCTCTACATACTCCACCATACCGGTTGCCAGCAGGGCTTGCTGCACGGCTTCCAGATTATGGGCAGGGTCGTATGACAGTTCGTAGATAAGTGAGAGATCCACATGCGCCTTTCGTGCAAAGGAAGAGGGAGCTTTTCCCGGGAACTTCTGTTCAACCGATTTGGCTCCAACCTTTTGCAAAGCTTTTTGCATAGGATTACCGCTAGCCATGCGTAACTGATTACCTGACTGAGGCTTCAGCTTGTAGACAACGGTATGAGGTTTAGTCGCGGTTCCTATACCTTTTGGAGCGGGCAAATGCTGCGCAGCAAGCAGGGACGAACACAGGACTATACATAATAAAGATAGAATGCAGCGGTAAACCACTGGCCCTCGGGTAAACATTAAATCATATTAAACTATTAGGTGAATATAACCTCAACTGAGCTGGCAGAGGTATAGAGTAAAGCGCATATTACACGGCGAAATTTAAAGATGCTTCCCGTGCGTATTAAAAAAATACGTAACTTTCCAACAATTGATTCTAATATATGTGTTTAATTATATAAAATAAATACTATGACTTCGGATTTGAAAAATAAAAATCTTCCCATCATAGAAAACGCCGTGAAAGCCCTACACGAACGACGTTTTTTTGCGCAATATCCTGAAAACCCGATGCCCGATATTTATGGCGAAACCGCTGATAAAGAAGGCCGTGAGAAGTATAAGCAGCACCTTAACAACAAATTTACGGAATTGGTGCACGATAATGCTGAAAATTGGGCTGGTCAGGAAGAATCACCTTATGAGCAGCAACCATTAGGTATAAAGTACCCTTATTTCAGTGCAGAAACGCTGGTGTCGCGTGCCGATGAGGCTTTTCATCAGTGGCGCAAGGTAAAGCCGGTTGATCGTGCTGCCATTCTGGTGGAGTCGCTGGAGCGTATGAAGGAGCGGTTTTTCGAAATTGCCTATGCTACGATGCACACAACCGGGCAGGCTTATATGATGTCGTTTCAGGCATCGGGGCCGCATGCAGCTGACCGTGCGCTGGAGGCCATAGCGGCAGGTTACGAAGAGCAGACCCGCTTTCCGGAAAACATGGAGTGGGAGAAGCCGATGGGCAAGTATAACCTCAAGCTGAACAAGAGCTGGCGTGCCGTTCCGAAAGGTATAGGCCTGGTTATTGGTTGTTCTACCTTCCCGACCTGGAATACAGTGCCAGGTATGTATGCAAGCTTAGTAACGGGTAACCCTGTGATCGTGAAGCCACATCCGAAAGCGGTGTTGCCAATCGCCATTGTAGTGGCAGAGGTACAGAAGGTGCTGGTAGAAAACGGACTGAGCCCATACATCTGCCAGCTCGGTGTAGATGCGGACGATCACCTGATCACAAAAGAACTTGCCGAAAACCCGAAAGTAAAGCTGATTGATTACACAGGCGGTACCGAGTTCGGTAACTACGTGGAGAGCCTGCCGGGCAAGGTGACCTTCACAGAGAAAACGGGTGTGAACTCGATCATACTGGATTCGGTGCAGGACATTGATAAAGTGGCGCAGAACCTGGCCTTTTCATTGAGCCTGTACTCCGGGCAGATGTGTACGGCTCCGCAGAACTTCTTTGTGCCAGCCTCTGGCGTGAAAGTAGGCGGGGAAACCATGCCGTACGAGGAAGTGGTGAAGAAACTGGCCGATGCCGTGACTGGTCTGGTTAATAACCCCAAAGCAGGTCCACATATTCTAGGCGCTATCCAAAACCCGGCCACATCAGAGCGTGTGAAAGAAGCTGCCAGCGTAAAAGGTAAGGAAGTGCTGAGCACCTGCGACTTCAGCAACCCGATGTTTGAAAATGCGCGTACCTGCACGCCTGTGATTTATGAAGTGGACGCAACGGAGAAGGAAAGCTTCAGCCGTGAACTGTTCGGGCCGATCGCTCTTATCATCAAAACAAAGGACACTGATCAGTCAATCGAACTGGCCAAAGAGATGGCGATGAACTACGGTGCGATCTCCTGCGGTGCCTATACCACAGACGAGGATATAAAAGAGAAGATCATGGATGAGATGGGCCTGGCGGGCACGCCGGTGAGCTTCAACCTGACAGGTGGCATCTATGTGAACCAGAACGCCGCTTTCTCTGACTTCCACGTAACGGGCGGCAATCCGGCTGGTAATGCGTCTTTTACAAATCCTGAGTTTGTGATCAAACGCTTTACATGGGTAGGTTTCCGTGAGCCTGTAGCTGGTTAAACCAGGTATAGCCTATAAGCAAAAAGCCCCGGCACTGTGAGAGTGCCGGGGCTTTTTTTGCTTTATTTGAACAGGTTGTCCATGTCTTTTTTGAGGTTGTCGAGGCCATCTTTCAGCCCCTGCCACTTGCTTTGGCTGTCTTCCTGGTCCCCCACTTTATTTGCAATCAGTTCGCGCTTGGCTTCAAGTGCCGCAATGTGCTCGTGATAAGTATGGTTCGAGTCGGCGGCTGTCGCATTCACCCGGCCTTTCAGCACTTTTATTTTGCTATCCAACTCATCCAGGCTTTTCTGTATCTCCTCACGGGTGAGATGAGCAGGAGCCCGCATATGCTCCGGTTTCAGGTTATAAGTATCCATATCTCTTAGTTTTGTCTTTCAGTTTCTGTCATGCCACCATCGGTAGCGATATTCTCTAAATACTCAAAAAAGGCCAAAAAGGATGTACAGCCTGGAGTATAGTGGAGCTGGGAGATGATTTATGTCACTTATTTAGAAAATATCTAAATAACTCTTTTCTCTTATGTTTCTAGTATCTACTTTTGCAGCACTTCTTAGAATTAATCTAAATAAGAATTCATGCAACGCATACTCACCATTATGTTTGCCTTCGTGCTCCTGGCACAGCAGGCATATGCACAAACTACAGGCCGTATCGAGGGCCGTATCCAATCAGAAAGGGGAGAAGGTATAGCCGGTATCAGCGTTGGGCTGGAAGGCACTTCTTATGGCTCCACGACAGATGACGAAGGCAAATTCCTGATCAGGAACATACCTGCCGGAAACTATACGCTGGTGGCATCAGGTATAGGCTATACCTTGCAGAAGCAGCTGCTGGAAGTGGCAGGAGGGAAGGCTTCGTTTGTGAACGTAGACCTGGCTGCATCTTCGCATTCACTGGGAGAGGTGCAGGTGACGGCGCACCGCAGCGGCGAATATCTGCAGCGCACCGCCACGACAGCCACTAAGATGGAAGCACCTATAAAGTCAGTGCCGCAGTCGGTGCAGGTGGTATCGCGCCGTGCCCTGGACCAGTTGCAGGTGCTGCGCCTGGAGGATGCCATGCGCAACGTAAGCGGCGTAAGCATGGAGACCGGTTTTGGTGGTCGCTCCGACATCTTCCAGATACGTGGTTTCCGTACCGATATGCAGAGTGTGTTCAAAAACGGTTTCCGCAACACGGTGCGTACTTACCGTGAAAGTGCCAACATCCAGCAGATCGAGGTCATGAAAGGCCCTGCCTCAGTGTTGTATGGCGTGAGCGATCCGGGGGGTATGGTGAACATCTCCACCAAGAAACCGACAGCTCATACCTTCCAGGACATCCAGATCACGGCCAACAACTTTGGCCTCGTAAGACCTGCCATAGACTTGGGCGGTGCTTTTAACGAAAGCAAAACATTTAAGTACAGACTGAATGCCGTATATGAACGTGCTGACAGCTACCGTGATTTCGTGAAAACGAAGCGCATTTTCGTAGCTCCGGCCATCACTTACGATTTCTCTGACAAGACGTCCCTGACCGTAGAAACCGAGTTTTTGAACCATAATCAGCCATCAGACCGGGGTATATTCTCAGTTAACGGCCAAATTGCACCTGTGTCGAGAAGCCGCGTGTTGATTGAGCCTGGCAATACAGGTGAGTTTACCAACCGCATGGCCCAATACAACCTGCAGCACAAGTTTTCTGAGGCGCTGAGCTTCCGTCATGCATTCAACTATAACTACGCCACCGAGACACGTGACGTGGTTGAGCAGACTACTGTGCTGAAAGACGGGTCTTTCCGCATCAATCGCCAGCACCAGGACCAGGATACCTATGACCAGAACATCGCTACGCAAAATGAATTGTACGCCAACTTCAACACCGGTGCCTTGGTAGAGCACAAGGCTGTGGGAGGTATAGAGATTTCCCGCTCCATTTTTGACATCTGGGTAAAGCGTGCTCCCTATGACGTGCTTGATATCCTAAACCCACAGTACAATCCCAAGCCAAAGGACTATTCGCTGCTCACTTACTCTCAGGATTACCAGGACCGCGTGAATGTGCTGGGTTTCTACCTGCAGGACTTCATCACAATAAACCAGCGCCTGAAAGTGTTGCTGGGCGGCCGCTACGATTTCTGGGAACAGGAGAAGGAGAACCGCATGAAGGACGAAACAACCAAGCAAAACAACAAAGCCTTTAACCCGAGACTGGGTGTGTTGTACGAGGTATACGGTCCAGTTTCGGTATACGCCAACTACTCCAAAGGCTTCCAGCCAGGTATAGGGCAGACACTGGAAGGAGAGGCGTTCAAGCCGATTACCTCTGTGCAGTATGAAGCCGGTACCAAAATCGGTTTGCTGAACGACCGTGTAAACCTGACGGCTGCTTACTTCGATATTACGCGCCAGAATGTGGTAGTGCCGCACCCAAGCCAAAGCGGCGCCAGCGTGCAGTTGGGTGAAGTGCAGAGCAAAGGTATAGAAACAGATATCACGGGTGAGGTGCTGCCTGGCCTGAATGTGATCGCCACTTATACCTACACTGACGCCCGCGTGACAAAAGACGCGCTAAGCGCAGACGACCCACGACGCACGGTAGGCCGTCGCTTCAGAGGAGTAGGGTATAACAACAGCAGCCTTTGGACAACTTACGAACTGCAGGACGGCTTGCTGAAAGGCCTGGGCATTGGCGGTGGTTTTACGTATGTAGAGGATCGTCCGGTAGATGATGCCAACAGTTTTATGCTGCCGAGCTATACCCGCTACGACGCCACCATGTTCTACAACAGCAAGCGCTTCCATGCGGCCCTGAATGTGAAGAACCTGACCAATGTGAAATACTACGAAGGTTCACAGTCAGCTACCGTGATTATGCCTGGTGCGCCAACTACAGTGCAGGGCACAGTTGGTGTGAGATTTTAATTGATAGAAACATAAATAACTATATCGGCGGCATTGTCCTGAAAGGGGCGATGCCGCCGATTTCAAGTTCAGGTACATGCGTAAAATCCTCCTTCAACTACACCTTTGGATCGGCTTGACAGCGGGTGCCGTACTAGCCTTTGTGGGCTTGACAGGCTCGCTCTACGTTTTTCAGCCCGAGCTGACGGTGGCGCTATACCCTGAGCAGTACAAAAGCTCTGATCCGGGAGCAGCCCCTGTAGATGTACGACTGGTTATCCGCAATGCCGAAAAGGAGTTTGGCGCTTCGGTTACCAGCATCTTCTTTCCGGTACGGGAGCTGGAGAATTACATCGTCAAGGTAAAAGGCAATAAGCAGTTCCTCTTTTTTGACGCTGCCACCGGCAAGTATGTAGGGCAATTGGAGAAGAGACGCGGTGTGATGGATACGGTACTGGACCTGCACCGCCACCTGACCATGGGCGACTCGGGTGCTTTGATCACAGGTATATGTGCGCTGCTGCTGGCCTTTGTGCTGCTCTCGACAGGGCTATACCTGTGGATGCCCCGCCGAAAGCGGAACCTGAAAGACGGCCTGCGCCTTAAGGCCAATGCCTCTTTCAAACGGCGGAATTTTGATCTGCACAATGTGTTTGGCTTCTACTTCAGTGTACCGCTTTTCCTGGCCGCACTTACCGGGGTATATTTTGGTTTTCAGGAGAAGACCCAGGCAGTGGTCGATAAGCTGACGCTGGCCAGGGAGCCGACACCTTACGTGAAGGCACTGCAGTCGGCTTATCCGGCAGATGGTACGGCACCGCTGACCGTGTACCAGGCACTCGACAGGATGGATGCCTTATACCCTGGCTACGTCAGGCGGACGCTCACACTGGCGCCCGATAGTTCAGGCACGCTTAACCTGACTTACCTGGCCTCTTCTGATCTGGAAGCCGGCCCCCAGGATCGCCCGATGGTATACCTGAACCAATACACTGGAGACGTCGTGTACGATTATAATCCGCACACTGCTCCCCTGGGCCGGCAGCTTACCCGCAATTGGTTTGTGCCGATTCACTTTGGGGAGATAGGGGGCTGGATTACCCGGATACTCTGGTTCTTTCTGGGGTTGATGCCAGCCATGCTTTGGGTAACAGGCATTGTGATGTGGCGAGGCAAAAGCAAAAAGAAGAAAAAGAAAGGCTATGTGAAGGTAAAGGGTGGTGTAACGGCCTGAAAAATTAGGCACGATAACCGCTGAATTAGCTTTAAACTTAAAAATCAAAAATGTATTTTTGCGCCGCTATGGTGCTATAAGTCACAAAGAGCAGCAATATTGAACATTAATTGTTTACAATGTGTTAGTGGCTCAACCGGGTACCAAAGCACCCGCAGGTACAAATTGTACCTTACCGTTGATTTGAGAGATAACAAAACTGACTATGAAGGAAGCATCCGAAATGCTTGACCTAGTGCTGCTGGTAGACGATGACGACACCACAAACTATTTGAATAAGCGCCTGCTGACCGACATGAAGGTGGCAAAAGAAATTTTGGTGCTGAAGAACGGTAAAGAAGCAATTGACTACCTGAGCAAAGCCTGTGACGAGCATTTGGATGGTGCTTTCAAGTGCCCCGACCTGATCTTCCTCGATATCAAAATGCCTACCATGGATGGCTTTGAGTTTCTGGAAGAGTACCAGCGCAAAGGGCTGGATGCCGGTGACCATGTCATCATTCTGATGCTGACATCTTCAGCAAGTTTTTATGACCTGGAGCGTATCAAGAGCTTCAAGAAAGTAAAAAAGCACTACTCCAAGGCGCTGACCAACCACGATGTGAAGGAGATATTGGCTGATTTTTTTCAGAATCGCAGAAACTAAAAGAACCTACGCTATAAAAGCATAAAGCCTGTATACCGCAAGGTATACAGGCTTTATGCTTTTACTCGGCATCTTCTGACTCGGTGACCACTTCAGTGGCTGGCCACGTAAACACAAAGCGGGTGCCGCGACCCATTGACTCTACCCACACATCGCCCTGCTTTTCTTCGAGTATACGCTTTACTATGGCGAGGCCCAGACCTGAGCTGTCATGGCGTGTCAGGTTGTGGCCAAGTGCTTCATATTTGCTGAAGATCTGCTCCTGATCTTCGGGTGCTATACCTGGGCCGTTGTCCTGCACTACCAGGTATAGAAGACCAGACCTGAGGCTGCATTGTACTTCTATCACAGCTTCTTCTGGTCTGTCGTGGTACTTCACGGCATTGCCGAGCAGGTTGCTGAATATCTGGTACAGGTAGATCTCCTGGGTGTAGAGGGTAGGCAGATCGTCTGGCAGTATAATCTTAAAAGACGCCGGTATGTAGAGCGACTCCAGCACCTTGTGAAGCACGGACCGGACAGACACGATCTGGCGATGCAGGCTGTGGTGGCCGGCAAGCGAATAGGCCAGTATACCTGTGATCAGTTTGTCCATCTTGCTGGCCTGCTCCCGAAGTATCGGCAGCAGTGAAGTGGCATCTTCGTTATTGCCGTTCTGCAAACTGTTTTCCAGGAAGTTGATAATACCTCCAATGTTCTGCAAAGGAGCCCGCAGGTCATGCGAAACGGTATGGGCAAAAGCATCCAGGTCGGCATTGGCTTTCTGCAGTTCGAGGTTCCGGCGCTCACGCTCCTCCGATAGTGACTGTATCTCAAAGTTGGACTGCTGAAGCTGCAGGTTCAGTCTCCTGATCTCCTGCAGTTGCTGTTCTGCCTCCAGGTTGCGAAGACGCAGTTTCTCGAGCAGCTCAAGCTGCTGCATGTTCTGCCTTTTGATCTCTGCATAGGGTGATATTCCCTCTTCGTCGTTAAACTCCCGTAGCCAGAGCTCCTGCAGACTCTTTGTAAATACAGGAGACTGCGTGGGGATGCGCTTACGGAGGGTCACAACAGTACCTTGCTCGCTCTCGGTCTTGATCTCAAAGAAATCCACCAGTTTGCGGGAGTTCACAATGCCCATGCCGCGCCCTGTAGCACTGCTGCCATACCTGGTCCGATCATAAATCTGATCCAGGTTGCCGATGCCACGCCCACGATCCGACACTTTCGCTTCCAGGTAGTTATGCCCAGCTTCTCCGATAATGCTAAACTGTAT
Source organism: Pontibacter sp. LHS1 (assembly GCF_058932855.1). NCBI lineage: Bacteria > Pseudomonadati > Bacteroidota > Cytophagia > Cytophagales > Hymenobacteraceae > Pontibacter > Pontibacter sp. LHS1. Next base: position 152,000 of record NZ_JBZYWF010000008.1, read on the forward strand.
AGTGCCGTTGCCCACATGCTCTACCACGTTGCGGCAAATCTCCGACACGGCCGTTGCGAACTTGGTCTGGTTGGCCTGTGCCATACCTGTTTTTTCTGATAGCTGCATCGCCCGCTTATAGGCCAGCACCACGTCCAGTTCGTTTGCAATGTTTATTTTGAGAAAGCTCTTTGGCATCAGCTAAACTTTGGCTTTACAAACAAGTACGAGTGTATCATCTGTTTGGCGGCTATGGTCTTTGTAAAGAACTGCCGCGATGGTAGTTGGTAAGTGTCGGTGCAGGTTAGGGTAGCGGCTCAGGTCCCAGCGCGATTTCAATCCGTCGCTGTGCACGATGAGCAATTTGTTACGGTTCCATTCCAGCTCTTGGTTGTTGAAAGTACCCGGAATGTTGTGACCGAGTATACCGTTGTACGATATCACATTCTTATAGGGCATATTGCCCAGCGAACTCTCCATGGAGAATAGCTTGCCGGCTATGTTGCCTATGCCGCAGTAACTGAATATGTTCTGGCTGATGTCGATGTTAGCGGCAAAGCCCACTGCGCCCCGGGTACGCCGGATGCTCGAGTGTATTTCTTGCAGCGCCACGGCCGGATCAGGTATAGGATTGTCGCAATAGGTCTTGACGGCCAGTTGGGATGCCTCCTGTGCATGCGTGCCATGCCCCAACCCATCGAGTGCCAGCAAGTAGACGCCCCATTCGTGATGTACGATAGCATACCCGTCGCCGCAGTCTATTTCTTTCGGCTTAGGGACCATGATGTTGCCAATATCGTAGCGCCTGCCTGGTGGGATGGAACGAGCCGACTTGTATACCCGGGCCACGATCACGGTGCCTACCTGGGGGTGTGAGTAAAGGTCGAAAACATCAGACTGTCTCTTGATCGCCCCAAGCCCTTCACCAGCGGAGCCGAAAGTAGACACGCCGTCTTCCAGCATCCGGTCAGGGTTGTTCATGCCGGGCCCATTGTCCAGGCTGATGATCTCAATCCCATGGATGGGTTTACCGATGGCTTTCACCAGCAGTTCGCCACCCTGCGTCGTGTGCTTCTCCAGGTTAGAGAGCATTTCTGACACGATAATATTGACCTTGCCCACGGCTCCTTCCGATAAGGCGAAGCTTTCAGCAAGTCGTGTGATGTCTTTTTTTGTGAGACTAGCGTAGCTTCGGTCGGGTATCGCGAAGCGGTAGTGTTGATTAACGTCCATGTTTCCAGTGGATGACAGTAACTGTTGTGCCTTCTCCCGGATTGCTTATGAGGTCAAATTCGTTGACTAGTCGTTTGGCACCGGGAAGACCAAGGCCGAGACTCCTGCCGGTAGAGAAGCCATCGCGCATGGCCATGGCGATATCAGCTATACCCGGGCCTTCGTCTTTGAAGGTTAGTCTTACGCCGGTTTTGGCATTGTGGCTGATAATTTCGAGTATTACTTTGCCTCCGCTGGCGTACTTGAGCATGTTACGCACCAGTTCGCTCGCAGCCGTGATCAGCTTGGTCTGGTTGACCAGACTCATACCTATACGGGTGCCAAATTCGCGCACGCGGTTGCGGAAGGGGACCACATCCTGCTCGCGCACGATCTCCATCGTATCTTTAGTCATTACGATCATCCTGGTCTTCCTCCTCTTCGTCGTCTAGTTCCAGGTTATCGCCTAGTTTAGTGTTAAGTAATTCCATGCCCTTTTCTACATTCAGGGCAGTATGTACACCTTGCAGCGTTAGGCCAAGCTCCACGAGTGTAATAGCCACAGCGGGCTGCATACCTACTACTACGGTTTCAGCATCCATAATGCGCGACATGGAGGCAATGTTGCCCAAAATGCGACCCATAAACGAATCTACGATGCTTACTGCCGAGATATCTATCAAAACGCCCCGTGCTCCGGTCTGGCTCACCATGTTGATCAGGTCATTCTCCAGCGTCAGGGCTAGCCTGTCGTAGAGGTCTACCTGTATGGTTACCAACAGGAAAGGCCCCATTTTTAAAACTGGTATCCTGTCCATCGTATTAGCGCGTTATTTTGAATCCTTTGTTTCGGTCTACGCGGCGCACCTCGAGGTTGGTCATACTAAAGGCAAGCTGCAGTGCGCTGGCCAGGCTGGCCTTCGTCTTGATGTTAGAAAGGTCAATGCCCAGGTGTACAATGGTTTGCGCAATTTCGGCTCGTATACCACTGATGATACACTCGGCACCCATCAGGCGTGTCGCGCTCACGGTTTTGATCAGGTGCTGTGCTACCAGTGAGTCGACGGCAGGTACGCCCGAGATATCCAGGATCGCGATATTACTGCCTGTGTTCACGATTTCCTGCAGCAGGTTTTCCATCACTACCTGGGTGCGTGCGCTGTCCAGCGTTCCGATGATTGGCAGGGCCAGTATACCGTCCCATACCCGGATCACCGGTGTAGATATCTCACTGATTTCATCTGTCTGACGCAGGATCACTTCCTCACGCCCTTTGATAAAGGTTTCGAAAGTAACGATGCTCAGGTTGTCCAGCAGGTCGTTGAGCTGCATGATTTCCTGGTAGAGGGTAGTAGGGTCATCTTTCCGCTGCTCCACCAGTACTGCTATCACAGCCTGCTTCAGGCTTAGTACATACGCTCCGGTTTCACGCGGACTAAATCCTTGTCTTGCCCTGGTAATGGAAATGTCGCGGAGCGTATCAGTTACCTGCTCAAATTCCGTGTCATAGATGTTGTCATAGTTTCCTCTGGCAACTGCTCTGAGCAGGCCGTCGAGCATCTCTCTTGACTGACGCTGCAGTTCATCGCTTGTCATCAGATCATCACGGAGTGAAGCATCCGACAATTGATTTTGCATCCACTTTTCAAGGATGCTTTCTTTGTTTTTTTCTAGTACTTGTGCCGTTGTGTTCATGGAGGGCAAAACGTAGCTTGTGGACGTATGGTTTAAACGATGCTGATATTTTGCATCGCGCAATAGTTCCTGTAGTAGGCTAAGTGCTAAGTTAAATATAAAAATCGCAATCGATGCATACTTACCGGATTACTGCTTACGTATACAGATTATTTTATGTGTGATGATCCAAGAACTTTCGGAAATGAGAAAACTAATATTAAGTACTGCTTGTCTGTTACTCTGGCTGTTCACAGCCTGTAGCTCTTCCACCAGTATCCAATCTGAGCCAGCACCCGGCTTCGGGTTAAATACTTACCGTCAGTTTGCCTTTATGGACGTGGATACGGACATAGAAGATATGGGTAAGAATTATCAGGGGCATGTGCACTTCCTGAAGCAGGAGTTGGCCCGTCAGTTGGAACTCCGCGGTCTGAAGCAAGCACCAACGACAGAAGAAGCTGACTTACTCATCAACCTGGGTATAGTGGTAGACAGGCAGGTACAAACCAGGGAAACCGATATCATATCTGACCCGCCCCGCTACATAGGGCAGCGCCGCTATACCTGGCAGAGCAGAGAGGTAGAAGTTGGGCGCTACAGCGTAGGCACAGTGTCAGTGCACCTCGTGGACCCGGTGCAGAACGAACTGGTATGGCAGGGAACGGCTGAACGTGTTATTTCTGATAAGCCTGAAAAATTGCGGGAACAAATAGAGAAAGGTATAGCACAACTGGTAGAGGAAATTCCTTCGTAAACTAGCTTTGTCAAACAGTACAGCAAAGGTCTTGCAGCTAGCTGCAAGACCTTTGCTGTTGTCGGAGCGGCGGGACTCGAACGCAAAACCCGCAGGAAGTTACGCTAGGTGATTTTAACGGTTTGCAGCTGTATTTATTAAAATGGCAATTTTTGAACATCTACATTGCCACCTGATAGTATAATGCCCACCTTTTGGTTTTTCAATGTTCCTTTTTCTTTTAATAATCCAGCGAATGCAACAGCACTGGAGGGTTCTATTACAATTTTCATTCTTTCCCAAATCAAACGCATTGCATCTATTATCTCTTCTTCCTCTACAAGAACAATATGGTCAATTCCTTTTTTGATGATTGGAAAGTTAACGTCTCCTAAATGCGTTTTAAGTCCATCTGCAATGGTGGATTTATTATCGTGCGTTTCAATTTTATTTGACACCAATGAACGGTAAGCGTCATCAACAAGAGCGGGTTCTGCTCCTACAACTTTTATTTTTTTTGAAAAATTTTCTGCTGCCAGAATTGTTCCTGCAACCAAACCCCCTCCTCCTACAGGAGTATAGATACAGCTTATGTCAGGATACTCCTCAAGCAGTTCCATTGCTGCAGTTCCTTGTCCTAAAATCACATTCAAATCATTGGAAGGATGGATAAAAGTCAAACCTTTTTCTGCCACCAGGCGATTAGTATATTCTTCTCTTGCTTCATTTGTCGGGGGGCACTCCACTACAATGCCTCCATATCCTTTTACTGCATTCTTTTTTACGGTGGGTGCGTTGGAAGGCATCACTACATAAGCGGCTATTCCTAAACTTTTAGCGGCAAGTGCCAATGCCTGGGCAAAGTTTCCAGATGAATGCGTAACCACACCTTTCTGTTTTTGCTCATCAGTTAATTGCATAATCGCATTTACTGCTCCGCGCATTTTGAATGCACCCATACGCTGGAAGTTCTCACATTTAAAGAACAGCTCACAGCCTGCTAGTTCATTTAACAGGCTGGATGTCAGAACAGGTGTTCTATGGATGTATGGCTTTATCCTTTCCTGTACTTCGACCAACTGATTCTTCATTACTTAATTTCTGCTATTATCTCTACTTCTAATTGGTAACCATAATGTAATTCTGGCACGGGGACCACGGTCCTTACCGGCTTATGTTCTCCCATAAATGAAGCATAAAGCTTATTAAACTCCGGCCATAATCTGACATCGGAAATGTAGGCTGTTACTTTAACTATCTTCTCTTTAACCGTACCTGAGGCGTGCAATATTTGAATTATATTTTCAAAAACTACTTCAAATTGCTTTTCAAATGATTCATCTTGATGATGTGTTCCATCTGTTGAAACAGGTAATTGGCCTGAAACAAACAGAAGGTTATTAGAGATTATCGCAGTGCTGTAATGTCCATTTGCGGCAGGTAATTGTTCATGTGTAATTATTTTCATGGAGTAGTGATCTGATTTGATAGTGTTGATGTCAATGTTGCTATCTGCACTTTGTGTAGAGTGTGGTAGACTCTTTCGTTAACAGAATGAATATAGGAAGAAATAGTTGAAGAAGGAGAAGCTTGCTTGGAATTCTGCAGGAATGGCGGGGTGAGAAGCACCACTAGAAATGCCTGAAGATGCTGAAAAGTGGCTTACAGTTCTTGGAGGAACTATTTTGCCTGCAACCTTCCTCGGTAGGCGTCACTTTTTCGTCAATAAAAAGGGCCTTTACATGCTGTAAAGGCCCTTTTGTCGGAGTGGCGGGATTCGAACGCAAGTACCACCAAATCAAGCTTTATAAAAATGCCTCAGAAGCGTTGGTTAAATGTTAGTTTCCGTTAAAATTCCGATGTTTTTGGCCACAGCTGACGCAGATTCTGACGCAAGCGCTACTAACGCAGGAAGTGACGCAAGGTGCTTTTGAAACTAAGCTTCAACCGGCTTAAAGATATATTATATCCAACTTATTTCAACTCCTAGAAACCTCTTTTGCCTATTCTGATTTTTGTGCCCTCCAGCAATGCTATACCTGTGTGCGGATCTTTAATCTTTTCATTGTTAACTTGAATGCCGCCTCCTTCAATCAATCTACGAATGGCAGATTTCGTTAAATCATTTTTCAATCTTTTACATAGATCAACTATACTCAAAACAATATTATCTGCGTGCAGTGATTCAATTAAGACAGGTTCGAAAGCCTTCTCTTCAAAGTTTTTGTTCTGAAACTGAATACTGAAAAACTGCTCGGCCACTTCTGCTTCAGACTCACCATGGTATTGAGTAATGATGTTCTTTGCGATGAATTTTTTAATGTTCATCGGATTCTCTCCTGCGCTCAGCTTGCTTTTTAGGCTAAGTTTTTCATCTGATGTAAAATCCGTCGTCAGTTCCAAAAATTCGAGAATCAAGCTGTCTGGAATAGACATAGTTTTGCCAAACATTTCATTAGGTGCATCGGTCAGCCCAATAATGTTATTCAGCGACTTGCTCATCTTCTCTTTTCCATCTAGGCCCTTCAATAAAGGCATACATATCACAATCTGAGGGTCCTGTTCGAAAGTTTCCTGTAGCTGCCTTCCCATAGTGCAGTTAAAGAGCTGGTCTGTGCCTCCCATTTCTATATCACATTCAAGTTTTACAGAATCGAATCCTTGCAATATGGGGTACACCAGCTCGTGCATTGCAATCGGAGTGTTTTCAGTAAACCGTTTATTAAAATCATTTCGGTGCATCAGCTGCGCAACCGTGACCTTAGAAAGCAGCTGAACGATCTCAGAAGACGACAAGGTATCCAGCCATTCAGAATTGAAGACTACTTTAGTCTTATCCACATCGATTATCCTAGAAAGCTGGTTAATGTAGGTCTCTGCATTATACTGCACCTCCTCTAGACTCAAGGGCTTTCTGCTTTTGTTCTTACCAGTTGGATCACCGATGCGTGCCGTAAAGCTTCCTACCAGTATTACAATCTGATGCCCTAAGTCTTGGAATTGCCTGATTTTTTTGAGCACAACAGCGTGTCCAAGATGCAGGTCAGGGGCTGTAGGATCGAAGCCCAATTTGATTACCAGTTTGCGGTTCTCTTTCTCAGCCAATGCCAACTTCTGTTCCAGCCCGTTTTCAGGAAGAATGATTTCTACGTTTTCTTTTAGTCTGTCGATGGTACTCATTTTTTTGAAATAAAAAAAGCCCGGGCAAATGTGCCCGGGCTTCATGTTATGTTTATTTATAAATCTATCGCTATATTAAATTTCGATCTGAAGTATAAACATACCTTCCCCGAGCAAATACCATAGCATAATAGGTGCTGAAAAATGGGAGACGCAGTATGTTATTCAAAAACTTCATTTCAGTTACAAAGGTAAGCAATTTCTGATAGCGTGATAAAATAGGGTGTGATTTTTAAGTGAGGCTCTAAGACTATATAGGCCTATATAGGAGTGTCAATGCGGTTAGGGAAGTGCTTTCGCGTCAGTATTAATTAGCTTAAAATGGCCTTCTACACACTGTAAAAGGCCTTTTTTAAAGTCGGAGTGGCGGGATTCGAACCCACGACCTCCAGCACCCCATGCTGGCGCGATACCAGGCTACGCTACACCCCGTAAATTTTTCGCAACATAATAAAAATGACCAATTGCCGCAAGTGCCCTGATTGTACTTCTTTTCATGTCTGAATGGGCAGGTATATGGCATCACTTCATGCCTGAGTAGTTTCCATTTAAAATGAATTGCCCATAAAAAAAGCCCTACATTGCTGTAAGGCTTCTTAAAGTGCTCTTGAGTGGACAAATCTCGAACCATTTCATGGAAGATTTGAGGATATTGGGCGGCAAAGGGCAGCGTCAAGCCACTGTATAGGCAGTGCTGCCCATGCCGTGCCTTGATTATAGGAGCCTCCTGTTGAGTTGAATCTTCTGTAAACTTCTTTCTTTATCAGATCACTCTCAGAGACCCAACCTGGAAAACCACTCCTGCAGCACAGCTTCGTAGTCGGATTTAAGAGCCTGACTCAGAAAACTGAGTTCAATAAAGACAAACCATTTTTGTTTTGCTTTCTGTATATATTATGCCTAGGGCCCTGGCACACTTAGTATGCCTGTTATGCATTGATTAGACGTGAAAGGTGTTGGCTTTAACAGCAGACATACTGATTATGATTATCAGTGGCACGCTTACAGCTCTGCACCTTTAAGTGTGGTTCTTAGGGGCAATGAAAACACAAGAATTCATCATTTGGCTACTCATATAAGAGAGGCGAGTGATCCTAATCAAACTGTAGGTAGTGAATCAGGACATTCTTACATGCTAGTGCTGCTAGGCACCACATATGAAATAACACTTAATAATTTAGGTGCTACTTAACTGATGAAATTTATGCTTAACGGGTTAAATTCCTTGTGTTTTGCTCTCAGGTGCCTACAGGACACTTTAAATCCTATCTGGATACTGTTGTAACAATAGCGGGTAGTATCAGAAGAAGAACAGTGTGTTCACCAGGACTAAGTTACTTTTGAAACATTTGTTAAAAATTATTCCGCTACGAATGAGGCTTGGGGGAATAAGAAAGCAAATACATGGTTGAAATATAGTGATTTTTCTATATTTAATTAATGTTACTTTTGATGGTGTTTGTTCTTTTTATTAGTTATTAAAACGTTCGTTTTTTGGGGGCGGATACAGAATACGTTCCTGCTAAAGATCCAAGCTCTAAACGAACTTCAATGAAACCATCATTTAATCAAATGACATCGGTGTGCCGTTTTCCCAGACCAACCAGCACTAACAAATGCCAGTTCTACTTATTTAGTCAACCTTCCCTGATCCTGTTAGCAAAAAGAGTTTTCCATAATTAAGAATCCCACAGCGGAGAATACATACTTACTCTTGTAAATAATTCTTCTAAGCTCCTTTCTTAGGATATCAATTTTACTTATCGAAAAAACTATACACGCAGATGCTGTCTTACTTTCTCTTCCTCCCTTCCATACTATGGAACCAGGCATTGCTTTGCTTGAAAATGCAACATTGCAGGTTTTGTCTACTATTGATACTCCTAATCATGCAAGGAAACACTCAAGCCATCTTTGCACAGGCCCCGGTAAAGGGAGAAGTAAAGGGAGCACCTGCCCAGCAGTGGCAGGAGGACTTGGAGGCAGAGCTTTTGAAGCTACGCAGTAGGCACCAAGTAAGGGCAGGGGGCAGCAGGGAGGAGACTGAGCGTCTTCAACGGTCGTACGACCGCTCCAGGGACTCTCTGGTATCCGAGTTCTACCTGCGGCGTACCCTTCAGGAGCTCAAACTGGAGACTTTCGCTGTACGATCTTCTGCGACTAACTCACTGAGCATGTCGTCAACTGGCTATAACCTGGTGCCGGACGAGGTGGAGCTACAGGTTTTGCGCGACATCTATAATACGATGGGCGGGAATGGGTGGCAGTACAGGCACAATTGGCTCCAGGGGACAACGAGCGCTGATTTTGCTAATTGGTATGGCGTGACGGTGGTAAACGGGGACATAACGGAAATCAGACTTGTCGTTAATAAACTTACCGGGCCGATTCCGGCTTCCATCGGTAACCTTAAAAGCTTGCGGGTACTGAACCTTAGTTCCAATAACTTAGGGGGAACAATTCCTGAGACCCTGGGCAACCTGCCGAATTTACAATCACTCATCCTCAGTTACTGTAAACTTTTCGGTCAGATTCCTGGGGCACTAGGAAATTTAACAGGATTAAATACCCTTGACTTGAACAGTAACAGCTTGGAAGGTACTATTCCCACTTCCTTGGGAGGCCTTTCCAGTTTGCAGACCCTGAACCTGAACTGGAACAGCTTAAGTGGAGTGATTCCCGAGTCCTTTAGTAATCTGTCAAACCTGTTATCCCTACAGCTTAGTTACAATAATTTCAGTGGGGGGATCCCCGCCTCTCTGGGTAATCTCAGTAGGTTGGAAGTGTTGACCATAGGTAACGCAAAGCTAACCGGCTCAATTCCGGCTTCACTGGGCAACCTGCAAAACCTGTGGTTGCTCAACTTAGGATCGAACAATCTGAGTGGCACAATTCCGGGCTCATTTGGGAATCTGGGCAACTTGACTGATCTTCAGCTGGATTTCGCGGGAGTTGAGGGGCAGATTCCTGCCTCTTTGGGAAACCTGACGAAATTGAGGTATCTTTCCCTTGTAGGCAACAGGCTCACCGGTACAATCCCAACCGAACTGGGTAACCTTTCGAATGCTTGGTATTTCAATATTAGCTCCAACTGGCTTACTGGCCCTATACCGGCTTCACTGGGTAATCTCGCGGGCGTTATGAGGCTTTATCTTCACAGAAACCGGCTGAGCGGTACAATCCCTGCGGAACTTGGCAGGCTGACAGCAATGGATGCGCTTAACTTGGGAGACAATAACATAGAAGGTACTATACCAGAAGCACTGAAGGAGTTGGCTGCCATGGGGTACCTTAGTCTCAACAACAACAGCCTGAGCGGCCCCGTACCCGAGTGGCTGAACCTCCTTCCGAATCTTGTAAGTCTCAATATTGGCTTCAACAGGTTAACCGGTACATTGCCGAATTTCAGCAACTATCCTAACAAGAGCGGCCTTACTCTCATTTTCAACCACAATAATTTAGATTTCGGCGGAATAGAGGCCAACATGACAGGTGTAAACCAACACCCTTTCAGCCGTTTTGAATTCAATCCGCAGGGTGTTATCGGAGAGGCCTATACTGCGGAAGTGGTGATAGGGAAAAAAATGGACTTAACGGTGCAGATGGGAGGGGTGCGTAATCGCTTCCAGTGGCAGCACAAAATAAACGGGACGTGGCAGGACATAGATGGGGCAACAGCTTCGACTTACACAGTAGGGCGTGCTGGTGAGAGCGACGCGGGTTCATACCGGGCCCGCGTGACAAATGAGTGGGTCACGGGGCTGACGCTCTATACTGCAGAAATAACCGTGGAGCTAATGGCCGGCGCTGAGGAGGAACTGCTCGCGTCTTCACCAAGCCAGAACAGAAATTACATCCTCACCAATACGGCGCAGGTGGCGGGGTTAGCCAAATCTGAAGACCTTCAGGCAGGTACAGTGCGGCAGGTTATGCAATCAATAACCTATTTTGACGGGCTGGGGCGGGAACTGCAGACAGTGCAGACCAAGGCCTCGCCGCTGGGGCAGGACCTAGTCACGCCGGTGAGCTATGATGCCTTGGGAAGGGTTGACCGCACATATCTACCTTACGTAGCTGAAGGTGTGGCCGGCTCGTTCCGTATTGAGGGCACATCTGAGCAGAAGCTATTCTACAGCCCGTCAAACCTCAGCCAACCGACCATTGCCAAGACCAACATGCCTTGGGCCGTGCCGGTATACGAGGCCTCCCCGCTAGGTCGGGTGAACAAGCAGGGCGCCCCGGGGGAGTCCTGGCAACCCGACGACTTGCCGGCGTCAACGAGTACGGACCATACCATCAAGAACCTGCAACGCACTAACATGGCTGGAGAGGTGCGTCTGTGGCAGGTAAGGCCCTATACGCCAGCAGCTACTGACAACCCGATGGGGAACGCCGTCCTTCTTAACGGCACGAACCAGTTCCTGAGAGTTGTGGCAAGCCCAGTCTTAAAAATGACGGAGTCCATAACGCTCGAAGCGTGGATTTATCCTACTGGCAGTGGTAGCAATGAGACTTCCGGTGGGATAATCGCTTGCCGTGAAGGGGAGTACTGGATGGCCCGCTATCCGGATGGAAGTATTGCTTGGGCACTTGCCAACACTTCCCCGGGATGGAAGGGCGTCAAAACTAAGGCTAAGGCCCCACTCCACACCTGGACTCACGTGGCCGTGACCTACGATGGCGCATACGTCAGAACCTATATCAACGGCAGGCTTGCAGAGACTCCTCAGGCCGCGACGGGCCCAATTGTTGACAGGGACACAGGTCGCAATGAGTTGCGCATCGGGGGGCGGCAGAGTACGACGACCTCGCAGTACTTCCAGGGCGCCATCGACGAGGTGCGTGTGTGGAACACAGTCCGTACGGAGGCACAGATAGCTGGTGATATGCGCGCCGTGCCCGCGGCTTTGACGCCGGGGCTGGCAGGTTTTTGGCGCATGGAAGAAGGGCAGGGACTAGCTGTAGCCGACGCCTCAGGCCAAGGCAACGCGGCCGCACTGGTAAGTGGGGCAACATGGGTCACTACCGGGCTATATCCGAGCAATACGCTGTACACGACAGCCACGGCAGAACAGGGGGGCTTCTATGCCCAAGGCACCCTTAACGTGACGGAAACAAAGGATGAGCATAATGCCTTAGTAGTAGAATACAAGGACTTGCAGGGCCGGGTGGTGATGCGGAAAGTGCAGGAGGCCGCTACGGTGACTAACACAGCGGAAGATGATTTCATGATTACACAATACGTGTATGATGAGATAGGTAATCTTAGACTAGTCATACAGCCGGAGGGTTACCGTTCGGAATTGCCAGCCCCGGACAATACAGGCCGTATTGCGCTCACTCCCACCTTTCTGGAACGTTGGTGCTTCCGTTACGAGTACGATGCCAGGAAAAGAATGATCGAAAAGCAAATGCCTGGTTCGGGACCAGTTGTCATGGTCTATAATCTGCGAGATGATTTAATTCTTACCCAAGACGCCAACCAGGCTGCAAGTAAGAAATGGGCTTTCACTAAGTATGACGCGCTGAGCCGCCCTGTTATGACAGGAGAGTTTGTCAGTACAGCGGACAATAACAGCCGTAATGCCATGCAGGCCGAGGCAGATACCTACAATCAACAAGGAGGGAGAGCCCAATTCGAGTCAAGGTCTGGGGACACCGAGCTTCCAGGTTATACCCTAGATAACACCTTTCCATCCCTTGCTGATTCCGATCCGTTGCTAACTGTAACCTTTTACGATGACTACAACCATAACCAACTGTCGGGGTACGGCTTTGATGAAAATCATTTAACTGGTGTAGCTGCCTTTAATCCGTTGGTCCGCGGACAGGTGACGGGCACACGCACAAAAACAGAACTGATAAACACGCAGAGCAATACTATCTGGCTAACATCAGCCAATTATTATGATGAACAGTACCGGCTGGTTCAAACCGTGGCCCAAAATCATCTGGGCGGGTTGGACCGGGTAAGCACACTATTTGACTTTGCAGGACGAGCAATGGAAACGCTTGCCACACATGAGAAGGGCAATATGAACTATGTTGTGTACAACAAATTCCAGTATGACCATGTCGGACGACTGCTGGTAACCTGGCAGCATACAGGCACTGGCCCTTACGATCCTGAAAAAGCCTCTTTAGTCACATTGGTGGAGAACCAATATAATGAACTAGGGCAGCTGGATGCAAAAAAGCTGCACGGTCGCACCGGGCAAAGCTTCCTGCAGAAGGTAGACTTCCGCTACAACATCCGCGGCTGGCTCACGCAAATAAACGATCACAGCCTCACAGGGCAGGATGAGGATCCCCATGGGGATTTATTTGGCATGAAGCTCAACTACAATATAGAGCTGCAATTGCCGATAGGGGGCGGTGCGCAATACAATGGCAATATCGCCGAGGCGCTTTGGAAAACAAAACCTGCAAGTGGGGGAGGAGTGCAGCGCGGTTACCGCTACACTTATGACAAGGCCAATAGGTTGCTGGGTGCACATTATCGGGCTAAAACCGGAACGAGCTGGACTGTGGAGTCGGACCGTTATACAGTGCAGATACCCTCTAAAAATGACGCGAGTGGAAACTTGCTTAACGGGTATGATGCCAACGGCAACATTCGCTTTTTAACACGTCGCGGAATGGTTAAGGCTAGCCCTACATGGGGAGTAGTCGATAACCTTACCTATCGCTATGAAGGAAACCGCCTGGCCTCGGTGCAAGATGCGGTCACAACAGAAGGGGTGGCCGGTGATTTTATCAACGGTGCAAACCGCTCGTACGCTGAGGGCACAGCCAGTTCCTGGGAATACTTTTACGACGCCAACGGCAACATGACCCGTGACGACAACAAGAAAATAAATGCAGTCACCTACAATCACCTGAACCTGCCCTTAAAAGTTGACATCACCGGAAAAGGAAGTGTGCGCTTTTACTATACCAAAGCTGGGCAGAAGCTTCGCAAGACGGTGCTTGCCGCCAACCAAGACTCGGTGGTGACGGACTACGTGGGGGCTTTTGTGCACAGCCCGGAGGCCACCTTCGCCCATACACCGGAGGGGCGGGTGCTTTACGACCCGGCAACAAACGAAAAGTGGCGCTACGAGTACCACTTGAAAGACCACCTGGGCAACCTGCGCGTGTCCTTCGCCGAGGAGGTGACCACCACTGACGGACTGACGATGGAGCCGATGATGGCCCAGCAGGAGGAGTCTAGCTTCGGGCGCGTGGCCGAGACGCGTCACCTGGACCGGGGCAAGTCCCGCACTGGCTCCCACGCGGCGCTCTTGGGTGCGGGCCGCAACCAGCCGCTGGGGCCGAGCAGGCGCCTGGCTGTGAAATCCGGCGATATCGTGAAGGCGGAGGCCTACGGGCTCTACGAGGAGGAGGTGAAGAAAAACACGGCCTTCAACCTGGCCACCTGGCTGCTGGGGGTGGCCACGGCGGGCGTGGGTACGATGACGGAGCTTGGCAATGGCAAAGGGAAGGCCCTGCCGCTCCTGGGGGCAGGTATCGCGGTTGCCCCGCAGGTACTGCAGAAAGAGAAGGCGGCGCCGAAGGCCTATCTTCGCTATATTGCCTACGATGCGGACTCCAACTATGTAGACAGTGGGTACCAGCTACTGACAAAACAGGCCAACGGTGAGTGGGAAAGGCTCGAACTGGAATACAAGGCTGAGCAGGATGGCTTTGTGGAAGTATTCTTGGCCAACGAAAGCTACGAGGCGGCCTGGTTCGACGACATGTCTGTGAGCCAGACGAGTCCGATGCTGGTGCAGGAGAACCACTACGACCCCTGGGGGCTCAATTTATTTGGCATTGAGAAGGCCGGTGACCCTAATCACCTTTTCCAGTACAACGGCAAGGAGAAGCAACAAGAGCTGGGCCTGAACTGGATGGACTACGGGGCCAGGATGTATGACGCGCAGATCGGCAGGTGGCATGCGGTGGACCCACTGGCAGACCAGATGCGCAGGCACTCGCCATATAATTATGCCTTTAACAACCCGATTCGCTTTATCGACCCAGATGGGATGGCGCCTGATGATTATTTTGATAAGCAGACAGGCAGGTACATAGGGAGCGATAATGCCGAGACTACTAATGTAAGGGTTATATCAACTTTAGCCTTTAAAAATGATGGTAGTACTGAGCAGGGTGAACTAGTTTCATCTACAAATTTGACAGATGCTGCTGCTAAGGAAATAGCAAACCACTATTATAAAAAAGCAGGAGGTAATCTCTCTGAAATAGAAAATAATTCTATAGACTTAAATACAAGCGGTCTTGCTGGTACAAACAGAGCAAAAGTTTCAAACAAAATTAATATTTCAATAAATAAAGGAGAATACGGTGATTTGCTTAAAACAAGAGAAGATTTTGTTAATACTATGGTTCATGAGCGAGATCACGGACTGAGATATCTTAGTAATCCAAGTTATAAATATAATCGCAACACTGATTATTGGCCTAATGAAGGTAGTGCAACCAATATACAAATACGTCATTCATCTTGGCATGGCACTTCTCCTGAATATAAGCAGAATATATATGATGTCTACGGACAACACACAGTGGACCCTAGATTACATATATTTTATTTTGGACAGTACGGAGTTGAGATCAGAAAGCAAATTAACAAATAACAATATATGATAAAGCTTTGCAAAGATATTTCCGTGTCTATATTCCTGTTTTTACTTTGCAGTTGTGACAATAGTGGTCAAAGTGAATTAAATGATAACTCAGTTATAGGTATTTCATGTCTAGAAAAGATTGAAATTGTTAGACCTCAATTAGGCAGGGAGGAACCGGATCTATTGGAAATAGTTATTAGAAGTAATGATTTAATTCTTAATAACGCTTTGGATTCTTCTAAAGTAGAAAAACTTGTTTTTAAGGAAAAGAAATTCTTAGCTGATAGTGTAATCACTCATCATGTCCGTATCCAAAAACTAGATAACAACAGCTATAAGTTATCTTTTATGACGAGTTATTACTTAAATTCTCAAAAGGATTCAGTTGCAGAAACAGCTAATAATTTTAATAAAACTGGACTAATAATTTTAACTATTAAGGATGGAGATCAATTGACAATAGGTACATGTAATGGTGTTTCTTTGTAATATATTTAAATTTCATGAGATAAATTAGAGTTTATCCCTATCCTCGACCACTACTTTGTAGTGGCAAAATCAAGGTCAAAGGAACTCTCTGCGGAGCTAAAGCTATTTTTTCTTAAAAATATTATAGAGATAAAATAATTGTCGGAAACAGTCATATTTGATATTTTTAAAAAACATAATGAAAGCAGTTTTTATCAAGCTTATTATCCTTACAGTTTTGTCTGGTTTAACGATTTACAATTGTATTGCTCAAGAACTGAACAGTGCAGTGCCTCCTTCACCAACCGCGGCTGCCATGGGTATCTACGGTGATATCCCCATGAACTATTATACAGGTATACCCAGTATCTCAATTCCTGTTCACTCTTTAGAACAGTTTGGACAAAGTTTTCCAATCACCCTCGATTACCACTCAAGTGGGACGAAGAAATTACAAGAGGCTACTGCTGTTGGGTTGGGTTGGTCAATTAATAATACAGCGGTGATCACCAGAGCAATGAGAGGCCGTGATGATTTTCATCCCAATGGCTATTTCAAATCTGAATTGAGGAACAAGCGCACTGACGGGAGCAGAGAAGAAGATTTTCAGCCTGATATTTTCTACTACAACATTTTTGGCAAGACGGGCAAATTTGTTATTGATTACCCAGGAGTTCCTCTTGAGATGAAAGGGGAGTCAGACGTAAAAATAGATTTTGACAAAGTAAATGGAAATTACTGGGTGATAACAACGGATGATGGAACAGCTTACAGATTTGAGAAAAAGGAATATGTCCGACAGGAATATAAACGGCCAGATGTAAGCACAGTGAATGCAACGTATGTGTCCGCGTGGTATTTAAGTACCATTACACAGACAAACGGTCAGGGTATTAATTTCAACTATCGCAATGCTTCCAGTCAGGCTAAAATTGTCAACATTTATAAGGATGAGTCTCAGTCAAGAATTATAAGTTATTACCCATATGTATATTGTGCAGAATGGTTAGGCAGCCCACTCTATAATTATGTAGGAACTGTCGGACGATCCGAAACCAATACCTGGACGGATGAAGTATTGCTGGAGAGTATAACTTTCACAAAGGGGAAAATCAATTTCCTTTATTCAGATAGAGTAGATGTAAGAGTTGAAAATTTTGCAAATAGAAGCAAGAAATTAGATGCTATTGAAGTTAGAAGCCTGAATAATGAACTCCTTAATCGGTATCTGCTGTCTTATGAGTACTTTATTTCCCCTTCATCCATCTCTTATTCCGAACCGGATTATATATCGAAGCGACTTAAGTTAGTCAGTATTTGTGATGCAGGAGGAAGCACTGAGGCTTCAAGTGCTATGTGTCACTCCTTTGGGTATAAATTAGACCCTAATGCAACAAATTACTTAGGGTTTAGGCGTCTGGTGCCCGATAAGACAACCGATCAATCTAAATACGGTTACGCGATTGACCCAGAAATTGGCATGTTAAATAAAATCATGTATCCGGCGGGCGGAGAAACGAATTTTGAGTTTGAGTTTCATAAAGTTCCAGCCAGTGCGGGTATGCGTGTAAGTAGAATAACGAATAAGAACGAAACAGGAGAAACGACGAGTATAAAACGTTTTGATTATAAGAAAAAAAATGAGTCAGGCAATTGGGTAGACAGTGGCAAGGAATTGAATCCAAGGCTAAACTTTGCTCGACCTGGTAGAGCAGAGGTCGATGTCACTTGTGGGGTGGGAAATCAAGCTAATACAACTACTGTTACTGTTGATTATGAGGTCACAGCAGGGAAGCAGGCTATTGCCCTTGGGGAGTCGGCTAGCGGTGCTTTTGTCGGGTATGATCAGGTTACAGTTTTCAGTGATGAAGAAGGTAAACATGGTAAAACCGTATATCATTATATAAATAATATAGCTACTCCTGCAAAGGAACACTATGTTCCTGGACTGTATGATACTCAGGATAATGCCAATGGAACATTGGTACTTACGGAATACAGCGAATACGATGCCTCTTTGCCTGAGCGTTACAAGCTTGTAAAGCAGGTCTTTTTAGAACATGAGACCTTCCGCTCAAACATAGTGCTGGGACAGGTAAAGAAGGGGCAAGCAAAATCTGACCCGTATGATCAATACACCATAAATCCAATAGGTATTAGACTCAAAAAAGAGGAGACAATACACTGGTACAATGGTACTGAACAAAAGGAGACGATCACTTACGCTTATATCAAAGATACACAGGGCAGAGGGTTTAAAAGCTGGTATTTGCCTAATTCAATTACCAAAAACACCAGTTCTGGTGAGAGCATAACAACAAGGAAAAGATTTCCAGATGATATGTTTAAGAATGGCAGAGAGGTACCCCAGCCCTATGAGGAAATGCGTCAAAGGAACATGCTCAACTATGTCATTGAGGAGGAGTTTAAAGTAGGGAATGTAGTGCAGGAGAGCATTTTCAATCACTATAGACAGGATGCATCCACCTCAGGTCTGATCAAGCCTTCGGTCGTACAAACGCAACACAGAGCCGAACAGGCGGTTGACAGGGTCATTTTCAACTCTTACGATGCTGCTGGCAACATATTAGCTGCATCAAAAGTAGGGGCAGCCCAAGTTGCAACAATCTGGGGATATGGTAAGCAACATTTAATTGCTGAGGTCAACAATGCAACAAATCTAAACAGAATAGCTTTTTCAGGCTTTGAGTCAAACGATATCAATGCCTCTTTGGCCACTGGAAATGGCAGTATTAACTACTGGAGTTATAACGATGCCGGCATTGTCACAAGTGAGGGTTTCACTGGAACCAAATGCTATGATATTGGTATGGGAGGAGTGTTTAAGTTTGGCTTAGGACCAAGCTCAAAATACATAATTTCATATTGGGCCAAGAGAACAACACCACTCGATATATTGGATGAAAATAATAATCTGATCAATAGTAAAGTATACTCTGGTAGAGAAACAAACGGCTGGAGATTCTTTGAACACCAGGTAACATTGACCAATGCTGTCATAATTGGTGGGTCGGGTTATGTTGATGATCTGCGCCTATATCCAAGCGACAATCAAATGACCACCTACACATTCAATCTAAGAGGAAATGTGTCGAGTGTCACCGATGTAAACAACAGCGTTGCTTTCTACGAGTATGATTCTTTCGGTCGTCTCGTGAATATAAAGGACATGTACAAGAATATTCTCAAGACGATTGAATACAACTATGTCCGTACCTACCGAAACAAAGAGAAAGTAGCACGCGTCTTCAGAACTAACTGCAAGAATGGTTTAGTATCGGGGCCACCTGCGCTTTACTATATAAACAGTTTTAAATACAGCTCCCTCGTATCTGATGCAGATGTTGACGCACAAGTCCAACAAGAGATTGACACAGAGGGTAGTGCACTTGCCAATAATACGTGCGATTGTGTTCCGGTCTATGCGCGTATTGTTACAGAAATAATAGCGGATAACAGTCAAGTTGGGAATACTTACGAAAGTGTAAATCTTGAAAAAGCGGTTTATATTAAGTTTTATGCAGACTATGACTTAACAGTACCCTATACTCTCCCAGCAGGGGTTACAATTAGTTACATCTTTAATGAGAATTACCAATCCCAAGATTCAAATTATAACTATACTCGATCCTTTAATAGAAATGTACATGTGCCGGCGGGGGTTAATCAATTAAAACTTGAGGATTTTTTTGAGAATTGTTTTTATAGCTACGGTAATTTAGAAGGAGATTGCACTACCTATTCTGTTACTCTAAACCCTGGAACTAGTTATACAATCCGATAACCTCCCTTGTGTGTGCAATAGTAGTGATTAAAAAAGTGGTACACGCTTACCCTGCCAGTAACGCGAAATGCTTATGCAAAGGGCCAAGGTTTTGGATGCCGGGTAACAGTACTCTTCCGCCAAGCGGTATGATGTAAGGCAGTATATAAATTAGGCTGGAGATTCAAATTGTTAATGGTTTATATGATCTTTCATTGCATGAATACTTAAGCAGCAAGAAGTAGATTAGACAGTTTGATTACCTTACAAATACATTATAATCCAAATGTAAACAATTTGGCAGCACTCTTGTGCAAACTCATAGTCACTAAGTTAATTCGAGCTTACAAAGAGGGTGAAAACCAGTAAATAACACTACTGTTGAGTTATGTGCAGTTATTGCCATGCCTCTTGCATACTTGTATTCCACTGATAATTATCTTCTACCATGCACTACATTTTCTCACAACTTAATAAGTATTACGTGCATCTAATGCCAATCATGCTGTTTTTTTTACCATTAACTGTTCTTGCCCAGCAAAACAAACCGAGCCTTCTTACAGGGGCACCAGAAGCCGGTGAGCTGCTACGCCGACTAGTGGTTTGGCAGGACAGCCTACAGTCAATTGATCTGGCACTTCAGGACACATCCCGCCTAGTGGCTGTGCGTGACAGCCTGCAACAGCTAGGCGTGGAGGGAGAGGAGCTGGCACACAGAGCAGACAGCCTCTCACAGGCGATACTGGGGGAATCAGTAGTAACTGAAGAGTTGCAGGAGGTAAGAGTGCGGCTGGAGCGGCAGCTCAGGGAGGGTAAGGAGGCACTGGCCACCCAGTTGATGCCCGAGGAGCTGCAGAAGGCCCTGCAACAGCTGGAGGAGGCGGGGCGGAAAAGCGCAGGAGCCTCGCTGCCCCACCCCCCGGGCATGGGGCAAATGCCCGCCTCACCAGACGAGCTGAAAGCAAAAGCCAGTCAGGCGGCGCTGAAGGCGGCAGGGGAGCCCTTTACCGAATCCTTCGACAAGCTGGGGCAGGCTAAAGCAGACTTTGACAGGTACAAGGGCCGGGTAAGCAAAGTGGAAAGTATGAAGGACATGCCGAAAGGCATACTGGGACCCAACCCGCTCAAAGGAAAGCCATGGACAGAGCGTTTGGTGGTGGGCAGCCTCTGGCAGGCGGGCAAGCAGGAGCGCTTCTTTCTGGACCTGGGGCCGACGGTGGCCTGGCGCTTCTCGGAACGTCTCTCAGCGGGCGCGGGCGGACAGTACCGCCTGCACCTGAGCGTGAGGGAAAAGCCCTTTGTGGGCGGCGCGGAGCGGGTGGGGGGGTACAGCCTTTTTTCAGACTTCCAGATCAAAAGCGGCTTTTTTGCCCGGCTGCAGTACGAGGACCTGCGTGTGTCAGTGACACGTATAGACCCTCTCACGCAGGAGGAGACGCTGAACAGGGAGTGGGTGCCGGGGCTGTCGATGGGGCTGGGCAAGGACTACACCCTCTACAAGAAACTCAGAGGCTACGCGCTCCTGCAATATAACCTGCTTCACGAGAAGGACCGCACCCCCTACCTGCACCCGCTGCAGGCCCGCGTTGGCTTCTTTATCTTGGTCGGCGGCTTGGTGAAAGGAAACCATTAAGTCTATTCAGTTTCCGCCTGACAAATAGGTAATCAAAGTCTGAGCCCCTCCCAATTTTAGGACAACGCTAAATTAGAGAATTCGGGTTTCTTTATATTCTCTTTTATCCACTCTTCCGGTGTTTTGTCACCCAATGAACTGTGGGGCCGGAAGCAGTTATACTCCTCTCGCCAAGCCTCGATTTTCTCCCTTGCGTCTTCCAGTGAGAGGAACCAGTTCACGTTCAGGCACTCATCCCGGAAGCTGCCATTGAAGGACTCGATAAAGGCGTTATCCGTCGGTTTACCCGGCCTGGAGAAGTCCAGTGTTACCTGGTTATCATACGCCCATTTATCCAAGGCCTTGGAGATAAACTCACTGCCGTTATCCACTTTGATACGCTCGGGCACCCTGCCGTGTTCCTGTTTCAGCCGCTCCATCACGGCCACCACCTGTTCGCCTTTGATGCCCTGATCCACCTCGATGGCCAGGCATTGCCGGCTAAAATTATCCACTGCAGTTAAGCAGCGGAACTTACGCCCGTCGAAGAGCTGGTCAGCCACGAAATCCATACTCCAGCAGGCATGTAAAGTAGTGGCAGGAAGTTGCTCCAGCCGGTGGGCAGCGGCCCGGCAGCGCCGGGGCCGCAGACTTCTCAGGTTCAGTCCCTCAAGCTTGTAAAGCCGGTGGACGCGCTTGTGGTTGTCCGGCCAACCTTCCCGGCGCAGCAGCGTGTAGATCCGCCACATGCCGTAGCGCACCCGGGTCTGTGCGATCTGGCGCATGCGCGCCCGAAGAACCAGGTCCTTTTCCTTCCCTTTTGTTTTGTAATACCAGCCCGAGCGGTGGAACATCACCACGCGGCAGGCCCGGTGGATGGAAACCCGGTAATCCGTCAGCAGGGTCATGGCCAGCACCTTGAGCTGGGCTGGCCTCAAA
>NZ_JBZYWF010000009.1:0-165520 GCF_058932855.1 Pontibacter sp. LHS1
TCTTAACAATACAGGCTGTTATTACCTGCATTGCTAAGAGTATGTTTGTTTTCAGAGCTCTTTATCACTCCAAAAAAATAGGTTGTTTAGTCGGTAACACATAAGAAGACTGCTTCTGCAATCTGTGGATATGCCCTATGCTACTTGCGTCAGTTCCCTGCGCGCTAGAGCGTAACAGCATTTGCCTTCCTTGAAGTTCCATACCTGATTATTTTTTCTCTTCGTTCTCTCTTTCACTTGCACTACGCTACACCCTAATTACTTTTTAGTCCTCTATTATCTACACTTTACCTACATCTATAAAACAGCAGGGCCCTTTCTTTTGGAAAGGGCCCTGCTGTTTGTCTTATGCTAAAATCAGTCTATGCTGTTTTTGGCTTCTTATATAATGGAACTGTGCTACATGGTTCGCCATACATCAGGCTACTTACCACTGGCAAGAGTTTTCGCATAATCTCTACATAAGCATAAGTTGGAACAGGTATACTGCCGCATCCTTTGATGACAACCTTGCCATTCCGATAGTCTTCCGGATCTATTTTGGCAATTGCTTCTTGCATCAGGGCTTGCTCCAATGCTTCCAGGTCTCCAAAAACATAATAGTTAGCATGCGCCTGAAGCTTTGTCGCGAGCAGCATATAGGCCCAGGTCGGCACGATGGCATCAACTGAGCAGATGATGGCCACGTTCTTTCCAGCATACATGGACCAGTCATGCTCTTTCACGAAGGCTCTGAAATCCTTCTCCCGAAGAATCAAACCCTGAAACAGGTTATCTTTAATATCATACACTACCCGCTCACCTGGATGAAGCAGCTCTTCCAGGTTTAGCGTCACGAGTGCGCTTTGTGCTACTTTGTTTATTATATCTGACATTGCTATAGCTTATTTAATCGTGTTCTTAGTAGGACTTGTTATATAAACATCCTTCAGATAGAAGGGTTCATAATAGGCCACGTCTTCGAATGCCTGTTGCTCGTACTTCGCCATCGCCAGCTGACCGATCGGTTTTGCAGATGGCTGTATACTATCAATGAACAGCGCATGCTTATTTCCCTCTACCAAGTTTTTGAACTTGCCTGCACCGTTTCCGAAGAAAATGATCGGTTGTCCGGCCAGCTGTTCCTCAAAGCTTTGCCCGTCCAAGACCACAGGTGTAACCGGCATCAGCTCCTCCAGGTTGGAGTTGAGCAGACAGGTATAGACTTCCATACGTCGTGCATCGATCATGGGACAAAACAAGTAGCCCTGTGCATTAGGTACGCTATCGATCGCCTGCTTTGCCAATCCATATAAAGTAGATATCTCCAGCAGGGGAATTTCCAGCGAGTAGCAAAGGCCTTTGGCAGTAGAGCTGCCTATACGCAAACCGGTATAAGACCCTGGTCCTCCTGAAACAGCCACAGCGCTTAGGTTGTGCAGGGTATAGCCACAGTTCTCGACAAGCTGCGAAATCATGACCGTAATATGGGAAGAGTGGGACTTTTCAATCTGCAGCTCAGATGCCCCAAGCAGGTCCGCTCCTTTATATAAGGCAACAGAACATACAGTAGAAGAGGTTTCGAGCGCAAGCAGTAGTGGCATAATTGAACTTATAATGAATGAGATGACAAAAGTACGGCCGAAAGACTAAGAAACAAAAAGGGTGACACCGGACCGGCATCACCCTTTTTGTTTATACCTTATCTTTTTACTTCACTTTCAGGTAAGATGCATATTCTTGCTGATCGCTGAGCACACGCTTTGCCATTAGTATATCCGGGTCGTCATCGAACGAGGACTCAATATAGCCTTTCTGCAGATAGTAGCGGGAAGCGATCTCAGCCTCCAGCATTTCCTGTATCTCGGCGCGGAAACGCATCAGGTCATTTGACTTGTTATGCGACACCTTTCTCTTGATGGCATCCAGCTCCAGCTTGATGTCATCAAGGTGCTTGCCATCCTTCGCCTGCTCTGTCAGGTCTTCCAGCTCACGTTCTATCTTAGTAGTGTAGTTCACGTCTTTGTCTTCCAGGAAAGCGATGAACTTCTGGTAATCGGCATCAGTCAGCTTAAACTGCTTGGCTGAAGGTATAGTCGGGTTCTCGGCTCTATACTTGTTGGCGTACTCAAAGAAGTAACCTTTGACTGCAATCGTTTTGGCAATTTCAGAGTAAGCCTTACGGGTAACTTCCACATCCGGGCTTACACCGCCGCCATCGTAGACGATACGTCCACCAGCTGTTTTATGAGCCACCTTAAGCGAATCCGGAATTTTGCCGGCGCTACCGTCTTCATTACGGTGCTTATAGTCAATCGCCTGAATGCTACGGCCGCTCGGGATGTAGTACTTGGCAGTTGTTACTTTTAGTTGCGAGTTATAGGAAAGCGGACGGGTAGCCTGCACCAAACCTTTACCGAATGTGCGCTCCCCTACCAGCACGGCACGGTCATAGTCCTGCATCACACCAGCCACAATCTCTGATGCCGAAGCACTTCGTGAGCTGGTCAGGATGACCATAGGCATGGTCTTATCAAGGGGTTCATCCAGCGCCTTGTAGGTTTTGTTCCACTCCTTTACTTTACCTTTGGTGCTAACGATATCCCGGCCTTTGTCAACAAACAGATTGGAGATGTTCACGGCTTCGTGCAGCAAACCACCCGGATTGTCACGCAAATCGAAAATAATCTTCTTTGCTCCCTGCTCTTTCAGTTTCTGCACGGCAGTCCTTACCTCCTTAGAGGCGTCCACTGTGAAGCCTGACAGCTGGAAGTAGCCGATCTCATTGTCGATCATGCCATAGTAAGGCACATTGTCAACCATGATATTGGCGCGGGTGAGCTCTACTGTCCGGGATTTGTTCTGACCGTAGCTGCGCACTTCGAGTTTTACAGTGGAGTTGGCCTGCCCCTTCAGTAGCTTACTCACTTCGGAAGTAGTCTTGCTCGAAACGTTTACGCCGTCGATCTTAACGATCTCGTCACCGATCACCAGCCCCGCTTTGTGAGCCGGGGAGTTTTCGTAGGGCATTTGCACCACAATTTTGTTGTTGCGGCTACCAATGAGCGCACCGATACCGCCATACTGCCCGGTGGTCATGGTTCTGAAATCTTCAATATCGTCTTCGGGAATGTAGTTGGTATAAGGGTCGAGCGACTTGAGCATCGCGTCTATACCTGTGCGCACCAGTTTGGAAGGCGGCACTTCGTCTACATAGTAGGTATTTACTTCTTTGAAAAGCGTGGCAAAAACGTCGAGGTTTTTGGCAATTTCGAAATAGCGCTCCGACTCTGTCTTAAAGGAGAAGAGGGTCAGCGCAAGGCAGCCAATGAGGAGGCCGGCTATAGACTTCTTATACATAATATTCCGGGTTTAGGGCGGGGTAAGACTATCTAGTCAAACAACGTTCCAAACCGGAAATTAGTTTTTTTTGGATTGTATCAAAGGATTTTTTTTCCTTGCCGATGTAAATAATGGCAAGGAGGCGGGGTGCCTGCCCTTGATGCTGGGTAAGAAGGTGCTTGTTAAGGCGGTAAGCCTCACGTATCTGGCGCTTCAGGCGGTTGCGGTCGACGGCACGCTTAAAGTGGCGCTTCGACACCGATATAACCAACTGTGTACTGTCAGAAAGAGCATCTTCAGGTGTGTGGTACACAAACCTGAGCGGATACAAATTAAAAGAAGAACCCTTGCTAAACAGCAGCGAGATAAGGCGCTTACTGCACAAGCGTTCTTCTTTCGAAAATGTATAGGAATTCGGTTGCGTAGCTTTATCGTTCATTCACGGGGTCCATTCAATAATAGAGCGGCTCCGGATTGAGCAAAGCACAACCGAAAATTAAGCCTTGTGTCTTCTTTCGTCAGAAACAGTCAGTTTCTTTCTGCCTTTAGCTCTTCTGCTAGCTAGCACTCTTCTTCCGTTAGCGGTTTCCATTCTTGATCTGAAACCGTGCTTGTTTCTTCTTTTTCTCTGCGAAGGCTGGAATGTTCTTTTCATCGTCTGCCAATGGTTTTATTATGGCCTGCAAAATTAGGGAAGCTTTTCTAAAATAGCAATCCCACCTCCTATATTATTTCAAAAAATACAGAAAAAAGGGCTTTCTGATCATTCTAAACCATTTAGAACGCGTAGCTATACCTTAATTTGAACGGCCTGGAAGCCCCGTATACCTGGGTTAAGCACAAATTACTTTAATTTTATACCGAACCCCATACCATCACCTGTTATGATCCGGCACCATATTTCCTACTCCAATCCGCTCACGCACTTTCTGTATATCACCATCTCCATACCTGATTACAGCCAACAGGAGCTATACCTGCAGCTACCTGCCTGGCGCCCGGGCCGCTACGAGCTGCAGCACTTTGCCCAGAAGTTGCGCGGTGTTACGGCCCATGCAAACGGCACGGCTATACCTGTGCGCAAGGTCACCAAGGACCGATGGCTGGTTGAGACAAATGGTGCAGAGCAGATCGAGATACGCTACAGCTTCTACGCCCGGCAGATGGACGGCGGTGGTTCCTGGCTCGACGAGGAGCAGCTATACCTGAACGGCATCAACTGCCTGATGGCGGTAGAAGGCCGCGAGCAAGAGCCGCAGCAATTGCAACTGGCTATACCTGCTAACTGGCAGATCGCCTGCGGACTACCCGAAACGGAACCGCATATCTTGCAGGCTGAGAATTACGACCAGCTGGTGGGCAGCCCGCTGATTGCAAGTCCCTCTCTTCAAAAAGAGACTTATACCGTGGCCGGTATACCTTTCCACATCTGGATACAGGGCGACTGCCGGCCGAACTGGGAGCGGATCAAAAAGGACTTCGATGCTTTCACCGAAGAGCAGCTGGAAGTGTTCGGCGATTTTCCGGTGGCGGATTATCACTATCTAAACGAAATCCTCCCCTACCGCTTCTATCACGGAGTGGAGCACATTAACTCTACGGTCATCACGCTGGGCCCCGGGGAACTGCTGATGACGCCTGCTCTATACAAGGAATTCTTAGGCGTGAGTTCACACGAGCTCTTCCACACGTGGAACGTCAAGCAGATCAGGCCTAAAGAAATGCTGCCTTATGATTTTACTGGGGAGAATTACTTCCGGACGGGCTATGTGGCTGAAGGTATAACAACGTACTATGGCGACTACATGCTGGCCCGCTCGGGCGTGTTTACAGCAGCGCAGTACTTCGATGAACTAAACACGACACTGCAGCGCTACTTCGCCGATTACAGTCGCCACCATATGTCTGTAGCCGACTCCTCTTTCGACCTCTGGCTGGACGGCTACAAACCCGGTATACCTGATCGCAAAGTATCCATCTACATCAAAGGCGCACTTACTGCTTTGCTGCTCGATCTGCAGTTGCGCCGTGCTACCGTCAATCAAGCTAGCCTGGACGCGGTGATGCGCCACCTTTGGAAGGAGTTCGGCAAACGTGGTATTGGCTATACCGAACAGGACTACGAACAGCTCGTGCTACGTGTCGGAGGCAAAGAGTTCGGGCATTATTTTGAACAGTATATCAACGGCACCGCGCCTATAGAAGATGCCTTAGACGAAGCCTTGCGCTATGTGGGCTGCACGCTTAAGGCAGAAGAAAACGCCATGATCGCGGAGCGGCTCTTCGGGTTTAAGACGGTTGCTGACACGCAAACAACCAAAGTAACAGCCATTGCACCTAACTCACCTGCCAGTACGGCATTAAGTTTAGAGGATGAGTTGATAGCAGTAAACGGACGGAAAATCGAGCAAAACCTGCAGCCTTTGCTGGCTGACATGGACCTCAACCAAGGTATAGAGCTGACGCTTTTCAGAAATAAACAGCTTCGCCAGGTAAGGTTGCAGCCAAGCCAGCAAACCTATTACACAAAGTATAGCGTTACCAAACGTCCAGACGCGACAGACGCCGAGAAGCAGAACTTTAAATTCTGGTTGAAACAGGAGTTTTAGTTAAAAAGCAGTTTGAGATAGAAAGACGGTTGCTTGAGTCGCTCCCGCAGGTCCAGGTCGGTGAACATGCAAGAGATGGTTTCGGCCAGTGCCTGGTTTTTGGATGCTTTGCTCGCTACCTGGTTGAAAAGCCACGGATAGTCCAGCAGGCGTTGCATGCGGCGACTCAGCTTGAGCTCCTTCCAGAGGCGGTTATACACTGCCTTGTCGTAGCTCTGCATAAAGTCGGCAGAGTAGTTTTGCTGTTGCAGGCACAGCTCAGCCTGCCCAGCCGCCCAGCGACCGCTGATCATGGCGTTGCTGATACCCTCGCCGGTAAAAGGGTCTATCAGGGAAGCGGCATCCCCCACCAGCATGTAGTTGTCGCCAGAAATCACCCGCTTCTTAGAACCCAGCGGCAGGCCATAGCCTTTGATATCGCCTATCAGTTCGGCATTGGCAAAGCGCTGCCTGAACTCGGGGTGGCTCTCTATCATGCGGAGCATTTCCTTTTTCAGGTTTACCTTCTTCTGGCTTACCGTCTCGCTCAGCATACCTACGCCGACATTGGCATGGCCACCCGGCAGCGGGAAAATCCAGAAATAGCCCGGCAGGAAATCTTTCAGAAAGTGCAGTTCGATGAAGTTATCCTTGTCCAGCCCCGCCACATTTTTGTAATAGGCCCGAAGGCCGGCGCAGTAATGCTCCGGCTCCTGCTTTATACCTGCCTCGTGCCGCGCAAAGGCCGAGTGTGCCCCATTGGCGGCAATCAGCAAGCGGGTATTCAGTTGGAGCTGTCCGCTCTTGTCTGTCAACGCAAAGCCCTGACTATTTCGCTCCACTTTAGCGATGTCTATACCTTCCAGCAGTGTTATCTCAGGCCGCTGCCTTACCTGCTCGATCAGGAAGTTGTCGAAATCTATCCTCTTGGAGATGTAACCTGAAGGTATATCCTGTGCGGAATCGTAGTTGTACTTGAAAGGCACGCTCAGTTTGTGTCCGGCTGGCGAGATAAAATGAATGCCCCAAGAAGGCAGCTGCTCTTTTTGTTCGCCCAACAAGGCAGGAAGGTTGGGATCGATACGCTTCAGTTCATTCACCACTTTGCCGCTCAGGGCGTCGCCGCATACTTTGTCCCTGGGGAATATAGCTTTGTCAAGTAGCACACAGGAGATGCCCTTGTTGGCCAGGTGCAGGGCTGCCGTAGCACCGCCCGGTCCGGCTCCCAGTATACAAATGTCGTATTGCTGCATAAATGGCTTCGTGGTGAAGGAATCTAAAAATAAACAGCAAACCTGAACCTAGCGCTATACCTGCTCAAAAAAGGACATAAAAAAAGGAAAGCCCTTGGGCCTTCCTCTCCTTTTTCATAGTCTTATTTTGTATTCCTGACGCACTTACTTATGGTAAGGGGTGTTGTTAGCACCTATCGCCAGGTTGGGTTTAGTCGCGTTGTTATTTTACTTCTTTTTATAAGGCATGTTGTTACCACCCTGTGCCAGATTACGGTTTGGGTTTTGCACTTTAGAATCATCGGTCTGCTGCAGCTTTTTAGCGGGGTCTATTGCAACGCGTTCGTTGTATCCTTCCTGCTGACGCTTGTTCTCAATTTTAGAGGTCGAGTTCTTTTCCCCCTGCTTTTGCAAGTTTCCCTTCTGGTTGTTTTTATCGCTATTCATAGTTGTCTTCATTAAGAGTTCTAGTATAGGTTTACCACCGCAAGCTTCACTTTGTTGCATTTTAATGCAATTTAGCTTACATCATATACCTGTCAGAAAACAAAAAAGGGAAGCCGAAGCTTCCCTTTTAAAAACATATAAATTACTTATATTTAAGACAATATGGTATCGAAAGCCACCAGATTAACGAACTGCTGTACGCGACTGTCAATCTCCTGCTGGTCCAATTTCTTCAGACGTTCAGTGCCGAATTTCTCTACGCAGAATGACGCCATAGCCGAACCGTGGATGATTGCGCGCTTCATATTATCGAAGCTGATGTCGCCTGTCGCGGCAATGTAGCCGATGAAGCCACCGGCAAATGTATCGCCAGCTCCGGTCGGGTCGAATACTTCCTCCAGCGGCAGGGCCGGCGCGAAGAATACTTTGTCGTCGTGGAACAACAGGGCGCCGTGCTCCCCTTTCTTGATGATCAGGAATTTTGGCCCCATCGCCATGATCTTACGGGCAGCCTTCACCAGCGAGTACTCACCACTCAGTTGTCGCGCTTCTTCATCGTTGATAGACAGCACGTCTACCATACCGATCGTTTTCTGAAGTTCTTCCATGGCAATGTCCATCCAGAAGTTCATGGTGTCCATCACGATCAGCTTCGGGCGGTTAGTCAGGCGCTCCAGCACGGTGCGCTGCACCTGCGGCGCCAGGTTGCCCAGCATCAGGTACTCACAGTTCTGGTAGCTTTCCGGGATGATCGGGTCGAAATCGCCCAGTACGTTCAGCTCCGTTACCAGTGTTTCGCGGCTGTTCATGTCGTTGAAATAGCGACCAGACCAGAAGAAAGACTTCTCGTTCTCCTTTACCTGCACACCTTCGGTGCTGATATTGCGCTGGTGCATCAGGCTAATGTGGTCCTGGTCGAAATCGCCCCCCACTACTGATACCACGTTCACAGGCTTCACAAAGTAAGAAGCCGACAGCGAAATGTATGTGGCGGCACCGCCTACGATCTTATCTGTTTTTCCGAAGGGAGTTTCCAGCGCATCAAACGCCATCGAACCGACTACTACTAAGCTCATATTTTTAATTTTGAATGAGTGATTTTTGAATGAGTGAATAGACACACATGCAATATAAATAAAAAAAGCCCCTGAAGGTTTGCTTCAAGGGCTTGGGGTGGAAGATGGGTCTCGAACCCACGACCCCCAGAATCACAATCTGGTGCTCTAACCAACTGAGCTACAACCACCGTGTCTCGTTTGAGAATGCAAATATACGTGTCGTTTTCTTATTTACAATACGCAGAACGCATTTTTTTGAATAAAATTCGTATCTCTCTGTTTTCTTTAGACTTACAAATTAGCCCTCGCAGGGTATAACATTTACTTATTTAGCTTCGTGCCACACCAGGGGCAGTAGTTTATGACCACCATGGTAGCACTGCCGTTGTGCACAGGTATACCGTACAGCCCTTCATCCCACTGATTGATCACTACCTCCGGATCGTCATACCTGATTTCCCCGTCGGCATCCAGGCTTTCGTATACCTTGTCGGCCATCATCAGGCAACAGTAATTTTGGTAGTCAAAGCCTTTGCTCTTCAGCTTCTCGGTAATAGCCCAGTTGTAGCAGGCCTCGTCTTCATGAATGGCTTCTTCATACGCCTCGTAGTCCTCCGACTGCAGCACCTCCTCTGGTAGCTCTTTTCCAAAAAAGCGGGCATGCAACTCCTTGAATTTATTTAACTCCATTTGCTTGTTCTCTATCTCCTGATACCTGAAATTTCCCATCGAAGGAAATCCCCTTCTTCAACCTAGCGTATGATATCCGTATCAACAGGCGTATAGCCCAGGTGCCTGCTCAGCGAAAGAACCTGCCCTTTGTGATGGTACTCGTGTGTGATGACATGAGTAAACAATTTGAGCGGGTTAGCTTTGGTGCTCGCATCGTTAATGTTGACCTTCAGATTAGCGAGATAACTTCGGCTGAAGTAAGCTATGAATTCACTCATCAGTTCATCAATAGCATCGAACAGCTGCCGCGCTTCTTCAATGTTTTCCACAGACTCGTGAGTGGTGAAAATCATCTCCTTTTGCAATGCCTGCTGCCCGATCCAGAATTCATAGGTATTGGCGATATGCACCAGCATGTTCCGGATGCTTCCTCTTCCGAAGGAGCTGTTTTCCTGGCAAAAGTCCACTGCTGAAATGGTTTCACAGTATTGCAGGAGGACTTCCCGCGATCCTCTTACCCAATCATACTGCAGTGACATAATACTTTCCATACCTATACCTTTCTGGTTAAATCCACAGCCTATCTGTCAAATAACAGCCGCTCCCCTTTTTTGCTCTCGTCGAACTTGCCGTTGGCAAAGGCCAGGTGACCGGAAACCAAGGTATGGGTGATGGTGCTGCTAAAGGTATGGCCTTCAAAAGGTGACCAGTTGCATTTATAGTAGGTATTGTCTTTGGAAACGGTGTAAGGCTTGTTCAGGTCTACCAGCACCAGGTCGGCCCAGTAGCCTTCGCGGATGTAGCCGCGTTCGCGCACGTTAAACAGGATGGCAGGCGCATGGCTCATTTTCTCTACTACTTTCTCGATCGTCAGCTTGCCCTGCTTCACAAACTCCAGCATCATCTGCACCGAGTGCTGCACCAACGGCACACCGCTCGGTGCCTGCTTGTACTTGCCCTGCTTCTCTTCCCAGGTATGTGGCGCATGATCAGTGGCGATCACATCGAGTTTGTCATCCAGCAGTCCTTGTAGAAGGCCTTCCTTGTGACGGTGCTCTTTTATAGCCGGGTTACACTTGATCTGTGTCCCAAACTTATCGTAGTCTTCTTTGTCGAACCAGAGGTGGTGCACGCATACCTCCGCGGTAATACGCTTTTGCTCCAGCGGAATATCATTGCGGAACAGCTTCAGTTCTTCTTCAGTGGAAATATGCAGGATGTGTAGACGGGTATTGTGCTTCTCAGCCAGCTTCACGGCCAGAAAAGATGATTTAAAGCAGGCCGCTTCGTTGCGAATCTCAGGGTGGCACTTCACCGGTATATCCTCGCCGTACTTCTCCTCATAAATGGCCATGTTGTCGCGGATGGTCTGCTCGTCCTCGCAATGCACGGCAATCGGCAGCTTGGCCTTGGCGAAGATCTGATCCAGTGTCTGCTCATTGTCCACGAGCATGTTCCCCGTGGAAGAACCCATGAAAATCTTAATACCGCAAACCGTGTTCGGATTAGTGAGCAACACCTCCGCCAGGTTGTCGTTGGTGGCTCCCATGTAGAAGGAGTAGTTCGCAAGTGAGGTCTCGGCGGCAATCTTATACTTGTCCTCGAGCAACTCCTGCGTTGTAGCGTTTGGCACCGTGTTCGGCATCTCCATAAACGACGTAGTACCGCCTGCCACAGCTGCTCTCGCCTCAGTCTCGATATTCGCCTTGTGGGTCAGGCCCGGCTCCCGGAAGTGCACCTGGTCGTCGATCGCACCGGGAATCAGGTGCAGGCCGGTGGCGTCGATCGTCTCGTCGGCTTCGGCTTCTATACCTTGCCCGATCTGTGCGATGCGACCTTCTTTTACCAATACATTGGCTGTGGTAATGCTTCCTTCGTTTACAAGCTGTGCGTTCTTTATCAGGATAGATTTCATGCTGCTAAGGTAAGTGCTAGACAAAGTTAACACACATTAGCAAAGTTTCCCGCACAAAAGCGCCCTGATTGCTATACCTGGAAGATAAAAACTATACCTCCCGCTATTAAGGCTGCATTAGCTTACCGATGAAGAGAATGGCACCCGAGGATTTCTCGCGGATCATGAACACGAAAGGACGGTCTACACGGTAACTGGCCGGCATAGAGGTTAACTCTATACCTACTGAGGTGACGGCTGCGGCCTCTGTACCCTCTTCGTTCACTTCTACGAAGGTCTTGTGCTTCACTTGTGAGATAGCCAGATTGTTATGCCCCTCTATCATGCGACTGAAGTTCGCCCCGCCCGAAAAAGCAACGCCCATACCCAGGTTGATCAGCATGGAGTTCAGCTCTTCTTCGTATTCCATCTTAAATTTAGGCATTTGCAACTCCCAACTTACACTGCGCCCCTCTGCAAGCCACTTCGACAGGTTGGCTGGGCTTAGCTGCGGGATAATGCTTTGCACGGTATTATCCCCGCTTGGCATCACAATCGTCATGCTGTACTGCTCATTTCCGTAAGGCAGGTCGATCATGTCTACGGTATTATCGCGGTAGTGCAGGTACTCGCCCTTCTTCATGGTCATGAAATCGTGGGTCATGCTGCTGCCGTTTTCGAGTTGGAACTGCCCCGGTTTTGTAAGGTTCTTATCAAAAGGATAGGTCCAGGTGCCCTTAAAGTAAATGGCGTTGATCAGAAACAGTACCTGATCACGCTGTATATCATCCAATATTTTGTCGATCTTGTTGTTGGTGCTGTTCTTCACCCAGTTGTTAATCTGCCCAACAGAGGCGGGCGAAGCAAAGTCAAGACCCTGCACGGTGGCGTTGAAGTACTCCTTGTTTGTCTGGATAAAAGGTGCCTGCAGCCGCACCAGGTTACTGTGCCATAGAGAATTGGCCGAGGTAAAGATCACCTTCTTGTCTATACCTTGCAGCAAAGCTACCAGGTCTTTAAAGGACTTGTTGATCTCCTCATCAGAGGCCGCCTCAAAGCCAAGCGTTTGCCCGATGGCTTGTTTTGTTTCGCCATCCGCTCCGTTGTAAGCCATGGTCAGGGCCATGCTGATGCTGAGCGGCGAGATGAAAATATTTTCACTCTCTTCAGCTTTGCTCAGCTCTGCAAAGGACCTAAAAGCGAAGTCGTTGGAGCTGGTTACCGTTTTCTGCTCCTGCACCGTCAGCGGGCGGATATTGGGTGTGTTGGGTCCTTCGTCTACCATCTCTTTCTGGCAACCAGAAAATAAGCTCATCGCCACAAGGGCTATACCTGACAATAATATGCTTTTGCTCATGGGGAACGTTGGGTTATGGTAAAGGTCTATACCTGAAAGACCCTAACGGGAGTGTGATGGTTGCATGGTATATTTAGCTTATCTTATTTCACCAAGGAAAACACTGTGGTCCAACTGCTCCTCCACCGTATTCTAGCACTACCCGATCCGTATACAATACATAAGTACAACCATCATTGTAATTCGCTCTCATGCTATCTGGTATAGGCTCATCGAACAGGTTATAAAAATACATACCCATACCACTTCGCTGAAAGCCGATGTTAAAAGGACTGCTGCTTGCTACCGAAATGCATCCGGCTTCATCCAATTTCGCTTTAAGGGTCTTTAGTGTTTCACGTGACCAGCCTAATGAAGATATCATAGAATCAACTCTAGTAGATTTAATCTCCAAATCCCAATTGTTATTACGCAGCGTTTTTCCTGTGGCTGTGTCTAAAGTGGCTATATGAAAAATGTTTAGCTCATTATTGTCTGTAAATTCGATTTTTACGGTGTGATGGGCAGGTACAATGGATTGGAAGTAAGACTTTAGCGCAAGCATTTCTGCTTGTTTGGAATCGTAATGCTCGATCAGCTCCTGTTTTGTGTAATCCTTGTCAAAGGCGCCAAAGGCAGACATGATCATCAGAAGAACACTTACAAAGCCAATGAAGGCTATACTTGCTAATATAAGCAGCCACTTAAGAACCTTTTTAAACATACCCTAAACGAAATACTACCACTAATATATAAGGTTCAAGATGCTACAAATCCTCCACAACGCACCTAGCTATATCCCCCTCCCATAAATTTCCCGTACCTTTGCATATCAACACGATTAGAAATACCATGGCAGAAGAAGCCGAAAAAGAAATAAGTACGTTTGAGGATTTTAAGCTGAACCGACAGCTGCTCAACGCTATTGAGGAGGCAGGCTACGAAAAACCTACTCCCATTCAGCTCAAAGCTATACCTGTGATAATGGGCGGGCACGATGTGATGGGCATCGCTCAGACAGGCACGGGCAAAACCGCAGCCTTCCTGCTGCCAATCCTGATGAAAGTGAAGTATGCGCAGGGCACCAACCCGCGTGCTGTCATTCTGGCGCCTACCCGCGAACTGGCCATGCAGATAGAGGAGAACATCACGCTGCTGGGCAAGTATACTGACCTGCGACACACCGTTATTTATGGTGGACTTGGACCCAAAACCCAGATCGAGACAATTAATAAAGGTATAGACATACTCGTTGCCACACCCAAACGCCTGATGGAGCTATACCTGAAAGGCGAGCTTATATTAAAGGAGATCAAAACGCTGGTGCTGGACGAAGCCGACAAGATGATGGACATGGGCTTTATGCCACAGATCCGCCAGCTGCTGGAAGTTCTGCCGCGCAAACGCCAGAACCTGCTCTTCTCGGCTACGATGCACCCCAAGGTGGTAGAGCTGTCAGAAGAGTTCCTGGAGTTCCCGACCCGCATTGAGGTGACACCGCAGGCCACGCCTGTGGAAACGGTAAGCCAGGTGCTGTACCAGGTGCCGAACCTGCGCACCAAAATCGCCATGTTGGAGCACCTCATTCAGGACAAAGACACTTTCAACCGGGTGATTATTTTTACCCGAAGCAAGAAAAACGCAGAGAACGTGGCCAAATTCTTAGAGCGGCGCGGGTACGGCGAAGTGCGTGCCATCCACGGCAACAAGGGGCAGAACACGCGCATTAACTCCATGGAGGCCTTCAAAGGAGGTGAAGTCCGCTTTCTGGTAGCCACCGATGTAGCCTCCAGAGGTATAGACGTGACGATGGTGAGCCATGTGATCAACTTTGACGTGCCTTTTGTATACGAAGACTACGTCCACCGCATCGGCCGTACCGGTCGTGCCGAGAATGTGGGCGCCGCCATTACCTTTGCGAACCCTGCGGAGATGTACCATATCCGGAAAATCGAGAAACTGATACGGATGCAGATACCAGAGGAGCCAATGCCTGCGGAAGTAAAAATTCACGATATCACTTTTGAAGAGCAGCAGGCCATCGCCCGTGACATTGACCACCAGAAGCGCAGCGAGAACCCAGACTTTAAGGGTGCCTTCCACGAGAAGAAAGCTATACCTAAAAAGCGCCCGGAGAGCAAGCGCGACCCCAGAGCCTCGTTCTGGCAAAAGACGAAAAAGAAGAAGAGATAAGATAAGCACCCTGCCCGATGTGGCGGGGTGTTTTTGTTTACAGATACTCCAGCGCTACTTCCTGAAAACGATACACCAGGCCTGTCAAAACAAAGCCCCACATGGTGCCGCTCCAGAGCATGTGCAGGAAGATTTGGCGACGTGGCACGCCAAACACTGCAGCTACCACAGTACCGAAAACAGGTGTAAGAAATAGCGGCGTGAAGAAGGCAACGCCCACAACGCCAAAGTTGCGCCAGATACGCACCACCCGGCGGCTCCTGCGGCTAAAAACTGGTCGGTTGTAGTTTCGCCGATACCGGGAATACCACCGGGCAGCTTCTCTCCCAACAAATGAAAACACCAGCACACTGGTCATCATGCCGGCTACGGTCAGGAGCACGGTTTCGAGGTAAGCCATACCCAGCGACATCCCTGCCAAAGGCCCGCCAATGAACTTGACCATGCTGATCAGGTATACCGACATGTATTTGAGAAGCTCCTCCAATCCCCTACTGAACGCTGATGCGAGTTTAATTATGTGCAGGCTCTAAGCGCCCAGATTCATTTTCATTTGATATAGGTCGATTCCCTTCGCCCAAAAGTCCTGCTCCACTTTCTCCAGCTCAAAGCCAAGCTTCTGGTAAAATGGATACACCAACTGACTTGTCCGTACCTGCAGCCATTGCATAGCGGGCTTTTCCTTCAACCTTGAGATGCGAAACAGCGTGAGCTCCCGCCCTATACCTTTGCCCTGAAATGCAGGGTGAATCAGGTCCCAGGATAGCCTGGCCCAGGTATAGCCATCGAAGTAATTGATGCCGCCGGCACCCACCAACTCTCCTCCCTTTTCTATCACAAAGTAGTCTTCCCTACGCTCCTGCAGGTATAGCACAAAGTCGGCTTCCTCTTCAGGCGCAAAGTAAGCTGGCGTGTTGAGTCGCAGTATTTGCAGAAGCGCTTCCCGGTCGGTTGGAGTATAGGGCCTGATCATAGCTGGTAGGTATACCTATACCTTCGGACCGAAAGCCAGATCGCCGGCATCGCCCAGACCAGGTACTATATAGAAGTTTTCGTTCAGGTGATCATCCATGGCACCAAGCCAGATATGCGCCTCCGGCACCTCCTGCTGCACATAAGCTATCCCTTCCGGTGAGGCTATGGCAGCCGCAATGTGCACTTGCACCGGCTTGCCGTGGCGCAGCATTCCTTTATAAGACTTTACCAGGGAGCGCCCCGTGGCCAGCATCGGGTCTGCCAGGATCAGGATCTTGTCGTGCAGGTCTGTCGAGGCCAGGTACTCCATGTTGATCTGCAACTCAGTGTTCTGCTCTTCTACCCGGTAAGCCCCAACAAACGTACTGTAGGCCTTATCGAAGTAGTTAAGCATGCCGTTGTACATAGGCAATCCGGCCCGCAAAATAGTGGCCAGCACCGGTTGAGCTGTCAGCAGCTGAGTTTGCGTCGTAGCCAGTGGCGTTACGATGTCGCGGGATTCGTAAGGCAGCGTTTTGGATATCTCGTAGGCCAGCAGCTCACCCAGTCGCTCCAGATTACGACGGAAGCGCAGGCTGTCGTGCTGCACCGATACGTCGCGTAGTTCGGCTACAAAATGGTTGGCAAGCGAAGGGGTTGCTGTGAGTATATGCAGGTTATCGTTTTGCATGGACATGGCTGTTTTTAATGACCTAAAGATAAGGTCTTTCGGGCGTACGACAATCTCCGGCCGCCAAAAACGTTAAACCCGGCAGATGCTATACCTGTATAAGGCTGACCTATACCTGCTTTCGGCAATCTGCATCATGCAATTTCATGTGTTTTTGTTAATATTGTGAATTCTAAATAAGTACCTTACAAATCGCTTTCCCCTGATTAGAACTTTCCTCTTATGAGAAATATATTTGCCGCTATGGCACTTAGTCTGCTGGCTATACCTACCGTGCAGGCGCAGGATGTGTACGTGCCTTACGACCGCGATACCTACCACCTGATCGACCGCTACCAGATCAAACTGGGTACAAAAGTACCGCAGCTGCACACCAACGTGCGCCCGATCGGCCGCAGAGAGGTCGCCGAACTAGCCGAAGCTGCCATAGGTGAGCCGCGCTCTAATGCCGATATGTTCAACATCCAGTACCTGCTCAACGACAACTGGAACTACACCACCCAGGCAAACGACAACATCAGCGAGCGCCCGATCTTCAACACTTTTTACCGCAATAAAACAGACCTTTACCATTACGATTCCGAGGACTTTACCCTCCGTGTGAACCCGGTGCTGCACCTGGAGCTGGGCAACGACAGCGAGAGCAGCGGCGTCCGCTACGTCAACACCAGGGGTGTACAGCTAGAGGGTAGCATTGACAACCGCTTCGGCTTCTATACCTTTATTGGAGAGAACCAGGCACGCTTTGCCGACTATGTGGTAGACCGCATTCGTCGTGATGGCGTGGTGCCGCATGAAGGACTTTGGAAAGATTTCAAAGGCGACGGCTACGACTTCCTGACAGCTCGCGGCTACATGAACTACTCCCTTTCGAAGCACGTGGAAATACAGCTGGGTCACGACCGCCACTTCATCGGCGACGGCTACCGCTCACTGGTATACTCCGACTACGCTCCGCCAGCTTTCTTCCTGAAACTGAACACCCGCGTATGGCGCCTGCACTATATGAACCTCTTCCAGGAGCTGACCGCAGACTACCGTCGCAGAGGGGGCGGCGACCGCCTGCTGCCTAAGAAGTACATGGCCTTGCACCGCCTGGGCATCAACATCACCGACAATTTCAACCTGGGCCTGTTTGAGCAGATCATCTTTGGTCGTGAGCGAGGCAAGTTTGAGTTGCAGTACCTCAACCCTGTGATTTTCTACCGTAGTGTAGAGCACAACCTGGGCAGCCAAGACAATGCCTTGCTTGGTCTTGATTTCCGTTGGAACCTCTTCAACACAGCCCAGCTTTATGGCCAACTGGTGCTCGACGAGTTTGTGCTAGACGAAGTAACAGGCGGCAACGGTTGGTGGGCCAACAAGCAAGCCGGTCAGATCGGAGCGAAGTACATCGATGCATTCGGTCTTTCTAATTTAGACTTGCAGGGTGAGGTGAATATCATCCGTCCCTATACCTATCAGCACCGCGACGGCAGCTCCAACTACCAGCACAACCGCCAGCCACTGGCCCACCCGATGGGCGCCAACCTGTATGAGTTTGTAGGTATAGCACGCTACCAGCCACTTCCACGCCTCCAGCTGGTGGGCAAGGCCATTGCTACCCGCTTTGGCCAGGACGAGATTACGCC
Organism: Pontibacter sp. LHS1; assembly: GCF_058932855.1. Lineage (NCBI taxonomy): Bacteria > Pseudomonadati > Bacteroidota > Cytophagia > Cytophagales > Hymenobacteraceae > Pontibacter > Pontibacter sp. LHS1. The sequence continues at coordinate 18,018 of NZ_JBZYWF010000009.1, forward strand.
AGAAGGCGACACCATCAACTGGGGTAACAACGTGAACCTGGACTATAACTTAAGACCCCGCCCCTATGGGCACGAGATCGCACAGGGCATCACCACCAACCAGCTGCACCTCGACCTGACGGCCACTTATCAGTTCAAGCACAACCTGTTCGTGGACCTGAAAGGCATCATTCGCCGCACCGAGGCTGATGTAAGCACATTGAGCAAAAACACTGTGTTTACCTCCGTGGCACTACGCTGGAACATTGCCCAACGCCTGCATGAATTTTAATCAGCAGGTATAGCTATAGCCTGAACGGGGAGTCTTTGGTAATAAAGGCTCCCCGTTTTCGTTTTAAAAGCTCGCTATACATACCTGTCCTAATTTAGCTATCTTTGCAGCGGCTTAGCATACCGCAGGTATAGCACAGCCTACAATATTGTAATTCATTAATACTTAAAAACTTCCGGCAAGCTTCCCGTGTGTGTTACGGGCGGCAATCGGAGCAGCCTCCTATACCTGCGACAGGTTGGGATGGCCTATATCAACATGAAGACTTATCTCCGGATACTGCAGTTCGCAAAGCCCTATAGCCGCTTTGTGCCGCTTTATACTATTTATACCATATTGGGCATCATTTTCGGCCTACTCAACTTTACGCTGCTCATTCCGCTACTCAACGTGCTTTTCGGCACAGTGGGCGCCGATGAAGCTGCGACCATGGTGACAACCAAGCCTGACTTTAGCCTCTCACTCGAGTATTTCAAAGACTTCTTTAACTTCCATTTCGGACAGGTAATCCTGGAGCAGGGACGGCAAGGTGCGTTGCTTTTTGTCTGTGTGATTGTGGTGATCTCGGTTTTCCTGGCTAACCTATTCAAGTACCTGGCTTTTAGGGTGGTAGGCGCTCTCCGGGCACATGTGGTGAAGAAAATTCGCCATGCCACTTACGAACGGGTGACGCAGCTGCACATGGGGTATTTCAGCAACGAACGCAAAGGCGACCTGATGACACGCCTGACCGTGGACATTCAGGAAGTAGAAAACTCTGTGGTGAACACGATGACGGTGGTTATCCGGGAGCCGATCTCTATTATCGCTTTCTTTGTTGTACTCTTTACCATGTCGGTGAAGCTCACGCTTTTCACACTGATTCTTCTTCCACTTTCAGGTATACTCATCGCAGGTATAGCCAAGCGCCTGAAGCGGGCCGCCCAGCAAGGCCAGGAGTCACTGAGCTTTATCCTGACTATTATTGATGAAACGCTGAGCGGCATCCGGGTGATCAAAGCCTTTAATGCTGAACCGTATATCCTCGACAAGTTCCATGACCAGAATAGTCGCTACGCTCGCTTACAACGCTCTATTGCCTACAAGCGTGATCTTGCTTCTCCGTTCTCGGAGTTTATGGGTGTGACGGTAGTTGCCTTGCTCCTATACTTTGGTGGCACCATGGTGCTGAATCAGGAGTCAGAACTGAGCGCAGCAGAGTTTATAACATACATTATCCTGTTCTCGCAGGTGCTCGTGCCGGCGAAGGCCATGTCTGCGGCATTCAGCAACATACAGCGTGGCCTGGTATCCGGCGACCGCATCCTGCAGGTGATCGACACAGAGCCACAGGTAAAGAACAAGCCCAATGCGAAGGTACTGCCGGAGTTCCGTCACGAGATCGAGTTCCGGGATGTGAGCTTCAGCTACGGCGATCATGCTGTGCTGCAGGACATCAACCTCAGCATTGAGAAAGGCAAGACCGTGGCACTGGTTGGTCCTTCCGGCGGGGGCAAATCAACCCTGGCCGACCTGATTCCGCGCTTCTACGACCCGACTGCAGGAGCTATCCTGATCGACGGGCACGACATACGTGACTATACCATGGAGTCTGTGCGCGACAAAATGGGCGTGGTGACGCAGGAGTCAATCCTCTTCAATGACAGTATTTTTAATAACATCGCCTTTAATAAAACTGACGCTACAGAAGAAGAAGTAATAGCGGCAGCTAAGATCGCCAATGCGCATGAATTTATAGTGAAGACGCCTGATGGTTACCAGACCATGATCGGTGACCGTGGCAGCCGCCTGTCCGGCGGACAGCGCCAGCGCCTGAGCATTGCAAGGGCTATTCTGCAGAACCCGCCGATCCTGATTCTGGACGAGGCAACCTCGGCGTTGGATACGGAATCGGAGAAACTGGTACAGGAAGCGCTGACCAACCTGATGAAGAACAGAACATCAATTGTAATCGCACATAGACTAAGCACCATACAGCACGCCGACGAGATTGTAGTATTACAACAGGGCCGCATTGTAGAGCGCGGCAGTCATGAGGAGCTGCTGCAACTCGGCGGATTGTACGCAAAACTTACACAAATGCAACTGGTGTCATAGTAGCATTTAGTGCTTTTGTGTTACCAACTATCGCTTTAAATTAAATTTTGGTCTTAACATTTCGGTATATTCATATTTTTTTATAGCTTAGCCCGAAACAGTTTTGCACCAAAATCCAACCTTAAAGCATGAAAGAACTTAAGACACTCTCTGACGTGGTCGTGTTTTGCTACGCTATGTTTATAGCACTTTTGCTAACAAACTTGCTGGACCATAAAGCCATATTTGAGATTGCGACTGAAGAACAGGCGCTCACCCTTTACAAAGCACTCGGAGCAGTAGGCGCCGGATTAATGCTGATAAAGTTGTTAATTGGAAAACTTTACATTACGTCGCTCAAATACGACAGACACATGGCTCAGGTGAAAATCAACGAGCTGAAAGCCGATCTGTATGAGCGCAAACAAGCATACAGAAGCAACAGCTACAAAGAATCTGTCCGGATGGAGATGGCTGTAGCGAGCAACTAATATAATACATGACCCAGATCGTACTTCAGGAGCTGCAGGAAGCGCAACAGACGCTCAACAACTTTATTGCTGACCCTAACAATATTGCCGCCATCGAAAAAGCGGCCAATGCCATGGCTGATGCGGTGGCAGCCGGTGGTAAGATCCTTTCGTGCGGCAACGGTGGCTCCATGTGCGACGCCATGCACTTTGCTGAAGAATTAACCGGCCGTTACCGCAACAACCGGCAGGCTATACCTGCCATCTCTATCTCCGACGTCAGTCATATGAGCTGCGTGGGCAATGACTATGGCTACGATCATGTTTTTTCGCGCTACATAGAAGCACTAGGCAACAAGGGTGACGTATTACTGGCCATCAGCACCAGCGGCAACTCTGCCAACGTACTCAAAGCTGCCGCAGCCGCTAAGGCTAAAGGCATGACTGTGGTTGGCCTCACCGGCAAAGACGGCGGCAAGCTGGCTGCCTTCTGCGACGTAGAAGTGCGCGTTCCACACCAGGGCTACGCCGACCGCGTACAAGAAATCCACATCAAAGTCATCCATATCCTGATCCTGCTGATTGAGAAGCGGATTTGCGGGTAGTGGTCTTGGAGGTATAGCCTGTCTGAATCTCTACATAGGGCCCCTACCCCAAGGATTCTCAGGATTCTTATGCACGATTGTCCTCCCCCTGCCCCCTTCAAAGGGTGACTTTTGCTACTACCAATTTCAAAGCATAATCGCTGTAGTAAAGGTCACAGACCGCTGGCAGGTGTAGTGAGTGCCCGCTGCACAGGCGAAGCTATACCTGCAATAGCAATACTACCCCTTGTAACCTGCATAACTATCTTTTCCATACTTTTACTTCCATTCCCCGGAATCAATTACCGCTAAGCGGTGTTGCGAATCTGAATTATCAAAATTGCATTTATAGATCAACATCTAACCCCTATGCTTATTAAGACGTTTGGCAGCGCTGTACAAGGCGTGAACGCCTATACCGTAACCGTGGAAGTGAGTGTAAGCGCCGGCGCTAAGTACTTCCTGGTTGGCCTACCCGATAATGCCATCAAAGAAGGCGAACAGCGTATCGAATCGGCATTAGGCCAGTACGGCTACAAGCTCAAACGCCAGAAGACGATCATCAACATGGCGCCTGCCGACATCCGGAAAGAAGGTGCAGCCTACGACCTCACCATCGCGATGGGTATGCTGGCTGCCGGGGGACAAATGGCGGCTGATAAGCTCTCACAATACATGATCATGGGGGAACTGTCTCTCGACGGTTCGCTTCGCTCAATAAAAGGCGTGCTTCCGATTGCCATTCAGGCTCGAAAAGAGGGCTTTAGAGGCATCATACTGCCTTCCCGTAATGCCCGTGAAGCGGCGATTGTGAATAATCTGGATGTGATCGGAGTAGAGAATATCAAAGAGGCTATCGACTTCCTGAATGATGAGCTAGACATTCAACCTGTAAAAGTAGACACCCGCGATGTGTTTCAGAACTCGGCAAACCAATACGCGGCCGATTTTTCGGATGTGCAGGGGCAGGAGAACATCAAGCGGGCGCTGGAGATCGCCGCCGCCGGTGGTCATAACGTCATTATGATCGGACCTCCGGGAGCGGGCAAAACCATGCTGGCCAAGCGACTACCTTCTATCCTCCCGCCACTGTCGATGCACGAGGCGCTGGAAACAACCAAAATACATTCAGTGGCAGGCAAGTTGGGCGAAGTTTCTTCGCTGCTTTCTACCCGACCATACCGGGCACCGCACCATACCATATCTGATGTGGCCCTGGTAGGCGGTGGCGGTATACCGCAGCCAGGTGAGATTTCCCTGGCTCACAACGGGGTACTTTTTCTAGACGAGCTGCCAGAGTTCAAGCGCACTGCACTGGAGGTGATGCGTCAGCCATTAGAAGAGCGCCGTGTCACTATATCCAGAGCCAAAACCACCTTGGATTTTCCGGCCAACTTTATGCTCATTGCCAGCATGAACCCCTGCCCGTGTGGATTTTACAACCACCCCGAGAAAGAGTGCGTGTGTGCCCCTGGCCTGGTGCAGCGCTATCTCAACAAGGTGAGCGGCCCACTGCTCGATCGAATAGACCTGCACGTAGAAGTAACGCCTGTAACTTTTGACGAAATGACCGCAACCCGGAAGTCAGAAGACAGTGAGACCATACGACAGCGCGTAGTACGGGCGAGAGAGATTCAGCGGGAGCGCTTCCATGAATTTGATTACATGCACTCCAACGCTATGATGCCCTCGCAGATGGTGAAAGAGATCTGCCAGATATCTGATGCCGGACGCACGCTACTGAAGACCGCCATGGAGCGTCTCGGGCTTTCGGCCCGCGCCTATGATCGCATCCTGAAAGTGAGCCGTACCATCGCCGATCTGGCTGATAGTGAAGAAATTAAAATTGAACATTTAGCAGAAGCTATTCAGTACCGCAGCTTAGACAGAGACGGCTGGGCAGGCTAACACACCTCAAAACGCAACTATCTATATATTAAATACTTACAAAGTTCAACATCCTAAAAGGGGGTTGAACTTTTCTTTTTAATACCGTTTTAATTTGCTTTCCCAATTGCACTGTATCCAAACCAAAATCTTAAACTTTTTTAGACTTTTCTTGGGAGGCTGCGTAATATGGGACGTCAGGAACTTAGACCGAAGAAGACAAGACCTGGCGGTAATACACTTAACCTACTAACCATTTACTACTATGAAGAAAAAAATTTTAATGCTCGTTTTAGCCATGACCACAGTGGTTGCGGCACATGCACAGGGCCCACGATTAGGTATCAGGGCGGGTGTGAATTATGCTGGCTTTGGCGGATCTGATGCCGATAACCTTGATCGCATCTGGGGTGGACACGCTGGTCTGACCGCTAACTTCCCACTATCGGTTGACAACTTTTTCTCGATACAGCCAGAGGTACTTTATTCCATGAAGGGTGCCGAAACCAGTGCAGATGATGTGAAGTGGAAAATCAACTACCTGGATGTGCCGGTGCTAGGCCGTGTGAATGCTGGTCCGCTTTATTTTGAAGCTGGCCCACAGGTGTCGTTCAGGATAGGCGGTGAAGTGGATTTGAATAACACGACTATTACCGAAGACTTAGATGACTACAAACGTACTAGTTTTGGATATGCTGCCGGTATTGGTTTGCAGGCTACTCCGCTAGGCTTAAGCATTGGCGTTCGTTACAATGGCGATATTTCTAAGCTTTATGACAACACAAACATAGGCAACTATCGTAATGACGTATTCATGCTGACGCTCGGCTACCTGTTTGGCGGCAGATAAAAGCGCTATTAGTACAAAATAAAACTATATTACTGAAGCCCCGGTTTTCGCCGGGGCTTCTTCTATAAGAGACATCCTTATACCTCCTGCTATATATCGGCTTCACCTCCTCTCTACTCACAGATTCACTACGCTCACCAATATCTTGGAACAAACCGACTGATCGGCTGTACTAGAGTATAGTGTATCTGTTCTACAGAAAGAGAAAGCAGAAGCAGCGAAAAAGAGTGCAATAACTAAAAAATTATCAAGCTGGTTTTCAAACAGATGAGTCATTATCCTCAAAAATACCCCCTCCACTTGCTCAATAATAATATTGTTCTGCACGTATATTGCTCAGATTATACCAAAATAACCAATTCCAAATTATGAAAAAGCTATTATTCATGTTCGTGTTTGCAGTAGCTACTGCATTTAGTGCCCAGGCACAAAACGCAAGCTTCGGTATACGAGGTGGTGCGAATATCTCTAACCTGTCAGGCGACCTGCGTGACGAAGACCGCTTCAACAACAAAGTCGGATTTCATGCCGGTATCATGGCCAACTTCGGCATTGTCGACAACTTCTTCTCGATACAGCCTGAGTTGCTATACTCTGTGAAGGGCTTTAAGAATGAGGATTCTGAATTCAGTCTTCTTGGTCAAACCAGAAGACGCGAAGGCAAGGTAAACTACAACTACCTGGATGTTCCTGTGTTAGCCAGAATTAAGGCTGGCCCGCTATACTTCGAAGCTGGTCCACAGGCCTCATACCTGCTGAGCGTGAACAATGAAACCAGAACGTATATAAACGGTACGCTGCAGTCGACTAACCGGGACGAGAAAAGCAAAGAAGGTCTTTCTGAGTTTGAGGTAGGCTACGCCGCTGGCATCGGCTTCACCTCCGCTAACAATGCCATCAGCTTTGGCGTACGCTACAACGGAGCCTTCAGTGATTTTGTGAAGGAAGACGTGAACTTCGAGGGAGACCTGACCAACGCCCGCCACTCGACCTTTATGGTGACAGTGGGATTTGCAATACCAACGAGCCGCTAATTATCTTTTCCAGTAATCAAAGCCGCCGGATGCTGAGCACCCGGCGGCTTTTTTTGTTTCCGGCTATACCTCCTATACCTGTTTCTTAACTAAATGCCGCCCTCAGGAGTACTATTAACAACAGCTCTATACCTAATTTTTTACTATACCCGAAACTATGAAAAAGATCATACTCCTGACGGCCTTGTTGCTAGTCACTTCACTTTCGGTGCAGGCTCAGTATTACCGCTACGGCGTAAAGGCTGGGGGCGGCTTCTCCAAAGCAGTTGGCTCCGATGCCCCCTCTGACCAAATCAACCACCTGGCAGGTATACATGGTGCTTTTGTGTTCGCCTACGAGTTTGCCTCCCGCTTATCAGTGCAGCCCGAACTACACTTCAGTCGCAAAGGTTTTACCTATGACAACTATACTTTAAACACAGCTACTGAGACTGCCCTCACCGGTGACCTTAGGCTTGATTATGTAGAACTTCCCCTCATGATCAAGTTGCAGAAAGCGGCTTTATTTGTAGAAGCCGGCCCTTACATGGGCTATCTGCTCAATGTCGGCAACAAGGTCAACATTGTCAGCACCGATCCCTCTATAGACCCTCCTGTAGTTCTTGGTCGCGAAGATTTCAGCCGGGATGACTTTAACAGCTTTGATGCCGGCTATGCTATAGGCGGTGGCTTGATGCTCGAGAGCGGTTTCTTTCTGAACGTACGTCACACAGCCAGTCTGCGTCCATTTCCTAAAGCAGACCTAAGCCAGCGCAACCTCGTGTGGCAACTCTCCATTGGCTTTATGTTACCTTCACGCCGGCCGGGTAACTGGTAAGGGCAGTCCGCTATAGCTTAAACCGCTATACCCAAAAACAAAGCAGCCCTGCTACTTCAGTTAAGTAACAGGGCTGTTATTCTTTTGCGAAGATGCTTACTTGCTCATCTCCGCATAGTATTTATAGAACTGCGGGATCGTCTCTATACCTTTCATAAAGTTGAATACACCGAAGTGCTCGTTTGGTGAGTGGATCGCATCTGTGTCCAAACCGAAGCCCATCAGCACCGAATCCAGACCAAGTTCAGATTTGAACATAGCCACAATCGGAATAGATCCACCGCTGCGTACCGGCACCGGCTTTACACCAAAAGTATCTTCATAGGCTCTTGCAGCGGCTTGGTAAGCTACCGAGTCGGTAGGCGTCACCACTGGCTCACCACCGTGGTGCGGACGAACTACCACTTTTACGCTTTTCGGCGCAATGCTTTCGAAGTGCTTCTTGAATTTCTCTGTGATCTCTTCAGATGTCTGGTTCGGTACGAGGCGCATCGAGATTTTAGCAAAGGCCTGCGAAGGAATAACCGTTTTGGCTCCTTCCCCGGTGTAGCCGCCCCAGATGCCGTTCACATCCAGTGTCGGACGGATGGAGTTGCGCTCCATGGTCGTGTAGCCTTCTTCACCGTGTACATCCGGCAGGTCGAGTGCCTGCTTATACTTATCCAGGCTGAAAGGGGCACGGGCCATCTCGGCACGTTCCTCCTGGCTTAGCTCCTGCACATTGTCATAGAAGCCAGGTATAGTGATGTGGTTGTTCTCGTCATGCATCGAGGCGATCATCTGGCACAAAATGTTGATCGGGTTCGCCACAGCACCACCGTATAGCCCAGAGTGCAGGTCACGATTCGGACCAGTCACCTCTACCTCCACGTAGCTCATACCACGCAGGCCAGTTGTAATAGAAGGCGTGTCATTGCCCAGCATACCAGTGTCAGATATCAGGATCACATCGGCGGCCAGCTTTTCTTTGTTGTTCTTCACGAACGTAGCCAGGTTGGCAGAGCCCACTTCTTCTTCACCCTCGATCATGAACTTCACGTTACAGGTCAGGGCGTTGTTCTGCATCATCACTTCAAATGCCTTCACGTGCATGTACATCTGGCCTTTGTCGTCACAGGCACCGCGGGCGTATATCTTGCCGTCTTTGATCACAGGCTCAAATGGAGGCGAGTGCCATAGTTCGTAAGGGTCAGCAGGCTGCACATCATAGTGACCGTATACCAGTACTGTAGGCAAAGAAGGGTCTACTACTTTCTCGCCATATACAATCGGGTAACCGCCGGTCTCACACAGTTCCACCTTGTCAGCACCAGCTTCGCGCAGCTTTTGGGCTACAAAATCAGCTGTGCGCAATACATCCTGCTTAAACTTAGGGTCGGCGCTTACGGAAGGTATGCGCAGCATGTCCAGCAGTTCGTTTATAAATCGGTCTTTGTTGTCAGTGATATATTGATTCATAGTCTAGATAAATGTCTTGCCCTAAAGGTACGAAAAAAGCCACCCTTGGGAAAGAGTGGCTTTTAGAATGCTTGTACCTATCTGCTATACCTATTTGCGGAGCCCCAGCTTAATGTTGGCTTTGCTTTCTTCGCCGTTTATCAGGCGGTTGATGTTCTTACGGTGCGTTAATACCACCACGGCAAATACCACAAATCCGAATATGATCAGAATCGGGTTGTCAGGATGGAAGCGCGGGAGTAATAAGAGTATCGGGAATGCAAGTGCAGCGATCATAGACCCGAGCGACACATACCTGGATGTAAAGAGGACGATCACAAAAATAACCATGCACATCAGTGCCACTTCCAAGTGTATGGCCAGCATCATACCTAGCAAAGTTGCCACTCCTTTTCCGCCCTTGAAGCGCTCGTATACCGGAAAGATATGACCTACCACTGCCAGTGCACCCATTGCCAATTGATAGATGATCAAATCCTCAGCCGGAATCGCATTGAATATCACCAATAAAGCTGCCAGCGAAGTAGCCACCCACCCCTTAAAAATGTCGATCAGCATCACGATAGTGCCCGGCTTTTTGCCCAACACCCGGAATGTATTTGTTGCTCCGGAGTTACCACTACCGTGCTGGCGAATGTCAATTCCGTAGTAAGCTTTGCCGATCCAGACGGCGGTAGAGATTGATCCGATCAGGTATGCTACTATAAATAAAGCGGCAATTAAAAGTATGTTCATGACGCGTGTGTCAGCTTTTTGTTTGCATTAACTATACTTAACAAAGTTAAGTGCAGTTTGCGTGTGATTTTTTAATCTAAAAGAACCCAAATATAGGGACTTGTTAATTTAATATCCAAAAGGGAGCTATCTTTCCCTATACGGCCGGAGTGCAGGTATCGGTTATTGCCAGCCTTCCTCCTCCTCCACATTTCCTTTTTTCTTCTTCTTTTTCTTCCTGGTATCCTCTACTTCGTCTTCGGCAACATTAAACCCTCCTTGCTCTGCTACTGGTGCCTGGGTTGCCATTCTAAATGCGTCTTTGCCGTCCAGGTAGTCATGTTTAAACTGATCCACAAAACGGTTCTTGTCGATGTTCTCGCCCATGTACATACCGAACTTGCGGCTGCGGCCACCACTGGCTTTGGAGCGGATGGTCTTGTTCAGATCAGCATCAGATGATACGATTACTAGGCCGTTTTCCAGATAGCTCATGAACACCCAGGTATACGGATCGGCCTGCAGGTATAGGTTCACCACTGGTTCACCGTTCAGGTCCTGCTTGATCTCCATAAAGCCGTCCATGTCAGCCCCTATTTCTTCTTTCAGCACATTAGACAGGCCTAGCTTTCCTACGCTGTACCAGGCATTGGTCTTGTTGGACCAGCGCAGGTCTACATTGTGGAACACCATGCTGCGCACCAACTTGTTCGAAAGCTTTGGCAAAGTGATCAGTCCGCCTTGCTCACGGTAGCGCTGCGCATCGCGGTTGCCGATAATATTACCCAGTTTGTAAAGCATCTCTTCAGCACTCGCCTGGTCACCGCCTCCGCGTATAGCAGTTTCGTTTAGCTTTTTGCCTAGCGCACTGATCACCTGCGAATGCATGTTCATGTCAAAGGCCATCAAGGCATCGACAGCGTAGTAGCCGCTGTCGGTTTTGGCTATACCTGTACCTGCCGACTCTATACCGAAGTCTTTGAGTGAGTTTACCAGGTTTAGCTTGCCTTCAAAGGTCACGGTTTTAGTGCCTTCGTTGTAACGCAGCTCGTTGCCTTCATAAGATCCGGCAACTGATCGGGCAGCATCGGTGATCTTAAACTCACTGTTCGCTTTATCATAAGACAAGTCGCCACTTACGGTAAAGATATCCAGGTCGTCATCGTACTGCTTTTTGGAAACAAAGGTGTTGTAAGGCTTGAACGTACCGCGCGACAGGTGCAGGCCCGTGTACAGCTGGTTTCCGTCCGGGGCCTTCTGTTTCATGATCGGGATGCGCACATTGTCCGGGTTCAGAGAGTCGCGCTTGAACGGGAACCAGTCTGAGTCTTCTTCGTTTCCGGTGAAGTTCAGCTTCAGGTCGCCGTCAAAATCCATGTGCGGCCGGTAAGCATACATCTTCACGTTACCTCTGTAGCGGATATGCGGGAAGATGTAGAAGTTATCGGTATCACGAACCAGCGCCTGCGCATAGGTCGTGTTGATGTTTGACTTCTTCTTCAGTTGGTGCTCCTTGTACACGAAATCTGCGAATTGCAGCTTGAACGAATCGGAAGCAGCATTTTGATAATCGTGCACCGCTGTACCACTGAAGGCGTTACGTGACAATACGTCAATGTTGCCGGCATACAGCTTGTGGAATTGCTGCAGGGAGTCAGCCATCACACGTGCATTGCGCAGCGTGGTAATGGTAGCACCTGCCGCTACGGCTACTTTGCCGCTGTCAGGTATAATGTGCACATCACCTACAGGTATATAAGGCACACCGCCAGCCAGAATAGAGTTTACTTTCAGGTCATACTCACCTGTAGCTGCGCTGAAGTAAAGGCCGTCCTGCTCCGGATGCAGCGAGTAAAAGTAGTTTTTCCCTCCTGCACCATCAGCTGCCAGGCTTACCTTTTGCTGCTTCATATCCCAGGTAGCGCGGCTCATCGAAGTCTTGTACTGCGCTTTCGGGAATTCTATACTGGCTACCCCCTTCTGCTCACTGCCAAACTCCACAAAGCGCTTGTCCAGGTCATAGGTGATTGCCATATCTGTCGCTTTCATGGCCGGCTTGCCTTCTACGTCCGACTTCACGATCATCTGCGCATTGTTGCCTGACAGGCTACGCCCTTTGATGGACAGCTTCTTCGACACGATGTTGGCATCGGCGTTGTCCACTTCACCGTCGCCATACAAGCCGCCCGGTGAGAGTTTGGCCGTACCCGTGAACTTGAACTCTTCTTTGTAAATCTTCATTGGGTCTTGGGCAGAGGCCATCACGTACATAGTGTCCTGCTTCGGCATCCAGATCATTTCATAGTGCCCCAGGCTTGCTACCGGGAAGTTAGCTTCGCCACCTCCTGCTTCCATCTTTGCACTGGCTCCTTTCTGAGTTACTATTTTGTCGAGGTAGTAGGTATACTCCGGCGCTTCAAAGGTTGAGGTCAGGTACTTGAGTGTGCCCCGGCTCTGTATACCTTCGGAGCTCATCATGATGGTGTCGTAGGCTATACCTTTACCACCGAAAGCCGGCAATCCGTTAGGGCCCGGCTGGTAGTAGAAACCTAGGGTCTCATCGGGCATCATGGTCAGCTTGGTCTTGATCGGCGGAAAGATGCTTCCCGAATGGAAGGTACCGCTGAACCCGATCATGCTTTTGCCCTTGCTCAAACTGTCGAGTTTATAAGAAGGGATGTCGAAATAGACAGTGCTGTCATAGGCTCCTCCCAGTACGTCTGGTCTGGCAAAGGCCACCTGTCCACCCATTGGAGAGTCAAATTTCGGATACTCCGGGTAGTGCTTGCGGCCCGACTTATTGTTTGGCTTGTTGATATACAGTTTACCGGACATGTTACCAGACCGGCTGGTCATCACCTGCTCCAGTTCTTTCTTCTTGCCTACCGTGCGGCGCTTCTTCGTTACAAAAGCAACCGTATCCAGCTTCTGCATATCGATCATGAACTCATTGTAATCGAACTTGAACTGGGAGCCTCTGAAATTAAGGCGGCCGGCGTAAAGTTTACCCCCGAACTCCATATTGCGGTTGTCAAGCAGGTGCACAATATTGCTATCAGGGACGGCGTATACCGAAGAGGAGTCGTTGTTGAATGCCATCTTCTCTACACCACGCACAGTCAGGCGGTTATTGCTCAGGTTGAGGGTAGCATTGCGGCCGGATGGCACCACCGACTTGATCACCAGGTGATCGTAGTCGCTCAGGTTCTGGGCAGAGCCCACATAATGCCAGGCTTTTGGCTTCAGGGATATAAAGTGTGACTGCCCATCGTAGGTCAGATAACCCTCGCGGGCCAAACTGATGGCAGCTTCCTGCACCGCTTTCTCGTTCAGTTTCGAAGCCTTCGCTACATCATAGGCATAGAAGTCATTGGTCTTGGCCTTGGCCGCATACGACACCAGCACCTGCAGCGGGTGGAAACTGGCCACCCCAACTAACTGCTGAAAGCGCATGTTGGAGAAGTACTGTGCCGACTCTAACTGTACCGGTATCAGGGTTTTGGTATTCAGGATCGAGAAGTTGACATGCGGCGTACCCAGGTTCCAGGCAAGGCGCTCGGCTGTGATCTCAAACTTGTGATAGCTGTCGTAGAATGGCGTCTTGCTATACACACCCTTGTCGCGGGTCAGCACCAGTTCGCGGGTTGGCTTGGAGTAGCGCAACTGCATGGCCGGATGCGTCAGCGAGTCCCGCCGCTGGTTTTGGTAAATAGCTACGTAGGCTCTGTTGGCGAATATGATAGAATCGTTTAAGTTGTAGTTGTGCGCCATAGACCGGAATTTCTTTTTCCCGTCTTCCAACACAGCCAGGGCCGATACACTGCCGTCAAGGGGTTTACTACCAATCAGGTCACCGGCCAGCGTGAAGCCACCGGTATAGACAATATCTTTGCCCAAGCTTTTTACTTTCGCATCATTCGTGAAAGATGCAAAGCGTGGGTATGATTTCTCGCCATTGTTGCCAGCTTTCGCGCTCCTGAACTCAAACACACCCTCTATTGGGGCATCAAGCACTGCATTGTAAGTGATGGTAGCATCAGGCACTTTGAAGGCTGCCGCTGTAATATCAAAATTGAAGGCTTTAAATGCGGCTGAAACAGGCTTGCCGTCTACTTCCCACGAGAATGACCCGCCCTCACCGACAAACAGGTTGTTGGCCAGCATCAGGTGTCCACTCGTTTTCATGATCGCGGTGGAGTCGTGGATGGTGGCAAAGCTGAGGTTCACATTTTCCAACTTCAGTACCGGTCCGCTTACCTTCGGCTGGGCAGGCACGAACATCTTTTTAAAGTCGTCGCGGCGCTTCTTCTCGGCCACCTTCGGATCTACTTTTTTGGCTGCGGGCTTGGGTGTTTCCCATGCATCGCCCCAGTCGTCGGCGGTAGCCTCGCTGCTTTCACCAGCTACCTCATCATCCCACGAAAAACTATCCCAGTCGCTCACCTCTGCTGACTTCTCCTTATCCTTCGGAGCGGCCTTGCCTTCGTAGGCAAAGCTTACGCTTCCTCCAACGGTGCGCAGGGTATACTGCTTGTTCTGGTATAGGATGCCGGAACTCAGGTAGCTGCTGCTGGTTTGAAAGAAACGGTCGAGGGCTGTACCTTCGTCCTGCTGCACAGCCTTAGCCACCACTTCCAGCATGTTGTCAATCTGGGCACCGCGCATGTTGTGATGGTTCACAGCCCCCACCAGCATCTCATAGAAATTTTCGTAATGCGGATTGACGCGCATCTTCTTACGGTACATCAGTTGCGAAATGTCGATCACCTGCTGCTTCTGCTTGTCAGAAAGGCGCTGGTTGCCCCATACGCTCTCCAAGGCAGCACCAAGTGCTTCGGCATTTTTGGCCTTCCCGGTCACCAGCATGTTCTTGGCATCCGTGATATACTGTGCCGGGTCAGTGGCTAGCTTGGTCTGGGCCTGTGCTGCAAACACAGCCAGAAAAAATAAAAAGGGTAGAAGTTTATATTTCATAGGTCGGAAGGATTTCGATTAGCTGTTCTTAAAAATAGCAGACACCCAGTTGTTCTTTGTTCGGTGGGATACATAGGTCAGGCCCAGTTCCTCCGCACGTTCCTGCAGTGCGGGAAGGTCTTCAGTATAGAAGCCACTCAACAGCAGCGTACCTTCTGGTTTCAGCACTGCTACATAAGCCGGCATGTCCTCGAGCAGCACGTTGCGATTGATGTTAGCCAGGATAATGTCGTAGGGTTGGTCTCCTTCAATTGTTTCAGCACCGCCTAGTCGCACGTCTATACCTGTGTAGCCGTTTAGCTCTGCATTCTCGCGGGCATTCTCAACTGTCCAGTCTTCTATTTCTACGGCAACGATTTCAGAAGCGCCCAATTCACCTGCCATGATAGCCAGTATACCAGTGCCACAGCCCATATCCAGCACACGCTTACCCTGGTGGTCCAGTGTTAGCTGGTTCTCGATCATCAGCGTGGTCGTCTCGTGGTGGCCTGTGCCAAAGGACATTTTCGGGTTGATCACGATGTCATACTTAGCCTCGGCTGGTTTTTCGTGGAACGATGCCCTTACCGACACCTGCCCCCCGATGAAGAGCGGCTCGAAATTGCGTTCCCACTCGGTGTTCCAATTCTGGCGCTCAATTTTCTGTACCTGGTACTCCGCTGTGACGTAGCCAGCATAGCGGGCCAGCATGTTATCCAGTTCGTGTTGATCAAACTTGTCTTCGTCAATGTAAGCGTTAAAGCCTTCGGCTGTGTCTTCGAAGGCATCAAAACCCAGTTCTCCCATTTCGGCAGTGAAGATGTCGGCAAAATCGGGGCTTACTTTCAGGGCTACTTCTATAAAATCCATGTGTGATAATTAAGGGCGGCACGCTGCGTAAGAGCGCACGTTGGTAAAATGTACAGTAAAATCAGCGAAATTTCGGTTATCAGTCACGTAAAGCACGTGGTCAGCGAAGGCTTTTTTATTGGTAATGTGCCAGATGCCTGTTCCGTCGGCAAATAGTTTGTTGCTCTCGCGGTATACTACCATAGAGGCAAAGGCTTCTTCATCGCCCAGGTATACCGTATAGGCGGCTGTATTTTTATACTTCGGGTCACGCTCCAGGTATACAGAGCCATAAATGCGGCAAATGTCGTTACCAGCCACCCTTACAGATGGCTCAGCTGCCGGCTGTGGCGCCGCTAAATACGAAAGCAGCGAAAGCCAAAAGGATATTATTAGAATCATAACAGATAATTTAGCCAAATATAACTATATCTGCAATAAAAAAGGCTGCCAACTATATAGCTGGCAGCCTTTTTTCCTGTGTTATCCGGTATTAGAACGATTTGATAATATCAGTAAAGTCTCTTGACTTAAGTGAGGCGCCCCCAATCAGGCCACCGTCCACGTCCGGCTGGGAAAACAATTCTTTTGCATTGCCTGGGTTGCAGCTGCCTCCGTACAGGATTGAGCAGTTGAAAGCCGCCTCAGCATCGAACATGCGTGAAAGCTGCTCCCGGATGTAAGCGTGCATTTCCTGTGCCTGCTGGCTGCTGGCGGTGCGACCGGTACCAATAGCCCAGATCGGCTCATAGGCAATCACCACTTTATCGAACTCCTCATTGCTCAGGTAGGAAAGGCTGTCGTGCAGCTGCTTGCCTACATAGTCAAAATGACGGTCGGCGTCGCGCTCCTCCAGTGGCTCACCGCAGCAGAAGATCGGTGTTATACCTTGCGCAATGGCTGCTTTCAGTTTTTTATAAAGCGCCTGGGCGTCTTCGTGGTGGTACATGCGGCGCTCACTGTGCCCGATGATCACATACTGCACCCCTACCGACTTCAGCATGGCTGCCGATACCTCACCGGTATAAGCGCCGCTGTCGTGCTCGCTCACGTTTTGCGCAGCCAGGTGCATCAGGTCATTGCCCTGCGTCAGCTTGCCCACGCTCTGCAGAAACGGAAACGGAGGCGCCACGATCACGGTCACATCGCCGTTTACCTCGTCTTTCACCATGTTATCAATCTCCGATACCAGCGAAAGCGCCTCCTCGTAGGTCTTATTCATTTTCCAGTTGCCTGCAACAATTCGTTTTCTCATGTTTTATAGTAGCTATTGATTTATCTTGATTTACACCCGTACGGCAAGTTAACAAATTAAGGTATACCTGCCTTAAGCTATACCTCAAAAACAAGAGCCGCGACAATTGCTTATGCCGCGGCTCTTATACTTTATACCTATAGTCTCTCCTTCAGGAACCTGGCTGTATGGTTATCTTCCAGCTTGGCCATCTCCTCCGGCGTACCTTCAAAGAGCAGGTGCCCTCCGTTTGTACCACCTTCCGGCCCCAGGTCAATGATCCAGTCAGCTGATTTGATGATGTCCATGTTGTGCTCGATGATGACAACAGTGTTGCCGTTCTCAATCAGTGCATTGATAGACTGCAGCAGTTTGTTGATGTCGTGGAAGTGCAGACCGGTGCTCGGCTCATCGAAAATAAAGAGAATATCCTCTTGGTGCGCCTGCACGCCTTTGGTCAGGAAGGACGCCAGTTTCACGCGCTGCGCCTCACCACCCGACAAAGTATTGCTCGACTGCCCCAGACGGATGTAGCCTAAGCCCACATCGTTCAGTGGCCTCAACTTTTCGATGATCTTCGGCTGGTCGGCAAAGAAGTCGATGCTGTCGGCGATGGTCATATCCAGCACTTCTGAGATGCTCTTCTCCTTATACTTGACATCGAGCACATCTTGCTTAAAGCGATGGCCGTTGCAGCTCTCGCAGGTCAGGTAAATGTCGGCCATGAACTGCATCTCGATCTTCACCTGTCCCTCGCCCTGGCATACCTCGCAGCGACCGCCCTCAATGTTGAACGAGAAGTGCGACGGCTTAAACCCGCGTGACTTAGCCAGCGGCTGGTCAGCGTATAGCGTACGAATGGCATCGTATGCTTTCACGTAGGTTACCGGGTTGGAGCGCGACGATTTGCCAATTGGGTTCTGGTCCACGAACTCGACGTGACGGATCTTGTTGTAGTCACCGGCCAGCTTATCAAACTTACCAGTAGCCTCGGCTGTGTTGCCATGCAGCTTCATCATGGCCGGTGCCAGTATCTTTTTGATCAGGGTTGACTTTCCGGAACCACTCACACCTGTCACCACGGTCATGACACCCAGCGGCACCTTTACATGCAGGTTTTTGAGGTTATTCTCGCGGGCTCCCTGAATCTCAATGGCATTGCGCCACTTGCGGCGCTGTGCCGGCACCGATACTTCCATCTCTCCGCTCAGGTACTTGGCAGTATAAGTATCGGCGGTGCGGGTCATTTCTTCCAGCGTACCCTGGAACATCAGGTTACCGCCACCAGAGCCAGCTTCCGGACCTATATCGATCAACTGGTCAGCGGCACGCATCATTTCCTCTTCGTGCTCCACCACAATTACGGTGTTGCCCAACTTCTGCAAAGAGCGCAACACACCTATCAACTGCTCAGAGTCTTTGGGGTGCAAACCGATGCTTGGTTCATCCAGGATATACATGGAGCCTACCAGCGCACTGCCCAGCGAAGTCGCCAGGTTGATACGCTGGCTTTCCCCGCCTGACAATGTGTTGGAAAGTCGATTAAGGGTCAGATAACCCAAGCCCACCCGCACCAGGTAACCCAGGCGGTTGGTCACTTCCGTTACCAATCGCTCGGCCACATTGCGCTCGTGCTCGGTCAGTTGCATGTTCTCAAAAAACGACAGCGACTGTGTTATCGGCATTAGCACGAGATCAGTGATGCTTTTATCATTGATCTTCACATAGCTGGCGTCTTTGCGCAGGCGGGAACCTTTGCAGTCAGGACAGGTGGTGCGGCCACGGTAGCGCGACAGCATCACGCGGTACTGTATTTTGTGCGTCTGCGCTTGCAGGTGCTTAAAGAAGTCGTTAAGTCCTTCGAAATATTTATTGCCGGTCCAGAGCAGCTCCTGCTCTTTTTCAGAGAGCTCGTTGAAAGGACGGTGGATCGGGAAGTCAAAGCGGATGCCGTTCTTCACGAGCGGCTGCAGCCACTCATTCATTTTTTCAGAACGCCAGGGCGCAATGGCTCCTTCGTATACCGTCAGGCTCTTGTCAGGTATAACCAGATCCGGGTCTATACCTAGCACGCTGCCGAAGCCCTCGCAGGTCTGGCAGGCACCGTAAGGGTTGTTAAAGCTGAAGAAGTTCACCGACGGCTCCTCGAAGACTATGCCATCAAGTTCAAAGCGGTCAGAAAACACGCGCTCTTCGCCATCGCCATACTTCACGCGGCACTCCCCGTGACCTTCGAAAAAGGCGGTTTGCACAGAGTCGGCGATGCGGAACTGCAGGTCTTCATCCGATTTATAGATCACAGCGCGGTCAACCAGGATGTACACTTCCTTGCCCAGCTTCGGCTTTTTCTCTTCGAGCAGCTCTTCGATAAAATATACCTGCCCGTCAGCGTAGATGCGCGAATACCCCTTCTGCAGCAACAGGTCCAGCTCTTTGGCCAGTGTGCGCTCCTTGTGTAACTGCAGCGGTGCCAGGATCATAACCCGGGCTTCGTCCTCCAGCGAGAAGATAAAATCCACCACATCCGCTACGCTGTCCTTCTGCACCACTTCTCCAGAAACTGGAGAGTAGGTTTTGCCTATGCGGGCATAGAGCAGCTTTAGGTAATCGTAGATCTCCGTGCTGGTACCCACGGTAGAACGGTTGTTCTTGATGCTCACCTTCTGCTCAATAGCAATGGCCGGGCTGATGCCTTTGATGTAGTCCACATCAGGCTTGTCCATACGGCCCAGAAACTGTCGGGCATATGAGCTCAGGCTTTCTACATACATGCGCTGCCCTTCGGCATACAGTGTGTCAAAAGCCAGCGATGACTTGCCGGAGCCGGAAAGGCCGGTCACTACAATGAATTTGTTGCGCGGCAAAGCCACACTGAGATTTTTGAGATTATGCACGCGGGCGCCTTTGATGATGATGTGCTGGCGCGGGTCGAGTGTTTCGAGGCTATTTTCGGATGTGTTTGCCATAGAGTATAGCGCAGGCAGGATAAAGCCCACGCATGACGAACTGATTTTTATACGATGTAAAGATACAAATACCCTGTCGCATTCAGAAGGCTTTTTAGCCTTTGGCGCTATACCTGACATTTAGCCATAGCATGCAACGTGGCATCCTTTTGAAACACCTGCAGCTGTAAAAAGGTTTAGCTTTCTGTTACTATTTACAGGTATAGCCACACACAGATTTATGTCTGCGCCGCACAGCCTACACCCACAGTTCCTGAAGATGATTTAACTTAAAAAAAAGCCTGAACTGCAGCTCTCCGCTTCCGTATGTATGGGTTGCTAGCTACAACCATTAAAACCAATACAACATGGGAAAAGGAGATAAAAAAACAAAGAAAGGTAAAATCGTAAAAGGCACCTACGGCAACAGCCGCCCAAGACAGGCCAACAAAAGGAAAGCCGACGAGAAGAAAGAGGCCACTGCCAGCTAAGGCTCAGCCAATACGAAACTTAAAGCATGGCTATACCTTGTTCGCCGCAGAGGCAACAGGTATAGCCATGCTTTTTATGCTTCTTGAACCCGGCTTCCGTGCCTTCTCAGAGTGACTATCGTAAATAATTAAATATTTTATTTTTTAGGCTTTTTACTGTAACACTCACCCCAGTATAGAAGTATAATTTTTTAGGGAGCGGTCACCCCCTCAGCCAACAGCCGCCCCCTGCATGCCAGCCATCGCCAACCTATGCCTATGCATGCTTCCGGTGCTGAAAGCGCCATATTATTCTTTTATTAACAATCCTTTTGTGGGTTAACGCAGCCAACTCAGGACCGTATCCTGAGCAGAGACCTGCCGACTCTATTGATAAGTAAAAATTTAAAAATATCAACACCATGGAACAACTGGACATCCGCAATTTATTGGAGAACATCGAGAAGAAGGTGTACCAGCAGGAAATTACTTCAAGTACTGACGTAACTAAACTGATTAACACCGAGATCGCAAAAGCAATTAACCTGAACAGCAAAGTAGCTGACGGGGAAGGCCTTCAATTTCAGAATATCTCCTGTACGACCATTGAGTGCTACCTGGAGCATCTGAAAGCAGTGGAGGCTAAATTGAAGCGCCCTGCCGAAATTACCGCACAGTGCAAACCTGTAGAGGAGCGTGACATTAACCGCCGCCTGCTCCTGATCCTGAACCGCCTGAAACGGTATAACCGCGAATAGGCAGCATTAGTGTATTTACAACCTTATCCTTCGTACAGATATTCAACTCTTACGAAGGATTTTTTTATGCCCCTTATATTCATATAGTGACGAATGTCATTTTTATCGCGCTCCTGTGCTGGTATTTTTGTAAACCTATAAGGTTTCAATTTGCAGCAAATGAAGGAAGATATAAGAGATGAACAGGATATAAAACTGCTGGTTGACTCGTTTTACGCCAAAGTAAACGAGGACGACCTGTTGGGGCCTGTATTCAATGGCTTTGCGAAAGTTAACTGGGAGCACCACCTCCCCATAATGTACAGCTTCTGGAGCTCGGTGCTGTTCGGCACCATGGCCTACAAGGGGCAGCCTTTCCCCAAGCATATGCGCCTGCCAGTAGACAGACAGCATTTCGCCCGCTGGGTGATGCTGTTTACCGAAACTGCAGATGAACTGTTTGAAGGAGATAAAACAAGGGAATTGAAGCAAAAAGCCACCAGCATTGCGCAGGTATTCCAGATGAAAATGGGCCTGATCGGTATTATAGGCAAGGAAGTGACGCTATAAGGTAGCCCTATTTAAAGCAGAGCGGCAGCTCTACCAGTATGAACGGTAAAACTGCCGCTCTGCTTTTAGCCGTACCTGATCAGCTCACTATATACCTCTTAATTCTCTCCTTATCAATACTATATATAGTGACACTATATGTTGAAAAATAAATTTAACTCAAAGCATATACGTTTATATTATCTTGCCGTATATTAGGGAACAGTAATTCTTAACTGGCACATAGCTTCTTTAATATTTTTTGTTAAGGGCACCCGGCTATAGTTGCACAGTCAAATTGCATTCCCTATATTTGATTTACACTTCAAAAAAATATTTGTTCTAACAGCCTAACGCAACAATATGGTATAAAGCTCTACGTTAAACTAATGTAGCTTTACGATGAATACAACTACCCAGCTGAGCGACTCTGCTTTAGTCTCGCTCTACATCGCAGGTAACGAAAATGCGTTTGAACAGCTAGTAAACAGACACAAGAACAAAGTATTCACTACGATCTTACTGATTGTTAAAGACACGTATACCGCTGAGGACCTCATGCAGGATGCTTTTATCAAGGCTATCCATACCATGAAAGGCGGCAGGTATAACGAAGAAGGCAAGTTCTCGTCCTGGATATGCCGCATTGCCCATAACCTGGCAATCGACTTTTTCCGTAAAGAGAAACGAAGCCCGATGATCACGCTGGAGGACGGTAGTAATGTGTTCAATGCCTTGTCTTTTGCTGAAGACTCCGCTGAGTCACAGCAGATCAAGGAGGACACCCATGCCAGACTACGCGAGCTGATCCAAACGCTGCCACAGGCGCAGCGGGAAGTACTCATGATGCGTCATTATGCCGATATGAGTTTCCAGGAGATAGCCGAAGCAACCGGTGTGAGCATCAACACAGCTTTAGGTCGTATGCGCTACGCATTGATCAACCTAAGAAAAAAGATGCTAAACAGCACGATTGCTTATGATAAAAACCTCTACTCAGAATGAGCTGATCCAGTACGTATACAATGAGTTGGCAGACCCTGCGCTCGAGCAACTGGAAACAGCATTGATGCACGACAACAAGCTAGCTGAAAGCTGCTCTGATCTCATGCTACTCCAGCGACTGCTAGACGGCGCGGCCAAAAGCCCAAGCCAGCGGTCTATCGACAACATTTTAAATTACTCAAAAAGCTTAAGTTTGCAGTCTTAACCGACTGCAAACTTTTTTTATGCGCAAACGAGAACGCTACAAGCTGCTGATCGAGCACTTTACCCAGAACTTTCCGGACCCGGAAACTGAACTGGCCTACTCCAACCCCTACGAACTGATACTGGCTGTTGTACTCAGCGCCCAGTGTACCGATAAACGTGTGAACATGGTAACGCCTGCCCTGTTCGAGGCATTCCCTACACCCGAGCACCTGGCTGCAGCGACTCCGGAAGAGATCTTCCCAATTATCAGGAGCATTTCCTACCCAAACAACAAAGCCAAGCACCTGGCTGGTTTAGGCAGAATGCTGGTGGAGCAGTTCAACGCAGAGGTGCCCAGCACGGTGGAGGAACTGGTGAAGCTGCCGGGTGTGGGACGTAAAACAGCCAATGTGATTGTTTCGGTGATCTGGAACCAGCCGGCCATGGCCGTGGATACGCATGTGTTCCGAGTGAGCAAACGCTTGGGCCTGGTGTCGAAAACAGCCAAAACTCCCCTCGAGGTGGAAAAGGAGCTGGTAGCCAACCTGCCGCAGGAGCTCATTGCCAAAGCACATCACTGGCTCATACTACATGGGCGTTATATCTGCATCGCCCGCCGGCCAAAGTGTGAGGAATGTCCGCTTACGCATTTCTGTGCCTTCTTCCAGAAGCACTATCCCAATATACCTGACGATCCTGAAAACAAAGTCGGAGGTATAGCCTAATAAAAAAGCGCGGGCAGACACTATGTGGTCCGCCCGCGCTTTAACTATGGGATCTTATAAGGGATTACTTTCCCTGCTGTTGCTTTTTGTACTCGCCTCTTTTTTTGTGATCGCCAGATTTCTTATGCTCACCTGATTTCTGGCCTTTTCTGCCATCTGCACGCTTCTGCTTCATCTGCTCACGATCGGCTTCGTATTTGGCATACTGCTCTGCTGATAAGATGCTCTTAAGCTCAGCCTGCCACTGATCGTGGTTTGCTTTTCTGGCCTCCTGCATCTGAGCTCTCTGCTCAGGCGATTTTTCTCCAGTTGCTTTATGGCTCTCGCGCATGGCTTTCATTTCCTGGGCCTGTCGCATGTTCAGTGCCTGTAACTGGCTTTTCTGAGCTGCATTCAGCTCTAGCCTCTGAGCCATTCTATCAGTTTTCATCTGGGCTATCTCTTCAGGGCTTTTCTGGGCTCTGTCTTTCATGGCTGCCCGCATTTCACTGCGTGGCTTTTGGTCTTGCGGTTTAGTTGAGGTTTGAGCAAAAGCGCTACCACCAGCAACTAACATACCTAACGAAAGGGCTGCTATTATCTTCTTCATCTTTCTTTCTCCTTCAATATTTTGTGGTTAGTTCGATTAGTAGCAAAGCCCAGGCCTGAAAATATGCTCTGCTATACTTGCATAATCAAAGGCTATGCCAAAAACCCACCCTCTCCTCACGACACGCCACAAGTACCTGTATTATAGATTTATAAACTAAAGCAACAGACAAGAGACTTCGACAACCAGGCTATACCTGAGTTGTTTTTATACCTGTCTTTGAGTTATTGAATCAGAAAAATAATTGCTCCAAAATAAATGCAACTTCCTATATTTAACTATTCATCATTATACCCTTATAAGCTTATGCAAACTTTTACTCCCGCTAAACTACTAGTCTTCTTTCTGCTGCTCCTGAGCAGTTACTCTGCCGCACATGCTCAAACGCAGTTTGCCGAGCGCAAAGGAGGTCACTCCTATTCAATGGAAATACCCAGCTACATGGTTAAAACTTATGAACTGAACGATGTTGCCAGTCTACAGTATTTCAATAAGAATAAAGAGGCTTATACTATTGTGATAGAGGATTCTAAAGAAGAGCTCGAACTGAGGGGCATGAAGTTCGAGAATGCAGCAGATTTTCTGGACAGCTTTGCCGCAGATTACAAAAAAGAAGAAAAAAGACGCAAACTGAGCAAGGCAAAAGTATTCGAATCAAATGGGAACCGTGTTGCTCAAAGCGAACTGAAGTGGACTGATGAAGATGGCGACTTCTTTATGCTTATCACAGCTGTAGAAACAAAAACACACTTCTACAAAGTGATTTGCTGGACGCTGGCCGCAAACGCGCCACAGCTTAAAGAAGACTTCAGACACCTGTCGGCGAGCATCAAAGATTAGAAGCTATACCTTGCCTGCCACCTGCAACAAAATCTGCTCTACCTGGGCAGCAAGTTGCTGGCGGTCGAACAGCTGCCGGGCGATGGCTTGCCCATTGGCTCCGGCCTGTCGCCGCTTTTCGCTATCAGACATGATCTCTTTTATTTTCTTAGCCAACAGTTCGGGCTGACTCGCAGGACTGTACCAGCCACAGTTATATTGCTCCACGAATGTCTTTGTCCAACCGGGATTAGTCACAAGCACCGGAACACCGCAGGCCAGGCTATCATACAGCTTGGCCGGAGAATTGGAGGCGAGTACAGGCAAATCGTTGAAGGTAATGAGCGCCAGATCTGCCAGTTTGAATAGGGTGAACACATCAGGGCGCGGCTGTGGCGGCATCAGTACCAGGTTAGGCAGGCGCAGCGACAGCTTTCGGAGTTCGTCATCATAATAGCCTCCTCCTGCCAGCACAAACACAATGTCCTGCTGGTTAGCCATTGCCTCAGCTGCCTGCATAATAGTAGGTATATCATTAGCACGCCCAAAGGTGCCCGCGTAGAGCACTACTTGCTTGCCCTGCAGCTGATATTGCTTTCGCAGTGTTGCTACTCTCTCAGGAGTCGCAGCATCGGCCATTTCCAGATCAGTGCCATTCAGGATAGTAGTGACTTTTTCACGCGCTATACCTTGGCTGACCACATACTCTTCCATATCAGGAGAAAGCGTGATGATGTGGCTGGCGTTCTGGTAGAGATTCTTCTCCAACCTGAACAGGCGTCGTTTTAGCCACTCCTTCTTTACCGCTCCCATCTCGATCGGGAAGCTTGGCCACAGGTCCTGTACCTCAAACACCCACGGAATACCGCGCATCTTCGCGACACGAGCTGCCATCCAGGGCGTAGAGAGCGGCGTTGACACCCCCCAAAACACATCAGGCTTAGGTATAGAGAGTCCTTTAGCCAGGCTGTAGGCCGCAAAGCCGCCATAGGAAACTAATCGCCTGCGCACGCCCATTTTGTTGCTGTAAGGCACCTCCTGTTCGTACAGCTCTACCCCCTCCGGCACCCACTTATACTTATCCGTAATGCGAAGCTGCTTCCAGGCGCTGCTCGTCACCAGACTCACCTTATGCCGCTTCGCCAGGTACTCCAGAAAGGTGTAGTGCCTGCAGGTAGAAGGACAGTCGGGGTTGTGATGATGCTGATTAAAAATAGCTATGTGCATGCGCGCAGGTATAGAGGCGAAGTATAGAACTATCGCTTCTCAGGCTTGTATTTCGATTCGTTGAATATTTTCTGGTGACCGTCTTCAGCCATCAGCTCCTGCAACGTGACCTTCGGGTTGCGCTCCATATACCTGCGCACAATCTGCCAGCCTACCCAGGTGCCGAGGCGGCCAGGGGAGGTCGGGTCGATTTCGGGTGTGTTAGGTCGCTCGCCGATGTACTTGTTCACGACGAATGGGCTTTTCTCGTAGAGCAATTTCTTTTCAACGAAGTGCGCCCAGATACGGCCCTCATTATGGTGCACATCGGCCAGTTGCTGCCCGCTATACCCAATGATAGTAGAGTCAGGCGTGCAAGGCATGATGGATTTCACAAAATAATAGGCTTTACCTGTATTCACCATTTCGGCGAGCAGGCTTCGTTCCAGAAAACTGGTTTTGTTAAATCGGTTAGACAGCAGCAGCATGGCGGCTGGCACCATATTCGGGCGCTCGTAGCGTTTCAGGATGTAATCATAGGTATCAGGTCGGTAGCTGGCGTCTTTGCCGATAAAGAAGTCGATCCCGAAAACCAGCAGGCTGTCTGATACCATCAAATCCTGGTTGAGACCAGAGACAAAAGTTTTTACCTGCGGCTCCTTAAACTCAGGATAGTAATATTTAATATGTTTGAAAGCAGTTTCGAGTTGCTGCTTTTCTGTGGACATGTCGCCGAAAGTCTGGTCCGCCTCCTGAGCCAACTTCTGAAGCTCAGGGTTATTCGCCAAGCCGTAGAGCGCATTAATTACAGCTGAGTCCGAAGGGTAGTTCCGGCGCTGGATGAACCGCTCCGCAAAGATGGGGTTGCTATCGAGGAAAGCAGCGATGTCCTGCTTTGAGCTTGCCGAAAAAAAAGGCTTCTCCAGTCGCTCTATCTCTACCGTTACAGGTATACGCTCAATTTCTTCAGGTATGTCGCAGCCCCCCTTCTTCTTACAGCTAAAAAGCAATAGGATGGTTGCGAGTAATAATAATCTGTGATACATTGCCGAATATTTAATACAAAAATACAGGGTTATCCCGTATTAGAATAAATTAACGCGACAAATTAACATGCAATTCAAAAAACTCGCATTCCTGCTGCTCTTTTTGGGCTTTACATCCACTGCCATGGCCCAAATGGAAATCGGCATTCAGTTCTCCCCTACCATTTCAGGCAATCGCTTTATAGCTGAGGACAGACACGGCTTTGAAAAAAGCAGCAACACACTGCGTGTTGGCGTAGGTGTGGTTGGTGATTATTTTTTCTCCAACAACTATGCCTTCAGCTCAGGTTTGATGTTCCGCAGCAAAGGCTCTAAAATCAAGTATGATTTTACTTCACAAGATCCGAACGGCCAGCCAACGACAGTGCCAGTAGAGGATGACCTGACTGTGCAGTATCTGGAAATACCGCTTACGCTTAAGTTGTTCACTAATGAGGTAGCACCTGATGTGATCCTTTACTTCCAGGTAGGTGGTGCTCTTGGTACTAAGGTGTCGGCCCAGGTAAACAACCAGAAAGTGATCAATGGTGAGAAGACAGCGAAGCGCTTCAATATTTTCGAAACCAGCGCCCTGTTGGGTACTGGCGCCGAATTGCAGCTCGGCCAGAGCACCAAACTGTTTGGCGGTGTTACTTACCTGCGTGGTCTGAGTAACATCGACAATTTCTATAGTGACCGACTAGGTGACAAAAATATTGCTATCAAGAACAACGGTGTGTCCCTTGATGTGGGCATCAAGTTCTAAGGTATTGTCCTATACAAATCAAAAAGGCCGCTCTGAATGTACAGAGCGGCCTTTTTGTTGCCATCGAATCTGATTAAAATTTTCTTATTCCTGCGTCCCGTTCACCTCCGTCAGGGCGGTGCGCAGCTCTATTTCTTCGCCTTTATCGTCCATTACCTTAAAGTCAGTAATGCCGAGCGAAGTGTCTTTTACAAATTTCACCCACTTGAAGTAGTGGAAGAACCACTTGATCTGCTTGGAGAACCATCCTTTTGTATAGTAAGCATACAGGAAAGGATGCACGTACAGTGTCAGACTTCTGTGGTTGTGTCGCGTGAGCAGGTCGTCTACCGCTACGTCTATTTCATCAGTAATCAGAATGCTGGCAGTTATTTTACCGGTACCATTACAGGTAGGGCATACCTCGCCGGTCACGATATTCTGCTCTGGCCTTACACGCTGTCGCGTGATCTGCATCAGGCCAAATTTAGAGATAGGCAGAACTGTCGACTTGGATCGGTCTCTCTTCAGTTCCTCTTTGACTACCTCGTATACTTTCTGGCGGTTTTCAGGCGACTTCATATCGATGAAGTCTATTACAATGATACCACCTATATCCCGGAGTCGCAGCTGACGGGCCACTTCTCTGGCAGCCATCATATTCACGTTCAGCGCGGTAGCCTCCTGATCGGTTTCGGTATTAGATTTGTTCCCACTGTTCACATCGACTACGTGCAGGGCTTCGGTGTGCTCTATCACCAGGTATCCGCCGCCTGGTATGGTCACTGTTTTACCGAATGCAGCCTTTAGTTGCCGCTCAATGTTAAAGTGTTCGAAGGTTTTTGTCTTACCGGTGTAATGCTTCAGAATTTTTACTTTATCTGGCGCAATGCTACCGATGTATGCTTTGATCTCGTCATAGAGCGACTCGTCGTCGACTACTATGTTGTCAAAGCTCTCGTTCATTAAGTCTCTCAGTATGGACGAAGAACGTCCCAATTCCCCAATGATTTTGTCATTGGGCTTGGCAATCTTCAGCGATTTAAAGCCTTCTTCCCAGCTCTCCACCATGTTGCGCAGGTCTCTGTCGAGCTCTGCCACCTCACGGCCTTCTGCCACTGTCCGGATGATCACGCCAAAGTTCTCAGGCTTGATCGAGTTGATCAGACGCTTAAGGCGTGTGCGTTCTTCCTTGCTAACGATCTTCTTGGATACACTTACCGTGTTTGAAAACGGCACGAGCACCAGGTATCGACCGGCGAGCGAAAGCTCACATGAAAGACGCGGTCCTTTGGTTGAAATCGGTTCTTTGACAATCTGCACCAATACCTGCTGTCCTTTTTTAAGAACATCAGCAATCTTGCCGAGTTTGTCAATTTCTGGCTCAAATTTAAGCTGGTTAAGCTTTGCAGAAGCGTTCTTCTGTGTCTGTGCCGCCTTCACATACTTGTTCAGGGTTTTGATATTGGCTCCCAGATCATGGTAATGCAGAAATGCATCCTTGTGGTAGCCAATATCAATAAAAGCGGCGTTTAGGCCTGGCATTACCTTTTTTACAGTTCCCAGGAAGATATCCCCTACAATGTAGTTCGTATCCTTTTTCTCGTGGTGAAACTCTACAAGTCTCTTGTCCTGTAATAGGGCGATGCGCTCTCCATCCTGAGTAGAATTGATAATAAGCTCGTTACTCAATTTCTCTCAAAGATTAGTTGGATGTATAGACCAAAGCCCACAATTGCAGAAGCAATGTGGGCCTCAATAAACGCAGAAGAAATTACTTCTTCTTATGTCTGTTTTTTCTTAGACGCTTCTTTCTTTTGTGAGTAGCAATCTTATGTCTTTTTCTTTTCTTTCCGCAAGGCATAGTCTTGAAATTTTTATTAAATGATTATTTCTTTTATTACAGTTTTGCCAGGTACTCGTCAACGGAAGTTGTCAGAGCAGGGTCGCTGCTCATGGTCTTCACTTTATTGAAAGTCCTGATCGCTTCTTCTTTCTTACCGGTTTCAGCCAGTGACACAGCCAAATAGAAAGTGCCTTCCACGTGCTCCGGGTTAACAGTTGTCAGCTCCTGGAAGCGCTCAACGGCTTTATCCCACTGCCCTGACTGAACTGACAGAATGCCGAGGTTAAACAGCGCCTTCTGGTTTTTCGGGTCTGCCGAAATCACCTCACGCAGCAGCGTAATACCCTGCATAGGATTTTCGCTGGCGATATAAGTCATGGCTACGTTTGTTTTCGCGTCCATGTCCGAAGGATTGTTCTTCAGCACCTGCTCGTACATTTTACGAGCTTTGCCACCCATTTCGCTGGCACGCTGCTGTGTAGCTGCGTAAGTAAAAGCCTCGAAGTACTGGTCACCTGCTTTACGGTAGCTCTTCTCACCCGGACGGGCTTCAGCGGCTAACTCGTAGTAGTAACCTGCACTGTCAAACTTACTTGCTGCGGCATAAGCAGCTGCCAGTTCACTGGCCAACAGGCCGCGTGTTTTGGCATCAGATGCTTTGTTGTAGCGTGCACGTACAGTAGCAAGCTCCATCATTTGCTCTGGCGTGGCCATTGAGTGCACTCCGTCAGCCGCAGCGGCTGGCGAAGGTCCATGGTCATGCCCATCATCTTCAGAGTGTCCCTCAGGTAAAGCTGCAGTCTGCCCGGCAGCTGCTGTGCTATCATCCTTCGTCACAACCACTTTTGGCAGAAAGAACATAGCCGCTGCCAAAGCAATTGCTGCTACAAGTATCAGTATTTGAGCGCGTGACATGTGTTTCTGTTTTTTGTAAATGACTGTTTTTTAAAGGATAACCAAACAGGCAACCGGCAAATATACGAAAGAATTAAGAATGAGCCAGTTCTTTGATCTTTTTGCTGTTCTTAATCTTAGCAATAAAGGTCTTAGATGGCTTGAAGCTTGGAATAAAGTGCTCATCAATAATGATGGAAGTGTTCTTCGAAATGTTACGAGCCACTTTCTTAGCGCGCTTTTTGTTTACAAAGCTTCCAAAACCTCTCACGTAGATGTTGTTGCCATCGGCCATAGAGTCTTTCACCACTTTGAAAAATGCCTCAATGGTAGATTGCACATCAGCCTTATCAATCCCTGTTTTATCAGCAATTTCTGATATTACTTCTGCTTTAGTCACTTTCTTAGATTTTTATAAATTAGTAATAAGTTAACTTTCTCTTTTTCAGGAGGTACAACAGCGCTGTCGTTCTCCATTTTTCGGGGCACAAAGGTATACCTACTTTTCGACAAGTAAAAGCTTTAGCACTAAATTATTACAGATTTAACCTTGTCGATCATGTGGCTTCTTTGCACCTTCTGGCTGATGCTTCTCTTGCAATACCCATGCCAGCTTGCCCCCTTCCTAACGCCCCGTATCTACTTATATTTTAATAAGATACAAAAACAGACACCAATACATTCCTTCTGCATTCAGAACAATGTCTTACATTTGTCTGTTCAAGCTGCCTGAGCTCAAGGGACCTCTTTTTTTATGAAAAACACTCCTAGCACATACTTTTCCAACACGCTGCTGGCGTGGTACCAGCGCCACAAAAGAGTTCTGCCCTGGCGCGACACCACCGATCCATACCTGATCTGGCTTTCTGAGGTGATCCTGCAACAGACGCGCGTAGCCCAGGGACTACCATACTTCCAACGCTTTGCCGAGGCCTACCCTACGGTACAGCACCTGGCGGCGGCCCCTGAGGATGAAGTGCTGCGCCTCTGGCAGGGGCTTGGTTACTATTCCAGGGCCCGCAACATGCACCACACTGCTAAACAGATCGTGCAGGACTATGGCGGCGTGTTCCCAAATAAGTATGAGGAGCTCCTGAAACTGCGGGGCGTGGGAAGTTACACGGCCGCCGCTATCGCCTCTTTCGCATTCAGAGAGAAGGTAGCTGTGCTGGATGGTAACGTGTTTAGGGTGCTGGCCCGGGTGTTTGGAATATCAGACGATATTGCGGCACCTGCTTCACGAAAGGTGTTTCAGCAACTGGCCAACGAACTCATACCTGCCGATGCGCCTGACACCTTCAATCAAGCTATCATGGAGTTCGGCGCTATCCAATGCACCCCCGTCATGCCCGATTGCCTGTTCTGCCCGCTGCAGCAGTCCTGCTTCGCCTTCACACATGGGCTTGTGCAAGAGCTTCCCGTTAAGTCAAAGGCAAAAGCTGCCCGTCCACGCTTTTTCCACTACATAGTGTTTGTACATGAGGGGCAGTATTACATGCGCAAGCGGCTTAGTGGCGACATTTGGGAGGGTTTGTATGATTTTCACCTGCACGAAAGCGACTCGAAAATACTGGACACCGCCAAGCTGCTGAAAGAACTCAATGACGCAGGTATAGCATTGCAGGAATCACATCTTTTGCCACCGCGCAAAGACTATAAACATGTGCTCAGTCATCAGAAAATTACGGCCCGGTTTTATCTCATCCAGCTCGATTTTCGTTTAAGTGAAGAGGTTTTGCAGGAGGCGCGACTGGCACCTTATTCATCTGAAAAAATAGAGGCGTTGCCGAAGCCAATTCTTATCGACAGCTATTTGAAAGATGAGAAGATTTTGCTAAATTTATAAACTGAAACTTTTCTGCATGAAAATGCATTCTAAAGGTTCAGTAGCCATAATTGCCTCCGGCTTGGTTGTCGGAGTAGCCCAAATCAATTTAATATTTAACAAAAAAAGACATGGCAAGTGTTAACAAAGTAATCCTTATCGGAAATCTTGGTAAGGACCCAGAAGTTCGCCACCTCGAAGGCGGCGTAGCTGTAGCGCGTTTCCCGATTGCTACTTCTGAAACATTCAAAGACAAAAACGGCGAGCGCCAGGAGCGCACCGAGTGGCACAACATCGTGCTATGGCGTGGTCTGGCTGAAGTAGCCGAAAAGTACCTGCGCAAAGGGCAGTCTGTCTTCATCGAAGGCAAGATTCGCACAAACAGCTACCAGGACAAAGAGGGCGTACAGCGTTACAGCACGGAGATCGTGGCTGATAACATGACGATGCTGAGTGCTCGTGAAGGTGGCAATGGCAGCTCAGGAGGCTTCCAGGGCGGCGCTTCATCACAATCATCGGGACAAGCCTCAGGTCAGGGCACTGCCGCCGCATCAGGCAAGGGCAATGCATCTGCCTTCCAGAACGACGAGCCAGACGACCTGCCGTTCTAACCTATGTTTAACCTAACTTTCTGATTTTGGACAGTTTAGATTCCGGAGACCCCCTAAGTTATAGCTTACTGCAACTTTTACAAAGCGCAACAGCTTTACTTAGAATTGAATATATCGCAGCCATCTCGGTTTGCTTTATCTTATTGCTGCTCTCTGCCCTCACTTCGGGGGCGGAGGCAGCTTTTTTCTCTCTCACCCCTCAGGAGATTGAAAAAGCCAGAACCAGCAGAGAAAAAAAGCTTCAACTGGTACACCACCTCCTGCAGAGCCCACGCCAACTACTGGCTTCGCTCCTGATCATCAACAATGCGATCAATGTTAGTATCATTACGCTCTGCGCCTACATTGCGTGGCAATTAGCTGGCTCTACTTCGCTGGCAACCTCCACGATGCTGGTCAGCGTGCTGGTGGTTACGTTCCTGATCGTTTTCTTCGGAGAGGTGCTGCCTAAGGTATATGCCCGCAAGCATGGTTCTGCCATTGCGCAGCACATGGCTCCGATACTGGATGCTTTGCGACCTGTGCTGCGACCGCTTGCCTGGTTGCTTACTGGTATCAGCACTTTTATTGACAAGCGCTACCGTGTTCGTGCTTACAGCCAGACGCTGGAAGAGTTACACCATAGCCTGGATGTGGCGCTCACAAATGAGGAAACGTCACCGGAAGAGCGTAAGATTCTGCGAGGCATCGTAAACTTCGGTTCAATCACGGTAAAGCAGATCATGCGTCCACGTATGGATATTGTGGCGTTTTCACAGAGCGCTTCACTGCCAGAGCTGCTCCCACAGATCATCAAGTGGGGTTATTCCCGCGTGCCTGTCTACACCGAAAGCACCGACAGTATCGACGGTATCCTGTATGTGAAAGACCTGCTGCCGCACCTCGACAAAGGAGCTGATTTTAAATGGCAGAACCTGATCAGAGCGCCCTTTTACGTGCCGGAAACCAAGCACATCTCCAACCTGCTGCAGGACTTCCGGGAGAAGCACGTGCACATGGCCATTGTGATAAACGAATACGGCACTACGGTAGGGCTGCTTACGATGGAAGATGTGATCGAAGAGATCGTGGGCGAAATAAATGATGAATACGATGACGGGGATGAGATCATATACTCTCAACTCGACGAAAATACCTTTATCTTTGACGGTAAAACATCGTTGCACGACTTTTGTAAGATCACGGAAGTTCCGTTCGATGCCTTTAACGAGGTAAAGAGCGAGCATGAAACAGTAGCAGGCCTGATGCTGGCACTCTTTGGCCGCATACCTTATGTAGGCGAGGAAGTGTCGTATGGTCGCTATTACTTTACAATAGAGTCGGCGGACAATAAGCGTGTAAAACGAATCAAGATTAATGTCGCAAGCAAAAAAGAGCACTATCATAAAGTCAGCTAAACTGCAGCTGGTCCTGTGGGCAGGTATGGCCCTGGCCATCGTTGGCTGCAACGCCGAGTACACCCCAAAGCCAAAAGGATACAACCGCATTGACCTGCCAGAGGCTGCTTATCAACAGCTGCAGGACGAGCATCCGTATACCTTCGAGTATTCGAAGCACGCCAAAATACGCCCTGACTCTTCGATGATTGCACAGCCGCACTGGATCAATGTCATCTATCCGAGTCTGGGAGCAAACGTGCAGCTGACTTATAAGGCCATCAACAATGATCCGAAGATGTTGAACAACCTGATCGAGGATGCGCGTAAACTGACTGGCAAACACCAGATAAAAGCGTACTCAATAGAGGAAACAGAGATCAGAACGCCACAAGGTGATATTGCCTCTGTGTTTGAGCTGGAAGGCGAGATTCCAAGCCAGTTCCAGTTCTATGTAACTGACACGACCAATCACTTCTTCCGGGGGGCACTCTACTTCAGAACGGCCACCCAAAATGATTCGCTGGCTCCGGTTATTGAATATGTGAAGAAGGATATTGTGCACATGTTGAACACGCTGGAGTTTAAGGACAGGAAGTAGCTTTTCAGACTATATAGATTTTGAGAAAAGACCGTGGGTATACCTGCGGTCTTTTTTGCGTTTCTACAATCTGAACATTTGTGTCTGACTTGGTTATCTCCCCTGGTGAAGCGAAAATGTAGCTTATAACACTATAGATACAGTAGATAATATTTGCTATATTGATTATGCAATATTCTACTCCGCTATGAAGCAAATTTCAAAACTTATCTTGCTGCCTCTGACTCTCCTCTTTGCTGGCTGTAAAAAAGACGAGTTGAAACTGCTGCCCGATGCTACTCAGACTGGAGCTGACACCATGGGGGCTATTGTTAACGGCAAAGCTTGGGTAGCTAACGGTGGCACAGGCTTTCTGGCCCCTAAGCCTGTGGAGGGTGGGTATCTAGCAACAAGATCCTTTGACGAAACCCGCAACAATGTGTTCATTAGTGCTTACAGGAAAAATAAAACCAGTTTACATATTTATTTGCGGAATGTGACTCAGCCGGGGGAGTATTTGCTAAACACAACCACAAAACCAATCGGAGGTGAGTTAATACAACCCCATAACCACGGAGCTTACCAAGTGCCTGGCAAGCTGCTCATAACCAACAGCAGGTATACGGGCAAGGTCATCATCACCCGGGCGGACACAGTTAACAAAATCGTGTCGGGCATCTTCGCTTTCAAGGCTGTGCACGGAAGTGATACAGTGACGGTGACTAACGGCCGTTTTGACGTTGGCAGACGTTGACCTATTATTTATCGTTTCTTTTATCTTCATTTTTTAACCTGCACATCTTATGAAACAACTAAATCTGCTTAGTATGCTGCTACTTGTCTTGCTCTTACCAGCATGCAATAAAGACAAGATATGCCAGGACGAAGCCTTCTGTGTAGAAGTAAATGGCAAGAAATGGTGGCCCAGCAGCGGCGGCGATTTCAAATCAAGCCCGCTCACAGCAAGGTTACTTTACGGTGATAGCGTGTTGGCAATACGAGCTTCATCTGCCTCAGATAGAATATATTTAAGTATTCGGGATGGGAATGTTATCTCCAACAAGAATTATGTACTATCGGACACTTTAAGTAGAGGGTACTATGATAAGAGTATTGCACCTGACGAGTTTGAAACAGATGCAGATCATACAGGTATGGTTTACATAAATGAAATCAATAAATCTAAAAAGACCTTAAATGGGACTTTTCATTTCAAAGCTCAAAATTCTAATACAGGTGAGGTAGTAGAAATTACCAACGGCTCATTTAATATTAACTATGTAGAGTATTAAGCAATTAAATAGACCTTTCTATTTTAACTGCTAACAAACTTTACAACTTACAAAGCCCCTCCAGCACTTACACCTGTCGGGCTTTTGCTTATTTTTGTAATCTACACCAGCTAATTTCACCCAAAGCCCTTGAACAACTTCTTCCATACCAAGATCGAATTTCTGAAAGGCGTGGGGCCGCAGCGGGCTGAGTTGATGCAGAAGGAGCTCAATATCTATACCTATGGCGACCTAATACAGCACTACCCTTTCCGGTACCTCGACCGCACCCAGTTCTACAAGATAGCCGAACTGGACGAGAGCATGCCCTACGTGCAGGTGCGCGGGCGTGTGCGGGGCAAGGAGTTGCTGGGTGAGGGCCGTAAACAACGCCTGGCCGCTACACTGGTGGACGAGGACGGTAGTGAAATGGAGCTGGTCTGGTTCAAAGGGGTTAAGTGGATGCAAAAGACGCTGAAGAACCACACCGACTATATCGTGTTTGGCAAACCTACCTCATTTAATGGTAAGTGGAACATGGCCCACCCGGAACTGGAGGAGCTGGTAGAGGAGAAACAGACCGCTGCTTTTCTGCAGCCGGTATACCATACCACCGAAAAGCTCAAAGCCCACCGCGTCGAGAGCAAAGTGATCGCCCGCATGATGGAGATGCTGCTGAAAGTGGCAGTGCCGAATATCAACGAGACGCTTTCCCCGGAGCTGATTGACCATTATCGCCTAATGAGCAAACGGGATGCGTTGATCAACATTCACTTCCCGCAGTCGGTGGAGAAGTATAATGCAGCCAAGTTCCGGCTCAAGTTTGAAGAGCTCTTTTACATTCAACTACGCCTGCTGCGCCAGAAAACGGTGCGCCGTGCCGACCTGGTCGGTCAGGTGTTCAGGCATGTTCCGACGGTAACGGAGTTCTACAAAAACCACATGACCTTCGACCTGACCAATGCGCAGAAGCGGGTTATCAAGGAAATACACAAAGACCTGACAGCCGGTAAGCAGATGAACCGCTTGTTGCAGGGCGATGTGGGCTCAGGCAAAACCATCGTAGCTTTTATTACCATGCTGATTGCCGCTGACAACGGGGCGCAGTCGGTGCTGATGGCTCCTACCGAGATTTTGGCGGACCAACATTATACCGGCCTCAAAGCTTTTGCTGACCGACTAGGTATAAACATTGGCAAACTTACCGGTTCTACCAAAACCAAAGACCGCAAGGTGCTGCATGAGCAGCTGCGCTCCGGTGAGATGAAAATGATAGTCGGTACGCACGCCTTGCTGGAGGACGTGGTGCAGTTCCATAACCTGGGCCTTTGCATTGTGGATGAACAGCACCGCTTCGGAGTAGAGCAGCGCTCTAGGCTGTGGCGCAAGAACCCGCGCATCATTCCGCATGTACTCGTCATGACGGCCACGCCTATACCCCGCACCCTGGCCATGACGCTCTACGGCGACCTGGATGTGTCCGTGATCGACGAAATGCCGGCCGGCCGTAAAGAGATTGTGACGGTGCACCGCTTCGACTCACACCGCCTGAAGGTGTTCCAATTTGTGCGCGATCAGATCAAGCTGGGCCGCCAGGTATACATCGTGTACCCGCTCATTGAGGAGTCGGAAGGGATGGACTACAAGGACCTGATGGACGGCTATGAAAGTATACGCCGGGCTTTCCCGGAGTACCAGGTGAGTATGGTGCACGGCAAACTCAAGGCACAGGACAAAGACTACGAAATGCAGCGCTTTGTGCGCAACGAGACGCAGATCATGGTGGCTACGACTGTAATTGAAGTGGGCGTGAACGTGCCGAATGCCTCCGTGATGATCATCGAGAGTGCTGAGCGATTCGGTCTGTCGCAGCTGCACCAGTTGCGTGGCAGGGTGGGCCGTGGCGCTGAGCAGAGCTACTGCATTCTGATGACCGGGTATAAGCTCAGCAAAGACAGCAAGACCAGACTGGAGACGATGGTGCGCACCAACAACGGCTTCGAGATCGCAGACATCGACCTGAAGTTGCGCGGTCCGGGTGACCTGATGGGTACGCAGCAGAGTGGTGTGCTGGACCTGCTCATCGCCGACCTGGCCAAAGACGCACCCATTTTGCAGGAAGCCCGTGCGGCTGCTCAACGTATCTTGAACGAAGACCCGCAATTGGAGCAGCCACAGAACCAGAATATTATGCGCCACATCAAATCGCTAAGCTTAAATACCATCAACTGGAGCCGCATAAGCTAGAAACTGCCCTGATCATGACAGGGGCCTGCGCACGAAGCTATTATATTTGAAAATGGGTTCCACGCGAAACAAGTTGTAGTTTCCTATATAGGCATTTGTAAAGTATAACCGTATACAGCAAATTTATGTGCTAATTACACTGCCATTGCATTGATTTCCTAAACCGCTATACCTTATACCCGTGAAAACACTTCACCTCCTCATATTCATCTTGCTGGGGCTTTGCTATACCGCCACAACTGCACAGGCACAAGGCCGCAAAGCCGCTATACCTTTCAGCTACATACCTGACAATACGGAAGACCAATATAACCAGAGCATCAGCAGCAAGACGCTTCCGCTGGGAACCGAGGGCTTCGTAATCCTCAGCCGCAGCAAACCTGGGGAATATACCATAGAGCGCTATAATACAGTCCTCAAAAAAGCCTGGTCGGCTGCTGTACCGCTGGCCGCTGAAGAAACGGTGGAGGCTTTTGTCAGGAATCAGGACGCTGTGCTGCTGGTCACACACCGCACAAACGAGCAGGGCAATCAGGTGCTGTATGCACATCGGGTAGACCTGCATAGCGGTCAGAAAGAGAAGCCCGTACTACTGCTCGAAGCTCCAGCGGATGCACGTAAAGCAGGTATAGCAATCTCGCCTGATGGCACCAAACTTTTAGCCTACCGCTACAGCGTTTCTGGCAATCAGGTACTGCAGTCCATCAGCGGCAGCCTGTATGATGGCAAACTTCAGAAAGTAAAAGACACAAAGTACAGCCTGACCGACCTGCGCGGCATTGTGTCGGCTGAGGTGATCGTGAATGATACTGGTGACCAGTTCATCAGCCTGATCTCTGAAAACATGGAGCGCCTGACTGTACGTCAGTATACCTTAAAGTCCCCGGAAGCTAAAGGCATGTCGGTGCTGGTTGGTGGTACTTTTGAGGGTAAGAAGGTATACATCATGGACAGCAAGTACGCCCTGCAGCCCAATGGCAACCTGTATGGTGTGGTGCTAACGGCCGACGAAAAAACGGGCGAATATTATAGCCTGAAAGCTGTGAAGTTTGATTTCGAGAATGAAGATATGGTGTTTGCAGAGGAGTTCAGGTTCACGCCTGAGTATCTAGCTAGTGTGAACAGCCTGGATAAAAGCGGCGGTGCAAAAGCAAGGCGCCTCGAAGACATTTACCTGACCGATCTCATCCTGACACCGGAAGAGAAACTAATCGTGATGGCAGAAAAAAAGTATATGGAGGGTGGTGAGAACTCTCCTTACTATGCCAAAGAAATTCACCTGTTTGCCTACGATCAGTTTATGGGCACTGCCTGGAGCTCTGTGCTGATGAAAAATCAGAAAGCACCTGCTGATGAAGCCTTCACAGGCATCTCGTATCGCTATCATTTGGCGGGTAACACATTGCACCTGCTTACCCTGGAAGAGTTGAACGGAAAGCATGACTTATACCTGCGCCGCATTGACACCAGCACCGGCAAAGCTGAAGCACCTAAGGCTGCTGGCCTGAATGTAGCCAAAGGCGAAGACACCGCCTACGTAAAAGACTTCACGGCCTGGCTGGGCGAAAAGGACCTGGTAGTGGTGGTGCGGCCATCCAAGAAAGCAAACAGTCTGCAACTACGTCGTCTGCAGATCAAGTAACTAGTCTAACCTTATACCTGACAAAAAGCGTGACCATTCTCTTGTCGCGCTTTTTTGTCTTTTAAGCTTGCGGGTAAAAGAGCTCAGCTGCACCAGCATGTGCACAAAACCTACATAATCCACTATCTCTACATACATCCGGAACTCTCTCCGAGAGCCCTCCAGTACCCCAAGTTTGTCTACCTTATAGGTATTCATGGCCGACCAGGGCATCCAGCGTACCCGTTTGCCACGTTTAATCATATAGCGGTTAATGGCCACTTCCAACTGATAGCGTGCCACTGGCTGGGCTAGCACCTGCTCTAAGTCGCTTCGCCGCAAAAGCCGCTCCCCTGACAGCAGTATATCACTTCGGTACCAGCGCACAAACCACGGCGATCGGATCCGCCGCAAGATCAGCATGTCAACATTTGTGGTGCCCTGGAAAGCAAAGACAGCTTTCTCAAGCTCAGTTCTGTTTAATTCCTGCAAATCAGCATCCATCAGCAGAATCAACTCATGCTGCACAAACTGAAGGCCATACTGTATAGCGGCGGCTTTCCCCCGGTTTTGACTGAGGCGAATGACTTGCACAGTGGGCCACTGCCGGCTTACCATCATGGCAGTGCCATCAGACGATCCGTCATCCACACAGATTACCTGCCGTATGCCCTTTACCTTTACCACGACATCCAGTACTGCCGCAATCCGCTCCCGTTCGTTATAGCAGGGAATTAAACATGTTACCCCCATACGTTCCTCTTTGTTAATGACACTTTGGTTTTCAGGTATGTTTACGCATGTCAGGCTATTAAGTCATTCGAGAGCAAGCCATTAAAACAAAAAGGCTACCCCCTACGGAGGCAGCCTTTCCTAAACTATAGATTTGTCAGAATCTAGTACACGAATTCATTCGCCTCGATCATAGCAGCAGCTATGCGTCGGCGTGCCTCTTTGGTATTGTAGAGGTCTTTTTTGGTGAAGCGCTTCAGGCCCATGAACAACAGACGCTGTTCGTCACCCTCCACCATAGCTGCGATTGCATCCTTACCAGCCAGGAAGGCAGTATCCACTGCATCGTTCACGGTCACGCGCACAATGTCGATCTGGTTAGCCACGGCATCCTCGCCTTTCATACCTACCAGCTTCTCCACACGCAGCAGTGTTGACTCTGCCACGTAGGTCTTGATAGCCATGTCGGCAATGTTCATCAGGATTTCCTGCTCTTTGGCCAGTGAGTTCATGTATTTCTGCACCGCTGTACCGGCTACCATCAGGATCGCTTTCTTGAGGTTGCGGATCGCCTTGTGCTCTGCGGCAAATAAACCTTCTTCTTCAGCACCGAAATCAGGTATAGCCATCAGCTCGTTTTGCACGTTTTGCGCAGGGCCCATCAGGTCCAGCTCACCGTTCATGGCTTTTTTGAGGATCATGTCCACGGTGAGCATGCGGTTGATCTCGTTGGTACCCTCGAAAATGCGGTTGATGCGGGAGTCTCGGTAGGCGCGGTCCATTGGGTAGTCGGCTGAGAAGCCGTAGCCACCGTAGATCTGCACGCCTTCATCCACCACATAGTCCAGCACTTCAGAACCTTCTACTTTCAGGATGGCACACTCCACAGCAAACTCGCGGGCAGCACCCAGCATGGCTTCGTTCTCGTCTTTGCCAGAAGCCAGCAGTTCCTGCTCTTTGCGATAAATGTCCATACCGCAACGGTATAGCGCTGACTCCACGGCATAGATGCGAATAGCCTGCTCAGCCAGTTTGTGGCGGATAGCACCGAATTTAGAGATCGGCAGTTTGAACTGCTGACGCTCGTTGGCATACTTGATCGACAGGTCCACCACTTTTTTAGAGGCACCCAGCGTCGCTGCGCAAAGCTTGATACGGCCGATGTTGAGGATGTTGAAAGCGATCAGATGGCCCTTACCAATATCACCCAGTACGTTCTCTTTCGGCACTTCGCAATCAGACAGGAACACCTGACGTGTGGAAGAACCTTTGATACCCATTTTGTGCTCTTCGTTACCAAGGCTCAAACCCGGATAGCCTTTCTCTACGATAAAGCCTGTGAACTTGTCGCCGTCCACCTGCGCGAACACGATGAATACATCGGCAAAGCCTGCATTGGTGATCCACATTTTTTGTCCGTTCAGGATGTAGTGCGTACCTGCTTCGTTCAGCACCGCTTTGGTTTTGGCAGCCAAGGCATCAGAACCAGATCCCGGCTCTGTGAGGCAGTAAGCCGCTGCCCATTCGCCAGAAGTCAGCTTTGGCAGGTACTTCTGCTTCTGCTCGTCTGTGCCGAAGTACAGGATTGGCAGCATGCCTATACCTGTGTGTGCCGCGAAAGCGACCGGGAAGGAGTGCCCGCCCCCTACTGACTCTGTTACCAGAAGCGAGGTGTTGAAGTCCATATTCAGGCCGCCGTATTGCTCCGGCATTGACACCGCAAACAGGCCCAGCTCACCTGCTTTCTTCATCAGGCCTTCCATCAGGCCTTCCTCGTGGTTATCGAGGCGGTCAAGAAGCGGGTTCACTTCTTCACGCACGAAGTCCAGACAGGTCTGCGCCATCATGCGCTGCTCCTCGCTGAACTCGGCAGGTATAAATACGTCCTGCGGATCAGTTTCTTTGATCAGAAATTCACCACCGCGAACAGTGGCTTTATTTTTATCTGTTACATTTTCCATGGCAGATTATGATTAGTGTTTTAGGTACAGATTTTTTTTACTTCAATAATTCGTAGATGCCGGCAACGCCCTGCCCGCCGCCTACGCAGGCGGTCACCATGCCGTACTTTTTACCGAGTCGGCGCAGTTCATGAAACTGCTGCACGCTTAGTTTGGCACCGGAGCAACCCAGTGGGTGACCTAAAGCAATAGCACCACCACTGATATTAAGCTTAGCAGGATCAAAGTCCAGGTGACGCATCACGGCGATAGATTGAGCCGCGAAAGCTTCGTTCATCTCGATCAGGTCGATATCGTTGAGTGTCATACCTGCCATTTTAAGTGCTTTTGGCACGGCTGCGATCGGCCCCATACCCATGATGCGAGGGTCTACGCCACCAGTTCCGTAGCTCACCATGCGGGCGATCGGCTCCAGGTTCAGTTCCTTCACCATGCGCTCGCTCATCACAATCACAAAGGCTGCACCGTCAGATGTTTGCGAAGAATTACCGGCCGTTACTGAGCCGCCAGCTGCAAACACCGGCTTTAGGCGGGCTAGAGCCTCCAGGGAAGTATCGGCACGGGGGCCTTCGTCGGTGTCTACTACATAAGAGCGGGTTTTCTTTTTGCCGTTATCGTCGATGTAGGTTTCCTCTACCGTAATCGGCACGATCTGCTCTTTGAAGTAGCCATTCTTGATGGCGTTGATGGCCTTCTGGTGTGAATTATAGGCAAATTCATCCTGGTCTTCACGGGTCACATTGTAGTCTTTGGCCACTGCTTCCGCTGTAAGGCCCATGCTCAGGTACCAGTCTGGGTTCTTTTTGGCGATATTGTAGTTTGGTACTGTCTTCCAGCCAACAGTCGGCACCATCGACATAGATTCTGTACCACCCGCAATGATACAGTCTGCCATACCTGCCGCAATGCGGTTACAGGCAATGGCAATGGTCTCCACGCCCGAGCCGCAGTAGCGGTTCACAGTCATACCCGACACAGACATCGGCAGTGACAGAAGAGCGATCATGCGACCTATCTGCAGGCCTTGCTCTGCTTCCGGCACGGCATTGCCCACGATCAGGTCGTCTACGCGCTCCGGGTCAAGGGCAGGTACAGAAGCCAAAAGATGTTTGATGACGTCAGCGGCCAGGTCATCGGGTCTGGTGAACCGGAAGCCCCCGCGCCCGGCTTTGCCTACTGCGCTACGAAATCCGGCTACGATATATGCGTTGTTCATATTTCTGATTGCTAAATTGTTAAATGGTTGATTGTTGATCCCTCAGAATTGTTTCC
Organism: Pontibacter sp. LHS1; assembly: GCF_058932855.1. Lineage (NCBI taxonomy): Bacteria > Pseudomonadati > Bacteroidota > Cytophagia > Cytophagales > Hymenobacteraceae > Pontibacter > Pontibacter sp. LHS1. The sequence continues at coordinate 62,452 of NZ_JBZYWF010000009.1, forward strand.
AAAGAGCACAATCATGATTTATTACCCATTATTCATTAGACATTAATTTCTCAGCGGCTTGCCTGTAGTCAGGATGCTCTGGATACGCTCCAAGGTTTTGCGCTCACCGGTCAGTGACAGGAAGGCTTCGCGCTCGAGATCCAGGAGGTACTGCTCGCTCACATCTGTCGGGGCAGAGAGGTCGCCGCCGCACATTACATAGGCCAACTTCTCCGAGATTTTCTTGTCGTGCTCCGAGATGTAGCCGCCTGTTACCATAGCACTGGCTCCCGTCAGGAACATGCCTAAAGCGCCTCTGCCCTGCACTTTTATCTTAGTTTTTTTGGCTGGCTGTGTATACCCTGCTTCGGCCAGACGAATAGCCTGTGCTTTCGCGTCGGCAATCAGTCGGTTGTTGTTGAGGGTAATGGCGTCGCCTTGGCGCATAAAGCCCAGGTCAAATGCCTCTTTGGCGGAGGTAGACACTTTGGCCATACCGATGTTCAGGTAGATGTTCTTGAGCGTGTTATACTCAATGTCGCCCTCTTCGTACATCTCAGCTGCGCGAAGCGTCATTTCTTTCGTGCCGCCACCGCCAGGTATAAGGCCTACGCCAAACTCCACCAGACCCATGTAGGTCTCGGCAGCTGCCTGCACATGGTCGCAATGCAGGTTCAGTTCGCAGCCACCGCCCAGTGTGAGACCGTGCGGCGCACCTACCACAGGTATAGCCGAATAGCGCATGCGCATCATCGTGTCCTGGAACTGCTTGATCATGAAGTTGATCTCGTCATACTCCTGCTCCAGGGCATACATATAAATAAGGCCCACGTTGGCACCGGCAGAGAAGTTCGCTGCCTGACTGCCCACTACCATACCTCTGAATTCTTTCTCGGCTATTTCAATGCCTTTATTCAAACCCTGCACCACATCACCACCGATGGTATTCATCTTCGTGTGGAACTCTACGTTCAGGATGCCGTCACCAAGGTCAATCAATGTAGCGCCGGTATTTTTCCACACCACTTTGTTGCTGCGCAGGTTGTCGAGGATGATGAAGTTCTCTACACCCGGTATAGCCTTGTATTCTTTGCTTTGTATGTCGTAGTAGCGACGGTTGCCGTTCTCCACGATGTAGAAGGATTCTTTGCCTTGGTTGAGCATCTCCTCTACCCAAGCCGCAGGCTGATAGCCAGCTTCAATCATGCGCTGAACACCTTCACGCGCACCGATCACGTCCCAATACTCGAACGGCCCCAGTTCCCAGCCGAAGCCGGCACGCATGGCATCGTCGATGCGGTACAGCTCGTCAGAAATCTCAGGTATGCGGTTGCTCACGTACTGGAACAGACCGTAAAGCGACTCATTGAAAAACTGCGCGGCCTTGTCCTCCTGCTTCGAGAAGGTCTTCACACGTTTCTTCAGGTCCTCGATCGGCTTGAGCACTTCGAGGCTCTGGAACTTCGGACGCTGCTTTGGTCCGTACTCCAGTGTGTTCAGGTCAAGCGTAAGTATCTCGGTTTTGCCTTTAGCGTCTTTGGTTTTCTTGTAGAAGCCCTGACCGGTCTTGTCGCCCAACCATTTGTTCTCTACCATTTTCTGCAGGTAGTCCGGCAGCTTAAACAGCTCACGCGACTCGTCCTGCTCGCCTGTCTGATACAAGCCATTGGCTACATTCGCCAGCGTATCGAGACCGACTACGTCCAGCGTGCGGAAAGTGGCTGACTTCGGACGGCCGATGATAGGCCCCGTAATACGGTCCACCTCGTCCACGTTCAGACCGAGTTTGTTCATCACCTGCAAGCCCTGCATAATGGCGTAAATACCGACACGGTTTGCAATGAAAGCAGGTGTGTCTTTGGCCAGTACGGTAGTCTTGCCAAGGTATAAGTCGCCGTAGTGCATCAGGAAGTCCACAACATCCTGATCGGTTTCTGGCGTAGGTATAATTTCCAGTAATTTGAGGTAGCGCGGCGGGTTGAAGAAGTGCGTACCGCAGAAGTGCTTTTTGAAATCATCGGAGCGGCCCTCCAGCATCATGTGGATCGGGATACCCGAGGTATTGGAAGTGATCAGCGTGCCCGGCTTGCGGTACTGCTCCACCTGATCGAATACCGACTTCTTGATCTTCAGGTTCTCCACTACTACCTCAATGGTCCAGTCGGCAGTGGCGATGTCCTTCATGTTGTCTTCAAAGTTACCCGTCTGGATCAGGCGGGCATCGGACTTACGGTAGATAGGCGAAGGATTAGACTTGATGGCAGCTTCCAGCGCAGTGTTCACAATGCGGTTGCGGACATGCTTGCTCTCCAGCGTCAGCCCTTTTTTCTCTTCGTCAGGAGTCAGCTCACGCGGCACGATGTCGAGCAACAGCACCTGCACACCAATATTGGCAAAATGGCAGGCAATGCGGGAGCCCATGACACCGGAGCCCAGCACGGCTACTTTCTTAATTAATCTCTTCATAGAAAAAGCTTGATGGTCTACTATGGTTAGAAAATCTCTTTGTTTTCGATCATGTTGATGATGCGCTCAGACACCCGAAAAAAGGTATTCAACTCCTCCTGCGGAATAGCCTCCTGCACCTTTCGGTTAAAGTGGAGTACCGTGCGGCGAGACACTTCTTTTTTCTCCAGCCCTTTTTCGGTCAGGAATATCCGAACCAGCCGCTTGTCCCTGTCGTCCGACACCTTATAGATAAGGCCTTTCTCCTCCATACTTTTCAGAATGCGGGTCAGGCTGCGCGCCTCCAGACCAAGCAGGGGAGCAATCTTAGTGGCGGGGGTACCTGTCTCCTGATTGATGTTTAGAAGAACAAATCCTATGGAAGTGGTAATGTCATTTTTGGCAGCCTCTGTATTATACATACGCGAGATAGCATGCCAACAAACCTTCACATTATAATCTACGGTCTCTTCCGGCTTCATGCATCATGTTGTTTATACCAAATATAAAGAAAAATGTTATGCAAGCATACTAATTTGACGAAAAATTTATTCCTCTCCCGCCCTCACAGGTTAAAGCGGATTTCGTGCTATAGTACCTCCCGCTATAGTTTATGTATAATCCATAGAATGGTTACAAACAAAAAACCCTTTCCAGACCGGAAAGGGTTTTTTGTTACCTGAAAGGCTTTAATCCTTAAATTCACTTCATATTAATACATGCTGTCAATCTCTTTCTGGTAATTGGCTGTGATGTTTTTACGCTTCACCTTCAGAGTCGGCGTCAGCTCACCGCTTTCCACCGTCCACATGTTCGGGATCAGTGTGAACTTCTTGATTGTTTCGAATTGCGCCAGCCCTTCGTTGGCTTTGTCCACCTCACGCTTATACTTGTCAATGATCTCCGGCTTGGTGATCATCTCGGCATCAGAGGTATACGGTATACCTTTGTGCGCACACCAGTCCTGCAGCCCCAGGAACGAAGGTACTATCAGAGCAGCGGCGTACTTCTGCCCGGCTCCTACCACCATGGCCTGCTCGATCACCACTGACTCCTTCAGCTTGTTCTCAATTGGCTGAGGTGCCACATACTTGCCACCCGACGTCTTGAACATCTCCTTCTTGCGGTCTGTGATCTTGAGGAACTTGCCCTCTACCATTTCTCCGATGTCACCAGTATGGAACCACCCTTCGGCATCGATCACTTCGGCAGTCAGATCAGGTTTCTTGTAGTAGCCTTTCATCACGTGTGGTCCACGGGTCAGAATCTCGCCATCCTCAGCGATTTTGATCTCTACCCCATCAATGGCCATACCTACGGTGCCAATCACGTTGTTCTCCGGCTCGTAGCGGTTCACAGCTATCACCGGTGACGTCTCCGTCAGGCCATAGCCTTCCATCACGCGGATGTTAGCCGACCAGAACACACGGGCCAGACGCGGCTGCAGGGCCGCTCCACCCGATACGATAGCAATTACGTTGCCACCCAGGGCCTCACGCCATTTGCTAAAGATAAGTTTATTAGCCAGCTCCAGCTGTTTGTTATACCACCAGCCTTTGTCTTCGCGGGTGTCATACTGCAGACCGAGCTCCAAAGCCCAGAAGAAAAGTCTGCGCTTCACGCCGGTCAGTTCCATACCTTTGGCCACGATCTTGTCATATACCTTCTCGAGCAGACGCGGCACCGTGGTAAACACATGCGGCTGCACCTCTTTGAGGTTATCAGCTACTTTTTCGATGCTCTCGGCGTAGTAGATCGACACGCCAATGCGCATGTATAAATAAAGGAGCATGCGCTCGAAAATGTGGCAAAGCGGCAGGAAGCTTAGGGCCCGGTGATGCTGGTTTACCGGCACATAAGGCAACGTACCAGTCACGTTGCTGATGATGTTGTTATTTGTCAGCATTACCCCTTTTGGGTTGCCAGTTGTACCAGAGGTATAGATAATGGTGAGGACATCATCCGGCCCAACACCAGACTTCATAGGTTCTAACTGAGCTACATCTTCCCCTTCTCCCAGCTTGATGACTTCCTTCCAGTGCTTGGCACCGTGTATATCATCAAAGGTATAGATCTCCTTGATGCTCTCCATCCCTTCAGTAGCAGCCACTACTTTGTTGTAAAGTTCGGCATCAGAAACAAACACAGCTTTCACCTCTGCATCATTGAAAATGTACCGGTAATCCTCCACGGTAATAGTCGGATACATCGGCACGCTAATAGCACCTATCTGCTGTATACCAAAGTCAGCAAACACCCACTCCGGTCGGTTCAGGGAGATAATAGCCACTTTGTCGCCCTTCCCTATACCTAGTTTCAGCAGACCAAGGCTCACCTGATTGGCAGTGTCCTGCACCTCTTGTGTGCTGTATTTAATCCATTGTCCGTTAACTTTTGTCGCCAGACAGTCCGGCTGAGGCGAGTTCTGCAGCTGAAAAGGCAGCAGATCAAGGGTGCGGGTTACGTTCATTGTGTTTGCTAAGGTTAGTGTCAGTCTATTTTAGGACATCCCGAACGATGGCACAACATGGGCCACACGTTCGTTAGTATGTGCATTTTAATTATTTTTTTCTGAAATTTCTATACCTGCCAGTACAAATATTTGCCATTCATTATATTGATAGCACTTTTTACGATAAAAACTTATACTTAATTAAAAGCCACTCACAAAAGCAGCAGTTTTGCTATATTTGAACTTCCTGATACTGATTTATGAACCTTTCCATCTTCTTCGAACCTCTAAATGAGGACATTTTTGCGCTGCTTGACAAACCGCGCACACTTGGTGCCTATATCGGCCGCTTTACTGGCAAATTCCCTGACTGGCGCTCAGCTGATATCGCCCTGATCGGGATAAACGAGACCCGGGGACAAGGAGAGGAAACAGTAGCAGAGGTCATTCCGGCCCGTGCTGTACGCAAAAAACTGTACAGCCTTCACAAAGGAGCCGGTCGCTGCAACATAGTCGACCTGGGCAATCTGCGGCCGGGTATAACACTCGACGACACTTACCTGCGGCTGAAAGAAATCGTTGAAATCCTCATATCCCATAACACCATCCCCATTATTATTGGCGGCACGCATGACCTGGAATATGGACAGTACATGGGCTATGAGCACCTGGAGCGTGCCGTGAACATGGTAACCGTGGACAGCAGCGTGGACATGAGCGAGGACAATGACGTGCCTGCCAACAGAAAGCAGCTCCGCCAGATTCTGATGCACGAACCGAACTACCTCTTCAGCCTGGGCCAGATCGGCTACCAGTCTTACCTGGTGGACCCAGAAGTGATGGCCACGTTCGAAAAGCTGCACTTTGAGGCTTACCGTGTAGGCGAAGTGCATCGCAGTGTGCAGGAAATGGAGCCGGTTGTGCGCCAGGCTGACCTGCTTACATTCGACATTTCGGCTATCCGCCACCAGGATGCGCCGGGCTATACGCCTGCCAACCCGTTTGGGCTTACGGGCGAGGAGGCTTGCCAGCTGTGCTGGTATGCAGGTCTGAGTGACCAGATGACATCATTGGGTATTTATGAGTATGATCCGGCACAGGACAGACAGGAATTGACAGCCATGACCATCGCCACCATGATCTGGTACTTCATCGAGGGCTTCTACCACCGCAAGAACGAAACAGAATTCAGCTCCAGCAAGTTTACCAAATACGCCGTGGCCTTTAACGACAACCCGGAGCGCATGACTTTCTACAAAAGCAAAGTCAGTGAAAAGTGGTGGATGGAGGTAGAGCCCCTTTCAGATGAAAAGAGCCCGCGCATTGTACCCTGCAGTTACGAAGACTATCTGCAGGCCATCAAAGGCGAGGTGCCTAACCGCTGGATCGTGACGCAGGCACGCATCGGCTAACACTTTAGGAAGCGAACAAAGAAACAAACCCGATTCTGTTTCGTTTGCCCCAATCACTAGGGCAGTATTATTATATTTGCAATCCGGGCTCAGTGAGGCCTGCAATCGAATGGAAGAAAATCTCCCGGAGTACACCCTGCAACAGCTTGCCCTGCGCAATGGCCAGGACCGTGACGAAGTATGGGTGGCTTACAAAGGGCTGATTTATGACGTAAAAAAATCACGTCTGTGGCGGAGCGGCAACCACTACGAACACTGGGCAGGCCAAGACCTGACCGAGGAACTGAAGGACGCGCCGCATACCGAATATGTATTTGACAAATTTGAGGTGATCGGACAAGTCAAAAACTCAGTATACCGAAAATAAAACACAGGGAGTACGCTACTGTAACAGGTAGGCTCCTGATCAACTATAAATTACCAACACTATGATTCTGATAGCTGACAGCGGCTCTACCAAAACAGACTGGCGTGTAATCGATGCCAACAATGAGTATGAACAGGTCAACACAACTGGCATCAACCCACAGTACCTCGATACTGACAAGATCTACAGCATTTTTGAGACCGAGCTGCTGCCTCAGCTGAAAGAAAAAAATATTAGCGCCATTTACTACTATGGTGCTGGCTGTAGCTCTCCAGAGCGTAACAGACGCGTAGAAGACGCCCTTAGCCGCGCCTTCCCAAACGTACCAAACTATGTGGACCATGACCTGCTGGCTGCGGCCCGTGCCCTGTGCGGTCACAAGCCAGGTATAGCCTGTATTCTGGGTACCGGCTCTAACTCCTGCCTTTATGATGGCAAGAACATTATAGACAATGTGACTTCGCTAGGTTTCCTGATGGGTGACGAGGGCAGTGGCGCCTATCTGGGCAAGCTGTTGATTAAGGCCTACATGTACCGCGAGTTGCCAGAAGAACTGGCCACTTCACTCAAGAACAGGTATAATCTGACTAAGGACGGTATACTTGACGCTGTGTACGGCTCTGACATACCGAGTCAGTACCTGGCTACTTTTGCCAAGTTCATGTATGAAAAACGCAAGAGCCCGGTGATCAAAGAGATGATTTATGAGAACTTCGAGGAGTTCTTTGAACGCCATGTCAGCAAATATGAGGGTTTTGGCGAGCTTCCTGTAAACTTTGTAGGTTCTATCGCGTTTCATTTCTCGGACACGCTCAAGCTGGTAGCCAAGAAATATGGCTGCCATATCGGAGTAATCATCTCCAGCCCAAGCGAGGGCCTGATCAAATACCACCAGGAGCTGCTGAAAATGCAGAATGCCTAACTAGAAACACGCTTTTTTACTGAATTCAAATTTGACCGATTAGCACAGTGTCCACTACCGAATCCGACTCACTTTACGATAGATTAGAGCAAATGCCTGTGCACGAGTTGCTCACCTGCATCAACCAGGAAGACAAAAGTGTGCCACTGGCTGTTGAGCGTGTGATACCTCAGATCGAGACGCTGGTAAATGTCACAGTGGAGCGCCTCCGTAAGGGAGGCAGACTCTTTTACATTGGGGCAGGCACCAGTGGGCGGCTAGGCATAGTAGATGCATCGGAGTGCCCTCCTACGTATGGGGTGCCCCATGGCTTGGTAATCGGCATTATAGCAGGTGGTGATGGAGCTATCCGGAAGGCAGTGGAGTTTGCCGAAGACGACACGAAGCAAGCCTGGAAGGACCTGCAGAAGCATAATATCACTGCCAAAGACATCGTGGTAGGTATAGCCGCTTCGGGCAGCACGCCATATGTAATAGGCGGATTGGAAGACTGCCGTCGCCAGGGGATAGCCACGGGCTGTATTGTGTGCAATGCCAACAGTGCCATAGCCGCCGCTGCTGACTATCCGGTAGAAGTAATCACAGGGCCGGAGTTTGTAACAGGCAGCACCCGCATGAAGGCCGGTACTGCTCAAAAGCTGGTGCTCAACATGCTCACCACTGCCACCATGATCCAGCTTGGCCACGTGAGGGGCAACAAGATGGTGGACATGCAGCTATCGAACACCAAGCTGGTAGAGCGCGGCACACGCATGCTGATGGAAGAGCTACAGTTGGCAAAACCAGAGGCTGCTGCTCTGCTCAAGAAGTATGGCAGCGTTCGTGCCGCCATTGAGGCCTATCGCAATGGCAATGGCATTTCTTAAGAAGGCTTATTTCTGATAAAAACAGCTCGGCCTGCCAGTAAACTTTAATACTGGCAGGCCGAGCTGTTTTATAGCTTTTTCGATAAAGAGCTGCTAGTCCAGGATGGCCATACTTTCTACAAGCACTTTTGCGGCTTCTTTGCTTGGAACTTTGTAATTGGTCACCGCCCAGTCATACCCTAGCTTAAAGCGGTCATCTTTCATGGCGTAACGCATTTTCTCGCGGTAATCGGCTACAGGTTCAAGACCAAGCGCCTGCCGAAGCTCGTTCGCCTGCGCCTCTTCCTCCTCGCTCATGCGCTGGATCAGGTAGCGACTCGACAGGTCTCCGAACTCTTCGTCGTCTTTGCAGTCTTCCGGTTTGTTGCAGATCACACGCGCCAGCACTTTAGACCGATACAGATTCTTGCCCTGCTGCTGGTCCATCAGGTAAGCCGCCGCATGCGGGTCGAGCTTGCCCTCCTGCACTGCCTGGGTAAGCACAGGCGTGAAGTCGAAGCCATTACGGGCAGAAGTCTGGCGTTGAATCACAATACTGAAGCGTGGCAGCGTCTCCAGCGTATCGGGCACTCCTATCAGTTCCTCCCCCGGATAACCGTGCTTGCTGATCCAGGCCAGCAGCCTTTTCACATTATCAGCTTCTATCTTTCTGATCGTATCGGCATGCACGCGCAGGCCTCCCTTCGCCTGCCGGAAGAACTGGTCACGGGCCCACAGCTCGTCCAGGTCGGCACGCAAGTCTATATTCATATTCTCACGAAAGGCTTTGCGGCGCTTCGGATACTTTTTGGCAAACTTTTTCCAGCCTTTGTGGGCTCGCAGCAGTTCAAACACCTCCTGCTGCTCCAGGTACTCCAGGGTCACTCCTTTTTGTACCAGTTTCTCAAGGTAGTCTATACCTTGTTTTTCGTTGCCAGTGAGGGTTGCACATACTGCGGCATTGTAATAGTCGCGGGCAAAGCCCTTGGGTACAGCTGAAAAGGCTTGCTGGTAAGTTTCCAGTGCCCCTTCGTAGTCCTTTGCCATCACCAGCCTTTCAGCTTTGTTGATTCGAGGATGGTACTCTTTAATATAATTTGCTTTCGCAAGCGCCTGACTGCCGTAACTCAGCACTACAAGCAGGAGAAGTAAAGAGATGGTCTGTCTTAAAAAATTGAAGCTGAATGTGAACTGCATAGAAAATGAGTGGTGTTTTCAGTTGGAACGTGCTATGTTATAACGTACTCGGGGCAGCCTTAGCATATCTTGCGGCCATTTTGTACCTGCTTATACCTGCATCAGCACGCAGGAGTTGACTAATCAGGCGATTTCTTCCTTAAATATAGCCAACTTTGTCCAAAATCTTAGAGTAGACAGACAAATGCCTGCCAGTGGCATAGGCGGCAAAATGAATTGATATATGCACACGATCGAACCCTTTTACAACTGGCTGGAGCTCTATTCAGCTTCCGACGATCCTCGCTCTCCACTGTATGGAGCCGAGAACAGCCTGACACACTACACCCATACCATCTACGGCTACTACATACACCCGCAGTGGGACGACATAGATTCCGAAACGCTCTTCCTGAAAATATTATATACCGACTACGACCTGGGATTTGCCGTAATCGAGTTTATCGGGGAGTGGAACGATGCGCTGAACAATGACATAATGAAGCTCAAGCGTAACATCATTGACCCACTCGTGCAGGAAGGAATCAAACATTTCATACTGATAGGCGAGAATGTGTTCAACTTCCACGGCTCCGAAGACGATTATTACGAAGAGTGGTTTGAGGATGTGGAGGAAGGCTGGATCGCTGCCATCAGCTTCCGTGACTTTGTGCTCAGCGAAATGCGCAGCTACAACATAGACTCGTACATCAACTCAGGTGGCACTCTGGACGAGCTACACTGGCGCACCTATACGCCAAAACGGCTCTTTGCGCTGGTCAACAGTATGATCCAGAAACGGCTTGGTCCGTGATCATATACCTGATTGCAGACATAAAAAACGGCACACCCTTCAAAGGGCCTGCCGTTTTTTATGTTGTAGATATTTTATTGTACAGCTTCTTCTGTTTCGTCTTCTACTTCTTCAGCGGCATCTTCCACGTCGTCGCCTACATCTTCTGCGGTGTCTTCCATTCTTTCTTGCGAATTTTCTTCACGCGTTTCGCATGATGTGAAAGAGAAAGTGAGCAAACCTGCCACAAGCATCATTAAAATTGGCTTTTTCATATTAAGTTGGTTAAGGTGAGAAATAAGCTTCTTGCAATACGCGGTCAGTATGTATAGGTTTTGGCATATATAAAAAAAAGCACTCCATGGAGTGCTTTTTTCTTTTGCCTGACCACATGGTCAGGTGGTAGTACTGGTACTAGTGTGATTACTGAACAGTAGTTGTGTCTTCCATTACAGATGTAGTGTCCATCTCCATGTCAGTCTCAACGTCAACTGTCTCCACAGTTTCAGTTTCAGTAGCTTCAACATCAGTTGCAGTTTCTTCTGCGTTATTGCATGATGCAAATGTGAAAAGACCTGCAACGAATAGTAAACCGAATACTTTTTTCATAATGTTTTGTGATTGGTTAAAGATGAAGCATCAAATATAACAGTATATCTGAATATATTGATATAGAAGCTCTTATTTTTTCTTAAACAACACTTTGATCGGCACACCCTCGAAGCCAAAATGCTTGCGGATGCTGTTCTCCAGGTAGCGTGTGTAAGGCTCCTTCACGTACTGCGGCAGGTTGCAGAAGAACGCAAACGTTGGGTTGTGCGTCGGCAGCTGCGTCACATACTTGATCTTGATGAACTTTCCTTTCACGGATGGTGGCGGGTAACGCTCGATATCCGGCAGAATCTTGTCGTTCAGCTTCGAAGTAGAGATTTTACGTGTTTTCTGCTCGTATACCTCCATCGCTGTTTCAACGGCCTTGTGCACACGCTGCTTTGTCACAACAGAAGTAAAGATGATCGGCACGTACTTGATCGGCGCAATTGCCTCCAGTATCTTCTCTTCAAACTCCTTGGTCGTATTCGTCTCTTTCTCTACCAGATCCCATTTGTTCACCAGAATCACGATGCCTTTGCGGTTTTTCTCGGCCAGCGAGATAATATTCACATCCTGCGACTCTATCCCTCTGGTAGCATCCAGCATCACAATACACACATCGGCATCTTCCAAAGCACGCACGGAGCGCATCACGGAGTAAAACTCAATGTCTTCGCTCACTTTGCTCTTGCGGCGCAGACCAGCTGTGTCGACAATGATGAACTCTTTGCCAAAGGCATTGTAGCGCGAGTCGATGGCATCGCGGGTAGTACCGGCTATGTCGGTTACGATGTTTCGCTCCACGCCCAGTAGCATATTCACGAAGGAAGACTTGCCCACGTTCGGGCGACCCAGTACGGCAAGCCTGGGTATACCTGCATCCGGATCCTCTATACCTTCAGTTTTAAAGTGTTTCACCACCTCGTCCAGCAACTCACCTGTACCGGAACCACTCTGGGATGAGATCGGGAAGATGTCTATACCTAGACCCAGTGCATAAAACTCGCCCATTTGATGAGCACGCGCATTGGTATCGGCTTTGTTGGCCACTACATAGATAGGCTTGTCGGTGCGGCGTAGTACGTTGGCGAACTCTTCGTCCAACCCAGTCAGGCCGGCCTCCACGTCTACCATGAACAGGATCACATCGGCTTCTTTGATCGCCAGCTCTACCTGCTTGTTGATTTCTCCTTCAAAAATATCGTCGGATCCATGCACATAACCACCTGTGTCAATCACGGTGAAATATTTGCCGATCCAGTCGCCGTGCCCGTAGCTACGGTCGCGGGTTACGCCGCTTTCGTTATCCATGATGGCTTGGCGGCGCCCTACAAGGCGATTAAAAAGTGTAGACTTGCCCACGTTAGGGCGGCCTACGATTGCAATGATGTTGGTTGACATCTAATAAAAATAAAATAGTTAAAGTGCCCCCGGAGCACCTTGCCCCGAAGCTTTAATGGTGCGCTACTCGCTGTAGCCGAATCGGCGTAGCAGCTTCTGGTCGGTTCGCCAGTTCTCGTTCACGCGCACGTATAAATCAAGAAATATCTTTTTCTGGAAAAACTGTTCCATATCCAGGCGGGCCTGCGTGCCTACTTTCTTCAGCGCTTCGCCTTTATGGCCAATCACAATACCTTTCTGGCTCTTGCGCTCCACACTGATTTCGGCACGGATACGGATGATGTCTTCTTCCTCTTTAAACTCCTCTACCACCACTTCGGTGCTGTAGGGAATTTCTTTTTTGTAGTTGAGGAAGATCTTCTCGCGGATCATCTCAGACACAAAGAAACGCTCGGGCTTGTCAGTCAGTTCATCTTTCGGATAAAAAGCCGGGTGCTCGGGCAGCAAAGCCATCAAACGACTGAACAATTGCTCTACGCCAAAGTTGTGTAAGGCTGAAATCGGATGGATCTCGGTCGGGTTCATCTTCTCCTGCCAGTAAGCCACTTTCTCGTTCACCTCTTCCTCTGTGGCCTGGTCAATCTTGTTGATCAGCAGCAGGATTGGCACCTCAGCATTTTGCAAACGTTTAATCACATCATCCTCGTCGTGCTTCTCGTAGATATCGGTCACAAACAGGATAATATCGGCGTCCTCCAGCGAAGTGCGCACAAAACTCATCATGGACTCGTGCAAAGCGTACTGCGGCTTGATGATGCCGGGAGTGTCAGAGTACACGATCTGGAAATCATCGCCATTCAGGATACCCATGATACGATGACGGGTGGTCTGGGCTTTGGACGTGATAATAGACAGCTTCTCCCCTACCAGGGCGTTCATGAGCGTGGATTTCCCCACATTTGGCTTACCTACTATACTTACAAAACCGGCTTTGTGCGGAGCTTGTGACATAATTAAAATTTGAGGATGCAAAATTACTTCTTTTTTACGAAACCCCGTGAAAATGTGTGGATTTAGAAGTTTCGAATGAGTGGTGAAGTAAACGAGTGCGTAAAGATTTAAACATTTCCTTCCGCTTTTGTCTTTACTCCATACCTTCCTCTATCAGGGTATAGAAACTATCGATCATAACTAACTCGTTATACTTCGTATCTTTGTATAGCAAAAAGCACTATTGATTTAGATGAGCAAGAAAAAAACAGGCAAGATTGGGGTTTTACTGGTGAACCTAGGTACACCGGATACGCCCAGCACTCCTGATGTTAGAAAGTACCTGCGTGAGTTCCTGCTGGACCCGCGCGTGATTGATATAAACCCTGTGGGACGTTATGCACTGGTGAATGGCGTGATCGCTCCTTTTCGTGCACCGAAGTCTGCCAAGGTATACCAGCAGCTCTGGACTGACCGCGGCTCTCCGCTGATGTACCATGGCCGCGACCTGCAGGCCAAACTGCAGACTAGCCTAGGCGACGATTATCATGTGGCCTTCGGTATGCGCTACCAAAGTCCAAGCATTAAAAGCGCCTTGGACGAACTCCGCGATAAGAGTGTGTCCCGCATCATCGTGGTACCGCTTTTCCCGCAGTACGCCTCCGCTACCACCGGTTCGGTGCAGGACAAGATCATGGAGATCGTGAAGGACTGGTGGATCATTCCGAGCATCAACTTCATCTCGACTTACTGCGACGATCCGGGCTTCATTAACGCCTTTGCTGAGTTGGGCAAGAAGTATATGGCCGAAGACAACTACGACCATGTGGTGTTCAGCTACCACGGTGTGCCGGAGCGGCAGATTCTGAAAGGCAGCGATAAAGGTTATTGCAAACTAGGTTCCTGCTGCAACAGTTACAACAAGCGTAACCGCTACTGCTACCGTGCTTCCTGCTTTGAAACTTCCCGCTTGCTAGCTGCTGAATTAGGCCTGAAAGAAGACCAGTATACCGTCGCTTTCCAGTCGCGACTGGGCAAAGATCCGTGGCTGCAGCCTTACACTGACGAAGTATTGAAGACCATGCCCGCCAAAGGCATCAAAAAGGTACTCGCCTTCAGTCCTGCTTTTGTAGCTGACTGCCTCGAAACGACCATAGAGGTTGGTGAGGAGTTTAGAGAAGAGTTCGAGCACGCCGGCGGCGAGAAGTGGGTGCTGGTAGAAAGCCTTAACTCCAACGACACGTGGGTGGAGGCGCTGAAGAACATGGTCCTGGAGAATTAGACGGATCTGAAAATTTGAGGATGTGGAGGCTGAGAATTTGAAAATGTATCTGCAGGTATAGCTCCTCCTTAGCAGGTATAAAAACAGAAGAGCCGCTGCAAATATTTGCAGCGGCTCTTCTGTTTCACATCGTTGACGGGTGCCAAAGAGAGGTCAGTTCGTCCTTAATCCATACAAACAGCATAGCTGTAACTGCGCAAAATTTGAACAGGTCGCTACCTGTCCCTACAAGCATTGCTGGTCATCAAGCGGCGAGGGCACAGCAATTAACAATCAGCAACTAACAATCAACAACTTATATCCTCTTAAAATCAACCCAGTAGTCAGATGTGGCGTCGGCGTAAGCCCTTATTCTCTCTAGCAGCACCTCAGCTTCACTTTCCACAATCAGGTTTTCGCGCTGGTCACCTTTCACAAAGCCTTCACTTACGGTATGATCAATCATCTCGAAAAATTTATCCCAATAGCCGTTTATATTATAGAAGGCCACCGGCTTTTTGATGATGCCTAGCTGATTCCAGGTGATGATTTCGCAGATCTCGTCGAATGTACCGAAGCCGCCGGGCATAGCGATAAATGCATCGGAACGAGCCGCCATGATGGCTTTCCGCTCGTGCATTGTCTCCACAACAACCAGTTCCTGCAGTCCTCGGTGAGCTACTTCCCTGTCAACCAGGCTTTGCGGAATAACGCCTATACCTATACCGCCACTAGCTAGCACGGCATCTGCAATCACACCCATCAGCCCCACGTTGCCGCCGCCGTATACCAGCTTTATACCTTGTGCCGCCATCAGTTCACCTAGTCGTGCTGCAGACTCACTGTACATTGGGTTTACACCTGCATTGGCTCCACAAAAAACGCCTATACTTCTCATTGCTATACCTTGTTCTCCTATAAATTTTTGTTCCACAAAGAAAGGCTCCAGCATTACTGCTGAAGCCTTTTAATATTTTGAAAGACGCCTGGCTATACCTAGGCCAGCTCCTTTTTATACATCTTGGCAAGTGTTTCGGCTACATAGTCGATCTCAGCCTCTGTGTTATACTTGCTGAAAGAGAAGCGAACAGAACCTCGAGCCTGATCTACGCCCAAAGCACGAAGCACATGCGAACCGGCATTGGCGCCGCTGCTGCAGGCACTTCCACCCGAAGCCGAAATCTTGGCGATGTCCAGGCTGAATAACAGCATTTCGTTGATATCAGAAGCAGGCAGACTCACGTTGAGCACGGTATACAAACTCTTGTCAGCAAACTCTGACATCCCGTTGAAGCTCACATCCTCCATCTGCTGACGTAGCTTGTAGATCATGCGGTCCTTCAGCCCCTGTATGCGCTTCTGGTGCTCCTCCATATCACGGTAGGCAATCTCAAGCGCCTTGGCCAGACCGATAATACCATACACGTTCTCAGTGCCGCCACGCATGTTTCGCTCCTGCGCACCACCCTGAATCAGCGGTTGAATTTTGGTGGCCGCATCACAGTACAGGAAGCCCACACCTTTTGGCCCATGAAATTTGTGCGCAGAACCGATCAGAAAGTTCGCCCCGATCTGCTGCACATCATGCTTGTAGTGGCCCATGGTCTGCACGGTGTCGGAGTGGAAAATAGCGTCGTACTTTCTGCAGATCTCCCCGATCTTTTCAATATCATTCAAAGTACCAATCTCATTATTGGCATGCATGATGGAAACGATCGTGCGTGGCTGATTAGCCAGCAGTTCCTCCAGGTGCTCCAGGTCCAGGTTGCCGCGTTCATCATGGCGCAGGTAGCTCAGCTGCACCTCTCCGTTCTTTTCCAGCATCTCCATAGTATGCAGCACGGCATGATGCTCCAGCTTCGTTGTGATGGCGTGCTTTATACCCAGCGAACGGCAGCTACAGACAATAGCAGCGTTATCAGCCTCAGTACCGCCGGAAGTGAAGAACACCTCCGCAGGCGACGTGTTAATCAAAGTAGCTACCGTGCGACGGGCCTTTTCGATAGCAGACCTCACCTCACGCCCATGTGAATGGATGGAAGAAGGGTTGCCAAAGTGCTCGAGCATAAAAGGTGCCATGGCATCAAAAACCTCTTTGTCCAGAGGGGTGGTAGCTGCATTATCTAAATAAACACGCATGATATTTTGTATTGGATTCTCTTAAACGAACTACTAAAGTATAAAAAAAAGTTGCGCCAATGGAGAAAAAGCTTGATTTCTCCTTTGGCGCAACCTCTGATTGCTAGTTAATTAATATGCTACAGCAACAACACATTACGCTTTTGTCGAAATGATCTCTTTGATGTCAGCAATGATCTTGTTGGCCAGGTGCTCGGCCGTAGCGTTGCTCTCCGATTCAGCATAAATGCGAATGATCGGCTCGGTGTTGGACTTACGAAGGTGCACCCACTCCTTGTCAAACTCAATCTTCACACCGTCAATCGTGTTGATCGGCTGCTTGGCATAGCGCTCCTGCATCTGGATTAGCACTTGGTCTACATCCACTTCAGGAGTCAGCTCTATTTTATTTTTGGAGATGTAGTAGTTCGGGTAGCTGGCACGCAGGCGCGTCATGCTCATACCTGACTTAGCCAGGTGTGTCAGGAACAAAGCTATACCTACCAGCGCATCACGACCATAGTGCAGTTCAGGGTAGATTATACCTCCATTACCTTCGCCACCTATGATAGCATTTTCCGCCTTCATCATATTCACCACATTTACCTCACCCACAGCAGCGGCAAAATAATTGCCTCCAGCCTTCTCAGTCACGTCACGCAATGCTCTTGTTGAGGAGAGGTTGGAAACAGTGTTACCCACCTGATTCTTCAGCACATAATCAGCCACAGCCACTAAGGTATACTCTTCACCGAACATGCTGCCATCTTCATTGATCAGGGCCAGGCGATCCACATCCGGGTCCACTACTATACCTAGGTCAAACTTGCCTTTTTCGATCACGCGGGAAATCTCGCGCAGGTTCTCTGGCAGCGGCTCCGGGTTGTGCGGAAAATTTCCGTCCGGCTCGCAAAACAGCTTCTCCACCTTATTTACTCCCAAAGCTTCCAGCAGCATCGGTATCGCTATACCTCCGGAAGAGTTGACACAGTCGATAGCTACGCTGAAGTCTTTTTCTTTGATAGCATTTACATCTACTAGCGGCAGTGCCAGAATAGCATCGATGTGCTTTTGCAAGGCTTCGTCATCACGCTGGTATTTACCCAGGTCGTTTACCTGCGCAAATTCAAAGGCTTCCTTGTCTGCCAGTTCCAGCACCAGTTTGCCTTCAGCATCAGAGATAAACTCGCCTTTCTGGTTGAGCAGCTTGAGCGCATTCCACTGCTTTGGGTTGTGGCTTGCTGTCAGGATGATACCGCCGCCAGCTTTATAGTCAGGCACGGCCATCTCCACAGTAGGCGTCGTTGACAGCCCCAGATCGACCACATTTATACCCAAGCCCTGCAGGGTCGCGCAAACCAGTTTGTTCACCATGTCACCAGAAAGGCGTGCATCGCGTCCTACAATGATGGTATTGTTGCCAGTAGTCTGCAACACCCAGGTACCGAAAGCGGCGGCAAACTTTACCACGTCCACGGGAGTGAGCGCCTCTCCGGCCTGCCCCCCAATCGTACCTCTGATTCCTGAAATTGATTTTATTAAAGCCACTACGAGAATATTTTTTTCAGCTGCAAAAGTAATAATTTAGTTTTAAGGTTTAGCAGTTTATGGAATTTAGCTGCTTACTGCATCTTATATTTAAAGAGTATCTTAGCACTAGCGCTGCAACGCTCTGCAGTACAACTTCGCCACAGATGATTTTACTATCTTTGTAATTATGAATGACACGCAAAAATTTGAAGATAGCCCACGAGGACGTCAATTACAGGCATTTGACCGCCTGCTGGACGTGATGGATGAACTACGCGAGAAATGCCCCTGGGACAGGAAGCAGACCATAGAAAGCCTGCGTCACCTGACTATTGAGGAAACTTATGAACTATCCGACGCCATTATCAGGCAGGATATGCAGGAGATAAAAAAAGAAATAGGAGACATAATGCTCCATATGGTTTTTTATGCTAAAATAGCCTCTGAGCAAAAGGCCTTTGACATAGCGGACGTCCTGAACTCACTTTGCGAGAAGCTTATTTTCAGACATCCGCACATCTACGGGGATGCTACAGCCAATACAGAAGAAGAAGTAAAGCAGAACTGGGAGCGCCTGAAGCTGAAAGAAGGCAACAAATCGGTGCTGGGTGGCGTACCAGCCTCATTGCCTGCGCTTGTAAAAGCCATGCGCATACAGGAGAAGGCCCGTGGAGCAGGTTTCGATTGGGATGACAAGTCTGAGGTATGGAAAAAGGTACAGGAGGAATTGAATGAATTTGAATCTGAGTTTAATACAGAAGACCTCCAGTCCATCGACCATCTAAAAGCAACCAGTGAATTTGGGGACCTGCTCTTTTCACTCATTAACTTTGCCCGCTTTATTGACATTAACCCAGAAGAAGCACTCGAAAAAACCAATCTGAAATTCATAGATAGGTTCCAGTACATGGAAGAGGAAGCCTCTAAAGATGGCAAACGACTACAGGACTTGTCCTTAAATGAAATGGACATTTACTGGAATCAGGCAAAAAAAAGATAGGCATGCATACATTTAAGTCAAACATGCATTATATTTATGATTCCATTTGTTCTCAGGCACGACTCAAGCAAACTTAGTTTCATTTATTTTTATTACAACCAAATAGTTTGAACGCTTTGCACTTCTCTAAATAACGCGCACCTGTTTTATTACTATTACAGGAACCCCACTTATTGCATGCATTATTGCCACGTTACAATCAGAGTTTATCGCTCCCCATTATGGTGCACAAACCTCTGTTTGACAGGCAATAAGAGGTATGGCAGGCTAAAAAGAGCAAGCTGTATGAAGTTTAAACTTTGGATAAGAATTTAAAATAAAATATATTTGTAAAGGCGCAATATTCGCCTTAGGCTAAAACAGAGAAAAATTTGTTTTAGACAGACTTTACGGTATTAAGTCGTGATTTTTCAAAATTTAAAGCTTGAAATCGTTTGAAAATTGCGGAAAAAGCAGAAATTGCAAAACCAATAAAGAACTAAATCCAAAACAATTACATTCTTATATTACACAATCGATTTAATTACAACACAAACAGCTAAACTTTAAACTTTTAAACAAAATGGAAAAAAAGACTGCAGTAGTGAGCAAAGATGCTAATGTAGAACAAAAGAGCGGTACAACTTCCTCTCTATTTGCCACTATCGTAATTCCGGTTGCATTTATTGCATGTGTACTTATCTATATGTTCGTATTCGGTAATCCTGCCAACTTTGAAGGCGGTGACAATGCGAACCATCCACTTCCAGACAACTACCTGGGTATTGTTTATAAAGGTGGTTGGGTAGTACCTATCCTTTTGACGCTTAACCTTCTGGTTTTCATCTTTGCGATCGAGCGTTCGCTTACAATCAGCAAAGCAAAAGGAACTAAGAACGTTGCCGGATTCGTACGTACAATCTCTCAGAAATTGAACCAGCGTGACATCAACGGTGCTATTGCTGCCTGCGACGCTCAGAAAGGTTCTGTTGGTAACGTAGTAAAAGCTGGTCTGCTTAAGTACAAAGAAATGCAGAACGAGCCAGAACTGCTTAAAGCTGAAAAAGTAGCCGCTATTCAGAAAGAAATTGAAGAGTCTACGTCACTGGAGCTTCCAATGCTGGAGAAAAACCTGGTGATTATCTCTACTATCGCTTCGGTTTCTACACTTACAGGTTTGATCGGTACGGTACTAGGTATGGTGAAGGCGTTCTCGGCTCTTGCAACAGCAGGTTCTCCGGACGCAGTAGCTCTTGCAAACGGTATCTCTGAGGCCCTTATCAACACGGCTCTTGGTGTAACTGGTTCTGCTATCGCGATCATTGCTTATAACTTCTTTACCAGCAAGATTGACGAATTAACTTACAGCATTGACGAAGCTGGCTTCAGCATCATCTCTACGTTCGCTTCGCAGCACGAAACTGCAGCAAACACTGTAAGACCTCATTCAACTATCTAATCGCTATAACCCAATAAAATGCCTAAAGTAAAAGTAAAAAGAACCAAACCGTCGTTGGATATGACGCCGATGGTGGACTTGGCCTTCTTGCTGGTTACTTTCTTTATGTTGACAACAAAGTTTGCTCCTGAAGAGGCAGTGGTTGTAGATACACCATCCTCTGTATCAGAGATCAAACTTCCTGACACCAACATCATCACCATCACGGTAGACAAAGAGGACAGAGTGTTCTTTGGTGTTGATGGGCAGGGAACTAAAGAAGCGTTGCTTGACAAGATGGGCTCCAAGTACGGCGTTAGCTTTACAGAAGAAGAGCGTAAGACCTTCTCTCTGTTGACCAACTTCGGTGTACCGGTGAACCAACTCAAGTCGTATCTGGCCATGGAGCCTGCTGATCGCAAAAACGTGAATCAGCCAGGTATACCAGTTGACTCAGCCAGAAATGAACTAGGTGACTGGGTACACCAGACCCGCTTAACAAACCCTAAAGTTGTGATCGCAATAAAAGGGGATGTGGATGTAAGCTATCCTACCGTAAAAAGAGTAATGGATACGCTGCAGGAACGTAAGATCAACAGGTTCAACCTGATTACGGACATGGAAAATAGACCTACTAACCTCTAATAAAAAGGAGCTAAAAAATGGCAGAAATACAAGAAAAAGCCGACTCCGGTAAAGGTGGTAAGAAAAGGGCCAAAAAAATGTCTGTCCATCTGGACATGACACCCATGGTAGACCTTGCATTCCTTCTGTTGACTTTCTTCATGCTTACTACTACGTTCAGCAAGCCACAGACCATGGAAATCAACATGCCTGTGAAGCCGGACACCGAAGATGAGCAAATTGCTCTGAAAGCGAGTAACGCAATGACGATTGTCTTAGGGGAGAATGACAGAGTATACTACTACTTTGGTCTCGGTGATCCAGCCGAAAATCCGGAAGTTCAAACAACCGACTACTCGGCCAACGGTATCAGAAAAGTATTGATTTCGCCTCAAGTGCGCGGAAATCAGAAAATGACGGTACTCGTTAAACCAATGGAGGGGTCTCGCTACAAGAACGTAGTAGATATTTTAGATGAATTGAAAATCACTGACACCAACCGCTTTGCTATTGTTGAGATCAACGACAATGACAAGCAGTTGATTCAGGACATAACTGGACAGTAACACATGGAAACTAGTAAGTTAGAAAAAGCATCGCTCGACGACATCGTCTTTGCCGGACGAAACAGAGCGTATGGCGCCTACCTACTACGTCGACTGTACAATAAGCATGTTACTACCGCAGCCATTATGGCTATCTCAATCTTTGCGCTTCTGATCAGTATTCCACTGATTGCTAAGTTATTTGAAGAAGAGGAAGTCGTGGTACCAGTAGAACGTATTGTAACAGAGGTAGAGTTAGCACCACCACCACCAATTGATGAAGCGACGCCGCCACCGCCACCGCCGCCACCAGATCTTCCACCGCCGCCGCCACCAGTGCGTGCACAGGTGAAGTTTACGCCTCCAGTAGTGAAGCGTGACGCTGAAGTTGTGGAAGAGGAACAAGTGCCAGATCAGAAGGAATTGGAAGACATCGACATTGGTACTAAAAACGTTGAAGGTGTTAAAGGTGCTCCACTTGATTTGGGAGACATCGACGGTACCAGCGATGTAGTTGCTGAAGTAGTAGAAGAAAAGCCATATACTTACGTGGAGCAGATGCCTGAATTCCCAGGTGGCGAAACCGAAATGATGAGGTATCTTGGCAAGAACATCCGCTACCCAGCTGCTGCACAACGTGCCGGTGTAGAAGGCCTGGTAGTACTTTCGTTCGTAGTAAGCCGCACAGGCGAAATCTCAGAAATTGAGGTTGTGAAGAGCCTGGGCTCTGGTACTGACGAAGAAGCTGTACGCGTTGTGAAAACAATGCCAAAGTGGTCTCCAGGTAAGCAGAACGGGCGATCAGTACCTGTTCGCTATACATTGCCAGTACGATTTGCTATCAAGTAAATCTGATTCCATAACAATAAAAAAAGGCCCTCCTAGGAGGGCCTTTTTTTATATGCGCTAGTTCACAAAGGGCCATGCATTATCTCAAAGAATGTATTGTATGAAAAAATAATAAGACGGCTTGTGGAAAAATAGCTAGTGGTGCATCTAATAAGAAAATGCAGGTAATACTGCTTCACTTCTAAAACTTATGCGCCATGAAAGAAAACTATTTATTCGACATGACCTTTAATAATGTAGTGTTTGCGGCAAGAAATAAAGCTTATGGAGCTTACGTACTCAGAAAGGATTACAGCAAGCACATTTTAACAGCGGCATTATTAGCAACAAGCATCTTTACTACTGGGCTTGGCTGGCCACTTATTATTGGTAAACATGAAATAACACATACAACGAAGCATGATTCTGAAAAGGATAAAAGGGTAATTATAATAGATCAACCGTTATTACCACCACCGCCAAAAGAGAATCCAGAACCAGTACAGCAAGCAGTAGTTCCTGTACAGGAAAAACAAATCAAAACTGTCAGAAATCCTACCCCTACTGTTGTACCAGATTCGCATCCTGGTCCGGATGAAGTCCCTCCTACTCAACAACAGATGGAAGGAGCCATCATCGGAACTCAAAATACCGATGGTGAATTATTAAGCAGTATAGATCTGGAAGGTATAGAAACAGACGTTAACACCGGCACAACAGGTCCTGCAGGCGGAGAAGGAAATAGTGTATTTGACTTTGCCGAGGAGATGCCTTCATTTGAGGGAGGGGAAGCAGCCCTTATGCGCTACATAGGTAAAAAAATACGCTACCCGCGTCAGGCAATCACGGAACAAATAGAAGGCATAGTTATTGTAAGCTTTGTAGTAAACCGAAACGGTAAAGTAACCAATGCAACTGTATTGAAAGGATTGGGCTTCGGAACCGATGAAGAGGCACTGCGAGTTATTGAAAGCTTGCCTGACTGGACACCAGGCAGACAAAATGGAAAACCTGTTGCAGTACGTTATACTCTACCAATACGATTCAACTTGCAACGATAAATCATAATATAAAGTATAAAGCAGAAGCTAATCTACACATAGCATGGCTTCTGCTTTAGTTTTTAAAGTATAAACCTTAAATTTAGGCCTACATATATAGGCAAACCTGAACATGCTACGACCAAGGCGAGAAGACGAAAAACCGTCTGTTACATTTTTCAACAAATTTGCACGCTATTTTGGCATGCTGATGACATTGGTATATGTAGCGCTGGGACTATTTATCATCTTCATGGATGAGGAGCAGTATAACCTGGACATGTCGCAAACGGCACGTACCATCTTTGGTGGAACGCTTATACTGTATGGCCTCATACGATTTGTGAGAGCATATCAGGTTAATTCCAAATCAAGGAGAGACAGATAAGATGATTAAAGCAGCCAAAGTGGTTTTGGGGCTCGGACTGGTTGCACTTGCAGCTTGTGGAGACAACCTTGAAACAAAACGCGACACCTCAACGACTGGTACCATCGGCATAAGCGTAGATGAGACCTTCCAACCAATCATAGAAAGCCAGGTAAGCACATTTGAGGGTATCTATAAATACGCCAATATAAATGCGCAGTACAAGGCAGAGGGCAAGGTATTTGAGGACCTGATCAATGACAGCACGCGAATCGCAATTGTATCGCGCAAGATGACAGATCAGGAAAAAGAGATTTTTGATCAGCGAAAGCTGACGCCCAGGTATACCAAAATTGCCATTGATGCCGTTGCTCTTATTGTTAACAACAAAAATCAGGATACTCTCCTGACTATGAACGAACTACGGGACATCTTTACAGGAAAGATTACCAGCTGGAAGCAGTTGAACCCTGAGAGCAGTTTGCGAGACATTGCCATCGTGTTTGACAACAACAACTCCAGTACAGCAAGATACATGCGTGATACGTTGATGGCAGGTCAACCATTGCCTCCTACAGCCTCCGCTAGTAACTCCCACCCTGCACTGATAGACTATGTTGCAAAAAACGAGAATGCAATTGGGGTGATTGGTGTGAACTGGATAAGCGACCGCGATGATACAACTTCGCTCAATTTTTTAAGCCAGGTGAAGGTAGTAGGAGTAAGTGCTGAAGATAATCCCGTAACAACAGATAGTTATTTTCAGCCGTACCAGGCTTACATTGCGCAGGGAGAATACCCGCTCAGAAGGTTCTGGTATATCATTAGTACTGAGGGCCGTGCGGGTCTTGGCACAGGTTTTGCATCCTATGTAGCAAGTGACCGTGGACAACGTATTATATTAAAGTCAGGGCTTGTGCCTGCCACTATGCCAGTACGTATAGTGGGCTTTAATAATAGAGCGAGTAAATTCAGACAGGATTAACCAATACAAACAATAATAACACAACCTAAATTAAACTAACAATGACAAATAACTGGAAATATGCTTTGCTGGTAGCTGCCATGTTCCCTACAGCAGCGGCATTTGCGCAGTCTGGCGATCAGGGCCGTAAAGCGGTTGACCTGGGGCGCTATCAGGAGGCTAAGTCTATTTATAAATCTCAGTTGAACAACAAGAACGCTGACAATGCTTATTTTGGACTGGGTGATGTATACCTCCGTTCTGAGAACATTGACTCAGCAGCCTACTACTTTAACCAAGGCTTGGCTAAGAACTCCAAGTCAGCCATCAACATGGTAGGACTTGGTAAAGTAGAAATGGCCAAAGGCAATCGTGCCGGCGCAGAGAAGCACTTTGCTGATGCTATGAAGCGTGGCAAAAAGGACTCTCACGTACTTGCTAGTATTGGTGAAGCTTATCTAATGGCTCCTGAGGCAACAGAGCAGGACTATAACAAAGCAATTGAGTACCTGAAGCAGGCAGTTGAGCGTGATAAGAATAATGCTGAGGCATATCTCTTGATGGGTGATGCTTATCTGAAGCTGGGCAATGGTGGTCAGGCTATGACAAGCTATGACAATGCCATCCGCATCAACGACAAGTCGCCAAAGGCTCACCTGAGAAGAGGCCAGCTTTACACTAGCTCACGTAACTATAATGAAGCAGAAGAAGCTTATAAGAAGGCAATCGAACTAGATCCAAACTATGCCCCTGCGTACAGTGACCTTGGTGAGCTTTACTACTTTGCCGGTCAGTATGACAGAGCCCTGTCTACATTCAAGCAGTTTGTAGACATGTCTGAAAACACGCCTGCAACTCGTGCTAAGTATGCCTCTTTCCTTTTCTTGACAAAAGATTATGAAGGTACGCTGCGTGAAGTACAGGAAGTGCTAAAATCGGAGCCTAACAACAAGACAATGAACCGTCTTTTGGCTTACTCATACCTTGAGCTTGGCAAACCAGAAGAAGCTCTTAAGGCAATGGAAAACTACCTGAGCAAGGTAGACCAGAATAGCCTGATTGCAAGCGACTACGAGTACTATGGCAGAATCCTGGCTAGAAACAACCAGCCTGCAAAAGCTGTAGAGAACCTGGAGAAAGCTATTGCATTAGAACCTACTAAACCAGAGCTTTACTATGACCTGGCTAATATGTATGCCCGTGAGAAGCAGTTTGACAAAGCTGTAGAGGTTTACAACAGAAAGCAGGAGAAACTGGGAGCTTCTAATACCGACTACTTCCACCTGGGTAACGCTTACATGATGGCTGAGCAGTACGAGAAGGCTGACGAGACTTATAAGAAGATCACGGACGCCAACCCTACTTATGCTTACGCACACCTGTGGAGAGCCCGTGCACAGTCTAACCTGGACCCTGAAACTGAGCAAGGTTTGGCGAAGCCTCACTACGAAGAGTTTATCAAGCTTACAAACGGTGAGAAAGAAAAATATAAGAAGGAGTTAATCGAAGCCAATACTTACCTGGGCTATTATTACTATTTGAAAGGTGAGCGTGACAACGCTATCAAACACTGGACAGAGGTAAAAACACTAGACCCAACTAATACACAGGCTGAAACGGCCCTGGCTGAGATCAACAAGACTCCCTCTCAAAAAAAGAGACGTTAATCTTAACCTGTAAATCAAGCATACAAAAAGCCCGCTCCTAATGGAGCGGGCTTTTTGTATGGCTATACCTAATCAAAAAAGTGATTCTAAGTTATTACTGATTTTCGTACAGTGACCACTTTTCGAGTGCCGCCTGAAAGTCATCCGGCAATTCAGAGTTGAATTGTATAAACTCCTTTGTAGTCGGATGAATAAAGCCTAGTGACTTGGCATGCAGCGCCTGCCGGGGCATTAACTTAAAAGCGTTCTCAACAAATGTCTTATAAGAACCTGTTGGCATACCCTGCAATATCTTATCTCCTCCGTAGGTGGCGTCTGAGAATAAGGGGTGCCCCAGGTACTTCATATGGGCTCTTATCTGGTGTGTCCGACCAGTCTCCAGGTTGCACTGCACCAGCGACACGTACTTAAACTTTTGCAGCACCTTGTAATGGGTTACGGCATGCTTCCCAAACTCTCCGTTCGGGTATACGGTCATTACTCTTCTATCCTTTGCACTACGTCCTACATGACCTACTATGGTGCCTTCATCCTGCTTTGGCACACCCCAAACTAATGCATAGTAGGTGCGCTCGATTGTGTGCTTAAAGAACTGCTTTGCCAGAAAAGCCATGCTGTACTCAGTCTTCGCAATCACAAGCAAGCCTGAGGTGTCTTTATCAATGCGATGTACAAGGCCAGGGCGCCCCTCTCCGTTGCGGGTAATCGGAAGTTGCTGCAGGTGATAGGTAAGTGCATTTACCAATGTCCCTGACCAGTTGTTAAATCCTGGATGTACCACCATACCTGGCTCTTTGTTAATGATGAGCAGCTCCTCATCTTCATACATGATATTAATCGGGATATCCTCCGGAATGATCTCAGTATCACGAGGAGGTGTAGCCAACGTAATGGTGATTACATCCAGCGGCTTCACCTTATAGCTTACCTTCACAGGCTTTTGGTTCACCTGTACTGATTCGGAGCGTATAGCGCCTTGTAACTTATTACGGGTCACATTAGGCAGCCGATCCATCAGGAACTTATCGATGCGCAGCAGCGCCTGGCCTTTATCCACCACAATACGGTGGTGCTCATACAATTCGTCTGAATCCTCTATACTGTCCTGCTCTTCTTCTTCAAAGTCAATCACGGTACTAGCTTTAGGTATAAACAAAAAGAAAGCCGAAGTATAGAACATCGGCTTTCCTGAACTCACAAAGGAGTACTACTTATTTTTTCTTCTTAGCTGGAGTTGTAGTTGCTGGCTTAGCGGCAGCTGGCTGCTGCTGTGGCTGTGCCTGCTGAGCTGCTGCTGGCTGCTTGTTAGGGTCCACGCCCAGTTTCTTGAATACCAGGTTATTGATGTTGCCGCTGTCAGGACCTTCCAAAATTGCCTGCTCACTCAGGATATAAAGGTAACCGTTCTCCTTCGCTACTTCTTTGATGGCATTCTCGATCTTTACAAGTACGGGCTGAATCAGTGACTGCTCTTTCTCACGAATAGACATCTGGGCATCGTACTGGAACTTCTGAATTGACTGCTCCAGGTTCACCAGCTCACGCTCTTTGTCTTCGCGCACTACTTTATCCATAGTGGAGGCGCCTTTCTGATAAGCCTGCAGTTTGTTGTTATACTCAGTCTCCTTAGTTGCAAACTGCTCCTGTAGTTTCTGTCCGTAAGTTTCCAACTCTTTCTGCATGGCTGTTCTTTCCGGCATCTTGCTCAGAATCTCTTCTACGTTAGCATATCCTATCTTAGTTGCCTGCTCGTTTGTCTGCGCAAAAGATGCGAAGCTGATAAAGAAAAACGCTACTACTAAAAATTTGATTTTGTTCATGATTGGATGGTTAATTTGTTATTCTTGTTGTTTAGTTGTTTGACTTCTTTTTTGTTGGAGGCGTCTTTTGCTTAGTCTGCTGCGTCTGATTCTCCTCGTTTTCTATACCTGTTTCAGGTAAACTGTTTGGATCGTCTACCAGTGCATCTTTCGGCTGCTTGCCTGGCACATTCTGCTTATCGGTAGCAAGTCCCAGCTCTTCCAGCACATACTCTGTATAATCATGCACCGGATTGGTATAGATCATGATCAGATCTCCTGATTTATCAAATACCGTTTGCAGGCCTCTTGCCTTAGCGACTTTCTCAACTGCAGTGAAGACTTCGTCCTGAATAGGTCTGATCAAATCCTGACGTCGCTTAAACATCATACCTTCAAAACCGAATACCTTGCGCTGATACTCCCGCACTTCATTTTCTTTGCGTGATATCTCAGCCTGGCGCTTCTTCTTCATTTCTTCGGTCAGAAGCACCTCCTCGGCCTTAAAGTCTTCCTTCATCTTCTCAACCGCCTGGTACATCCCCTCTATCTCCTTCTGCCAGGCCGCACTTTGCTTGTCTAGCTCCACCTGTGCTTTGGCGTATGCCGGCATCTTGCTCAGGATGAAGTTAGAATCAATATAGCCAAACTTCTGCGCCTGTGAAACAGTCGATAGGAAAAACCCGGCTAAAAAGATGAACAAAAACTTTTTCATACTAATTCATTATCGTATCTGCTGCCCGATCATGAAGTGGAACTGTCCACGCTTCATCTCCGGACGTCCTGGCACATCATCAAATCTCCAGCCGTAGTCAAAGCCCAACAGACCGAAGGCTGCCATGAAGATACGCACACCCACACCACCTGAGCGATACAGCTTAAATGGATTGTATCGGTCGTAAGATCCAAAGCTATTACCTGCTTCCAGGAATGTCAAACCATAGATCGTAGCTGCCGGGTTAGGAGAGATCAGATACCTCGCCTCCATTACAAACTTATTGTAAGCAACACCTCCTGTGTTGACCAAGGTTGGATCCGGGTTATTGATTACAGACTCGTCATCATAACCACGCAGACCAATATAGTCGGTGCCTACAAAAATGTTGGCGCCACCTAAACCGTTACCTCCTAATCTAAAACGCTCAAACGGACCAATACTTGTCTTCGAGTTGTAGTTGTTCAGGAAGCCAAAGTGGGCTCGTGTGTTCAATACCAAATTCCCTGCCAAATTCATGAAGAACGATGCATCGAGCATCCATTTATTGAATTCAACATACTCATAGTTGTTGCGCTGTTCAGAAAACAGCGAATAGGGTGGCGTCAGGTTCACACTAAGTGCAATATTAGAACCTCTGCGAGGGAATGTTGGGTTATCTATACTTACACGTGCCAGTGTGTTGTTCAGTGATATACTGTTCGATACACCATTGTTGAAACCACCAAACAGGTTGAAGTTTTTCAGGGTATAGCGGTTATAGCTCAGAGAGTGACTTAACTGGAAGAAGTTGTCTGGCCAGTTTAAGGTACGGCCTAAGCTAAGCGCGGCACCGTCTACGTTTAGGCGGCTATCCACATCAGCTCTTGGGTCACGGCGGATGGTTTTGAATACACTTGCCGTAAGTGAGTTTCGCTTACGACCACCTAACCACGGTTCTGTAAATGAGAAGGAGTAGGACTGGTAGAAGCGGCCGTTGGCCTGCACGTTCAGGTTCAGACGCTGACCATCGCCACTTGGAAGCGGTCTCCACTCCGACAGCTTAAACAACTTACGTGTAGAGAAGTTGTTCAGGGTAAGACCTACTGTACCTACCGCTCCGATCGGGCCACCCCAACCTCCTGAAAGGCTGATCTGGTCATTCGGACGCTCTGACACGGTATAGTTAATATCTACTGTTCCTTCTTCCGGGTTCGGCATTGGGTTCAGTCCAATTGTTTCAGGGTCGAAGTAACCTAAATTTGCCAGTTCATTTCGAGAGCGGATCAAATCTTCGCGGCTGTACTTCTGACCGGGCAAGGTACGGATCTCACGAAGCACCACATGGTCACTGGTTTTTGTATTGCCTGTCACCGTTACTTTGCTGATTGTCGCCTGCGGACCTTCTGACACACGCATCTCGATGTCGATTGAATCACCTTCCACAGTCACCTCTACCGGATCAATATTAAAGAACAAGTAGCCGTCATTTTGGTATAGCGCAGATACGTCTACACCCGCAGGATTATAGTTCAGGCGTTTGTCGAGTTCCTGCTTGTTGTATACATCACCCTTATTTATACCTAGTACACGGGTCAGGTATTCATCCTCGTACAGGTAGTTTCCGTTCCAGGTAATATTACGGTAGTAGTAGCGGTTGCCTTCATCAAGCGTGATTCGGATACCCAGACGATCTTCACTTGTATTATATACTGTGTCTGACACGATAATTGCATCACGATAGCCTTCTGAATTGTAGAAGTCTAGCAGAAGCTGCTTATCATTCTCGTATTCTGAGCGTTGGAATTTGGACGAAGTAAAAATCTTATAGAAGCGCTTTTCTTTGGTCTTCTTAAGTTGGCGGCGCAGTTTCTTGTCGGCAAATGCCTCATTGCCTTCGAAGATGATCTCAGAGATTTTTACTTTATCACCTCTGTCAATGTTAATGTTCAGCACCACACTGTTTGGCAGCAGCGAGTCAGGTCGCTGCACAATATTGATCTTGGCGTTGAGGTAACTCTTTTCAGCGTAATATTTGCGTATGACGTTACGCGTTTGGTTGAGCACAGCATCTGTTACCACTTTCCCCCTGATCAGGTTGATCTTCTCTCGAAGGGCATCCTGCTGCGATTTGTTGATGCCGTTGAATTCGAAACGAGACAGACGCGGGCGCTCTTTCAGGTCAAAGTTCAGGAAGATCTGGTTACCTTCGATGCGGGTTACGTACACGTCTACATCACCCAAGAGGCCCTGGTCCCACAACTTTTGAATGGCACGGCTTATGTCTTCGCCTGGTACCGTGATCTCGTCGCCAATCTTAAGACCAGTAATACCAGTAAGCGCAGTAGGATCCAGGAATTTGATTCCAGTAAACTCAATGCCCCCAATGCGGTACTGTTGGGGCTGACCGTAGTCAATCGTATTGCTCTGTGCTTGATTATTCAGAACTTGTGAAGAAGCTGTGCCTGTCATTAGCAGAAACACAAGCACCCAGATGCATCTTGTCATTAATATGTTCACTTTGTTAGTTGTTCACTTGTCTTGCCAAAGCGGCGTTCTCTTCTCTGGAAGGCACATATAGCTTCGTAGAGGTGCTCTTTGCGGAAATCAGGCCAGAGTAGCTCCGTAATATAGAGCTCCGTGTAGGCCAGCTGCCAAAGCAGGAAATTGCTGATACGCTGCTCCCCACTCGTACGAATCAGCAATTCAGGATCAGGTATACCCGCCGTAGAGAGATACTGCGCAATGGTGGCTTCACTTATATCAGTTGGTGCTATAGTACCATGACCCACTTCAACGGCAATTCGTTGCATGGCTTGTGCAATGTCCCAGCGACCACTGTAGCTTAGGGCCAGTACCAGGGTCATGCGGTTGTTATCCTTTGTTATCTCGATTGCTTCAAGCAATTCTTTCTGACAGGCTTTCGGCAGGCTTTCTGTATTTCCGATCGTCTGCAGCCGGATATTGTTCTTGTTCAGAGTCGCGGTTTCTTTTCTGATAGTAGATACCAGTAGTTGCATCAATGCGGAAACCTCTGTTGCCGGCCTCGACCAGTTTTCGGTAGAGAAGGCGTACAGGGTTAGATATTCGACTCCCATCTCCGCTGCGGCTTCCACAGTTTCACGAACAGCCGTGATAGCACTCTGATGACCGAAAATTCGCAGGCCGCCACGTTTCTTTGCCCATCGTCCATTCCCGTCCATGATAACGGCAATGTGTCTTGGCAAATTGTCTAAATCTACTTGTTCCCTTAAATTCATTAAACCACAATTTCCTTGCAAGTTACAAAAAGCAAGATAATTTAATGAAATTTTAGCGGGTTAATCTAGTATTCCGGCTTTGCGTTTGTAAACAGGCGGGCAGTTAAGTCGATATAGTGTGTAAGAAAGGCTTATACCGTTATAGAAGTACATATCTTTATCGAAGGGATTAGCATACGCCTTCGAGTTGCTCGCCCCCAGTTCTGTGGCTAGCAATCCAGATCCATTCTCTTGCAGATAGTCCAGATTATCTGTAAACATAAAGCGAGGACCGAACTCCAGGCCCAGATTCCAATGCTTGCTGAGCGCATACTTCACACCCACTCCAAAAGGAATAGTAACGGCGAATTTGTTGTCGAATGGTTCCATCACATCGCCCTGGCGGGAAAGCTGATGGTTATAGTTGAGCAATGCGGCTCCTATGAAGAAGTAGGGCGACACGCGGTGTGGCTTACGAACATCTTCGTAGTAATCGAGAAAGTTGTACTCTATACCTAGCGAAAATTCCAGCATACTCAGTTTCAATTCTGTGTCACGCCAATCGTGGTGGGGCAGATTTTGAGACTCATCTTTGAATGCCTTGTCGTTAAATATGCGATGACTGCCCATAAAGGCTGCCTTGAGCGTTATGGGCGCTGAAATATCATGACGATAGAAGATCGTCATGGCAGGCTGGTTGCTCAGAAAACGATAATTGGGTGATATTTCACCAACATAATTGGCTCCGCCTATGCCGACACCAATCTCACTGGTGGTTACTGGCTTGATCTGCTGCAGCTGAGCCGTAGCAGTATTGCATAAAAAGACGCTCCCAATTTGCAGTAGTACACAAATAAGGAGCGTCTGTCTGAATGTATTCAAAATCATGTATTTTTTACGGAGTTTAGGAAAACAACGCACTATACTCCGTTATATTATCTGAATTTAGGTCTTCTTACACGTGGGTTCAGAATATAGTTCAGGCCCAGGCTTGTCTGGATGTACCAGTCATTGTCAGAACTGTTACCTCGTGTGCGGTTGTTGCTGGTGCCATATGGACGCAGGCGGCTAAAACCATTAGGCTCTGTGATCAAGTCATTTGTAAAGCCTGACTCAGCACTTCTGTCAGAGAAAATAACAGAGGCATTGCGATTATCTACGTTGTTACCTTCGCTTAGCAACACATTTTTGTCTACGTGAGCAGTACTTACGTCATCCAGGTAGTCGGTGAAAGTGGCTCTCCAACCTACCTCGAAGCTAAAGTCCCAGTTACGATCCAGCTTGTATCGTACGCCAAGGCCAAACGGAATGGCAACCTGCACACGGCTGTATGGGCTGCTTACAGTACCTGGATGATCTACGAACTGACCTTCTGTACCAAGTGGCTGCAAGGCATACCAACCAGAAGGTATATCCTGATCAGCTGACAAGCCTGGATGAGAACCGTTTTCATAATACGCTTTCGGGTTATGGTGCATCACTGCCACACCAATGAAACCATAAGGCACGAAGTCTGGACGACGACGGTA
The DNA here is from genome assembly GCF_058932855.1 of Pontibacter sp. LHS1. Taxonomy (NCBI): domain Bacteria; kingdom Pseudomonadati; phylum Bacteroidota; class Cytophagia; order Cytophagales; family Hymenobacteraceae; genus Pontibacter; species Pontibacter sp. LHS1. Next base: position 96,390 of record NZ_JBZYWF010000009.1, read on the forward strand.
GTAGTTACGGTTTTCGAAAAGGTCAATGATTGCTACAGCGCTCAGTTCTTTGATGTCGTTGCGGAAAGACAGGTTACGTCTGTATCGGCCTAAGTTCTCCCCTTCATCAGGTCCCGCTGCCAGGGCGTCATCACCCGCAATGCGGTTCCAGTTGAAAGCCACACGCGATGAAATACGCGGGAAGTGACGGTGCGTATAGTTAATACCCACACTCGGGCGAGTAGACTTGATGCGCATACTCGTAAAGTTTGGCTGAGGCACCAGGTCGCCGAAGTAGTTAGACGCACCGAGCTGGATACCCACTGTGGAGTACTCCTTTCGCTTAGTAAAACGCTGTGCTTCAGCCTCTATGGCCACAGTGGTAAGCACAACAGTAAGTAATAAAAACAGCGTAGTAAATCTCTTCATAGCGAACCAATTTCTTTTAAGCGTATTCCGCAGGCTTATAATTCATCCAAATTAAACCATTGTGACAAAAATAGAAATAATTTTCTGGTATAAAAATTTGTATATTAAATATTGAATATAATTTACCTAAAAATATTTGTTCTTTTATCAAGGCCCCAATTTAACTTACCACGTAGCGTGGTCAGGAAATTTACGTGATGCAGTTTGACAAGTCGTGCCACAAAATTCTCTCGTCGCACCGCTATCTGAACTGACATGTCTACTGGAACGGATCTTGAGTCGAGCGAGGCCAGGTATGTGCTGCTGCGCCCTTCTACTTCAAAAGAGATAACGCTCCGGTCTGACACGATCATGGGCCGCACATTCAGGTTGTGAGGGCATACGGGTGATATAACGAAATTGTTGGTCTGTGGCAATACCAGCGGACCGCCGCAGCTAAGCGAATAGCCCGTCGATCCGGTTGGGGTAGCCACCACCAGCCCGTCAGCCCAGTAAGTGTTCAGATACTCCCCATCTATATACGCATGTACAGCTATCATGGACGAGGAATCACGCTTGAGCAAACTGAACTCATTCAGCCCGAAATTAATGCCATCAAAGATTTCCAGGTCAGAATCTACCCGGATCAGCGCCCGGTCATCGAAGGTATAGTGGCCTTTGAACAGGGCATCGAGTGCAAGGTTGATGCTGTCGTGGGCAATCGTGGCCAGGAAGCCGAGGCGACCCGTGTTGATACCCAGGATTGGAATCTGGAGCGCCCCCACGTAGGTGACAGTGTCCAGCAAGGTGCCGTCACCGCCCAGGCTCAGTACAAAGTCTACGCCATCCAGGCTATCGCCACGGGTGAAAGTAGGTATACCCTCGGGCAGGTTGATGCGATTCTGCAGAAACAGACTAAAGTGCTCCACCACCAGAATATCGGCTTTACGGCGCTGCAGTTCGTCAAAAAGATTCTGAATAAACGGACCGTACTCTTCGTCAAAGGGTTTTCCCAGTATAGCTATCTTCATATATCTTCTTTTCGTTAAAAGGGGAAACGGCCACTAAAGTATAAGCCGCCATTACCTTCGCGATTCAGGGTATACTCTGCCCGAAACACAAAGTCATAAAAGGTGACCAGGTGCAGTCCCGCTCCCGCTCCTGCCAGCAGCCGGTTGGCCAGTGGGTTGCCTTTATCAAATACATCGTCGGCTACGTAACCGGCGTCAGTAAAGACGTTGGCATACAGAGCTAATGGCACCTTGTTGAACTTGGGACTCCGAATAAACTTCAGGTGCACCCCCTCATGCTGAAAGAGCTCCCGGGTTAGTCCCTGCTTAAACAATCCGAAGTGCTGCCCGCCAACCACCTGCAGCTCATACCCCCGCACCAGCGACCGAAAACCAAGCGCTACATTATCAGCGTAAGCATAGCGGCGTGATAACCGGGTTTGCGCTTCGCCACCCACAAAATAATAATATTTACCTGATAAATGGCGATAATCCACATACTTTGCGCGCAGAGTTGTGATAGGCGTTCCATTTCCGTTCATAAAAAACGTCTGAGCGGCTATAGCTTCAAAATAACTACCAGTGAGCGGGTAAATAAAGGAGTTGCGCATGTTCACCACTTTCGACAGCTCCACTCGCAGATACTGCCGGTGACGACCATCGTCACTGTAATATACCGGATTAAGCACCAGCACAGTATCGGCCACCTGTTCCTGCACATAAGTTAGCCGTAGCCCTTCCTGCCGCTGAACACTCTGCCTGTGTGTGAGACCAGTCGTGAGCAGGGTGCGCTGAATTGGCACACCGCTCTCCTGCACAAAGAACCGCTGCCGATTATTCACTGTGCGGTAATCAATGGCACGGCTCCTGTAGTCAGCCACCCCAAAGTCCATACCCAGCTTATGGGCACGGCTGACGTAAGGCACCCGATAGATGAACTCCAGCCGTTTATTGAAGCCCTGCTGCAGCCTGACACGCACCTCTTCATTGCGCCCTCTGAAATTGCGCCTGATCAGGTTGATTCCATAGTCGACACGCCCCCAGTCGCGGCGCTCAAGCCAGGCGTTGAAGTTGCGGTCAGCCAGGTCGAAGATAGGAATCGGGTATAGGTACCAGCGCTCCTGCATGGTATAGGTCACCGTCACCCGCCCTTCGAGGCAGGTATAGGTATAGCCTACTTCGTGAAAAAGCCGCAGGTTAAACAGTCTTCTGCGATTCTCCTCCAGCCTGTCCTCCAATTCAGCTGTAGCCAGGGTATCGCCCGGAGCGATATTGAGCTCAAAGAGGAGCATACGGCTTTTGCTGACCTCGTTGCCCTTAAAGCCGATGCTGTCGATCACAATAGATTCGGTCAGGCAGGACTGCGCTGCTAAGGTATAGCAAAGCAGACTAAAGCACAGCAGCAAGAAAGTGCGAAGGATCACGGACTGGGACAGGGCTATATGTCCAGGTACTTGAACAACATATCCAGGCGGTCACGGCCAACGTCATATTTGGACCCGTCCTGGAATTGCGCCGTCACCCGGTATTCGAATCGCTCGAGTGTGGCGATAATGCGCGTAAGATCGGTTGTATTGAGTTTGAGCGTCAGCTTGATATTGTAAGGGTCCACCTCGTCAGGCGATACATAGGCGCTCAGTATCTTGACATTCTCCTCCTCTATCAGGCGGCTGATCTGCCCAAGAGAGTAGTCCCGCTCCTGCATGGTGAGCACCAGTATACTACCCTGCCCTTGCAAGGCGGACATCTGTCCGAAGGCAGCCAGGGTATCGTTGATGGTGATAATGCCCATGTAATCCTGCTCTTCGTCGAGCACGGGCACGACCTGAATCTTGTTTTTGATGGCGGCCTCCATCACATCATAGAAATGCTGATGGTGCATCACAAACACATCCTGGTAATCAAGTTTAACCTGCTCCAGTGTCTGGCTGCGGTCTGGGAGCTCGATCAGATTGGTTTCGGTGGCAAGCCCCATGTACTTGCGGTTGCGGGACACGGGCAGTTCGTTTACGCGGAACTCATCCATCCATCGCAAGGCTTTGTCGACGGTGTCGTAAAGCTTAAGCGGCGGTATCATTTGGTTGATGAGTTCTTCTGCGATCATGTGGCTGTTTCCCTTGCTTCTGTTTTGGCCAAAAATTTATCTAAGATACTGTTAAACCGCTCCGGATGTTCCATCATAGGTGCATGTCCGCACTTATCTATGAAGTAAAGCTCCGAGCCCGGCATCAGCCTGTTGAACTCGTGCGCAACAAGCGGAGGAGTGATCGTATCATTCAATCCCCATATCAACAACGTAGGCACCTTTATGTTTGTGATATCCTTCGCCATATTATGCCGCTGTGCCGACTTGGCTATAGCGATAATACGCAAACACTTGGCATTGCTGTTGGTAATATCGAATACTTCGCCTACAAGTTCTTTCGTAGCTGTTTCCGGGCTGTAGAAGGTATACTCCACACGCTCCTTTACATATTCGTAGTTGCCGCGCTTCGGGAACGATCCGCCCATCGAGTCCTCGAAAAGGCCCGAGCTACCGGTCAGCACCAGGCGTTTCACTGTAGTGGGGTTTTTCAAGGTATAGACCAGCGCCACGTGCCCGCCCAGCGAGTTGCCCAGTAGTGTGAGGTCGCTCAGGTTCTTAAATTTAACAAAATCCTCGATAAAAGAAACTAAGCCAGGCACACCCGCTTTATGAAGTGCCATTTCGTAGATAGGCATCAGCGGAATAACCACACGGTAATTTTTAGAAAAGTGATCCACTACGCCGTTCCAGTTGCTGAGGGCTCCGAACAAGCCGTGCAGCAATAGCAGCACCTCTCCTTCTCCTTCGTCTATGTACTGAAATTCGTCTTCGTGTTTGATCTGTAGATCCATTCCTGAAATTCGTAAAAGTAATGTGTTTTATAAAATCCGGCTGCTACCGACCTGCAATATTAGCAATACTAAGCCAATTTCGCAGCATATCGAGCCCATAAGTCGTGAGGGCCGCCTCCGGATGAAACTGCAGCGCATGCAGCGGCAGTGTACTGTGCCTGAAGGCCATCAGCTCCCTTTCGGCTGTATACGCAAGCGGCACAATACTGTCAGGCCAATGTTTCAAAACAAGCGAATGGTAGCGCACAACGGGCATTTTGGAGGGCAGACCGGCGAACAGCGGATCAGCCTCGCAACTGATCTCCGAGACTTTACCGTGCATCGGTTTTATACCTTTGTCAAGCCGGGCTCCGAAAAACTCACCGAGCGCCTGATGCCCCAGGCAGATTCCCAGCATGGGCACTTTGTCATGGTAATGCCGGATCACGTCCATCATCACACCCGCCTGCTGCGGCTCTCCCGGCCCCGGCGATAACACGATACCCTCAATCGGAAGCGCCTGTACATCCTCCAGTTTCACATCATTGCGCAACACATGCACCTCCACTCCTAACTGACCAAAGTAGTCAACGAGGTTGTAGGTAAAAGAGTCAAAATTATCGAGCAGGAGAAGCATACTGCTTAGAAATGCTCCTTCAGCGAAAGTAGCAGCGATTTCACAAAGGGCAGCACGTAGCTCATAACGCTAAGGGCATAGGGAGTCGTCTTGACCACAAAGGGATATACTGTAGAACTGGCAGCTGTTTCGGGCGTGATGGCTATACCTGCCATCTCCGATACGTATAGCAACAGACTCAGTGCCAGCGTCCATTTCAAGGCGCCAAGCAACCCGCCCAGTATGTTGTCAAACAAACCAAAAGGAGTAAAGTCAATCACTTTTTTGAGCAGGATGCCCAGCACCCGAACCCCCAGAATAATAGCCACAAAGATAACCAGGAAGGTAACGAAAGGCAGCAGGCCACCGGCGTCGCCGATGTACTCTTTCATGATGGGCAGGCCGGAATCAAGCAACTTGAGGCCGAGCAGAATGCCCAGCACAAGCGCAAAAAGCGAGATCAGTTCGAGCAAAAGACCTTTGCGGAAGCCCATGAAGGCGCCGAACAAAATAGGTATAGCCAGAAAAATATCGAAGGTACTCACGGGATAGAAAAATTAAAGGCAGAAGCGAACACCTGTCGCCCCTGCCTTCAAATATAATGCAATTGCAGCAGTCGCCCTAGTATGGGGCCCGCAAAAAATCCAGCTGCTAGAAATCGGTGTTGTTAAGCAAATCGCCTACAGCCTTCGAAATAGCGCGTCCGTCAGCCTGCCCGGCCAGTTCGCGGGAAGCAACACCCATTACTTTGCCGAGGTCAGACGGGCCGGTTGCGCCCACTCGCTGTATGATGTCCAGCAGGCGAATGCGCAGGTCACCCTCGTCGAGCTGCTTTGGCAGGTATTCTTCTATCACGGCCAGTTCAGCCAGCTCTACCTGCTCCAGGTCGGGGCGCTGCTGCTGGGCGTATACCTCCGCTGACTCGCGACGCTGCTTGGCGGCTTTGGTGAGCAGCTTCATCTCTGTGTCTTCGCTTATACCTTCGGTACCGCCTTTTTCGGTCTCGGCCAGCAGGATCAGGGATTTGATGCTGCGGAGCGCCTGTAAGCGGGCTTTGTCTTTGGCCAACATCGCCTGCTTGATATCGGCTTCAATGCGTTGTTTTAAACTCATAGTTTTATGGTTGATTGATTGTTTACAGCAAGTGATGCACCTCCTGCCTATACTTTATACACTACTACGGCCAAAGCCATAGGTTATCATCTTAAGCAAATTTCCACTAATTTAGTCTTTCCGTAAGCATACGTATCACCAGCCTGCGGGCTACAACACACATACCATGACCAAACTCAGTGTAAATATAAACAAAATAGCCACACTGCGGAACGCCCGCGGTGGCGACAGACCCAATGTAGTACAGGCGGCTAAGGACTGCGAGCGATTCGGCGCCGAAGGTATAACCGTGCACCCACGCCCTGACGAGCGCCACATCCGCTACCGCGACGTGTATGATCTGAAAGAGGTAGTGACCACCGAGTTTAATATTGAAGGCAACCCGACCCCTGATTTTCTGAAACTGGTAAAGGACGTGCGCCCTGCACAGGCGACACTCGTGCCGGATGCACCTGACGCCATCACCTCCAACGCCGGCTGGGATACGCTGGAGCACAAGGACTTCCTGACAGATGTGATCGGTGAGCTGAAGGAGCTAGGTATACGCACTTCTATTTTCGTGGACCCGGATGTACGCATGATCGAAGGCGCCTCTTTAGTAGGCACAGACCGGGTTGAGTTATACACTGAGGCCTATGCCAAAGGGTACCCGACTAGCCCTGAAGAAGCGATACGGCCATACCTGGTAGCGGCCCAGAGAGCGCAGGAATTCGGCATCGGCCTCAACGCCGGCCACGACCTTGATCTTGATAACCTGAAGTACCTGAAGGACACACTGCCTGGCCTGCTGGAGGTAAGCATCGGGCATGCACTCATCTGTGACGCGCTGTACTTCGGGCTGGAGAACACCATCCAGCTATACCTGCGTCAACTCAAATAGCCGTGATCAACAGCATCACCATAGAAGAGTTTCTGCAGAAAGCGAAGCAGTTGCCCGTGCTGGATGCCCGCGCACCCAAAGAGTTTGCGATTGGGCGTATACCACATGCATTGAGCTTCCCTATTTTTTCGGATGAAGAGCGGGCTAAAGTAGGTACTGCTTACAAACAGCAGGGGCATGATCCGGCTGTGCTGATCGGACTCGACCTGTTCGGCCCCAAGATGTCAAAGCTTGTGAGGGAGGCTGAAAAGATCGCTCCAAGCAGAGGACTCCTGGTGCACTGCTGGCGCGGCGGTATGCGCAGCGGAGCCATGGCCTGGCTACTCGACTTTGCCGGGTTTCAGGTATACCTGTTGCAGGGAGGCTACAAGGCTTACCGCCACTACATGCACGAGCAGTTTGAGCGTGAGCGGCCACTGCTTGTTATCAGCGGCAACACCGGCAGCGGCAAAACCGACCTCCTCCCATACCTGCGACAGCACGGTCAGCAAACGATCGATCTTGAGGGACTGGCTAGTCACAAAGGTTCTTCTTTTGGAAGCATCGGTATGGCGCCGCAACCCAGCACCGAGCACTTTGAGAACCTGCTGGGTATGGCCATGCTCGAGCTGGATGATCAGCAACCGCTTTGGCTGGAAGACGAAAGCATCAGCATCGGCAAGGTACAGATGCCCAAGCCACTTTTCGATCGTATGCAGCAGTCGCCCACCATTGTGCTGAAAGTGCCCAAGACGCTGCGTATACAAAAACTGGCCGAAGAGTACTGCCGCACTGATCCTGCCCTGTTGGAGTCCGCGATTCTGAGAATAAAAAAACGATTGGGAGGATTGGCCACGAAAGAGGCCCTCGAATCCATCTCGGCTGGTGACATGGAGAAAATGGTTGATATTGCCCTCACCTATTACGACAAAGCCTATACCTACGAACTAGCCAAAAAGCAGGAGGTGCTACGGCTGCCTTTGGAAACTTTGAACCCGGAAGAGAACGCCCAGCGCCTGATTGAATTTGCAAAACAGCATCAGCTGATCTAATACCATGGAAGAAACCAACGTACAAGACATAAAACTCACCCAGTACAGCCACGGTGCTGGCTGTGGCTGCAAGATATCCCCTAAAGTGCTCGACAAGATCCTGCACACCAACATCCACTACCCGGAAAACGGCAAACTTCTGGTAGGCAACAGCTCCCGAGACGATGCCGCCGTTTACGACATTGGCAATGGCCGCGCCGTGATCAGCACCACCGACTTTTTTATGCCCATCGTGGATGATGCTTATGACTTTGGCCGCATCGCCTCCGCTAACGCCATTTCGGATGTATACGCCATGGGTGGCACGCCTACTATGGCCATTGCCGTGCTGGGCTGGCCCATCGACAAACTGGCGCCCGAGGTAGCCAAGCGCGTGATCGAAGGCAGCCGCAGCATCTGCCACGAAGCAGGTATACCTTTGGCCGGCGGTCACAGCATCGACAGCCCCGAGCCGATCTTTGGTCTGGCCGTAACCGGTATGCTCGACATCCCGAACCTGAAGCGAAACGACACTGCTACGGCCGGCTGTGAGCTATACCTGACCAAGCCGCTTGGTGTAGGCATTCTGACCACTGCTCAAAAGAAAGCCATCCTGAAACCAGAGCACGCGCACCTGGCCCCGCAGCAGATGATGCAGCTTAACAAGATCGGCGCAGACCTGGGACAACTCCAACAAGTAAAAGCCATGACCGACGTGACAGGCTTCGGTCTGCTGGGTCACCTCTCCGAAATGTGTGAAGGCAGTAACCTGACAGCTGAGGTGTACTTCGACAAGGTACCCGTTATAGCGGAGGCTTTGGATTACTTAGCCCAAAAAGCTATACCTGGTGGTACGCACCGCAACTTCGACAGCTACGGTCACAAAATAGCCGAACTCACCCCAGACCAAAAGCACCTGCTCTGTGACCCACAAACCAGCGGAGGACTATTAGTTGCTGTAACCCCAGGCGGACGCGAAGAAGTACTGCAGGTATTTGAGAAGTATGGCTTACAACTTCAGCCGCTCGGTATGCTGAAAGAGCGCGGAAGCGAAGAGAAGCTGATTCGGGTGGTATCATAATCTATTCCCTCCTTCCACCGTAAGCTAAAAACTGACATTGACTGATAACTGAGAAAAATGAAACTACACTACAAGGAAATGGGCCATGGGCAGCCGCTGCTGATTCTGCACGGACTGTTTGGCACATTGGATAACTGGGCAACCCTTGCCAAGCGACTGGCTGAGCATTACAATGTGTTTATGGTAGATCTGCGCAACCACGGTCGTTCTCCGCATAGCGAACAACACGACTACGATGCCATGGCCGAAGATGTGCTGCGCCTGGTGGACGACCTGCAAATACCTACTCCGGCAATCATGGGGCACTCCATGGGCGGTAAGGTAGCCATGAACTATGCGCTCAAATACCCAACCCGCCTCACCAAACTGATCGTGGTGGATATTGCGCCCAAGGCATACCCGCCGCACCACGACGAGATCATCGATGCACTACAGTCTGTAGACCTAAGCACCGTGACCAGTCGTGGCGATGTAGACAAGCAGCTGTCCAAAACGATTTCGCAGGAGGAGGTCCGCCTGTTCCTGATGAAGAACCTCTACCGCAAGGAAGACAACACCTTCGGCTGGCGCATGAACCTTGACGCTATCGAGAAAAATTACGATAAGATAGCGGCTCCTATCACATCAGATATTCCCTTTAAGAAGCACACACTCTTCATCAAAGGCGGACGCTCGCGCTACATTCTACCCGAAGATATTTATGGCAGCATCGAGCACCTGTTTACGCTCGTAGAGGTGGAGACTATCCCGAATGCCGGCCACTGGGTGCACGCTGAAGCACCGGATGAAGTATACGATTTAGTAACAAGATTTCTGGATACGGACTAAGCATTAGGATCTTCAGGATTGATAGCAAAGCCGCAGCCTACTACTGCGGCTTTGCTATTCAGGAATAAGCTAGCACCAAGTGCAGCTTCTAACAACTCAGCAATACAACAATTTAACCTTACCTTTGCCTCATGAAGAAGACCGGTACACTATACCTGATCCCGACTATACTCGCAGACGACACAGCCGACCAGGTGATATCGCCGCAGGTGAAAGATACGGTACGCAGACTGAACTACTTCATCGTGGAGAACCTCCGTACCGCCCGTCGCTTTGTCAAGAACGTTTGCCCGGAGCTGGTGATCGAGCAACTCAACTTTGTGCAGGTGGATAAGGATGCCACCCCAGCACAGGTACAGGCCTCTTTAAAGCCACTGCTGGAGCAAGGTATAGACGCAGGTATCATCTCAGAAGCAGGCTGCCCAGGTATAGCCGACCCCGGAGCCGAAGTGGCCAAGTATGCGCATCAGAAAGGGATACGGGTAGTGCCTTTTGCCGGACCGTCGGCTATACTGCTCAGCCTAATGGCCAGCGGCTTCAACGGCCAGCGCTTCGCCTTCCATGGCTACCTGCCCATCGAGAAGGGTCCACGACTGCAGGCGCTGCGAAACCTCGAGAAGGAGATGCTACAGCGGGACCAGACGCAGATCTTCATGGAAACGCCCTACCGCAACAACAAGCTGCTCGAGGACCTGGTGCAGACGCTCAGCGGCGGCACACGCCTGTGCATTGCGGCCAATATCACCTCACCTGAGTATGAGCTTATCCAAACCAAAACCATCGCCGAGTGGAAGGGTAAGCTGCCGGATATACATAAGCAGCCGGCTGTGTTTTTGATTTATAAGTGATTAACAGAAAGCACTTTTCAGCAAGAGTTGCCTTTAGGTTAACTTATACCTGAAGTACGACATCAGCAGCTACCAGCCTTCAGGTATACCCAGGGTTGCATTTTTCATTACCTGACAATCGTCGGGGAAGCGGAACGGGGCGATGGGGTAGTCAATATCATTACGTAAAATGGTTACTTGCTTTGAACTTACGCCTGATACATCAAAAAAACCGATTACCTGCTCATTAGTATTGTTAACACTGCTTATGTTTCCTTTTACTTCAGCAGGCGGAGGATCAAACACGGTACCTGTGGCCAGTTTTTGTTGCTCCAGAATACGAAAAAAATTATAAGCTTCTTCGCTAATAGCATGCTGATACAGCGTCAGCTTGTTCTTTACCCCCAAATATTTCTCAAAAGGCATAAAGAGGACATTCTGACGAAGCACCTTCTTTCCATTGGTCAGGCGATCGTCTATCACTTTAAGTTGCTCCAGCTTTTCTTCCAGAAAGCATTGTACGCAACAATCTTTGGGAGCGGGCAACCCGGTGAAGGGATGAATGTAATCCTGGGGTTGAGTTCTTACCTCGTATTGGGTAGCGAAAGTCCAACGCAAGAAATTCTTCTCTTCTGCCGGATCGGTGTAATCTACAAGTACATTATACCCCGGAAGTAATTGCTTTTCACGTTCTCCAGGAAAGGCGAACGTCTGCTCAGCTATCTCAAACTGGACAGAGTCTATCGCGATCGGTTCTCTCATGACCACTGGCTTCGACTGGTAAAGTTGGTCACCTACCGTGATGTTGAGTGTATAGGTATGCCCGGGAACTCCTATCGCTTCGCCAGTACCAGATGGGTAATAATACCCCGCTTTATCATACGAAAACACGTGCCATTCCCCTTCATCACTTGTTACTGTTACAATTGCCTTTTCTTCAAACTCATTATATGGGGAGGAGTGTGGCTGAGAATAACTCAGCCGTACGTAATTCAAACTGGCTTCATTTGTAAAGTAGCCTTCTACTACCAAGTGCTTTCTTTGGGTGTTCAGGTCCGTATCAACTGGGTCGATGCAGCCTATGAGAAGCAGCAGAAAAAATGGCAACAACCTCCTTAGCATACGTATTAAAATTTAACATTAAAATTGAGGGAAGGTATAGGAGCACCTATCACTGCCAGTTTATATGCCCCCGGCGCCTCTCCATAGTAGTGCTGATACAGCATAGAATATGCGTTCTTTCTGCCATAAAGATTGTAAATAGAGAAGCTGCCACTGTATTCTACCTTACCTCGTTTGAAAATTTCACGATTCAGTGACACATCCAGGCGATGATAGTCGGGCATCCGTTGCTGATTTCGGCCAGAGTAGTTGGCAAAGATCTGCCCTTGGTACCAATACCAGGAATCCGCTGCAGTAACAGGTCTACCGGTTGTATAAGTAAAGTTTGCCGTCACTTTCCATTTGGGCCAGAGATGATAATCGGTAAAAATGTTTAGGTTGATCGGTTTGTCGTAATTGGATGGATAAGCTTTCCCTCCATTGATGGTTTCTGCTTCGGTTTTGCCCACGATCGTTCTAAAAGACCTTGAGTAAGTCAGGCTGACCCATCCTGTAAGTCGTCCCTGATTCTTTTTCAACATCCATTCAGAGCCGTAGGCATTCCCATCTCCGAATAACAGATCGGATTCGAGCGTGGGGTTAAGTAGCAGGGTTGCCCCATCTTTATAATCTATCTGATTGTAAAGCTTTTTATAATACACCTCCCAACTGAAGTCATACCAGTCCTCCGAATCTGTGTAGAAGTACCCTAAAGCCACTTGGTCTGCTACCTGAGGCTCTATGTAAGTGTTTGAAAGTTTCCAGACGTCCACCGGAGTGATTGCGGCAGTATTTGAGATAATCTGAATGTACTGTCTGGTTCTACTATAGCCTGCCTTAAAAGATGCTTTGTCAGTTAAAGAGTACTTGAAAGATGCACGGGGCTCAAGCCCAAAGTAAGTTTGCACCACCTCCCCCGAACTATACGAAAGCGTATCAATAATATTCACATCACCTCTAGGCAATCCTTCTGCATAAACATAGGTGTCAGAAGGCCCTATTTTAGCAAACTGAGAGAAACGCAAGCCCACTGACATCGATAGCCTATCCGTAAGTGTCACTTCATCATTTATATAGACGGATGATTCGTATCCTTTATCGCTTTCCAGTTGGCGCGGATTAAGGCTAGAGCTGCCGTACGGCACTAAGTCACCTGGTTGAATGACGTAGACAGATGCATCGCCCCCAAAGTCAAGTTGATGTTTATTAAGTCCGAAATAACCAAAATCAAGCTTCAGCTGTGTCAGGTCTATACCTGAGTTAAGCGCAAACTCTTCCCCAACAGCAATGCCTTCAACTTTATTTGTATAGTGGCTTTTAACTACTGTGGCTATAACTGTAAAGTTATTGTTGAAAAGGTGGCTCCACTTAAGCGTTCCCAGCGTGTTTTTCCATTGGTAAGTCGTATCATTTGGAAACTTGAAGCCGTCGGCACTGTGGTAACCAGAGAAACTGATGGTGTTCTTTGCGTTCAGCTTGTACTTAAATTTCAGATTGCCGTCATAGAAATGCCCGGAGCTGTTCTTGATATTCCTATTGGGGAAGAGCTTCATGATGTAGCCTGGGAACGCTCCTCTAACAGCAGCCAGGAACGTGAGTTTATCTGACAGCGGCCCATCCATACTAAACTTACCAGAGATAGGAGACACTCCGATCTCGTATTTCATTTTTTCCTCGTTCCCATCCCGCAGGCTCACGTCTAAAATAGACGAAATTCTACCTCCATACCTGGCAGATATACCGCTGCGATGCAACTCATAGCTCTTGAGGATGTCAGGATTATAGACAGAATAGAAGCCAAACAAATGGTTGGCATTAAACAGCGGGGCACCGTCCATCAGCACAAGGTTTTGGTCAGCACTGCCGCCACGCACAAAAAAGCCCGATGTTCCTTCGCCAGCATTCACGACCCCGGGCAATGCTGAAACACTCCGCAACACATCAGCCTCTCCCAATAGCTTCGGCATGCGTGTCAGCATCTTCTGATCGATGAACGAGCTGCCCATATGCGTGCTATTCACATCTGTAACAGGCCTGCTCGTAATTTCTACCTCTTTTAGTTTGAAGTTGGCTCGTGTCAGCGTTAACTCAATCTCTTTATCATCGGCTATTGTAACTGTTTCCTGGAGCGGTGCCATCCCGATATACTGACAGGAAAGTTCATAACTACCTTTCTCCAACCGTACGGAAAAGCGTCCCTGTTTATCAGTGACTACTCCTTTGCCTCCTGGTGTAATAACTAAAAAAGCTCCCTCTAATCTTTCTCCCCAGGTTCCCTTCACTGTACCTGATAGCTTGTACTGCCTGGGATTTGCAGATTGGGCCCATGCATCAAAAGTGAAGACCATCAGTAAGAGGAGAATTACAACTGATTTCCGGGGCATATGGAGCGAAATATTGTTCAATTACTTTTTTAAATATACAAAGTTTAGACATTCAAATACCACTAGCTCTGAAAGCTTTTACAAAAAGAAAAGGTCTCCGGATTCCGAAGACCTTTGCTAATGAAGAAGACTACTACCTAGTATTCTTAAAACTCAAATTAATAAATCATTCCTACTGAACATCCCAGAACAGGCGGGTTGAACTTGCATCACCACCTATCGCTGACGCAGCTGCAGCATTGTTACCTGGGTTAAGCGTTTGCTCATTAACAGGGTAAATCAATCTTGTAGGTACGGTCAGGCCTTCCACTGGAGGAAGGAGCGTTGGAGCATCTAATCTTCTCCAGGTTACCCACGCGTCGTATCCTCGGTTATAAAGCGCGATCCACGCCTGAGTTCCTATCTTCTGCTTCCAGTCGCCAGGAGCAGTCATGTAGTTCACACTTGGCTGCGCCAGGTATGCTGCAGCCTGAGCTGCAGTGCCACCCCAGTAAGTAATTGAGGCTGTAACTCCTGCATTGTAATGCTCCATAGCAGTACCACCTACATTAAAACCTCTTTCTACTGCTTCTGCTAAAAGGAACTCTACTTCAGCGTAATCAAGCAACAAGGCTTCGAACGTTGGGTCAGCAACCTTAGCACTTACAGTCGAGAAATCGGTGAAGGTATTAGGGAAGCCATACTCGCCACCTACAAACTGACCATTAACCTGAGAGAAGTAAAATTCTCTTCTTGGGTCATTACGCTCGTTCATGGCGTCTACTAAAGTATTTGCAGCAACGTAATCTTCACGAGTTGAAAGTGGACCTTTAACGTTAGAAGAAATCGGGTTGTTGTTTGGTGGTGCAGACAGGTACTCAAATGCCGCGTTTTCGGCATTACTGGATATCACACCTCCTGCATCTGCTGCAGTTGCTGATTCGACTAACGACCTTGCTCTAGCATTGTCAACATCAGCTATTACCATACCTAGCTTCAACTTAAGAGAGTTACCAAACTTAAGCCATCTCTCCATGTTGCCCCCGTAAAGGATATCACCGCTTCCACCAAACCCAGCAGCTGCAGGATCAAGCTGTGCTACTGCAGCTTCAAGACGAGTTAAAATGTCATTATAAACAGTCTGTGCATCGTCATAAACAGGCAGTGCGTTCTGTGGGTTAAGGGCCTCAGTGTAGGGAACATCACCAAAGGTATTTACCAGTACAGACCAGGTATACACTTCCATGATCTCTATTTGAGCCAGCTGGTTTTGCTTAACGCCAGCAGCAAGCGTCTGGTCCTCGTTCACTATCCTTTTGGCTTCATTCAGATCCACCAACACATCACGATATAAGGCTGTCCACATGTTCTGAGGAATCAGACGGGAGGTCATGTTATATCTTGGCTCATCCAAATACTGGGTGGAGGTCCAGTGCTGTACGTAAAAACGGTAGTTGTTTGTGTTAACATTTGGTGTTGTTAGCACATCCGACAGGTTCTTGGTTGCACCTGTAAACAGGGTAACAGCCGGAACATTGGTCGCTCGCTTCTGGTCAATATTAAAATCATCCAGATCATCTACGCATGATGCCAAGAACACCAGCGAGAATAAGCATATAATAAGTTTCTTCATTTTCTGAGATTTTAGAAATTTAATTTAACGTTGAAGCCGTAAGTCCTAGCAGCTGGGTAAGCACCAGACTGGTATCCTCTGCCAGCGTTACCTGAGCTTAGACCTTCTTCAGGATCCGAGTACTCCATGTTCTTGTGAATAATCCATAAGTTACGGCCGATCAACTGAAGATCAACACCCTTAATGAAGCCCAAGTTCCCGATAACTGTTTCAGGTAAAGCATAAGAAAGAGCTACTTCTCTTAACTTAACGAAGCTACCATCAAACACATACATTGCGCGTGGAGCACCAACATAGTTATCAGCTGCATAGCCGTAAGGAGTCATACCGTCACCATCCTGGTTCTCAGCATAGATGTCGTTAGGAGTACCGTCTTCTTTAACACCTGGCAGCAATACACCACCACCTTCTGCAACTGGATCACGAGTAGGGTTGCCCTTATCGTTCAAGCCTGCAGTGTGGGCATACAAACCAGTTGCTTCACCATACCACTGGTCAAGAGAGAACACATCTCCACCCTTGCGAACGTCGATTAGGAACCCTAATGACAAGCCTTTAAACGTTACAGTGTTGTTGAAACCACCAGTCCAGTCAGGATTCGGATTACCAATGATAAGGTCTGCTCTGTCTGACAACAAGTAGTATCCATTTGCTCCAACTGTTTTCTGACCATTCGTATAAACAAAGTCGTTACCACGAATAACACCATATGGCTGACCAATAGCAGCATTCAGAGAAACACCACCCTGGAAGGAAGCAAGTGTCAAGTTCTCCACATCTTCGTACAGGCTCAGAACTTTGTTTCTGTTACGCGCGAAGTTGAAGTTCATAGTCCAGGTGAAGTCTCCTGTCTGAATCGGAGTTACAAAAGCAGCAACCTCAAAACCTTTGTTTTCTACCTCACCAGCATTAACATAACGGTTTGTAAAACCTGACGCAGCAGTCTGGCTAACTGGCATAATTTGGTCAATTTGGTTCTCCTTGTACACGGTTAAGTCGAAACCGAACAGGTTATTGAAGAATTCAGCCTCTATACCACCTTCAAAGCTTTTCTTTCTTTCAGGTTTCAAATCAGGGTTGTTCTTCGTGCTTGGAAGCGAGAAGATCGGAGTTGATCCAAAACCGGTTGGCTTGTCGTACACATCAAAGATACTCAAAGGAGGGGCATCGTTACCCACTTCTGCATAGTTAACTCTTACCTTACCATGTGATAACCAAGAAGTCTGCACTAGGTTAGAGAACAGTACGTTAACACCAGCAGCTGGATAAAAGTAAGAGTTATCACCTTCTGGAAGTGTGGTAGATTTATCCTGACGTGCTGAAAGCTCTACAAAATAAGTGTCTCTGAAACCAAAGTTCGCGTTAGCGAAAATACCGTCAACACCTCTGCGACTGAAGGTCTCAGTTGGAGGGTTTACCGGGCTCGCTGAGTTGGAGATAGAGTACAGCCTTGGAACAACCAGACCACCGTTTGTTGCTGCAAAGATAGAGCTCGAACGGTCTCTGCGAAGGTTAGTACCTAACAAACCAGTAAAACTCAACTCTTCAGAGATATCTTTATTGAAATTCAACATCAGATCGAAGTTAGTTTCATTAAAGTCTCTATTGAATCTAGAGTAGCTACTCAGGCCGGCACTACCAACAGCTACGCGCTCTTCCTGGAAGTCAGTAGTTGTGTTGAAAGCTGCTCTACCCAATGCACTCATCCAATCGGTGATTTTATAATTAATAGTTGCATAACCATAGAAGTTATCTCTGGAATCGTTTGAGTAGTTCTCGTATTGGGTCCAGTATGGGTTGTCAGAGTAGATCGGGCCTGTATTCGAGCTGTTCCAGTTCCAGGTAATGTTCTGTCTGTTTCTGAAGTAAGCATCTTTTTGCTCTTCCAAATCCACGTTTGTTTGCCACCACTGGCGGAACTGCTGGTTAGGGTTGTTACCGCTATAACCAGTACCATATCTACCCATGCCCACTGTGCGAGTATAGTTACCTGAAGCAGAGACCGTTAATCTATCAGTTGCTTCGTAAGAAGCATTGAAGTTTAACATGTCCTTGTCTATAGTGGAGTTAGGCAGGTTACCTTTGATATCGTTACGGGTGTAACCTAAGTTAAAGGTTGTCTTATCGCCGCCGCCACTAACTACTACACTCTGGTTAGAGTTAACTCCGGTTTCGAAAAATGAAGTTGGGTCGTTTTCAGCAGCTACCCAAGGTCTTGTTCTCCCAAAGTTTGGATGGAGCGGATCGATCGCATCCCACTGGTAAACCTGTAAGTTTGGATCAAATCTGGGGCCGTAGGAAGCATCATCCTGGAATCTTACTACCGGTGCTACACCACTACCTAAATCCCGAGCTGTACGAAAGCCCTGAAAATAACCGCCACCGTACTCTTTCTGGTATTTCACATAGGTGCTTTTATCGATAGTACTCCATGTAACACCACTGTTAACGGCTATATTAAGGCTGTTCTTCGCGCCTTTTTTGGTAGTAATCATGATAACCCCGTTTGCTGCGCGCGAGCCATAAAGTGCTGTTGCTGCCGCACCTTTCAGTACGTTAACAGACTCGATGTTATCAGGGTTAAGGTCAGCTGCTGCATTACCATAGTCAGCACCGCCACGACCGGTAGCCTGGTTGGAGCCATTGTTATTGGCATTACTTACAGGAACACCATCAATCACGAAAAGCGCCTGGTTGTTACCAGTAAGTGAAGAATAACCACGGATAATAACATTTGTAGAACCACCCATTGTGTTGTTAGTTCTGATATCCAGACCAGCAACTTTACCCGAAAGAGAGTTTACTACGTTTTCATTTCTTGCACGGGTGATTTGGTCGCCGCTAACTTCCTGAGCTGAATAGGCAAGCTCGTTTCTGTTACGCTCGATGCCGAGGGCTGTTACCACTACCTCACCTAACTGGCGAGTATCCGTTCCTAAGGACACGTTTATGGTAGCTTCGTTACCAATTGGACGCTCAACGGTTTGATAACCGATAAAACGGAATATGAGTGTGTTGCTACCTTCCGGCACATTTACAGTGTAGGTACCGTCTGACCCTGTGGCAGTACCCACTGTGGTTCCTTTCACCAAGACTGTAACTCCTGGCAGCGGTTGATTAGTAGAAGCGTCTGTCACCGTACCGGTGATCGCCCTGACTTGTGCCATGGCCTCGTGGATCAAGGCTGACATAAGTAACAGGCATAGCATTAAAATTTTTTTCATTGCGCTGTTTGTTTAGGTAAGTATTAAATCAAAATAGTTAAGGTGTTATTTTTCAATTCACCGGATCACGGCAGTAGTTCGTTAGTTCTGTGTTAAATATGAGTAAAGGCTTGCTCTATATAGTGATCACCTCCTTCTGTCTGTTTCCTTTGCTCCTGATATTGGATAATGAAGATGCTACCGTTAGCAAGGACTTCTGTAACCAGTATTATTAGAATTGCTGACACCAACCTCCTCAGGGAACAGATAATCATCCTCAACAAATAACTGTATCAGACACCGAGAAAGTTGGCTGAGTTAAATTATTTATCAAAATAAGGATACAGCCATTGCTAGAGCAGACAATAAAGTCTGCGCATAACAGGCTAATAGCCTTAACAGCAGGCTACGCTACTTCGAAAAATGCTTAGGAGGCCGCTAGTTTGGTTGAAATAGGTAAGCGGCAGTGGGGTAAAAATGACTCTGAGAGTAGTAGAAGTCTTTTCATTGTTTTATTTGTTTAAGGTGAGAGATGTTCAATTATAAAGAATGTTTTCGGCTTTCACAAATATTTAATGTGTTTTTTGATCTCAAAAACTAATTCTGACCATCTATCCGGTGCCTTCTGGGTACTTCCTGCCTCAGCAGATTTCGAGTAAAAACGGTAAAAGCTCCTCTTTATACGAGAAAGCGTTAGAAAGGATAAATTTATTCAATATTATAGCAGAAAAATCAAATTTATAAAACATAAGATGTACAAAATCAAGATCTTAGGTTTCCGCGAAGCAGGACTTAACTACTCAGAAAGCTTTCCAATTCACAGCGCCAGCGCCTTATGTGGGAGCACAAAAAAAGCCCGCTCCTTTTGGGAGCGGGCTGATCAAATGCTGTATGCGCTGCTTAGCTCATCAATTGAAAAACGGCGAAAGCGGATACATACGCCAGACCTGTCATATACACCAGCTGCGCCAAGGGCCACATCCAGCTTTTAGTCTCGCGACGAACAATGGCCAGGGTGCTGATACACTGCATGGCAAAGGCGTAGAAAATCAGAAGCGAGAAAGCCCGCGCCGGCGTGAAAAACGGATTGCCATCGGCATCCTTCTCTGACATCAGCTTGTCTTTGATCGTGCTCACGTTCTCTTCCTCTCCTATGCTATAGATAGTGGAGATCGTGCCTACAAACACTTCACGAGCGGCAAAGGAGGTAAGCAGCGCTATACCTATCTTCCAGTCATAACCCAGCGGACGGATGGCCGGCTCGATCGCCTGCCCGAACTTGCCCGCGTAGCTTGACTCGAGCTGGTAAGCGGATACCAGGTTATCGGTTTGTTCTTCGCTAAGGCCTTTGGCTTCGGCCTCTGCTGTGGCACGCTCCTCGGCACGCTCAAAACTATCGCCGGGACCGTAAGAGGCCAGCACCCATAGGATGATGGAAACTGCCACTATAATCTTACCTGCCTCCAGCACGAAAGTCTTCGACTTCTCAAAAATGGTTAGGCCCACGTTTTTCCAGCGCGGCATCTTATACACCGGAAACTCCATGATAAAATAGCTACGCTCACGTGCCTTCAGCAATACTTTGAGTAATAGCGCCGAGAAGATGGCTGACAGAAAGCCCAACAGGTATAAGCCCATCAGCACGATGCCCTGCAGGTTCAGGAAGCCGAAGTAGTACACCTCCGGCACCACTAACGCAATCAGCACCGTGTACACCGGTATGCGGGCCGAGCAGCTCATGAGCGGCGTCACGAAGATCGTGATCATGCGGTCTTTCCAGTTCTCGATGGTTCGTGCCGACATCACAGCTGGCACGGCACAGGCCACACCTGAGATAAGCGGTACCACGCTCTTGCCATTCAGGCCGAACTTGCGCATGATCTTGTCCATCATGAAAGTAACACGGGCCATGTAGCCGGTTTCCTCCAGAATGGCAATGAAAGCAAACAGTATCGCGATCTGGGGTATAAAGATCAGTACACCACCCAAACCGGCGATTACGCCCTCGGTGAGCAGGTTGATCAGTGGTCCGCTGAAGTTCTCCTGAATAAGTGTATTGAGTCCGGCTATACCTTCGTCGATCAGGTCCATTGGGTAGCTGGCCCAGGCAAACACCGCCTGGAACACCAGGAACAGCAGCGTCAGGAAGATCAGGTAGCCGAACACGCGGTGCGTCAGAACCTGGTCGAGCTTGTTACTGAACTTCTCCTCTTCTTTCGCTTTTTCGATGCGCACCACATCGAGCAGGAGCTCGTTAATGCGCACATAG
The DNA here is from genome assembly GCF_058932855.1 of Pontibacter sp. LHS1. Classification (NCBI taxonomy): domain Bacteria; kingdom Pseudomonadati; phylum Bacteroidota; class Cytophagia; order Cytophagales; family Hymenobacteraceae; genus Pontibacter; species Pontibacter sp. LHS1. The sequence continues at coordinate 117,567 of NZ_JBZYWF010000009.1, forward strand.
CGGGCTATCGTTTCATTGGCCTGCACCGAATTCGACTTAAAGTCAATCGTCTCCAATAGTTGGGAGATCCAGGTCTTGTCCTGTTCCGAAAGGAAGCGCAGGTTCTTATACTGGTGCATGTAATGCAGCGCCAGGTAATCGTTGCGCAGGTCGAAACGTTCTTTTACCTGATTTACCACCTGTTTCAGCTCCTCCGGAATCTCAAAGAAAGTAGCTTTGGTAGGTGCCAGCTGCTGCGACATCACGATCTTGAGCGCGGCTATACCTATGCCTTTGCGGGCATTGAGTGGAATAACCGGCACACCCAGTTCACGTTGCAGCGCATCGATATCGATCTTCACACCTTCTGTCTCTGCCACATCCATCATGTTGAGAGCCAGCACGGCAGGTATGCGCAGGTCTACCAGTTGGGTAAACAGCAGCAGGTTACGCTTCAGGTTAGAGGCGTCGGCCGTTACGATGACAAGATCCGGGTAATGCTTGGAGGCCGGATCGTAGAGCAGGTCGATGATCACACGCTCGTCCAGCGACTTCGGATACAGGCTGTAGGTGCCCGGTAAGTCAATGATCTGCGCCTTCAGGTTGGGAGTGATGTGGCTGATGCCCGTCTTCTTGTCGACAGTAACACCCGGGAAATTGCCCACCTTCTGGTTAAGGCCTGTGAGTTGGTTGAATAGTGAAGTTTTACCCGAGTTCGGGTTGCCAATCAAAGCAATTTTAGCCACCGGCTGATGGAGCGTTGCTTTTTTGGCTTCTGGCGCTTCCGCCTCTATGGTAACAGCCATGTGGTAATAATCTACTTCAGCAGAATGGTTTCAGCTTCGTCTAAACGCAAAGAAAGTGTATAATCATTCACAATGATCGTGACAGGATCACCAAAGGGGGCCTTGCTGTTCAGTTTTACAGCGGTACCAGGTATGCAACCCATCTCCAGCAGCTTGAGTGCCATCTCAGGGTCATTCAAACAGCATATCTCTCCGCTCTCCCCGATCTTCAGATCGCGCACACTCTTCTGGGCCTGTGTTTCTTCTGTCCTATTACGCACGATTTCTCTTCTTTTATTTAGACTCGTTATAAACAACTGCAAGATACAAGCTGTTCCCCGGTATTGCAAAAGAATAAAGCTGATGATTTGAGGATTAGGAGAATTGAAGATTTGAAAGTTGGGAGCTCTTCTAATTGTTTAATGTACTCATGTGAGAAATAGGGGACTATAGCGCCCCCTGGCAAACCAGCTTTTACTCCCCCTCCATCCAAAAACCGCCAAACCCCTAATTCTTCAAATCACAAAACCTACTCCGAGAAGAAGATGCGCTTGACACGGGTGCTGACGTTGGTGAGTAGTTCGTAAGGGATGGTGCCGATGCGCTGTGCCAGCTCGACCAGCGTGAGCTGCGGGCCGAACACAGTGACTTCATCGCCTACTTTAGCAGGTATACCGCTCACATCGACCATGCACATGTCCATGCACACATTGCCGATGATGGAGGCTCTTCTGCCATGGAGCAGCACCTCACCAGCACCGTTGCTGAAACGGCGGTCATAGCCGTCGGCGTAACCGATAGCGATGGTAGCGATGGTCTTGTCGGTGTCGGCTATACCTTTGCGGCTGTAGCCCACGGTTTCACCTGCACGGATATGCTTGATCTGGGAGATAGTCGTTTTGAGGGTGCTGACTGGCTGCAGGGCCTCCTGCTCCGAGCCGGTGGCTTCCACGCCGTACAGCCCTATTCCTAAGCGCACCATACCCAACTGATGCTCCGGGAAACGCACGATGCCTGCCGAGTTGAGAATGTGTTTGAGCACGGTATAGCCGAGGCGGGCTTCTACTTCAGCAGCTAAAGTCGTGAAGTTTTGTAGCTGCATCCGCGAAAAGTCATCGTGCAGGGCTTCGTCAGCCCCGGCCAGATGGCTGAAGGTGCTGACCACCCGCACCTGCGGATGCTGCTTTAACAAGGAGAACAGCTCCTCAAAGTCATCACCTGTAAAACCTAAGCGGTGCATACCTGTGTCAAGTTTCAGATGAATCTTGTAGCTGATGTCCGGCTGGGCAGTTATCAGAAAATCGCGGAGCAGTTCCAGAGAGTAAATCTCGGGCTCTAAGCTATACTGGTGCAGTTTGGCAAGACTATCCGGTGAGGGATTCATGACCATGATCGGCAGCGTAATGCCGTGCTCGCGCAGACTCACTCCCTCATCCACATAGGCTACTGCCAGATAATCTACCCGGTGGAACTGTAGCAGGTTGGCTACCTCAAAGCTGCCGCTGCCGTAGGCGAAGGCTTTTACCATCACCATCAGTTTGGTGCCAGATGCTAGCTTGGAGCGGTAGTAATTGAGGTTATGGACCAGCGCATCCAGGTTGACCTCCAGCACCGTGCCGTGCACTTTCTGCTGAAAAGCCTGCACGATCTTCTCGAAACTAAACACGCGGGCTCCCTTAACCAACACCAGCTCATTGCGGAACTGCTCAGAGCTGAACTGCTGCAAGAATTCGGCAGTGCTGACATAAAATGCCGTGTCGCCGCTAAACTTAGCGCCGTGCGCCTGTATGGTAGGCCCAATCCCGATCAGGCGCTCCACCTGGTGGGCTCTGGTCAGGGCAGCCACCTCATTGTAGAGTTTCTCCTCCGCCATACCTGACTCCAACAGATCAGAGAGAATCAGGGTGCGCCTACCGCGCTTCGGCTGACTGGCCAGCAGATCAAGAGCGATGGAAAGGCCGCCCAGGTCGTTGTTGTAGGTATCGTCGATCAGGTAGCAGCCGTTGATCGCTTCTTTCATTTCGAGGCGCATGGCCACAGGCTGCAGCCGATCCATGCGGTCCTGTATGTCGGTGAGCGACACACCTCGGTGCAGCAACACCGCTAAGCAGTGCAGGGCATTCTCTACGGAGGCATCGTCTGTGAAAGGTATAGCCAGACTGTGCTGCTCGACCCGGAAGGTATAGCGCACGATGGTTTTGTGACCGGAGATGGTGCTGCCGCTGATCTGCACATCCGCCAGCTGTTTGCGGGACCAGGTGAAAGCAGGTATACCTTTCGCCTGCACCGCTTCGTGCACCAACTCGTGATCTAAACAGTAAAAAAGCAACTCCACCTGACTGAACAGCTGCAGCTTTTCTGCTACCTTTTGATGTCTGTCAGTAAAGCCTTCGTCGTGGGCGCTGCCGATGTTGGTAAACAGACCGAATGTCGGCCGGATCACCTGCTGCAGCTGCTGCATCTCACCCGGTTGCGATATACCTGCCTCAAATATGCCGAAGGTATGGTTCGAGTCGAGTTGCCAGACCGAGAGCGGCACGCCGATCTGGGAGTTGTAACTGCGCGGGCTCTTCACCACCAGTTCCTCCGGGCTCAGCAGTTGGGCCAGCCACTCCTTCACGATGGTTTTGCCGTTGCTGCCGGTGATGCCCAGCACAGGTATACGGAACTGCGCCCGGTGCCATGCCGCCACCGCCTGCAGCGCCTTTAAGCTGCTTTGCACCTGCAGGATGTTGGCCTCCGGGTACAGCTCCGTTAGTCCGGCTGCCTCTTCCACCACAAACTGCCGCACACCTAGCCTGTACAGCTGCACCAGGTATACATGCCCATCGTTGTGCCGTCCCTTGATGGCAAAGAACAGCGTACCCGCCGGCTGCGAGAGCTTGCGGCTGTCGGTGAGCAGGTGCACCACGGGGCTGTCCTGCAGCAACTGTACAACAGTGCCTCCAGTAATGGCTTGAAGCTGGTGAAAGGTGAGCATAAACAAATCGGATTTCAGGCTCAAAGATACTATTTCGGACGAAGGGATGTGAGGAGCAGCAAGAATTAAAGCGTCGGGCAATCAATGTTAAAACACGATTACAAGAAACTATATAGCAGCATTTTCAAAATCAAAACGATACCTTTGCGCTCTTTTAATTTGAAATGGAAACAACGAACACTAAACCATACTATGCGGCAGGTATAGCAGCCTTCGTGATCTGGGGCTTTATACCTTTCCCGCTCAAGGCCCTGGCTGACTACCCCAGTGGGCAGATCCTGTTCTTCCGGGTAGCGCTTTCTGTCGTACTGCTACTGCTGATCACGGTGCTTTTCCGGCGAAAAAATCTGATGCAGACGCTTGCACTTGTGAAGGCATCCAAGCCACGGGAGGCACGCAAGTTTCTGCTCTTCACTTTCCTGGGCGGCTCGCTGCTGACGATCAACTGGCTGGCGTTTATCTACGTCATCAACCACATCAATATCCAGACGGGCTCTTTCTCCTACCTGCTCTGCCCCATCCTGACGGCGGTGCTGGGCTTTGCCTTGCTCAAGGAAGAGCTGCGGGCTAACCAATGGGTGGCCATCGGGCTGAGTGCGCTGAGCTGCGTGCTGATCGGAACGGGCGAACTGACGAGTTTGCTCTTCAGTCTGCTGATCGCGCTGAGTTATGCCTTTTACCTGATCACGCAGCGCATTCTCAAGGTATACGACAAGATCGTGCTGCTCACGCTGCAGCTACTACTCTCTTTTGTGTTCATCGCTCCCTTTTACGGGCAGCTCAAGGGAAGTTCAGAAGTGGCGCTGGACGGGCATTTCTTTCTAATGACAGGTATACTAAGTGCCGTTTTTACGGTACTGCCGCTCTTCCTGAACCTGTATGCGCTCAAGGAGCTTACTTCGGGCACCATCGGCATCCTGATGTACATCAACCCGATCCTCAACTTTGTGGTGGCTTTCCTGTACTTCAACGAAGAAACCACGGCGGTAAAAGTAGCTGCATACGTGCTGATCTTTATCTCGGTGATCATCTACAACATCAACCTGAAAGGACGCAAGAAAACCGGCGCCGGTATGGTCATTCCGCCAGTGGGTACTACGGCGGTGGTAAAGTAGCGAAAACCAGTCAGAACAAAGAGGCCATACCTGTTATGCGTACAGGTATGGCCTCTTCGTTTTCTATTAGATCAGCTTACTGATCTCTTGTACCATCAATGCGTCGGTTAGGCGGAGTCCGGATTTCAGGACGCTGGTTAGGATTCTCCTCTACTTGTCTTTGTATGTCCTGCTGTACTTGTTGGCGGGCAGCAGTATCTACGTTTGAGGGCAGATTCCCAAAGCGGTCAGCCTGTTCGCCTGTTTTAGCGGTGTCGCCGATCGGAGCCGGGCGCGGATTGCTTAGGTTTTGGGTTGATTCGCTTTGTCCCGTTATTGCCTCGGAGGTACTCGTGTCGTCTGTCGGGTTCGAAGCCGGTCTGTCGCCGCAACTTACCATCAGGGTAGTTACAAGGGCAGCTGCAAATCCGGTTTTAAGTATATCTTTCAGGTTTTTCATGGTCGTGTTAAAATATTTGTCTTCTCTGATTTCTAACGACCAACACGTGTATTAGGTTGTAAAACAGCCCCATCAGACAATTGCACTATCTACTGCGCTCCACTTAAAATCCGAAGCCTACCCGCACACCCGTATGCACCTTCTGCCGCTCCTGAAACGAGGTAAAGAAATCGACGCGCAGTACTTTAAAGATGTGCTCTATACCTAAGCCTAGCTCCAGGTAGTTATCCGACTCCAGCGTGTTCAGGTAGTGCAGGCTCACCACCTCCTGCCATTTCAAGCGGCGGAAGAGCGGTATTTTATTGAACAGAAAACCATTGAAATGGTGCTCGTAATGCCCTTCGAGGTAACGGTTATTGGTGCTATACCTGTAGTAGTCGAGCAGTTGGAAGCCGGTGTACACCCCCGCAAAGATGGTGCGGTTGCCGTTGAAGTGGCGGTAGTCCATCAGGCGCATGTTCTCCTTGCCCCAGAAGGTGCCTGCCGTGAAGCTGTACTCGCTGCTGCCCAGCAAGCCCAGACTAAAGTCGTCGGAGATGCGCAGCGCCACGGTTGTGTACTTCACGTCGCCGCCCAGCGCCTTAATGCCGCCCCGGTAGCCCAGCGAGAACGTAGGCCAGCGTGAGCCGATGTTGATCTTGCGGTCGGGGCGGGAAATGTAGTTCATGCCCGGTCGGAAAGCAACGGTAAAGGCAGCTGTCAGGGCCTGGTGTGGTTCGAATGAAGCGTCGGCCAGCTCGGCATTCTCAGGCACGTTGGAGGTAAAGCCGCCGCTACTGCTTTCCCGGAAGGTATAGTCAGTGGTGTTTTCCAGCGGAATGCGGTGACTGTAATCGAGCGAGGTCAGGATGGTAACCCCATTGAGTATTTCGGATCGGTAGTTCACCCGGGCGTAGTCGCGCTGGTACAGCTTGAGGTAGTTGCGCTGCAAGAGCAAGGTATAAACCGTGTTGGCAAACGGTGAGATCGGGTTAGTGGAGTTGATCTGGTCCACAAAGCGGCCACCCTCCACTGAAATCATGCTCCGCTTGATGGGGTCATAGGTATAGCCCAGGCGCAGTCTGGCATTCAGCTTCTCGTTGGAGAGCCCGTAGCGGATGGTTGGCTCAATTTCGTAGTAGCGACGGTCTTCGAAATTCTGCCGGTACTCCATGCCCACGTTCAGCACAGTGCCCTCCACAGTGTTGTACTGCAGCACACTGGGTCCGCCTGTTAGGCTGAACAGCGGGTCTATCCGGAAGTAGCGCCGTTCGTAGGTGTTGCTGTAGGTATAGCCGCGCATAAAAAAATTGCCAAAGGTCGGCTTGTTCCGAATGCGATCCACGGAGTCTTTGTATACCCGCGACTCGCGGATGACCTCCAGGCTGTCTTTGCGCTGGTAGTCTGTTTGCTCTTCCTCGGTAAGCGGCACCGGCCGGATCGCGTCCCAGTAGGCTGAGTCGCGGGTGTTCGCCTCCTTCTCCACCACCAGTACCTCTCGGCTGAAAAGCTTTTCATCGTGTATAGCAGGCTGCTCTTCGGGTGTGGCCTCTTTAGGTTTTACAACCCTTGCCCGCTGCCGTCTGGCGGGTTTGACTTCTACTGCCACAGCATCCTCCACCACCTCTGGTTCAGGCTCTACCACCGCCGGAGGACGACTGTAGGCTGGCTGCACCTTGTAGTTGGAGTATACGCCCATGGCATAGCCGCCCCCTTTAAAGCCAAGCCCCGAGGCCTCGAACGTGAAGCGCTGCGACACCGGCATCCACACGTGGTCCTGCACCGGCGCGTATACCTGCCGCACCCTTATGAAATCGACGAAATCAATACCTGCGTTTTTGGTGAGGGTGAGGTCGGTGCTGTGGATACGCCAGGTGCCGTCCACGATGTAGATGTTCCCCTGAAACACTGGATCATTTTTGCGCCTTGGTATGACTTTGATCTTGTTGATGGTGCGGCCGTTTTCCTCAAAAGTGCCGAGGTATTCGAAGCGGTAAAAGAAGAGCGCATTGTTGGCCAGCGGCGACACAAAACCCCGCTCGCTCAGCCCCTCCACCCTAAGCAGGTTATCATAAAAGCTGATGTTCATCTCCGAGGCCTGGTTGAAGCTGAAGCCCTGTTTCTTGCCGCTCACCTTAGAGGAGATCACACGCTCGTTTACCTTGTTCGGCTTTTTGAAATGCAGCTCCGACACCGACTCCGAAAGGTATACAATGCCCGTGTCCACATCCACTACCCGTACACCCAGCACCTTGCCTGGTACCTTGTCCATGCGGGCCACGCCTTTCATGTACACACGGGCACTCCAGGCATTCACTTCGTCGCGGTGGTACTTGCGCAGCCGGATGGCGTTGCGCATGATAGCGTAGGCCGGGTCCTCATCAGCTGCTTTCACCACCACCTCCTTCAGGTTGAGCACCTCCGGTAGCAGCTGCACGTTCAGTTCCTGCGTCCCCTCGCCTATCGTCACCGTTTCGATGCGGGCCCTGTACCCGACATATTTGAACTCCAGGGTATAAGTACCTGCCGGCAGTTGCAGTTGAAAATTGCCCTGGTCGTTGGTGGCCGTACCGCTGGCCGTTTCCTTGATGTAGATGCTGGCAAAGGGCAGCCCCTGGTTGTTTTCGTCGGTGATGCGTCCACGCAGGATACCCGCCATGGTGATGGCCGGCAGCAGGTATAGCAGGAAGAGTAAAAAAACAGGGCGCATGTACGATAGACTCTAGTCTTGATTGTTACACTTTACAATTTAAGAACTAACGACAAAACCCGCCCCTCGTGTTTAGCTTTTTCAGAATTTAAGCTTGTCCAGCCCTTTACAGGTATACATTTTTACATTGCTATACCTCATGCTATCCTCTGTCATTCAGCCATCATCTCGGTAGTATGTGGCGATGGTTGAACCACCGCTATACCTTCGGCAGCTTCGTTTCGTGGGCTTCGATCTCGCGCTGCGACAGCCGGTTTTTGTAGCGCACGTTCAGCACCACTCCCACCAGCACCAGCCCCATACCTATATAAGTTGCCAGCTCAAAGTGTTCGTCGAACAGGATAAAGCCCAGCGACAGCGCATAGATGATGCCGATGAAATTAAGGTTAGCGACTTTCGAGATCTCCTCAGCCTGATACGACATGGTCATGTAGTACTGCCCCAGCTGCGTGAGCACACCCACCAGCAGCAGAATGCCCCAATCCCAGCCGTCGGGCTGCACCCAGTTGAAGATGGAATAGATGCCTGAGATCGGCAGCGCCACCAGCGGAAAGTAAAACACGATCACCAGCGGGTGCTCCCGGGTATTGAGCCGCCGGATAAAGTTGTACGCCAGCCCAGAGAACACGGCACTCATCACGCCCAGCCACACATAGAATGAGTCGGCACTGGTATCAAAGCCCTCAATAACCAGGATACCTGCGAATGAAACGGCAAAAAACACCCATTGCCAGGACCTCACCTTTTCCTTCACGATGAAGATGCCCATGATGGTAGTAAAGATGGGCGACAGGTACTGCAGAGTAGCCGCCGTGGCCAGCGGTATGTTCTGCAGCGTGGTAAAGAACAGCATGAGCGCCATGGCACCGGCAGCTCCGCGAGCTATCAGCAACCCATAGTTGCTGCCCCACACGCTCACTCGCTTCATGCGCAGCACCACGAAACTCATCACCAGCGACACCACCGAGCGGAACAAAATCACTTCAATGGCAGGTATGTGTGGCACCATCTTTACGCACACATTCATGAGCGAAAAGAACAGCGTAGACAACAGCATATACCTGACTCCTCTTGAAAACATAAACCAGTATTATAATTAGCGGCACAAATGTCTGTTAAATTCAGATTAGTTGTGTGATTAATTGTCTGAATCAGGATTGAGAGGATTGGAAAAAGAAGGCCCCTACCCCCTACTCCCAGTATGACCACGATTGATTATTTTGGGGTCGAGTGAGTGCAGGGTTGCGTGTTGCTATACCTGAGAGAGCCGCAACTACGGTATCACTTAAATTAACTTCAAGAAAGCTTATCTTTGAATAACCATTCAAACTTTCCCGCAACTCTTTAGCACCTGCACGTGTTTTTATATTAGCAAAACGAACGATTTGGAACGTCAGAAAAAACAGAAAACCTACACCCCGAAAGAAGCCCTGATCAAGGCGGCAGCTTACTGCGCCTACCAGGAGCGCACGCAGCAGGAAGTGCGCACGAAGCTGTATACCTATGGCCTGGAACCGGATGATGTGGAAGAGATCATTGTGCGGCTAGGGCAGGAAAAACTACTGGACGAGGAGCGCTACGCCCAGGCTTATGTGCGGGGCAAGTACGGGCTCAAGAAATGGGGCCGTCGCAAGATCGTGCAGGGGCTCAAAGCCAAAGGCATCTCAGACTACTGCATCAAGCAGGGGCTTAAAGAAATTGATTACGACTTGTACGAGCAGCACCTGCAGCAGCTCCTCGAGAAAAAGAACGCCACTGAAAAAGAGAAGAACCCTTTCGCCCGCCGCCAGAAACTCACCTATTACCTGATGAGCAAAGGCTACGAAAGTGACCTGGTGCAGGAAGCTATAAAGCAGTTAGAAAAGTAGAATCACCTCCTCTTCGGCATTTCCGGATTCTGGATGCGGCGTTGCGGCACCAGCACTACTTTGCGGCCGGTCACTTCTTCTAAAATAGGCTTGAGCACCTTCTCTGCATTTACCTGTGTCTGACGCAGGATGCCGGAGTTGATAGCCGCTTCCTTCACATTGCTTTCGGCATAGCGGTAGCTTTCCTGCACCAGGTCGGCATCCTGGAAATAGGTGTTCTCCTTTGAAAAGACTTTGGATTTGCTGTGGTCTATTTTGTAATAGCAGATCTCAGGCTCCGGCAGACTGATCTGCACCAGCGAGTCGCCCTGGAAACGGATATCCTGTTCGGTCAGTTTGGTGAAATCAATACAGCCGACGGCTTCTCCAGTCACGATCAGCACCACTTTAGAGTTTGGTACCCAACGCGACACGTTTTTCTCGTACTCCACCACATCCTTAAAATTATAGCGTACCAGCTCCATCTTGCCAAGCTCTTCTACTGTGGTCAGGATAGTGTTGTGGTTTACGATGACTTCAGGTTGTTTCTCGTCGGGGCCGAATGTGTCTTTTACCTGGCGCCAGACAAACCAGCCTACAAGTAGCAGCAAAACAAAAGGGAGCAGACGGAATAAAAGTCGGAAAAGGGGCGTGAGCATTTTTGTCAGTTGTGATCGCTATTGCCTACACAGCAATTATGGTGCTAAAGTTCAAATCTATACCTCTACCCCTAGCCGCTCCTTAAAACCGGCATTGCCCTGCAATCCACCGGTGTGCACCGCCACAATGCGACAACCTTTCGGGAAGTAGCCTTCCCGGATCAGGTCGACCAGCCCGAAGAACATTTTGCCGGTATAGACAGGCTCGAGCGGCAGGTGGTGCTCCTGCTGAAAAGTGCGCATGAAGTCCAACAGCTCGGGCTTCACTTTAGCGTAGCCGCCGAAGTGGTAGTCGGTGACCAGCTGCCAGTTGTGGTAGTGCTGTCCGTTATACCTTTGGATTAGTTGCTCAATTTCCTCCCTCAGAAACTCGCCTCCCTTTAGTGCCGGAAAGCCAAGTACCTTCTTCTCCCCCTCCAGTCCTGCAATGATACCGGTTATGGTACCACCCGTGCCACTGGCGCAGCAGATGTAATCGTAGTCAATAGAGATGTCTGACACAATTTCAGTGCAGCCTTTCACAGCCAGGGCGTTGGTGCCTCCCTCAGGTATAAGATATGGCTGGCCGAACTCTTGCGCCAGTTGTTCCAGGTATACCAGGTCAGACTTCTGTCGGTAAGCTTCGCGGGAAATGTAGTGCAGCTCCATACCTGCCGATGTTGCAAAGCAGAGGGTGGGGTTGAGCGGCAGGTGCTCTTCGCCCCGGATGATGCCGATGGTGCGGAAGCCGAACTCCTGCCCCGCTGCTGCCACGGCCGCGATGTGGTTGGAGTAGGCGCCACCAAAAGTTAGTAGCGTATCGTGTTGCAGCCGCTTTGCCTCCTGCAGGTTATACTTCAGCTTGCGCCACTTATTGCCCGAAATAGTGGGGTGCAGCAAATCCTCACGCTTCACCCAAAGCGCTATACCCTGCTCCTCCCAGAGCGGGCTGTGCAACTGTTGCAGCGGTGCTTCCATTCGTTAAAAACAAAGGCCCCGATCCTAAAACCGGGGCCTCACCTTATTTATTTAGATCATTTCACCTTCATCTTCCACCGGCGTTTTGCGCATGCCATAGAAGATGGCCCCTCCGATCACCAGCAGCAGTAGGATCGACGAGATCAGCGACACCGTGTTGCCAATGGAGTAGGACTTTGGCTCAAACCTGAACTCGATGGTATGCTGCCCGGCAGGAACCTCCATAGCACGCAAAATGTAGTTTACGCGGATATGGTCTACTGGCTGACCGTTCAGGTAGGCCTGCCAGCCATCGGCGTAGTATACCTCTGAGAACACCGCCAGGCCGGCCTGCGCCGCATTAGCTGTATATTTCAGGTAGTTCGGCTGGTACTCGGTCAGTTCAATGCTAGAGCCCTCGGCGTTATAGCTGGTAGCTGCCGTCTTGAACTTCGACACATCTACTACAGCTGTGGTACTGGCATCCAGTTCGTTCAGCGCTTCGATTTCTTCATCCGGGTTGTTCACCGTCTTCACTTCGCTGACAAACCAGGCATTGCCCAGCGCACCCGGTAGACGCTGCACCGGCTGCTGCGGATCGCCCGTGATCACGTAGCGGGTGTTGAGCATACGCAGTACTTCCAGGTTGTTCTGTACGATGTGGCGGTCGATGATATCCTGGTAGCGACGCATTTTGGCACCGTGGTAACCACCCACTGACTTGTGGAAGTACGAGGTGCGGGCATCGTTAAACGGATTCGGAAGGTACAGCACACGGTAGTGCGGGTCTTTGTCCTGCAGGATCATCTGATCGGCTTTCGTCGGCTGAAAGTGGTTCTCCACCACACGCTTTTCAAAGTCACCGTCGTTGAGGTAGCGCTTGTTTACGCTCCACAGGTCAACAAGTATTAGCAAACCTATACCTGCCATGGCCATAGTGGCCGACACTTTGCCTTTGAGGTAGAAGTATAACAGTCCGAAGGCAAGGGCGATAAAGACGAATGAACGCAGGGCATCAGAGCGCATCATGCTTTCGCGGTCAGCACGGATGGCGTCTACCGGAAAGTAAGATTGTTGCAACTGCGGATCGACAGTTCCTACAAAGCTGGCCGAGCCGGCAAATACCCACACGAGCAAACAGACACCGGCAGTTATACCTCCTGAGATCAGCAGTTTCTTGTCCAGGTCTTTGATCAGGTCACGCTCACGAATAAGCTTGTAAAGCGCCAATATACCCAGCAGCGGCATCGTGATCTGCGCGATGATCAAGGCCGACGATACAGCCCTGAATTTGTTGTAGCCCGGGAAGTAGTCGAACATGAAGTAGTTGAAAGCCTCAAAGTTCTTGCCCCAGGCCAGCAAAATAGAAAGGATCGTAGCGCCCAGCAGCCAGATGCGGGTTGGCTTGTGCACGATGAAGAGGCCCAACACAAACAGAAATATTACAATGGCTCCCACGTATACCGGGCCGCTCGTCATCGGCTGCGGCCCCCAGTAAGTAGGTAAGCCTTGCTCAAGCGCCTGCTCTGCCTGTACCGGCGGCAAGCCCAGCCCCAGCAGCGCCTGGTAGCTCTGTGAGTCTTTATCGAGTCTGGTGTTGCTGCTGCTTCCGCCGTAGAAATCAGGTATAAGCAGCGTCATAGTTTCTCCTACGCCATAACTCCAGCTAAAGGCATAGTCACGGTCAAGGCCGCTGGAAGTCTTGTCGCCACTGTTCGCCACGCTCAGTTCCGACTTACCCCGAATACTATGTTGTGTGTACTCAGCCACAGTATAGAGCCTGCCAAAGTTCACGCCCACTGCCAGGATGGCCGCTATACCCAGCACTAGTCCACGCTTGATCAGGTCGGCAATTCTTCCCTCTTTGATGGCATAGATAAGCTCCACCACTATCCATACCAGCACCATCAGGAGCATGTAGTAGGTCATCTGGAGGTGGTTGAAGTGCAGGTTGAGCGTGAGGGCCAGCGCAAAGATGGCCGCCCCTATCCAGACGTTCCGCCTGAGCGCATAAAACATACCAGCCAGCACCAGTGGGATATAAGCAATGGTAAGGGACTTGGTGTTGTGGCCTGCCTCCAGTATGATGAAGTTGTAAGAGGTAAAGGCAATGGCTATGGCGCCAATAATGGACACCCAGGTATTGAGCCGCAGCGTGACCAGCAGAATGTAGGCACAGAGGAGCGTGATAAAGATATTGCCCGCCATAGCTGGCAGGTTGAAGGTCAGGATGGTATGGATGTAGCCTGAAAAGTCACCGGGATAACGGGTGTTGATCAGGTATGAGGGCATGCCGCTGAACATAGAGTTGGTCCAGAGCGTCTCTTCGCCGGTGGCCTCGCGGTAGTCTTGTATCTCTTTAGCGCCGCCCTTAAACTGCAGAATATCGTGCTGGGCTATCGCCTTACCCTCAAACAGAATAGGCGAAAAGTAAACGGCGGTAAGAAGAAGGAAAATCAGGATCGCGATGAGATGCGGAAGCACATCGCGCTTAAAGTCAATAGAAGCTGTCATATCTTTCAGGAAACCTCAGAATAGAGCTGAAAGATAGGCTTTTTATTTTATTTCTTCATAATCGACATACTGCCCGCCATTGAAATCCTTACGCTCCGGCTGCTCTGGTATGTAGTCGATCTTGACGCCACCCTGCTGCTTGCCATTGTTGTTGGCACGCGGCTCAGGCTGCGGCTGGTTCATGTTGGAGTAAAAGAAAGTGCCGTTGCGGAGGCTCTTCTTCACAAAAAAGGCCAGCAACCAGCGAAACAGGATGGGGGCTACTAATCTGATAAAGAAGATAACAAGTATGGTAACGAATATGAATTTAAGCATGATAGTCGGTTAAGGTATAGCCAGCACAAAGCAGCCGTCTATTAGTTAACAAAAACAGCACCTGTTCAGATACAATTCCCCTGCCAAAAAGTTTTTGTCTGTCATTTCGGCGGGGCTTATGCAAAGATAAGGAATTTGGAGGCGGCTTTAAAAACGTGGCTGTGACTCTAAAACACAAAAAGCCTTCCCCATAACGGAGAAGGCTTTTTTTCTCTTATCAGCAGCGGCTTGCTACACACTCAGGTATAGATTACGCTCAGAGTATACTTTCACAAAGTAATCGTCCTGCAGGTTGTCGATGAAGTAGATCGCCTCGCCAGTTGACTTCATTTCCGGACCGAGCTCCTTGTTCACTTCCGGGAACTTGTTGTGCGAGAACACCGGCACCTTGATGGCATAACCTTCTTTGTGCGGATTGAATTTGAAGTCCTTCACCTTCTTCTCGCCCAGCATGATCTTGGTCGCGTAGTTGATGTACGGCTCACGGTAAGCCTTCGCAATGAACGGAATAGTACGTGAAGCACGTGGGTTAGCCTCAATTACGTATACCTCTTCATTTTTCACGGCGAACTGAATATTGATGATGCCTACTGTTTCCAATGCCAGGGCGATGCGCTTCGTATAGTCTTCGATCTTTTTGATCACGTTTTCGCTCAGGTCGAACGGAGGAAGTACCGCGTACGAGTCACCGGAGTGAATACCAGCCGGCTCAATGTGCTCCATGATGCCGCAGATGTGCACGTCCTCGCCGTCGCAGATCGCGTCGGCCTCTGCCTCAATGGCATGATCCAGGAAGTGGTCAAGCAGCACTTTGTTACCCGGATGGTCTTTCAGCAGGTCGATCACATGGGCTTCGAGCTCTTTCTCGTTGATCACGATCTTCATGCTCTGGCCACCCAGTACGTAGCTTGGGCGCACCAGCAGCGGGAACTTCAGCTCTTTGCAAAGCTCCAGCGCCTCCTCAGCTGTTTCGATCACACCAAATGGAGGGTATGGAATGTCAAGGTCACGCAGCAGGGAAGAGAACGAACCACGGTCCTCAGCCAGGTCAAGCGCTTTGTAGCTCGTACCTATTACCTTGATGCCGTAGCGGTCCAGCTTCTCAGCCAGCTTCAGGGCCGTTTGTCCGCCCAGCTGCACGATCACGCCTTCCGGTTTCTCGTGTAGAATGATGTCGTAGATGTGCTCCCAGAATACCGGTTCGAAGTAGAGCTTGTCCGAAATATCAAAGTCTGTTGAAACCGTTTCGGGGTTGCAGTTGATCATGATGGTTTCGTAGCCGCACTCCTTAGCTGCCAGCACACCGTGCACGCAGCTGTAGTCGAACTCGATGCCCTGGCCGATACGGTTAGGGCCGGAACCCAGTACCACGATCTTTTTCTTGTCCGTTACGAGGCTCTCGTTCTCACCATCGAAGGTGCTGTAGAAGTATGGCGTCTTGGCTTCGAACTCGGCGGCGCAGGTATCCACCATTTTGTACACGCGCTGTATACCTAGCTCCATGCGCACGGCATGCACTTCGCTTTCGAGGCAGCGCAGGATATGCGCGATCTGGCGGTCAGCATAGCCTTTCACTTTGGCTTCACGCAGCAGCTCGCCAGGCAGCGTAGCCAGGGTATACTTCTCCATCTCCTTCTCCAGCATGTCGATCTCTTCGATCTGCGCCAGGAACCAAGGGTCGATCTTGGTCAGGTTTTGGATCGTGCTGGTAGGTATACCGATGCGCATGGCATCTTTAATGCAGAACAAACGGTTCCAGCTTGGGTTTTTCAGGTTGTAGATGAGTTCATCGTAATTGGTCATCTCTTTGCCGTCGGCACCCAGGCCGTTGCGCTTGATCTCCAAGCTCTGGCAGGCTTTCTGCAGCGCCTCCTGGAAGGTACGGCCGATACCCATCACCTCACCCACAGACTTCATCTGCAGACCCAATGTGCGGTTAGCGCCTTTAAACTTATCGAAGTTCCAGCGTGGTATCTTCACGATCACGTAGTCCAGCGCCGGCTCAAAGTAAGCTGATGTGGTCTTGGTGATGGCGTTCTTCAGTTCGTCCAGGTTATAACCAATGGCCAGCTTTGCCGCAATCTTCGCGATTGGATAGCCAGTAGCTTTAGAGGCCAGCGCCGAAGAGCGGGATACACGTGGGTTAATTTCAATGGCAATGATGGTGTCATCATCCGGGCTCACGGAGAACTGCACGTTACAGCCGCCTGCAAACTGCCCGATACCGTTCATCATCTTGATGGCCAGGTCGCGCATTTGCTGGTATACCGTGTCGGGCAGGGTCATGGCTGGCGCTACCGTAATGGAGTCGCCGGTGTGTACGCCCATCGGGTCGAAGTTCTCGATCGAGCAGATGATGATCACGTTACCGAGGTTGTCGCGCAGCAGCTCCAGCTCGTACTCTTTCCAACCCATGATGCTTTGCTCTACCAGCACCTCGTGCGTAGGTGAAGCATGCAGGCCACGGGTAAGGGCTGCATCGAATTCCTCAGGGCTATTAACAAAACCGCCCCCCGTACCACCAAGGGTAAACGAAGGGCGAATCACGAGTGGAAAACCAATTTCCTGCGCTATCTCTTTTCCTTCCAGGAACGAGGTAGCTGTTTCTCCCTTGCAAACATTCACCCCGAGCTCGAGCATCTTCAAACGGAACTTCTCGCGGTCTTCGGTGGTCTCGATCGCGTTGATATCCACACCGATGATACGAACCCCGTATTTTTCCCAGATGCCGGCCTTGTCGCACTCGATGGCCAGGTTCAGGGCTGTCTGTCCGCCCATGGTCGGCAGCACGGCGTCAATCTTATGTTTCTCCAGGATCTCAATGATGTACTTTTTCTCAAGCGGCTTGAGGTACACATTATCCGCTGTCACACTATCGGTCATGATAGTGGCGGGGTTTGAATTGATGAGCGTCACTTCTATACCTTCTTCACGAAGGGAGCGTGCCGCTTGCGAACCGGAATAGTCAAACTCGCAGGCCTGGCCGATAACGATGGGGCCAGAACCAATAATCAGAACGGATTTAATACTGGTGTCTCTAGGCATGTGCTTTGGTAGGTATAAATTGCCCAAAGTTACCGCAAATTGTTGGGGCTCACAAACTAAAAATGCACCCAAGGGCTTTCTTTTTTTAACACAGGGCACCCGTTATACCTGCGCCAAGAGTATTTGCAGCCTGTTAATCACCCTCCTCGAGCACAAAAAGCTCATTTACGGTCAAGCCGAAGAGGTTTGACATTTTAAGAGCCAGTAAGGTAGAAGGCAGGTATTTATTTTTCTCAATAGCGTTAATCGTCTGGCGGCTCACGCCCAGGACCTCGGCCAGCTGCTCCTGGGTCATATCTTTTTTGGCCCGCTCCACCTTGATGTTATTCCGCATCCGTCTCGAGTGCTTTGCGGACTTGATGGAGCTTATACCTGAACGAGATGTAGGTATAGAAAAGCAGCAAGGCTAGTGCGCCCAGCTGACCGCCCACATCAGACATCCTAAAAGGCCTACCTAATACTATTCCTATTGCATTTGTAATAAACGGAAGCATCAATACACCGACTATCAGGTAAAACACGCCGTTCATGAACGCCTGTAAGCGCAGGTGCTGCACCATTTCGTCTTCCTCCTTTTCTTTTGAAAAATTGAGTAGCGCCAAACCTAGAATGATGGGGTAATAAACCATTGGGCCGTTCCACTCCTCAAAAAAAGTCTTTGTATCCGTTATAATGCCCAGTCCAATAAGTGTCATGCTCAGCAGCATCATAAAAGGTATACCTATCACTAGCAGCAAAATTCCATACCACTTATAGTGGTGAGGCAGTAATTTGATTTCAGGCATTACTTCTTTCATATACTTTTTAGATTCATGTACGACAATGTTTACCAAAAGTAAAAAATATTTTACATAAAGCAAATATTGTTTTACATCATTATATGTTAAGATTTATTTACAATTGGCTCGACATCAAGCTACTGCAGCTCTTTTTATTGCTATAGTGAGTGGTAGAGGCGTCCCTTTCCTTTCGGAGCTGCCAATGTGAGGATGATTTGAATGTATGTCGCGGCGGCAAGGTAAAGCAAAGTCGATTCTTAACATGGGATACACACAAACCTTGCGACTGTGATACGTACACAAGGTATAACCTAACTAAATACCCATGGAAACACCACGCGAAGACGATTATATAACCAACTCCGAAGAAAGCGAGCGACTGCCTGACGAAAATCCGGAGCCGCTTGAGGGCGTAAAAAAAGAAGAGCGCGATATTATAGACGCTGAGCCGGAAGGTATAGAGGAGGGCGGCAATGCTGCAGCCAAAAATGAAGAAGACACCCGCAAACTTGACGGCAGTAACGCCAATAACCTGAGAACAAAATAAATTATTTTTCAGGTGCGAAAGCCGCAGATTCAAGCATCTAATGCTGCTATCTGCGGCTTTATTGTGTCCCCGCAGCACCATCAATAGCCTCAGAAATCCCAGTAAACTTGTTTTAGCATCGGGGAATAGCATAAATCGTGAAAACTCCCGCAAAACATAGCATTGCTATAATATTATGATAGCGTCATTTTATAATAAAAAGATTGACTCTACCATATTTATTCAGTATCATTAAGCTGATATTCACCGGTTTAATACCATGAGTTATGGTTTACTTTCAAACGGATTATCTGCTCGTAGAGTACCATGCGGCTAGCCATGTACTGCTAAGTCAATGGTATGGCAAATGCAGTAGCCTGCAGTACAGGCAGGCGCTCATCAGGTTGGTGAGGCTGGCTCGAGACTTGGGAGTGCCTTACGCCATTACTGACAGCCGCTTACTCGCTCCCCTCGACCCCGACGACCTGGCCTGGACCCGCGATGTATATGCCCAGGCTTTTAGCCAACTCCCCCTCAAGCGCTCCGCTTCTCTCAATCCATTTGACCCAGCCGCCAGCCGCCAGATTCAGCAGGTATTTGCCAGCCGCCCCTATCCGCTCCCTTTCGAAACCCGGGAGTTTGATGACCTTACCTCCGCTTACGACTGGCTCATTTCTGAGGAGTAAGTTCTATTGTTCTGATTTCCGTTCTGCCCCCTCAACTGGTAGCCATCCCATGGCTCAAGTGATATCCTGTTTCCATTTTCCTGTATCTGGCTATTCAGGATATTGTTTTATATTGTCAGGCTAAACACAGGCATATACCCCGGTGAGGTTATGCACATATTCCGGATAAGCGCACATGCTATACCTTGTTTTAAAGCTAATCTTACGCACGGGCCTTTGGGTGTTCTTCCGGAGGTTTGTGGTGCGCAACCGTCACCTGATGCCAGTGCGTGGACCGTTACTGGTAGTGGCTAATCACCCCAACACGTTTATGGATCCGATCGTGATCGCCTCGCTGCTCCCCCAGCAGGTGTATTTTATCGCAAAGAGTACGGTGTTCAGTTCGCCGCTGCACAACTGGCTGCTACACCACATGAATCTGATTCCGATTCACCGTCAGGAGGATGCGCCGGGCGTGCCAATAGACAATGAAGCAACGTTCAAGGCCAGCTACCAAGCACTGACTGAGTGCAAAACACTGCTTATTTTTCCAGAGGGAACAAGCTTTAACGAAAGGCGCCTGCGTAAGATCAAGACAGGCACGGCCCGGATGGCGTTGGGTGCTGTAGAGCACTTGCCTGAAGTGGTTAACCTGCAGATACTCCCTGTGGGGCTCAACTACTCCGACCCGACCCGCTTTCGTAGTGATGTGTTCGTGAATGTAGGCAGACCCATTGCAGTCGCCCCTTACCTGACCCAATACCAGCAGGACGAGAAGGGCACTGTCAACGAGCTGACGGATCAGATACGGCAGCAGCTTGAGAAGCTGATCGTGGTAACGCCCTCTGATAACGAGGACACGCTTATACGGCAGATCGAGCAGGTATACAAAGAGAAGCTGGCAGCACAAACACCCATCGAAGCCCCCCGTCACGTGCGCGACTTCCTGCTGACAAGAGCTATTGTAAAAGGGCTGGCGCACTTTCTGGAAACGCAGCCATTGCGGGTGGAGCGCTTTCGGGACAAGATGCGATCGTACACCCAGCAGCTTCAGTCACTCGACCTGCAGCGCCTCCCCACCGTGGAGGAAAACAACGTGCTGCTACGCCAGAGCCTGGCCCGCACCCTATTGCTGACGCTCACCATCCCACTATACCTGTATGGGCTTATCAATAACTACCTGGCCTATATCATACCCTCTAAAGTAGCTGATGCACTTACATAGGAGCAGGAGTTTAGAGCACCAATTATGCTGTCAGTGGGTATTTTTTCGTTTCCGGTATTATATGCCCTGCAGGCAGCTATACTTTGGCACTTCTGGCCCAACGCCGCATACCTGCTGCTATACCTGATCAGCCTGCCATTGTCAGGCTTTTTTGCGCTGCGCTACTGGAACACACTGCTGCGCGTGCGGGAACACTGGCTGCTGCTACGCCTCTTTCTGAGCAAGAGCCCGGTAGCAGAAAACCTGAAACGGCAGCGGCAGGAGCTTATCGATGAACTTGAGGGAGCCCGTAAGGAGTTCCTTTACCAGCAGGCAACTAACAAGGAGCCAGATTGAAAAGCCTTAAGCTGGTAAGTATTACTACGTATTATTTCAAGCTCCTGTCCTGAGTATTTAGCATCAAAACAGGATTTGGCCAGTGTATTTCCACAAAAAAACTATCCAAATAGCCATAGTTCCGTAAATAGGATACTGAAATCTAATTTTTACAGTATTACAAACAATAAGGACTATGAAAAAGACATTTGTAAACATTCTCGCCCTCTCATTTGTAGCAGCGACGGTAATGACAGGCTGTGCAGACACGACGACTACTGGTACTGATTCTGATGCAACAGATACCGACGTGTATGGTACAACAACTGGTACGACTACAGGTACGACCACCACGGGAACAACTACTGGAACTACTACAGGTACTACTACCGGTACAACCACGGGCACCACTACTGGTACTACGACTGGAACAACAACCGGAACAACAACCGGTACGACCACAGGTACTACCACTGGCACAACAACTGGTACTACTACCGGAACGACAACCGGTACGACTACAGGAACCACGACTGGTACAACCACGGGCACTACAACGGGAACCACTACTGGTACCACGACTGGTACCACGACTGGAACAACAACCGGAACCACTACTGGTACTACGACTGGAACAACTACCGGGACTACGACAGGTACAACTACCGGAACGACCACAGGTACAACAACAGGTACTACGACTGGAACTACAACCGGTACGACTACTGGCACTACAACTGGTGGTACCACAACTGGTGGCACTACAACCGGTACAACGACTGGAACAACTACTATGGGTACTTCTCCTCGATAGGAATTATACCCAGATATCTACAAGCAAAAAGGCAAGCACCTTATCGGGTTTTGCCTTTTTGTTTTTAAACTAAAACCCTTATTAAAACATGCACCAGCTGCAGCAATACCTGCGACGTGTTTTTACAGTTGACCTTCGGGCCCTGGCAGTCATGCGCATATGGGTAGCCGGTATTATCATAACCGACCTCGCTATACGTGCTACAGACCTCGAAGCGCACTATTCTAACATGGGTGTCCTGCCCCTGCATGTGCTGCATCAATTTGGCTGGCATCCTTACCACTTTTCCTTCCATACCCTAAGCGGCCTATGGCAAGTACAGGTCGTGCTTTTCCTGATCGCTGCCGTATTCGCCATTTTCCTGCTGCTCGGCTACAAGACTCGCACTGCTACTATTGTCAGCTGGATACTGCTCGTGTCGCTCCAAAACCGGAACACCTTCATTGCACAGGGAGGCGATGACCTGCTGCGTATGCTGCTCTTCTGGGGGATGTTTCTGCCATGGGGGAGATTCTACAGCTACGATGCAGCCAAAGCCCAAAAACCGGAACCACTACAAACCACCTACTTTAGCGCGGCCACAGCTGCTTATATCCTGCAGATCTTCCTAGTATACTTTTGCACTGCTCTGCTCAAGAGCTCTCCCGAATGGAACCTGGAAGGCACCGCGCTCTACTATGCCCTCAGTCTCGACCAGATCCTGATGCCAGTAGGCAAACTCATCTATCCATACCCTGAGCTGCTCCGGTTCCTGACGCTCACAACCTGGTACACTGAATTGCTGCTGCCCTTCCTCCTGCTGATCCCTTTCTATAATCATGTATGGCGGCTAGTGGTGGTGGGAGTGCTGTTCATGTTTCACATCGGCATCAGCCTGACGCTGTTTGTCGGCTTGTTTTACCTCATCAATATTGCTTCAATTTCTGGTCTCCTTCCTCCTCAGGCTATGAATTGGGTAGAGAGAAAACTGCTTACATCTTTCAGGAGGCCATTATCAGGTCAGTTTCAGCGCATATTCAAAGGTTTCAGAAGCCCGGCCCAACTACGGCTACAGATTAGCCTGCAGAAGCCACTGCTTTCTAAAAACCAGCTGCGATACGCCCGGGAAGGATTCGTGACTTTTGTGCTGATCTACTGCATCTGGTGGAATCTGTCAGGGGCAACTGCGCGGGTACCCGCTATGCCCGATTCAACAACCTGGTTTGGTAACCTTCTGCGTGTAGACCAACGTTGGGGCATGTTTGCGCCCGCTGTTTTTAAGGACGACGGCTGGTACGTGCTGGAAGGCCATACAGAAAATGGTCAGTTGATCGACCTGAACCGTGAAGGGAAAGAGGCAGACTATGCCAAGCCGGCCTCTGTTGTGAGCATGTTTAAAAATGATCGCTGGCGCAAGTACTCCGAAAACTATTTGTTTGTGCACTATGCGTTTCTGAGGCCGTACTACTGCAACTACCTGGTGCGTCGCTGGAACGAGGCACACCCGGGCAATCCTATAAAAGAACTGCAGGTGGTGTATATGAAAGAATATACCTTACCCGACTATCAACCCGTAACCCCTCAAAGAGAAGTGCTCTGCACCTGTGCTAATTTACCAGAGTAAACCAGTCACAGTTACAGAGCACAGGTTAAGATCCTTGTAGCAGGTATCAGCAGTTTTCATCATCGCAGGCGAGTGCGCTGCCCACGGCAGCGGCTACCAGGCCTCCCATCAGGTATAGCCCCACGGTCATCACACGGGTGCTGTTGGTGCGATTACTGGGGTCAGAGCCTAAGCCCATTGGCCCAGGTAGCAGCACGGCGCCCGCTCCGGCTCCGGCTCCCAGCAGACCGCCACGCAGCCAGGCATCTTTACCAACACCGGCAAAGCTGTAGTAGATAGAATTCGAAACAATATCACCTACCATGGCCCAGGCACGCAGGGAACTGCTTTCCGGTGGCTGCGCTCCTGCTTTCTTCATTGTTTTTGAAATGGCCCGCATCCCCAGTACGTCCATACGGGGTGCTTCAGGTACGAGCCGGCGCAGGGTTTCATGTGCGATCGTTATGGCAACGGCCCCTGCCAGTCCGCTTACCAGTGATTTACTTACTTCCATAGTATTCGCTTCTTCATAGAGTTATTAAGGTCGGTTTTGTTGCTATACGCAAGATTTGTCAGTCTGCTACAGGTATATGACACAAAAAGCCGGGCTGATAACCCGGCTTTTTGCCATGTAGCTTTATAAAGGAGCAATTATCTATTGCTACCAAGGTTCTTATTCAGGTTTTTCTTCAGCTTCTCCTGGGCGTTAGCCATTTTAGAGCCCATATTGCCTGATTTATTTTTATTCATTGAGTTCATAGCTACCCAGCCAGCACCCAATGCAAGCAAAGATCCGCCTACTACTTTCTGAGTTGTGCTCAGACCATTCACTTTATTCATCGTGCTGCTACCAAACTCCTGCAGCTTTCCCGACATCTTATTCAGGTTTTCTTTCTTGAAAGTGTCCATCCAGTTCGACTTGCCGGAAGAAGCTGACTGGCTATTTCCAGATGAATTTCTGGCAGAAGACTGGTTTCCACTAATAGCGCTTGAAGCTGATGACTGGCTTGAGCCTATAGAAGACTGGCCCGCACCCATATTCGGTGTATTTGATTGTGAGCTGCTCTGAGCTGTTGGATTCTGATTCGATTGCGAATTCTTATTCGTTTTGTTTTCCATAGGTAAGTTTCTTTTAATTAAACACATGTACACCCTGTCATATAACTGCACCTGCTGTTTAGACAGGGTGTCAGACTTATATGTATCGGTTTTTAGGGTACAGGGTTGCAGTTACCTCGCATATTCCCCTATGGGCACAAGTCCGGCCCGCTATAATCATATATGCACAACAGCGTTCATGTGAGTTGCCAAAGCAGCAAGTTTATAGACTGCCGCGTCCCGGGCTATACCCACACGACTGGCCTGCTTATGCACTATAACTGATGTGCTCTTAGTTTCTGAAGGGCTTCTTTTAATTCAGGACGGTCGTTTTCCTCTACTTCCTGCATCGCTTTTCGGGGTTGGTAAAACTGTAGAATATCCTGTCGCAGGGCAGGACTTGTTTGTTTGAATTCAGTCTTAGCAAGTTTTTGCAACAGCTCAGCATACGTCTCGTCTGTGAGTTTGTAGCCGCCGGGCTTTGTTGGCTCTCCTGTATCGAGCTGCATATCCTCAAGTTTAAGCTGATTCTGTTGCCTGAGCTGCTTTATAAGCTTTGTGTAATTTTCGACAGTGGTGTTAAAACTGTGGTAGAATATTTCTTCGGCCTCAGGTGTAGGCGGCTTAAAGGCGAGTGTCCGGAAAGGTCCTACTTTGGGAAGTACTTTGATGATCCAGGCGATGAAACGGGCAAAAATGTTAGGCCGTTCGTAATCTGTACCCCAAGCCTGGTTGAAATCCGAGCGCTTCATGTGGTAGTGAAACTTGCGGCGGGTTATGCCTGGGCTGGCTTCCTGTATGTCGCTCTTCTTGGCCTGCCATGCTGCTTTGGTCAGGTCCGGTATCAGGCCACGGATGGTATAGCGGTAGGTCCCGATCGCCAGTGGCACGTTCATAAACACATCATTCAGCTCAAGCCCATACGTCTCCAGAAAGGCGCGCTCCAGCAACTCTTTTGACACTTTAAATCCAATGAATGACTGGTAGGCTTCAGGCGCATAGTTGCCCCGGGCTACCTGCAACACATCAAATCCAAACTCAGTTTTGATATGCGACACAGGATCCTCGGCATAGGTCACATCCTGTCCATGCTCAGCTTTTACCTTAGGGTATACCAGTGCCACTGCCTTGTTCGTGCCCAGCGGATGCCCATGAATATCAGCATTGTAGTGCGATAGAGCTCCCAACGCAAAACCGTACTCTTCTATTGTAGTAGATGACTTGATAAGATTCTCGACAAAAGCACCACTGCGCACGTAATGTGTCAGGTCTGTGAAGAATGTGTTGCCAAAAGGAAAATAGCCCATATCCTGCACAATGGAGCCTCCATAGGCATGTGCGTGGGCTTTCTGCAGGTCTTCGTCGGTGGCGTTGGGAAAACGCTTGCGCAGCAGAGGCTCAATAGAGTCCTTCCAGGCGGCATCGATAATGGCCTGGTGCGTGAGTACGCCATAGGCGCGGACAGTAGTTGCCGTCAGCAGCAGGAAAAGCAAAAAGGACAGAAAGCCTAGCCTCGTCAGGGTGCGGTAGTTCATAACAGTGGGTATGCGTCAGGTGTTGTACGCAGAAGCCGGCACAAGAGATAGGGAACAGTCTATATTCAGGTAGAGGCCCGTAGCTTTTTGCGGGTCCTGAGGTAACTCATCACCTCCACGATGCTTATCCCCAAAAGCACCCACATGGCACCCAGCAGAAAGCCCGCCAACACATCTGACAGGAAGTGCACCCCTAGGTAGATCCTGCTGAACCCCACCAGTAAGATCAAAGCTCCTGCTCCGGCTAGCACTCCGTTGCGCAAGCGCCTCTGTTGCAGGTGGCGGTAGCCAAAATACGCCAATATACCCCATAGCGCCATACTTGTGGTGGCATGCCCGCTAGGGAAAGAAAAGTTATGTTCCGGATAGAAAGCCACTTCGGTAGGGCGATCGCGGCTGATGAACTTTTTGCCATACTGCACTGATAGCCCCACCCCAGCCATGGTAAGCCAGAAAGCCAGTACCGCCGTGTAGCGCCGGTTGTACAAGAACACAATCGTAGCCAGCCCCCCGACGGCAAAGACTGCCTCCCGCGTACCTAGTTGGGTAAGGGCATAAAAGGTTTGGCTCAGCCACTGGCTGCGCATACTGTAGAGAAACGCGGTAAAGGCTTTGTCAAGGTGCACCACTCCCTCCGACTCTACCACATCTTCAGTCAGTTGTGAAAGCAGTGCTGCATTTACTCCTATTACCAGCAACAGGATAGTCAGGGGCAAGCCAATGAAAGTGGTGGCATCAAAGCGGCGCAGCAGAAAGCGGGAAAGCCTGGGAAACCGGTGAAACAGCCGCTGCACCAGCGGCTGCCTGGCAAGCCAGCCACGTGTTGATTGAAAAAGATGTGTCAGAAAATGGTTCATACAGGAAAAATCCAACTCTTATACGCAATCTTCTCAATTTTATATGTCCCGCAGGCCATTTACCCTTAAAAAAGAGCTGTTTACATGGCAAAATGATTTATTAACAACTTATTAGCTCTATATAAAGTACATATTTAATATGAGAGGGTTTGAAAATATGTACGACAAACTCCTGCTCGGTGTAGGGGTTATTTTGCTGGTATTACTGTGGGTGCAGTTTCCGGCTATGCCCGAGATGAATGCGGAAGACCATGTACGCTATACCTCGGACGAAGCCAGGACGGTCATGAATTCAAAAGCCCGCTTTCTGAAGCCCTCTAAGGCACTTTCTCCTCGTCAGGTTATCAAAATACAGCTTCACGCCCTGCAACGAAACGACATAACCGATAGCGGTATTATCACGGTTTTTAACTTCTCGTCGCCAACCAGTCGGGTGAGTTTAGGACCCCTCAACCATTTCCGGATGATGGTGCGTGACCCTGCCTATAGCCCCATGCTCAACTTTGTTTCATACAAAACCGGCAAAATGGTGATAACCGATGACACGGCCTACCAGCTTGTCGTTATCAAGGGCGCAAGCGGAGAGCAAGTTCCCTACCTGTTCATATTGGCAAAGCAGCGAAAAGGCATGTACAAAGGCTGCTGGATGACAGTGGGCGTTGCCAGGCAGGACTCAAACCGCCAAACCAGCCTGATATAAAGCAGCTATACCTGCCGCAGGCTTATACCTACCCTACCTCCACAGATTTTTAAAGGGGCAATTCCATTTTGATGTCCGCACGCTCGTAGATGCTGGGTGGCATTGGCACTTCTACAAACCCCAGCCGACGGTACAGACTCAGCGCTGTTTCAAGCCTTCTGTTTGACACCAGGTATACCATACGGGCTCCAACTTTGCGGGCCTTCCGTATAGCCGCCTCTCCTAAGAGCTTCCCGATCTTCAGCCCCTGCGCCTTGGGTGTCACCGCCATTTTGGCCAGTTCGTAAACACCATCGCCATCGTTTATCAGCGCACAGGTACCTACAATCTCGCCTTGGTAGCTCGCCATCAAAATAAAGCCCCCCTTGTCTATGATGTAGCTTTGCGGATTGCCCAGTGATTTATGGTCGGCTTCCTCCATCACAAAATAGCGGGTGATCCACTCTTCGTTGAGGGCCCGGAACGCAGCAGCGTATTGGGGTTCAAAATCAAGTATCTTAACGGTAGCTTCAGTAGTAGCCAAGTGCATAGGGTATTCTAATTTGCCACAAAGGTACATCTATACCTGCCTTATTGTCAAACAGGCTAACCATAAACCTCACCGGCTATACTACCTGCTAGTTTTCACCACGTAGTAGCTGGCCTCGCAGCTCACCATCCGGATAGGTGCTACTGTGGATGTTCAGGTACCACCTGCCGTCCAGCAACTGCTCTTCCTCTGCCTGGGTGAGTTCCCTGGTTGTACCTGTTACTGAGCCAGTGTAGCTGTTCGTGTGATTTTCAATTGGTATCACAACCGGAGCATTCTCGGTGGCCAGGGCAGGGCCGTGGAAATGAATGCCCACCGTATTGTCGCCTGCATCACCGAGTGTCCAGCTAAAATTGTATGTCAGAATCCGGGTGCTCCGATCGTAGGTAGCCGTAAGTGAACCCGATCCGCTCGTGGCAACAGCTGGCACTTCATTATCACCGGACAGCTCTACGTTTGTGAATTCTATTTCGCTCTCAAGCATGTCATCTATATCTTCGTCGTCGTCACAGGCATAGGCAAAGCCACTCAGCAGCACCAAACAATAGAACATTACCCTCCTGACATTTATACCTTGGTATTTCATAAATCATAAAATCAAATTACTATAAATCAAATCCTTATATTATTTTACTTGTCTTGTCGCCAATTGTTAACTGTTGAGTGATATTTAGTGGGGTAGGAGAAGGCGCGTCGAATGAGTCTGAATAAGCCTGCTGGTTGATTGTGCTATACCTGATCCTTTCCAGACTTTTCGGGTATACACATTAAACCGAGTCTCACGCCATGATCTCCCAAACTATTCCACTCTGGTTACCGATCGCCTATACCTTGTTTCTGCTGGTACTGGTACCAGTTTATTGGAAGCATTATGGTCCGGGTAATTTCCTGTGGTTTTCGGATGTGGCGCTGTTCTCGGTGGGCATTGTGCTCTGGACAGAAAATCACCTTTTGCTGAGCATGATGGCCGTGGGGGTGCTGGGACTGGAGCTTGTCTGGAACGTAGACTATTTTGGTCGCCTGCTCTCAGGCAAGGAATTGTTAGGTTTAAGCGATTACATGTTCCACCGGGACAAAAGCCTGTTTTTGCGGGGGCTCTCGCTGTTCCATGTGTTCCTGCCGGCCATCGTGATCTGGCTGCTGATGGAGTGGGGTTATGATACCCGCGCCATCTGGTACCAGACGGCATTGGCCTGGGTAGTGCTGCCGCTCACCTATTTCCTCACCGACCCGAAAGAGAACGTGAATTGGGTATACGGCCTTGGCAGCAAGCCGCAGACAGCTATTCCGAAGGGGCTGTACTTTGCGCTGGCCATGTTGTTTTTCCCGATCTGCATCTTTATACCTTCGCATTTTATTTTGCAGTGGGTGTTTAACTAAAAGAAAAAAGCGGGCTTAGCCCGCTTTTTTCTCTCACCTTAAACAAACAATTAAATATTCTGCGGCGCATTCGCGTCCGGTACTTTCACTTTCTCTGATGTTTTTAGCCCTGATACAACCTCTATGTTGATGCCGTCTGACAAACCGGTTTTCACTTCACGTTTCTCGAACACCTGCGGAGCAGTTTCCACTTCTACATAAGATTTGTCTTTCTCGAACTTGAGCAGACTTTCCTTCACTGCCATTACATTCTCGCGCTTGTCTAGCACGATGTCGGCGTTGGCGCTATACCCGGCCCGGATAAAGTCTTTCGGGTCGAGCAATACCTTAGCACGGATCGGGAATTTGATGGAGCCTTCTTCCAGCACGCCTTTCGGGGCAATGTACTCCAACTCTGCATTGAACACCCGGCCTTCGATGGCGCCGATGGTCAGGAGCAGGTCCATGCCCTCTTTCAGCTTGCCTACTTCCGACTCGTCGATCTTGCCCTCAAAGATCAGGCTGCGCATATCGGCTACCGAGGCAATGGTCGTACCCTCGTTGAAGTTGTTGCGCTCGATGATGGAAGTACCCACCTTCACCGGCACATCCAGCAGCATACCATCAATGGTAGAGTAGACTAAGTTAGAAGCTTGTCCGCTGCGTTTGGAAGCGCCTTCGCGCACAAGTTGCAGGTTGCTCTCCGCTGACTGCAGGGCTTCGCGCTTCAGGTCATAATCAGCCTTATACTTGCGAAACTCTTGCTCTGCAATTGCCTTTTGCTCGTAGAGCTCCTGATAACGAGCCAGTTCACGCTTGGCCTCTTCAAAGTTGATGCGGGCAGTCTCCAGTGTGTTCTGGGCGTTGTTCACGTTCACGATGTTCGGCACGATCTTGATCTTGGCCAGCAGCTGCCCTTGCTTCACGATCTGCCCGGCCTCCACGTACAGCTCCTCCACGATACCCGAAACCTGTGACTTCACCTCCACTTCTTTGCGCGGCACGATAGAACCCGTAGCCACCGTTTTCTTCACGATGTCGGCCTCAAAGGGCTCTTCTGTTTTATACACGATCGGGTCGGTGTTGGCCTTGTTGTAAAAGTAGCGGCCCAGCCAAACAGATAAGGCCAGCATGACAATCACAAACAGTCCGATAAAAACCTTTTTCATAGGAGTATACTCAATTATGTTCTTGTTAATTCGATATCTAAAATTACTCTTCCTGCAAAGCCACGACCGGATTCACGCGAGCTGCCTTGGTAGCAGGTATAAGTCCGGCCAGGGCGCCGGCCACTACCAGTAGTATTGTTGCTGTCACAGCCACAGTAGGGTTCACCTCCGGCGGACCGAAGAAACCCGCCTGCACGTTGTTGTCGACCATAAAGCCTTCGATGGCCGCGATAAGCCCCGTACCGGCCAGCAAACCAATGTAGCCGGCAAAGCCTGTGATCACGATAGACTCCTGTATGATCAGGCTCACGATGGACAGAGGCGTTGCGCCGAGTGCCTTGCGTATACCGATCTCCTTCGTCCGCTCCTTCACCACAATCAGCATAATGTTGCCCACACCGATGATACCGGCGATGATGGTACCGATGCTCACCAGCCAGCTAAAGCCTGCTATACCTGCAAATAGCCCCTGCACATCCTGAAACTCTTTCTCCACATTGGCCGAGCCGAAAGCCTTCAAATCAGTTGGGGCAACCTTATGCCGTTTCATCAGCAGGGCTTTCACTTTCTCCTCCACCACCGCAGCAGCTATACCTGGCTTGGGCGTCATGGCAAAGAAGTTCACCTGGTTAGGCTGGTTAAAGGCTTGTTGCAAGGTCGTGTTAGGGATATAGATGGTCTGGGCGTCCTGCACCACTTCTTCGTCCTTGCCAATTGGTTTAAAAGTACCCACCACCTGAAAGTAGATGCCTTTGATGCTGATGTACTTGCCAATCGGATCTTCGCCTTCGCCAAACAGCAGCTCCAGGGTACGCGGACCCACTACCGCCACTTTGCGGCGCTCGGCCACATCTTTTTGGTTGATGAAGCGGCCACTCATGATATTGGTTGGCTTTACCTGCAGCACCTCGGGCGTTTCACCATTCACGGTAAAAGCAGAGCTCTTGGTCCCGTACACCACCGAGAAGCTACCTTGTAGTTGGTTACTTGGTGCAATCACGCCTACCTCCGGCACAAATGCCCGAATGGCGTCTATATCGTCGTTGGTCATCTGGATAAAACGGCCGGCTTTCAGGCCCATGTAAGGCACACTGGTACGCTGCGTCCACACAAACACGGCATTCTTGGCCACGTTGAACTCAGAGGTTATACCTTTCTCCAGCCCCTTGCCAGCACCCAGCAACAGCACCAACATGAAAATGCCCCAGAACACCCCAAAAGCCGTCAGCGCCGTACGCAGCTTGTGCTTCTTTACGGTGTTATAAATCTCGGTCCATTTATCAATATCGATCATGGGTTAGTTTTGAATGAGCGAATAAGTGATTGAGTGAATGTTTATATTTTAATTAAGCGATTGATTGCGTTAACTATTTTGATTTTTGTCACTAACTATACCTTCTGCCTATATAATATCCTGAATGAAGCAACACGAGCAAAATATTCACACACTCACTCATTCGCTCATTCAAAATTCTAACTAGCCCTCAGCGCCTCTATCGGTTTGATCCTTGCTGCTTTTAAAGCTGGCATCAGACCGGCCAGGGCTCCGGAGATCACAAGGACCAGAGTTGCCGCCAGCGCCACGCCGGGGTCTACTTCCGGGTTGGCGAAGAAGGGCGCTTCCGCACCCGACGATTCCATCAGGTATTCCAGACCAGCGAGCACACCTGTGCCTGCCAGCAAGCCGAGGTAACCCGAGAAGGCCGTTATAACCACAGACTCCTGCAGGATCAGGCTCACAATGGAGAAAGGCGTTGCGCCCAATGCTTTGCGCACCCCGATCTCACGGGTTCGTTCTTTCACGATGATCAGCATGATGTTGCTCACGCCCACGATGCCGGCGATAAGGGTGCCTATACCTACTATCCACACAAATATCTTGATGCCATTGAAGAGGCCCATCACTTTCAGAAATTCCGCCTCTGTGTTTTCCACCCCAATGGCCATCTTGTCTTCCGTTGAGAACTTGTGGCGCTCGGCCAGCAAGTTGCGCAGGCGGCCTTCCATGTCTTTGGCGCTCACGCCGGGCTCAGCTACCAGTGCCATCATCTGCACCTGGTTGGGTTGGTTAAAGGCAGCCTGCAGCGTTGAGAAAGGGATGTAGGCCCGCTCTTCGCGGCGGCTACTGTTGTTGCCGCGCATCTTAAAAGTGCCTACCACTTTAAAATGTATCCCTTTGATGTTGACATACTCACCCACCGGATCTCCCTCCCCAAACAGCACCTTGCTCACCTGATCACCGATCACGACTACCTTGCGCTTTTCGCGTTCGTCAATTTCGTTGAGTAAGCGCCCTCTAAACGGTATCTCCCCATTGATTTTAAGGAAACCTGGTTCAGCGCCGAATACCTGGTAAGAGCCGTTCTTGGTTTTGTAGTTGATCGTGTACTCGCCAAACACCCGGTTGCGTGGTGACAGTATCTGCACATTGTCCACGTCACGATGCACTGAGGTTATATCCTGGTTAGTCAGTTTTATCTCGCGGCCTGGCGACATACCCTTGTGGGCTAGTGCTGTCTTGCCAGTCCAGACATAGATGCTGTTCTTAGCCCCGGCCCCGAAACGGTTGTACACGCCATTCTCCAGTCCTTTGCCCGCGCCCAGTAATAGTACCAGCATAAAGATGCCCCAGAACACGCCAAAGGCGGTCAGGAAGGTCCGCAGTTTGTTCTTCTGCATGGTCCCGAGTATCTCCTGCCATTTGTCTAGGTCGAACATTTAATTGCTGGTTGTTAATTGTTGATTGTAGCTGTGTTGCCTAAGTTAACTTTTCGCGGCCACAGCCTCCGCTGCGAGTATCGCATCTTCTGCACTGTGGTCGTTGTGCACGATCAGGCCGTCTTTAAGGCGGATGACACGGTGCGTCTGAGCTGCAATGTCGTTTTCGTGCGTCACGATCACCACCGTCATGCCTTTGCTATTAACATCCTTGAAGATGTCCATCACGTCGTAAGAAGTCTGTGTATCGAGGGCACCAGTCGGTTCGTCAGCCAAAATCAGTTTAGGCTGCGAAATAAGCGCTCTGGCAATGGCAACCCGCTGTTTCTGCCCACCTGACATTTCGTTGGGGGAGTGCTCCGCCCAGTCTTTCAGGCCCACCATGTCGAGGTACTCTAGTGCCAGCTTGTTGCGCTGCTTGCGGCCCACGTTCTGGTAATAGAGCGGCAGGGCCACGTTCTCCATGGCGTTTTTGAAAGAGAGCAAGTTGAACGACTGGAACACAAAACCAAGAAACTTATTGCGGTAATAAGCCGCCTTCGCAGCCGACAAATTCCGGATAGGCGTGCCCGCCAAGGTATAGCTGCCACTGTCGTAGTCGTCGAGAATGCCGAGTATGTTGAGCAAAGTAGACTTGCCAGAGCCGGAAGAGCCCATGATCGACACCAGCTCACCCTCTTCTATGTGCATATCGATGCCTTTGAGCACATGCAGTTTGTTGTGCCCCACCGCATAGTATTTGTGTATATTTTCCAACTGTATCATAGGCGGCAGATAAAAGTGGTGGCAAATAAATTACAAGTAATTGCTTTGCAAAGTGCTCTATATAGTGTTAAGTTTTCTGAATCTTATACCTACAGCGACATTGTATCGATTGACAGGTATAGTTTATCTATCAACCAATTACTGTTTAACAGGCAAGCTTCAATTACCTCTACTCTTATTTAAGTTATAACGAAACTCAATACACGACTATTTTACCGTGCTCATCATAAAGATGAAAAAGACGCTCGTTAGGTTGCCTGTGTGTTGTATATTTTTTGCCAACGGTACCCTCCCCTCCGTAGAAGAGTTATGCGATACACGGATATACCTGCCCCTATCCTCTTCCATCCGCTCAAGCATCACCTGGGCTACATCCGGGAATTCATAGTGGCGCAGGCAGCTGCGGCGGAATCAGTACTTACCGCTCAGCTCAAAACAATAGGCAGCTCGCAGCTCGACCTATACCTGGGTGAGCTTTCGGCACAGCAAATCGCGGCAGAGACTATCGCATACCTGCAGGCGCAGCAGGTGATTACCCCAGATGCTTACCGGCTATACCTGTCAGGCAGCGCTTCCGATTACCAGTTGGTTTCTTTGTCTGATGGAAGCCAGTGGGTGCTGCGATGGGGTGTAGCCGAGAGAAGGCATGTGCACCTGCACCCGGCAAGGTATAGCCGACACACCATTAGGGTTAAGGCTAATACACTTAAAACAGCTGTTGCAGCACGTCTGGCAGCTCAGAAACGCAAGCAGCTACCGTTGAACTTGCAATTAATCAACCAGGTCCGTGCCCAGTGGCTTGAGTTGGCACCTATACCTGCTTATCAGCCCAATAGCACAATGGCAAAACTACTCCATTTGCTGGATAGTCAGTAAACTTTCAGTTCACCAGATCAACACGGGAGACTTTCCGGTTATTGACTTGTGTGTACTTAAAGTCTTCATCACCCTTAAACACGGCTTTTTGTAAGTGCATGTTGTTGCCTACTTTGGTATACTTAAAGTTAGCCAACCCTCTGAAGCTTGCCGCCTTGAAGTCAGCGTCATTGCTGAACTTCGCATACTTAAAGTTTGCCTCTCTTCTGAAGGAAGCACCCCCGAAATTTGTTGCATCAGGGAAATCCACATACTTGAAGTTAGCCTCTTCCGTAAACTTCGCATTGGTAAAGTCAGCTGATCTGGAGAATTTGCTATACTTGAACAAAGCCTCGTGCTGGAAGCTGCTGCCTGCAAACGATACGTCGTCTTCGAACTTAGAGTACTTGAATGCACTGTACGCCTCAAATACACAATTCTCAAAGCGCACCGCCTTATCGAAGTTTGTGTTGAATATCTCGTTTTTCCTGTTGAATAACTTTACATCCTGATTGTCCGGGTTGTAATAAGCCAGCACATCATCTTTGAAAGTGCAGTTGATAAAAGTCAGGGGCACTTTCACTGTGCTGATGTACTCATTTGTGCTATACTTATTGTCAGCTTTTTTCTCAAGGCGCATGTTTTCCAGATTCGTCAGGTCCAGTACACCCACGATCACAGCATTCTTGTAAGTGACGGCTTCACCACGGTTTATCTTGTCAATGATTTCGGAAGCATTCACTCGGGTTTGTGCCCACGTTAGGAAAGGAATTGCTAACAGGAAGAGGAGTAAAAATGATTTTTTCATGGTTTAAGGTATAAGTATTGAGTTGAACATCAGCTTATACCCCTTAGATGAAGTAAGCAACCAGATGGTTGCCTGACAAAATAATTATTCATCCAAAAGCTGCATGATGGTACGCGCCACGATCCAGAAAATCAGGAAAACAAACAGGAAGACCCCAGAAAAGGTAAGTACTTTCTCCAACAGATTGGTGCAGAGTAATTGACAGGTATAGCTTGCTACCAGGAACGGTAGCAGAACACCGAGCCCCATCATGATTTTTAATGCTTTGTCGAAGGGTTGCTGCGGCTCGTTCATAGCTATACTTGGTTCAATTTTTCATATTTTAATACAACGCAAAACCTTGAAGTATAGTTATCATCACTATATAGTCATAAAAAAAGCAGCACCTCCCTCCCCGGGTGATGCTGCTTCTACATTACGTATGTAACCCGTCTTATATGTGCAATGCGCGGTTTTCAGTCGCAGCCAGGCAAGCCTCTTTGATAGCCTCTGTATAAGTTGGGTGCGCGTGGCTCATGCGGGAGATGTCCTCGGCCGAAGCACGGAACTCCATCGCCACCACAGCCTCTGCAATCAGGTCGGCGATACGCGGCCCGATCATGTGCATGCCCAGGATCTCGTCTGTTTCTTTGTCAGCCAGCACCTTCACAAAACCGTCTGTGTCCATCGACGCCTTGGCGCGACCAGATGCTTTGAACGGGAACGAACCTGTCTTATAGGCACGGCCCTGCTCTTTCAGCTGCTCTTCGGTATAGCCTACACCCGCCACTTCCGGCCAGGTATACACCACACCCGGAATCAGGTTGTAGTTGATGTGCGGTTTCTGCCCTACGATGGTCTCTGCCACGAACACGCCTTCTTCTTCGGCTTTGTGTGCCAGCATAGCGCCACGTACCACGTCACCAATGGCGTAGATACCCGGCACATTGGTTTCCAGGTGATCGTTCACGGCAATCATACCGCGTTCACCCATTTGCACACCTGCATTCTCCAGACCAAGTCCTTCGGTATATGGCTTGCGGCCTACCGATACCAGCACGTAGTCACCGTCAAACGTAACAGTTTCGCCTTTTGGATTCTCAGCTGTCACAGTCACTGTTTCACCTTCGTTGGTAGCGCCGGTTACTTTGTGGTTGAAGAAGAACTCGAAGCCCAGTGTTTTCTTAAGCACACGCTGCAGCTCTTTACCCAGCGCACGGTCCATCGTCGGGATGATGGCGTCCATGTACTCAACTACCTGCACTTTCGTGCCCAGACGGGCATACACAGAGCCCAACTCCAGACCGATCACACCGCCACCGATCACGATCATTTTCTTTGGCACCTCTGTCAGCGACAAGGCCTCAGTTGAAGTGATGATGCGCTTCTTATCGATTGGCAGGAATGGCAGCGCGGTAGGTTTAGAACCTGTCGCGATGATCGTCTTGTCAGTTTCGATCTGCTGTTCCTGACCGTCTATACCTGCGATCTTGATGGTGTTCTTGTTTACAAAAGAACCCAGTCCGTAGTAAGTGTCGATCTTATTTTTCTTCATCAGGAAAGCGATACCGTCGTTGTTCGACTTCACCACCTCAGCCTTGCGTTTGATCATCTGCTGGATGTTCACCTGCAGGTCGTTCAGCTCGATGCCATGCTCCTTAAAAGTATGGGCCGCATTGTGATAGTGCTCTGATGAGTCAAGCAGTGCTTTAGAAGGTATACATCCTACGTTCAGGCAAGTACCACCCAGTACATTATATTTCTCAATGATAGCAGTCTTCAGGCCCAGCTGTGCGCAGCGTATAGCCGCCACATACCCGCCAGGACCAGAACCGATTACGGTAACGTCGTATTTCATCTTTTTCTATTTTATGGCAGAGAAAACTCTGCGTTACTTACTGGTTAAAAGAAAGGAGGAGCAAACACGTTCGCTTACCCCTCCTCCATTATCTCAATAAATTATACGCCAAGCAATAAGCGCATCGGATCTTCCAACAGTTCCTTCACGCGCACCAGGAAGCTTACAGACTCACGGCCATCGATGATACGGTGGTCGTAAGATAGGGCCAGGTACATCATCGGGCGGATCTCTACTTGTCCGTTTACAGCAACAGGGCGCTGCACGATGTTGTGCATACCAAGTATAGCCGACTGCGGCGCGTTGATGATTGGCGTAGACATCATAGAACCAAACACACCACCGTTGGTGATGGTGAAGGTACCGCCTGTCATCTCGTCAATTGAAAGTTTCCCATCGCGTGCTTTCTTGGCCAGACGGATCACTTCTTTCTCAATGCCATCCAGCGTAAGTTGCTCCGCGTTGCGGATAACCGGCACTACCAGACCTTTTGGAGAAGATACAGCGATAGAGATATCGCAGAAATCGTTGAACACCATGTCATTGCCATCGATCATGGCGTTAACAGCTGGCCACTCCTGCAGGGCTACAGTACAGGCCTTCGTGAAGAAGGACATGAAACCAAGGCCTACTTCGTGCTTCTCTTTGAACTTGTCTTTGTATTTAGCGCGGATGTCCATGATCGGCTTCATGTCTACCTCGTTGAAGGTAGTCAGCATAGCCGTTTCGTTTTTCACCTGCACCAGACGACGAGCCACTGTTTTGCGCAGCGAGCTCATTTTCTCACGTCGCTGGTTGCGGTCACCTGAAGCGGCTGGTGCAGCAGCTTCCTGCTTGCCAGCTGGAGCCGAAGCGGCAGCAGGCTGTGCCGCAGGTCTTGCCTGAGCGCCCATCGCGTCTTCTTTCGTAATACGACCGTCGCGACCTGTACCTTGCACATCGGCCGGATTGATGCCTTTCTCAGAAAGGATCTTGCCGGCAGCTGGCGATGGTGTGCCTGAAGCGTAAGTCTGTGCACCAGATGGAGCGGCAGCGGCTGGCTGAGAAGCCTGCTGTGCGCCTGGAGCACTCGGCTGCGCGGCTGGCTTAGATGCACCTGCACCAGCACCTGCTACGATGCGGCAAAGCAATCCACCAATCTCTACCGTATCGCCTTGTTGAGCTACGATCTGCAATGTACCGGCGGCTTCGGCTGGTAACTCAAATGTCGCTTTGTCAGACTCTAGTTCTGCGATTACCTCGTCCATTTCTACGTGGTCGCCTTCGTTCTTCAACCAGCTGGCGATTGTTACTTCTGTGATAGACTCGCCTACCGTTGGCACGCGCATCTCTACTGTTTCGCCAGCGCCTTGTGCAGCGGCAGGAGCAGAGTCCTGTGCAGCCGGAGCAGCGGCTTCTTGTTTAGCGGCAGGGGCAGCTGGTGCACCACCGGCTTCGCCGTTTTGCTCGATGCGGCAGATCGTGGCGCCCACATCAATGGTGTCGCCTTCCTGCGCAACGATGCGTAAAATGCCTGCGGCTTCAGCGGGCAGTTCGAAGGTGGCTTTGTCAGATTCCAGCTCAGCTATCACCTCATCCATCTCCACACGGTCGCCGTCTTTCTTTAGCCACTGGGCTATGGTCACCTCGGTGATCGACTCACCTACAGCAGGCACTTTAACTTCTAAGCTCATATTTTTTTATCAATTATGAATTACAGTTTTGAATTACGAATCATCAATGATTAATGACGAATCAATAGTGATTAATTACATCTCACTGATCATTCGTCATTAATCACTAATCATTATTAATTAGATCGCGAATGCTCTTTCAACCAGCTCCAGCTGCTCTTTGCCGTGGATCTTATTGTAACCAGTTGCAGGCGAAGCACTTGGCTTACGTGCCACTACATCTTCTATGCCATTGCGCATGATACGCAGGATGTACATCCAGCCACCCATGTTCTCCGGCTCTTCCTGTACCCAGTATACCTTGGCATTCTTGTACTTCTTCAGCTCAGCCTCTAACTGCACTTTCGGGAACGGCGCCAGCTGCTCCATACGGATGATGGCCACATCCTTGCGCTTGTTCTTCTGCTGCTCTTCCAGCAAGTCGAAGTACACCTTACCAGTGCAAAGCAGCACTTTCTTCACTGACTTGGCCGAAGCGTAGCTGTCACCGATCACTTCTCTGAAACCGCCTTTGGTGAATTCCTCTACCGGAGAAACCACGTTCGGATGACGCAACAACGACTTCGGCGCCATGTTGATAGCCGGCTTGCGGAATGGCAGTGCCAACTGACGACGCAGGAAGTGGAAGAAGTTGGCAGGTGTTGTGATATTGGTCACATACATATTATTCTCAGCGGAAAGCTGTAAGAATCGCTCAGGACGTGCGTTGGAGTGCTCTGGCCCCTGGCCTTCGTAGCCGTGCGGCAACAGCATTACCACCCCGTTCATGCGCTGCCACTTAGACTCAGTAGCAGCTATAAACTGGTCGATCATCACCTGCGCACCGTTGGCAAAGTCACCAAACTGTGCTTCCCAGATTACGAGCGCATTCGGGTTAGCCATGGCATAACCAAACTCAAAGCCCAGCACACCATACTCCGACAGCAGGGAGTTGTATATCTCCAGCTTCACCTGGTCCTCCTTAATGTGGTTCAGGTTTGTATAAGGTGCGCTGGTGTTGGCATCGCGTAGTACGGCGTGGCGGTGCGAGAACGTTCCGCGCTGTACGTCCTGCCCGCTCAGGCGTACTACTTTTCCTTCGGCCAGGATGGAGCCGTAAGCCAGCAACTCGGCAGCAGCCCAGTTCAGCTGACGGCTCTCAAAGAACATATCCTTACGCTCTTTCAGCAGTTTCTCAATCTGCTTCAGCGGCTTAAAGCCTTGCGGCACATTAGACAGTGCTGTACCTACCTTCTGAATTACTTCTTCGGATATACCTGTTTCAGGCGACTGGTCGAAGTCTCCCGGCTTGGAGCGGCGCAGCTCCTTCCACTCCTTCTCCAGTGTCTGGTAGTTGTAAGGAAGTGGCTTCTGCTTCACCATGTCCAGGCGATCCTGCAGCATCTGACGGAATTCCTTGTCCATCGACTTGGCCAGCTCAGCGTCGATCTCGCCGTGGCTGATCAATTCTTTGTTGTATACCTCGCGTGGGTTCGGGTGCTTCGAGATCAGGTTGTACAGGTGTGGCTGCGTAAACTTCGGTTCGTCTGCCTCGTTGTGGCCATGACGACGGTAGCACACCATGTCGATAAAGATGTCGTTGCCGAACTTCTGACGGTATTCTGTTGCCAGGCGCACGGCAAATACCACTGCTTCAGGATCGTCGCCATTTACGTGCAGCACTGGCGCATCAATAATTTTGGCTACGTCAGTAGAGTAGATAGAAGAGCGGGCATCTTCGAAGTCAGTCGTGAAACCAACCTGGTTGTTGATCACAAAGTGGATGGTACCGCCTGTCTGGTATCCATTGAGCTTGGCCATCTGCGTTACTTCATACACGATGCCCTGACCTGCTACAGCCGCGTCACCGTGTATCAGAATCGGCACGATCTGCTTCGGATCGCGGTCGTACATGCAGTCGATCTTGGCACGCACGAAACCTTCCACCACCGGGTTTACCGCCTCCAGGTGCGATGGGTTTGGCGCCAGCTTCAGGTTCACTTTGTTACCGGATGGGGTATCTACTTCAGAAGAGAAGCCCATGTGGTATTTCACGTCGCCATCGCCATAGGTCAGGTCAGGAACGGCTGTACCTTCAAACTCAGAGAAGATCTGCTCATAGGTTTTGCCCATGATGTTGGCCAACACGTTCAGGCGACCACGGTGCGCCATACCGATCACCACCTCTTTTGCGCCTAGCTCAGAGGCCTTGTCGATAATGGCATCCAGAGCAGGTATAGTGGTTTCGCCACCTTCCAGGGAGAAACGCTTCTGACCTAAGAATTTTGTATGCAGGAAGTTTTCGAATACAACCGCTTCGTTCAGTTTAGAAAGAATGCGCTTTTTGTACTCGATGCCTGGGTTAAAGGAAATGAATTCCTTCTCGATCTTATTTTGTAGCCAGGTCAGCACTTCCGGGTCGCGGATGTACATGTACTCATAGCCGATTGGGCCTTCGTAAATCTTCTGCACGGCCGCCACGATGTCGCGCAGTTTGGCAGGTCCGATACCGATGATTTCGCCTACCTGGAAAACCGTGTCCAGATCAGCTTCTGACAAGCCGAAGTCCTTCAGGTCCAGCAGCGCTTTGCGGTCTTTGCGCTCACGTACCGGATTGGTCTTAGAGCGTAGGTGCCCGCGGCTGCGGTAAGCATATATAAAGTTGCGAACAGCTACTTCTTTGTCTGATTCGCCGGCTGCAACCGCAGCTTTGGCAGGTGCGGCAACCGGGGCTTCCGCTGTTTCATGGCCGTTCTCGTTGTAGGCAGTTGAGAACTCATAGCCTTCGAAGAATTTGCGCCATCCGAAGTCTACCGACTCAGGATCCTGCTGATAAGCTTTATACAGCTCGTCAATGTAGGCTCCGTGCGCATTTGCGATATAGGTATATTTATCCATAACTAATGTTTACGGCTGTGTGTAAAGGCAAAGTTAAGAGTATTTATAAGAATTCAAACTTTAGGCATTCGCATAAGCAAATGCAGCTCTTTATCAACGCTATACCTTCGCATACACTATTTATATATAGGGTTGAATAATAAAGTGACTAATTGTGTCACCAATCAAATTTATGCGTCCAAGGCGTGCTTTATGTTGTTTTCAAATGAATCCTGCCGTTATCAGGCACTTTCAACACCGGCTGTTTGTTAAAAACTGACATAAGTGCCCTTAAAAATTGGCCGCCAGAAAAAAAGTCAAGAAGTATAGAGAAACGCCTGCTCCGCTCACTGCCCGTGAGAAGGTGAGCAAATACATGCGCGGAAACAAAAGCCGTGATACGCAACCAGAGCTTCTGCTGCGTCGTGCCCTTTGGCAGAACGGCCTCCGTGGATACCGGGTCCATTGGCGCAGAGCCCCAGGCAAGCCTGACATCTGCTACCCGTCCCGCCGACTGGCAATTTTTGTACACGGCTGCTTCTGGCATCGCTGCCCTCATTGCCAACCGGCGTTACCAAAATCAAACCTACGATTCTGGGAAGAAAAGTTTATCAATAATCAGTTGCGCGACGAACGCTACAAAACGCAGTACCGGGAGGCCGGCTGGCAGCGGGTGGTTGTATGGGAGTGTCAACTGTACCAGGACCTCGCATCCTGCCTCAGCCTGATCAAAACACTGCACCGCGGTGTTCCTGCTAGCTGGGAAATAGCAGCCTGATCGAAATCCGGCAATCCGTAACCAACGGTATGAATAAAAGTATTATCTTCAGTACCTTAACATACCTACATAACCCTATGAAAAAAGATATGATCGGCCTGGCTTTGCTCAGCCTGGTAGCTCTTGGCTGCAACGAAAACGCCAGGGAAGTAGCGGACAGCGATGGCGAGCGCACTGCTGTCGCCGGTGATACGACCGGTTTGCTTGCAGCCCAGCAGCATATCAACGCAAATGACCTCCTGCAGCACATCCGCGTGCTCGCTTCCGATGAATTTGAGGGCCGCAGTCCCGGCACTGCCGGCGAAGACTCTACTGTAAACTACCTCACCCGCGAATTTCAGAAGCTGGGCTTGCAACCCGGCAACCCGGACGGCACCTTTGTGCAAAACGTCCCCATGTTTGGCTTCACCGCACAACCCCGAGCAAACTTTACAGCAGGCGGCAAAACAATCAATCTTTCCTTTCCGGATGATTACGTAGCTGTATCACGCCGCTTTGTTCAGGATGTGAATGTGAACAACTCCGATCTGGTATTCGTGGGCTACGGTATAGTGGCACCCGAGTATGGCTGGGACGACTATAAAGGTGTGGATGTAAAAGGCAAGACCATCGTCATGCTCATCAACGACCCGCCTATACCTAGCCCGAATAATCCGGAGCAGTTGGACAGCACCTTGTTTGGCGGCAAGGGCATGACCTACTACGGTCGCTGGACCTATAAGTATGAGATAGCTGCTGAGAAGGGTGCTGCCGCTGCCATCATCATCCATGAGACCGGCCCCGCAGGCTACCCTTACGAAGTGGTGTCCGGAAGTTGGAGTCGCGAGAACTTTGATATCAGCAACGCGGGCAAGAACATGGACCGTATTGCTGTCGAGTCTTGGATAACAGAAGAAAAGGCACGAGAGCTCTTTGCAGCTTCTGGCAATAACTTTGAAAAACTAAAGAACGCTGCCGCTCAAAAAGGCTTTAAGCCTGTACCACTAAATGCCAAAGCAAACTTCAGGATCAAGAATCAGCTGCGGGAAGTAGAATCGCGAAATGTGATTGCCAAGTTGGAAGGATCTGATCCGGAACTCAAAGACGAGTACGTGGTATACACGGCACACTGGGACCACTTGGGTAAGGATGAAAAGCTTCAGGGTGATCAGATCTATAATGGCGCTATGGACAATGCCAGTGGCACAGCAGGCCTGATCGAGCTGGCAAAGGCTTTTACCCAATTACCCGAAAAGCCTAAGCGCTCTATCCTTTTTCTGGCTGTGACTGCTGAAGAAAAAGGTTTGCTCGGCTCTAAATACTATGCGTCCAATCCGCTCTACCCACTAAACAAAACACTGGCCAACATCAACATGGATGTACTCAACCCCTACCACCCTACAGAAGATGTGGTAGTGATTGGGTATGGTAATTCTGACCTGGAAGATATACTGGCTGAGGAGGCCC
The DNA here is from genome assembly GCF_058932855.1 of Pontibacter sp. LHS1. Lineage (NCBI taxonomy): Bacteria > Pseudomonadati > Bacteroidota > Cytophagia > Cytophagales > Hymenobacteraceae > Pontibacter > Pontibacter sp. LHS1. The sequence goes on from NZ_JBZYWF010000009.1 coordinate 161,759, forward strand.
GCACACAGAACCGCCGTATCGTTCCAGAAGCATCTCCTGAGAAAGGCTCTTTCTATCGCTCTGATCATTTTGAATTTGCCAAACAAGGCGTACCAGCTCTTTATGCCAAATCAGGTATAGTTGCCCGTGATCAGGCTGCAGATTTTATTACCAAAAAGCAGGAGCAGTACACAGCTGAGCACTACCATAAAGTGAGTGATGAGGTGTATGATGACTGGAACCTGGATGGCGCTGTAGAAGACCTGCAACTTTACTTCCGGGTGGGCTACCGTGTGGCAAACGGTACTTCCTATCCAGCATGGCGCGAAAAATCTGAGTTCAGAGCAAAGCGGGAGAAGTCCTTAGCTGAAGTGCAATAGCTGAAAGGAGCCGTGCTGCAAATTCAGCAGGGCCCCTTTTTTAATGACTTTTATAAAGGATTAATGCTCTTGCCTTCATCAGCCCCGCAAGGACATACTCATAAATAAAATCTTATTTTATACTAAAGCCACTATAATAGACCTAAAGCTATACTTAGCGAAATATTTTCTATTGACCCTTTTAAAATATTGCTTTACAGCTCAATACAAGACATTCACAGGAATTGCTACAAAAAAAAATAATCTTCAGGGTTACCTTTCCGTATAAACCGAATAAATAAGTACAAATTTACTTGTTTAACAAAATTTGAAAATCATGAAAAAGACAATAAAATTTGCATTTGCTGCATTCGCTTTCTTTGCTTTCACAGCTTGTGGTTCTGAGAACAACACAGCTACTGAAACTGACCGTATTGATGAGGTAGAAACCTCTGACATGGATGCAGATATGAACATGGAAGCCGATACTACTACGGTTATGGATACAACCGTAAATGACGGTGTAGCAGACGAAATTCCAGAAGAAAGACCTATTCAATAATCTACATAGATTTACTTAACAAAAGCCCCCTTTCAGCGTGCTGGAAGGGGGCTTTATTATACCTGCCTTACAGAAGAAAAATAGCATTAGACGTATGGATATGGCTTAATACTTGTTTAAATTTAGCCAATGGAAAAATTATCTTTAGAAGAAGACGGCGTGGCAATTGAGCTGATAGCCTCTGATGCAGACCTGCGCCAGGCTATACAGCAATTAGAGCAGTGTGGCGAACTAGCCGTTGACCTTGAGTTTGATCAGAACCGCTTTACCTATGGCTTTAACCTTTGCCTGATCCAGATCGCTGACGGCAAAGGAAACTGCTTTATAATTGATCCTTTTTACATTGATGATCTGACGCCATTTTTCCAGCTAATGGAAAATCAGGCCATTACAAAAATCATTCATCACTCTAATAACGACATCCTGCTACTCGACAAGATGGGATGCTCCGTTAAAGGTATAGTTGACACCGATGTTGCTGCCAAGATCCTAAACTATGAACGCTCTTCATTGGCTACCGTGCTTAAAGAGGAGTTTGGTAAAGAGATTGATAAGTCACAGCAGTCCAGCAACTGGAATAAGCGTCCTCTTACTGAAGACCAGCTTCGCTATGCGGCTATTGATGTAATATACCTGCATAAAATAAAGGCCAAGCTACTCCAGGAAATTGAAAAGCAGGGTCGTATGCACTGGCTTGAAGAAGAGAACCATCTTTTGGAGCAGCTTAAGTATACCGAATCAGAAAACCCACACTTGCGTCTGAAACACTCGTACCGTCTTAACTATTACCAACAGTATCTCCTTAAGGGCCTCTATGCCTTCCGGGAAAGCATGGCCCGACAGTTTAACAAACCAGCCCATTTCGTTATCCCGAATGATGCGCTTGTCGAATTAGCCAACAATCCGAACGCTGACCTACATGAATGGCTGAACCATACAAGAGGTATACACGGCAATCTGAAAAAGCCAAAGAATGAGCGCATGCTACAGGATGCGCTGCAGGATGCTAAGGACGCAGCCAAGGCCAACCATATCAGCCATGATTATCCTGAGCATCGCTTCCAAAGGCCATTGCGCACTCCTGAAACAGAACGTCGTAAAGAGCTCATGACTGCTGTGCAGAAAGAAATTATCGCCAGGTATGGGGAATACGCCTCTAAGCTGATCATTAACCAGAGCCTGATTACGGACTATAGTCAAAATGGAAAGTTGCGTTGCACAAAGAAATATGCGAGCGACATAGTATTGGAGGTTGCACAGGATCTAGGTATAGAAATACATGTCTCCACGGCTCCTCAGCAGATGGGAGAGTAAATAAATTCGCTTTAAAGAATACATCATATAGCATGGACAAAGTAAGGATTGAACACGACTTCCTGGGAGAAAAAGAAATTCCCAGCGAAGTATACTATGGAATTCAGACGACGCGCGCTCTAGAAAACTTTCATATCACAGGTATACCTATATCGAAGGAGCCTCTTTTTATAAAGGCTTTTGCCTATGTAAAAAAAGCAGCGGCTCTTGCCAATCACAAGTGTGGTGTGTTGAGCAAAGAGGTAACTGATGCTATCGTTTACGCCAGCGACAAGCTGATTGCCGGTGAGTACCTGGATCAGTTTGTAACTGACATGATTCAAGGTGGCGCTGGTACTTCCGTGAATATGAATGTTAATGAAGTAATTGCCAACATTGGATTAGAGTACCTAGGACATGCAAAGGGAATGTACAACATACTTCATCCTAATAATCATGTGAACTGCTCGCAATCCACAAACGATGCATACCCAACAGCATTCAGGCTCGCTCTTTATTGGAAAATCCAGGCCTTTGTCGAAAGCCTGGAGGCTTTACAGCAATCATTTGGTCGCAAGGCTGATGAATTTAAGGAGGTGCTGAAGATGGGGCGCACCCAACTGCAGGATGCTGTGCCTATGACTTTAGGAGCTGAGTTCCACGGCTTCTCTACTACGATCCGGGAAGACATTCAGCGCCTACATGAAGTAAAGATGCTGATCTGTGAAATAAATATGGGGGCTACAGCAATTGGCACTTCCATTAATGCACCTGCAGGCTACCCTCAGTTGGTAACTGACATACTAAAAGAGATATCAGGAGTACCTGTAGTGCTTGCAGAGGATTTGATCGAGGCCACCTGCGATACAGGAGCCTATGTACAAGTATCTGGTGTGATGAAGCGCTGTGCCGTGAAGGTATCAAAGATATGTAATGACTTACGCCTACTCTCCTCAGGTCCGCGTGCAGGCTTAAATGAAATTAATTTACCTCGTATGCAGCCAGGTTCATCTATTATGCCAGGCAAGGTGAACCCTGTTATACCAGAAGTAGTAAACCAAACGGCTTATTATGTAATTGGGGCTGACATGACGGTTACAATGGCAGCGGAGGCTGGCCAGTTGCAACTAAACGTAATGGAGCCAGTCATAGCTTACAGTCTCTTCAATTCATTGACATTTCTGGAGAACGCCTGCTATACCTTACAGAGCAAGTGCGTTGACGGCATCACGGCGAATGAAGAGATCTGTCGCAACATGGTGATGAACAGCATTGGCATTGTTACTTCTCTAAACCCAATACTTGGATACGAAGAGTCTGCATCAATCGCTAAAGAGGCGCTAGCTACCGGCAAATCTATCCATGAAATAACTGTATTGGAGCGAAAGCTGATTACACAGGCTAAATGGGATGAAATCTTCTCTATGGAGAACCTGATCAACCCTAGATTCATCAACATATAGTTTTTATATACCACCAACAAAAGAGGGGCTGCATAAGTTATGCAGCCCCTCTTTTGTTTTATCTCTTAATATTAAGGTCAATAGACATTACATGTATCAGGTCCAG